>CAZHWM010000015.1:0-2481 GCA_964535935.1 uncultured Planctomycetales bacterium
TTTTTTTATCAGCACCCATCCGCACTTGGTAGCATAAAGGAATGGAACAGGGTCATCAACTGCCCAACAGGCCCAGACCTTTTTGCCTTTTAAGATACTAAATAACCACTCCCATAATGTTATCTTACCCTCTTTATGGTAGCCATAAAATGAGGCACAATCAGCGTCAAAGGCTATCCATTTTATCCCTTCTTTAAAAGTAGCTTTTGGTTTTACTTCCATATTTAGTGCATCAAGATATGCAGTGAGTGCAAAATTTTGCCCGCATGCAGCAGCAAGACTATTTTGTGCCCAAAATCTTGGGTTTATTTTTATCATCTTAAATTTATTATCTCTTAAATCTTTCTTGAATTCTATAGAACCTACTCCCTGATACCCGATTGCCTTCATAAAGTTTACTCCAACTTCTGCTACTTCAGGTTCCCATATGCTTACAACACTAGAAGTTGTTCCAAAATAAGATGGATATTGTCGTATCTTTTGCAATGTGAATATCAAAAGCGGTTGACTATTCCTGTTAAGATATGCACATATTTTATAATGTCGGCTGTCTTCTCCCTGTATTATCTCCTGTATTAATACAGAGATATCTTTATCTTTGGTTATTTTTATATATTTTTCTTTCAACTCATTAGCGTTATTTACCACAATAGCTTTAATATCTCCAAAACGCATCCTCCATCCACAGGTATTTTCTGCTTTTATAATCACAGGATATTCTAATTTCTGAACTATCTTATCCAATTCATAGATATCTTCTAGCAAGAAAGTGTTAGGGACAGCGACATTATGTTCAACAGCAAGTTCATATTGGGCTTTTTTGCTAAATAATCTTTCCATCAGATCTGCTGGGGGAATTACAAATTTAAATCTATCCATGAGGTCAGCCCTATTACGGCTTAAAAATTCATTATACTCGTCACTGGTAACAAACAGCACAGGAGATGTTCCTATACGCGCGCTTAAATCTAACAAAAATAACTTTAATTGTATCGGCTTCTTTAATACATCAGGACATAAAAGGCATTCCGCATAATTAGTATGCATGGCAGCTATATCATCTCTAGTATCAACAGCATATACCTTTATTCCTTCTCTTGCAAGGCTCCTAACCACACCAAGTCCATTAACTGACATCCCTAAAACTACTGCCGGCACATCATGTTTTTCCCTTGTCAAATTCATCTTATATATATTTATATATTTTTCTATAATTTGAACTATTTTAAATAGTTACCGCAAATAATCCTATGGGAGCTTTACCCATGTTTTTTGATGACCTGATATTTTTCTCTCACGGTATCATCACCATAACCTCAACTGCTAATACTTCTAAACATCTATTTGTTTACAAAATTTACTTGGTTAATCATTAAAATCCTGAGAATATTGTTTTTGTATAGGTACAACTGCCTGTTATATTTATATTTCTTTTATTAATTCTTCTCCCTTCTTTTGCCTCTCCTAAAGACATATTTGTTGACATCGAACTATTATCGTATACGCATCCTTTTCTTTTTATTTTTTTATTTCTTTTCAATTAAACATCATGTTTTTTTACATCCGGACGAACTAATTTCTAAGTGTTGGCCCATTATCCTTGCTGCTATGTCTTTTAACTTACACTATTTTGAAAAAAATAAATCGGCCTCGTAGGGCTATCCTCGTTCGATTATATATATCATCATTCAATATAAATCTATCTGACAAATTTTTATAAACGGTAGGGATATAAACCTTTATAAATATCGGTATATATATTCTGGCAAATGGTATTCTATATTAGTCAACACATGCCCTAATATTTTGGAATGTGCCTGATATAAAAGTTCTTCTGCCCTGCGGACCACACCCCGCTGGGTTCGCCCTGCTTGAATAACTATCACAACCCCATCACATTGTGCACCAACAATGCCAGAATCAGTTACTGGTATAATAGGTGGTGTATCAATAAGAAGATAATCAAATTTCTGCCTCATATCTGAAAGTAACTTTGACATAGTATCTGATCCCAACAGCTCAGCAGGGTTGTCAGGAGTTTCTCCTGAGGATATAAAGGTGAGATTATCTATATCTATATTAAACATTACTTCTGAAGGGGTTGCCTTACCTTGTAAAAGTTCTGATAACCCAACCTCCTGATTAACTCCAAGATATTTTGCTATACGACCTCTACGCATATCTGCATCTATGAGTAGTATTTTGGGTTTACGTACTGCCTGAGACATTGAAACAGCTAGGTTTAAAGATGTGATTGTTTTTCCTTCAGAATGAATTGCACTTGTAATAACTATAGATTTAGGTCGTTTTACAGACTTTAATGAAAGGATGTTTGTACGAAGTATTTTATATTGCTCTGTAATCAATCCCTTTGGATCAAAGTAAGTCACTATTCTTGCATCAACATTTGACTCTCCTATCTTTTTTACTATAAGCCGCTCTTCCTGTTTAATCCTTGTAATCCTCTCCATACGCTCCATA
>CAZHWM010000016.1:0-38135 GCA_964535935.1 uncultured Planctomycetales bacterium
AATAAAACAACTGTCATATGTTCCAAGATTATGGTATAATTTGACTCCAAAGCTATTTTCGCTATCATTTCTGCCGGGTGCAGCTATTATATTTATGCCTGAGAATGCTCCTGTGGAAAAGTTAACATTTAAGGCATCCACTCCTATCTTTTCATCGTGTTCTATGTCTATTGCTCCTATAGGATTAAATATATCTAGTGGACTGTAGAAACGCATTTTACCCCAGTCAATAGCTTGTTTGCCTATCGTTACTTGAAGACCTTTGGAATAGTATTTTAGATATGCCCTGGATAAAGAATGTCTTATGTAAAGATGGCTATCATCACGGCTAACTTTATCTATATCAACACTTGATAGCTTATCTTGCATACGCGATCGTATAATAGAAAAATCAGATGTATTTGCAAAGTCATTTATAATTGCCTCGTTATCTATGGTGAGGTTTATTTGCCATGAGTGGCTAATGGAGCTGTTAAGTTTTAGTCTTAGTCGGTTTAGGTTGTAGAAAAATCTTTCTTTTGTATCGGTGGTCTTTGAAGAGGCTATGATATTTTTGTAGTATCCGTTGATTTTGATTTTTTTTAAGAAAAAAGATGCTGATGCGCTAGATACTTGAATTATTGTTAGGAGTAATGTTAAGTTCCATATGTATGGGAGCTTTTTCATTTCTCTATTAGTCCATCTTTTAATTTGATAATTCTTTTCGCTTTTTTCATAATCATTGGGTCGTGGGTTGAGAATATAAAGGTGATACCTTTTTCTTCATTAAGTTCTAACATTAGATCCATAAGTAGACCTGCTGTTTTTGAGTCAAGGTTAGCTGTGGGTTCGTCTGCTATTATTACTTTTGGTTCCGCTGCGATTGCCCTAGCTACTGCTACGCGTTGCTGTTGCCCTCCACTCATTTCATTTGGAAAGCGATTAAGGTAGTTTCCTAATCCTACGCGTTTTAGTATTGCCTCAGCTTTGTCTTTTCTTTCTGCAGTAGGTCTACCTTGAAGGAGCATAATATATTCTACGTTTTCAAATGCGGTGAGGGTATTAATGAGATTGTATGACTGAAATACAAATCCTATTTTGTTAAGTCTGAAGTCTGCAAGCTGGTTTATATCTTTTTCTGTTATATCTTTATTTTCAAATAAGACCTTCCCTGATGTAGGCATATCCAGGGCACTAAGTATATTTAATAAAGATGTTTTCCCTGAACCGGATGGCCCTGCTATGGCTAGAAATTCTTTTGTGTCTATTTCAAGGGTTATACCTTTTAAGGCATCTGTGGTAATGTCTTTGCCTGTTATATATGTCTTTTTTAGATTTATTGTTTTTATAAGATTCATCTATACTTCTCCTGTTATATCTGGAGTGTCTAGGTTAAAGTTTTTGATAGCTATTTTTTTATACACTACGTATTGCCTCTATTGGGTTTAAATTCGCTGCATGAAATGCAGGATATATTGATACAGAAATACTTGTTATTAATACAGAAGATATGGAAAATAAAATATGGGTTGCTATTAATTTGGGATATATAAATGAATCTATATAGAAAGAATTTAAAGCATTGGCAAATAGTTTTAGATTTATACCAACATGGGAAAAATATAAACTTATACTTGTCCCTAATAGTAGTCCCATTATAGTCCCTATGATACCTAAAAAGATTGATTCCCATGCTACCATGCAGACTATTTCTCTTCTATGACATCCTATTGCAAGGAGTATACCAAATTCTCGTTTTCTTTCCAGAACTCCCATTAATACTGTATTTAGTATACCTATCCCTACTACTATTATAACAACAAATACTATTACTATTATAAAACCTTTATCAAATTCTATCCATTGCTGGAGCATAGGAGATATTTCTTCCCATGTTGATATTTCCAGATTTTGGTTCATTTTTAACTTTTCCTTTATTTGTTCAGATGCAGTTTTTACGTATTCTGCTGATTTTAGCCGTATTGCTATCTCTGATGTTTTATCATTCATATAAAATAGTTCTTCTGCTGCTTTATGGCTAATCAGTGCTATGCCTTTATCTATTTCATCTACGCCTGTATTTAAAATGCCAGCTAGTTTGTATGCTCCAGCTGCAATGCTTCCATCGAGTGCTTGAGACATAATCACTATTTTTTCTCCTAATGATACATTAAGATTTTTGGCTAAATCCTTTCCTATAATGATAGTCTTGTCATCATTTTTATTGAACATTTTCCCGGAACTGATATGTCGGGATATGCTACTTACTAGTCTTTCTTTATCTGGTTCTATTCCTAGTATAGTCACACCAGCAGATGATTCTGCGGAACTAATAAGTCCAGCTGTTTTTATTCGCTTTGTTATTGCTTTTATAAGTGGTATTTTTTTTATTTGTTTAATAATCTTGTCGCTATTTTCTATATATAATTCTAATTTTGGATTTTCTCGGTAGCCTTTTTCATGGATTTGGATGTGCCCGCAAAGTAGTGAGGTGTAGTTTTCTATCATTTGGAAATGTGCACCGTCTACAAATGCCCATAAAAAAATGAGAGCACCTAGTCCAAATCCTACGGCAGATATGGTGAGGCTGGAGCGACGTTTATTTCTTATAATATTACGCCATGCTATTTTTATTTGTGTATACATTATTGCAATTTTTTTAGGTTTGCTAGTGTGAATATGCTTTCGTCAATAGGTGTATTATATTTTACATTAACCAGTTTTACAATAGTGTAATGATTTGGCTTTATGATGGATTTCATTTTCCATGTTCGTGGAATTATACGATCGGATACTTTGCCTATGTCAGAATATTCAAGTAGTTTTATTAATTCCATCTTTTCATTATAAAATTCTTCTCGCAGTGGAATATAGTCGTCTTTTCTGACCCAATATATTATCTTCCCCCATATAACCGCTGCATTTGGTTTAGGGATGAGTTCTATTTTGCATACAGGATGCCCGTCTATATCCTGTTCAGATATTATTTTATGAGTGTAATCATTTACTATACTGCTTTCTTTAACAAGATCATCGTTTGCAAAGTCGCTGCCCATCCATGGTTGTAACATCATTGATGGGGGAATTTTGATTACCCTTTCTACGGATGGAAGATAGTTCCACATCTCGTTTTTTATCCTAAGGGTAGCTATCCCCGCTTCTTTTGCAGGGGATAATATCCTTATAAATATCTTTTCACGTCCAAGGCTATATACTTGCAAAGAAAGTTTTCTTTTCCATCTAGGGGTATTTATTTCCATAGAGTATATTCCTGCTATAGATTTCCCGCGCATAAGTTCATCAGAACGTTTTATTAGCTCGCGGGCAGTAGAGTTTTCCGCTGAAAAACAACTGAGAGGTAGAAATGATATTGTTAATGCAATGATTGTTGTTACGGTGAATAGTTTCATGGGGATCGTGAAATATTGTTTATATAAAATTTATATATAGTAAAATTATAATATAATTTTTTTTCTAAATTTAGTTTTAAGTTGAAAATTTTTTTAAGGTATATATAATAAAAAATAAAATATAGTTATATTTTGTTTTTATTATAATATTATTAAAAATATTTCCTATGAAAAAAATAATAATTTTTTTAGGCATAATAAATTTTATAATAATTAAACAAGTAAAAGCAGAAAAGGTTTTTCCCGCTAAAGATAGAAATGTAATTATTACCAAAGAATTGGATTCTATTTCTACTATATCCAAAGAAGATATGATTTCATGGAAAGATGTTTGTTATACAGATGGTTATGTAGGTAATAAGTATGATTCTAAGAGATTAGATAAAATCAATAGAGTCCTTGATATTGTTGAAAGAGCAGTTAATAGAAAAAAAGAATCCCGTGCTTATCCTTCGACACTTTCTTCTGTATATAGGCCAAGTCATTTAAGTAGGATAGGCTATGGTTCAAATACCCCAGCTTCTTCTCATAAGCTGAATACAGATAATGGGGATAAAAATCGGGGTTCGCTTGATTCACAGATACAGATCGAGAGGTTGCCCATAAAAGGGAGTTTACAGGTTGTAGGAGGATATAGATGTGATGATATTGATTGGAATATAGCCAGTGATTTGACTGGAACTGCTACACCTAATATTTTATCAGAGCTTACTTGGTCGGATTTGAAGATGTCTCAGATAAAAATTAAGGGAGAATTTTCTTTGTATGATACTTTTATTATTGATGGGATAGTAGCTTATAGTGATATCTTTGCAGGGGAAAACCAGGATTCAGATTATTCGGGAAATAATCGAACAGGAGAGTCTTTTAGATCAAACAATAGTTCAGATGACGGTGAGGCCATTGATTTGTCAGTAGCAGGGGGATATAGGTTTTATCTCGGAAGTCATGGTGAATATGATGAGTATTTAAGCGCCAATGAGTTGTGGTGTACTTTATTAGCTGGGTATTCTCATCACGAACAACATCTTATTATAACTGACGGAGTAGAAACAATACCAGCCCTTGGACCATTACCAGCAGAGCTCCATAGTAATTATAATGCAGAGTGGAAAGGCCCTTGGTTGGGATTTGAGGTTTCAGGTAAAAAGGAAAATTTATCAGGCTTTTTTCGTTTTGAATATCATTGGCCTGAATATGATGGAGACGCAAATTGGAATCTTCGTGATGATTTACAACATCCTAAAAGTTTTGAGCATAGTGCTGATGGTGGAGAAGGTCTTGTTTTTAGTATAGGATGTAATTATAAAATTACAGATACTTTGAGAATTAATTTTGATGCAGATTTTCAACAGTGGAAAACGGATCCCGGGGTTGATAGAACATTTTTTTCTGATGGAACTACAATAGAAACTCGCCTTAATGAGGTTAATTGGCATTCGCATGCTATAAGAGTTGGGGCTTCATACCTTTTTTGATTTTTTATAGTAATTGTAATTTTAATTATATATATAAGTCCTTGCATAAAAGAAGGTGATTAAACCCTACCCAAGTTACTTTTTCGGGAAGTTTTTGTTGTTATTGGTTTATCTTGTAGTATAGTAGTTTTTTTAGTTCGTATTTTGGTGGAAAAGTTTGTTGTTTAATCAAACTTCGTATAGATAGAAAGGAAAACAGTATATGTGGGATAAAGAAAATAAGAAGTTTAATGAGTCCATAAGAGTGCTTATTGTAGAAGATAATAAAGTGGACAGAAAAGTGCTTGAATATATGCTTTATGAATATGCTTCTTTTCTAAGGAGTACAGCATCATTTCAGGAGGCATTAGATGAGTTGGTTAAGAATAAGTTTGATGTGGTTATTTTGGATTTGAATCTTCCGGATGTTAGCGGCCCTGATACGCTGATTAAACTTAATGAAAGTTATCCAGATACTGCTATTATAGTAAATACGGGTGCCTATGATGAAGAAAGTGGGTTGGATGCTTTGGCTAAAGGTGCTCAGGATTTTCTTGTTAAAGGAAAGTATAGCGCGTATACTTTAAACAAATCTATACGCTATGCTATGGAGCGCAAACGATTGGAACGTAGGTTAAAGACGGCATATGAGAAGATAGAGAAAGAACAAGAACGATTGGTCTATGCAGAGAAAATGAAGGTTGTAGGGGGGATTGCTAGTGGCATAGCTCATGAAGTAAAGAATCCTCTCTCTACTATAGAGTGTGGTATCGCTTATCTTTCGGAAAATCTTAGTATTGAGGATGCAAATTGTAAAGAGGTAATGAATGAAATTAAGTATGCTATAAAGAAAGCGAATAGTATTATTTCAGATCTGTTAGATTTTTCTGCGATTAAAAAGCTAAATAAACAAAAAACAGATTTAAATGCTGTTATAGAAAGGACATTATCTCTTCTTAATCATCATATTCAGAAAAACAATATAATATTGAATACAAACTTAGACCCAACTATTCCTATGGTTATTATAGATAGCAATAGAATTGAACAGGTGTTAATAAATCTTCTACTTAATGCAATAAAGGCTATGCCGGATGGGGGAGACCTCATTGTAAAGACTATATCAAGAGAATTGCGAGAGGAATTTGAAGATACTTTACTTATAGAGGGGGCAGATTATAAATCAGGAGATATTATCGTTGTCGTAACCATTGAAGATACTGGTTGTGGTATCGCTGAAGAGGATATGGATAAATTATTTCAACCTTTTTTTACCTCTTCTTATAATGATGGAATAGGGTTAGGGTTGTATGTGTCGCGTAATATAATGGAGTTACACCATGGTATAATACGGATAAGTAATAGAGAAGAGGGTGGGGTTAGGGCAATGCTTGTATTTAAAATATAAATTTATGGATAGAAATAATTATTCCTTTTTTATAGTAAAAAATATTGTATTAATAATAATGTGTTCGCATATATTAACATTGAATGATATATTATATGCTGATATTAGTATTTCTGGTTTTATTCAGCATGGACGAATGTTATATGGACGTGGTGATGTATATGGAGCGATAGACGATTTCGCTCATGCCCTATTACTTGATATAAATAATAAGGAAGCACAGAGTGATTTATTTGATTTTATATATTCTCCAGATATTAAGATTAATGACAGGATGTTTTTATTGAAGATTAAGGCGGGGATAGATTATATACGCAATTTGGAAAGGAGGATAGCTTATTACAATAAGCAAATAAATGTTGTTTTGCGGAAAAGGTCTCATAAGAAGATTAAGGATATTAGTTTTGATTTATATGGTGAGGATGCGTATTATAGAGGTTTTAATATGCCTGTGCCTGCTGAAAAAGGATATATACAAGAGGATGGTATATTAGGAATAAAGAAAGGAGTTTTGTCCCGGCTTTATTTTGTGATAGAGAATAAAAATGAGTTTTTAAAGAAAAGGTTATTGGTTTTGAAACAGAAATATTATATATTGAAACAACAGGATAAGGGAGAGATTGATAGAAAAGATAGAAATGATTCTAGAGGGAAGGTGCTTTATTCTGATAGACATTATTATTTAAAGAATAATTATAAAAGTAAGAGAGTAGAGAGGAAAACTTTTGTATTTCAAAACTCGGATGGGAGTAAACAAAAAACTAGATTTAATGTAGATATAGATAATGTAAAACGGAATAAGTTGTTGAATCAGTTTAATAAACTCAAGGAATATATAACAAAACAGGAACAGGAAATTGTCAGACTGAAAAAACAATTATCTATGAATTTAGGGGCCTGTTCTTGTGAAGAAAAATTATCTAAAGATGGTTGTGTTTCTGATAATGATGTAGTAAAACAACTTAACGCTAAAGTTATGGAGTTGAAGGCAAGAATGGCTTTAAGCGAGAAGATAATTGAGGATAAGGATTATAAGATAAAAGAATTAAAAAAGTTAGCCTATCATAAAAGTTGTGATAAACAATGTCTAGGGAAGGATGAAATTAGAAGGTTGCAGGGGTTGTTGGATATATATAAAGCAAAACTTGAAGAGATGGTTAAAAAAAGGGATGAAGCTAAACAGAAAATAGAAGAATTGCAACAAAAAATAGCAGGTTTTTCATATCAAGAAAAAAGATTATGTGGGATTAAAGAAGAAGTTAGTATATTACAAAAAGAACTCTATAATTTGAAAGATAGAATTATTTTGTTACAAAAAAAATCATTGCATAAAACTAGATTGGATAAAGGATATAGTAAAGAAGTCCATGATTTAAAAAGTAAGTTAGATGATATCGATAGATTTTTGAGACATGAGTTAATAGGGCTTGATGAAATTATTAGTAATTCACATGGTATGGAAGGAATAGATTGATATATAATGTTAAGTATAAGTTGTTTAAGGAAATGGTGAAGTATGTTTTTATAAGGAGGATGATAATGGATAAAAAGATAGGTTTTATTTCTGGAAAAGATGTTTACCGATGTATGTTTGTATTAATTTTTTTATTTGCTTTTTCTTTGATATATTCCGGAATTGCTTTATGTAGGGATATTAATGATGCGGTGGTGAAAATTTTTGTAGCATCAAATAGAATTGATTTCTATAAACCTTGGCAATCCTACGGGATGAAGATGGTAACCGGATCTGGATGTATTATAAAGGGTAATAAAATATTAACTAATGCACATGTTGTTGCTGACCATACTTTTATTCAGGTAAAAAAGAATACTGATTCCAAAAGGTATATAGCACATGTTGAAGCTATAGGATATGAATGTGATTTAGCCTTATTATCTGTGGATGATCCGGAGTTTTTTAAGGGTGTTGAGCCTTTAGAATATGGAGGACTTCCTCACTTGCAAGATACAGTTACTGTTATAGGGTATCCTCAGGGGGGAGATAAACTTTCTATTACTAAGGGGGTAGTATCACGTATTGAGGTTACCTCGTATTCTCAGAGTTCGAGAGATTTGTTAGCTGTGCAAATAGATGCTGCTATTAATCCCGGTAATAGTGGTGGACCAGTTATTGATAAAAATGGGAAACTTATAGGAATTGCTATGCAGGTATTAAATGCAGGGCAAAATATAGGTTATATAATACCTATGCCGATTATTAATCATTTTTTTGATGATATAAAGGATGGGCATTTCGATGGATTCCCTATATTGGGGATCGAGTTTGAAGGAACGGAAAACCCTACTCTTAGAAAATATTATAAAATAGATAATACACATGGGGGAGTATTGGTCTCTTCTGTTATACCTTTTACTCCAGCATATGGTAAGCTGAAAGAAGGAGATATTGTAGTTGAAATAGGTGGGATCCCTATAGGAGAGGATGCGACATTCCTTTTTAGAAAAGATGAGAGATTGTCTATGACTTATTTGATTACTAAGAAACAAATAGGCGATAATCTGTTATTAAAGATAATTAGGGATGGTAAACCTAAGATAGTATCAGTAAAACTTAACCATGTTATTAATATGGTCCCATATCCTAGGTCAATAAAAGAGCCTTCATATTATATATTTGGGGGTATGGTGTTTACTGTACTTAGTGTGGATCTGTTGCAGTCATGGGGCAGGCGTTGGTGGGAGAAAGCTCCTATTGGATTTAATTATTATTTAATTGGACCAGGTAGGTTTAATAAAGAGAAACGTAAACAGGTAGTGGTTTTGCTTAATATCTTCCCGGATGATATCAATGTAGGCTATTACGGTCAAAGTAATGAGGTTATATCAAAGGTAAATGGCAAGAAATTTAAATCATTTAAGGAATTTGTTCAGTTGTTAGTTAAAGCAAAAAAAACAGAAAAATATACTGTTATAGAAACAGAAGATAATTCTCATATTATTCTGGAAAATAAACACATTGATGAGATCAATAAGGCAATCTTAAAAAGAAACCATATCCCTTATCAATGTTCTGATGATGTGAAAAAGTGGTTGGAAGAAATTAACAGCCAAAATTAGGATTAAGACGGATAAATTAATATAGAATTAATGGTTGAGCAGGAGTGGCAATGGGGAAAAGTAGGGGGGGAATATATTATCTTACAGTTTTTTTCCAAGGCTTTTGTATAGGAATAGCAAACGCTATCCCCGGTATATCTGGAGGAACTATTGCTTTTATTTTCGGTATTTATGAGGAACTTATAGATGCGATTAAATCGTTTGATATCAAATTTATACAACTTCTAATGAGGTTCAAAATAAAAGATGCATTTTCCTTGGTGTCTTGGAAATTTTTAGGGGTGTTAGTTATGGGAGCCATAACTGCAATTTTATCACTTTCTCATGTGATTACATGGCTTTTAAAAAATGAACCTGTATTAATAAATTCTTTCTTTTTTGGGTTAATATTAGCAACTGTGCCTATAATAGGAAAAGTTATTAAACAATGGACATTAACAAAGATATCAGCGGTTATATTGTCCGCTCTCTTATCTTATATTATCTGTGGAATGGTCCCTGTATCTACACCTGAAAGTGTATGGTTTCTATTCTTTAGTGGGGCAGTCTCTATTAGTTCCATGATATTGCCGGGTATATCAGGCGCGTTTATATTGGTCTTGTTAGGAAAATATAAATTTATACTAGAAGCAATTTCTTCTCCATTTACTTCACAGCATTTTATTGCACTTTTTAGTTTTGGAATGGGAATTTTATTTGGAATAGTCACATTTGTAAGAATTTTGAGCTGGCTTTTTCATAAATATCATGATGTGACTGTTGCTGTTTTAACTGGTATTGTGATAGGTTCTCTTAATAAAATATGGCCGTGGAAGAAAATAATTGGTGTTATTGAAACACATCATGGCAAGGTTATTCCTGTAGAACAGATAAATATTATTCCTAATTATTTTAATAGTGAGGTATTTTGGGCATTTATATGGATGGCGATTGGTTTTTTTCTGGCTATACTGTTGGCTAGACTTCATCCGTCGCAAGATAGTCGTTTTGCAAGATAAGTAACAGCATTTATAGTTTTACGTATTGCATATTGTATGTCTTTTTTATTTTGGTTGGTTTGTTTTTCATAAAACGGTACTTCTTTTATAATATCAGATACAACTAACAACGCTGTAGCCTTTTTATTGGTTTTAGCTGCAGCGTTGAGGAATGCGGATGTCTCCATATCTACAACCCTTATGTCTTTTTTTTTGAAGAAAGAAATACTTTCCTCTTCCATCTGTAAAGACCCCATTGTAGCAGATGATACCATATGGATCTCACCTTTGTTAAAATATTTTTTACATTCATCCATTAAAAATTTATCAGGCATACTTTTTTGAGCAAGCTCAAATTCTCCTTTTAATAGTTGAGAAAAACTTTCCATAGCCCATGAGGTGGATGGTAAGACTATGTCGCCTATATTTATATCAGATTTTTTATAAAGAACTAGGCCGCATGTGCCTATAAAAAATAGGTATTTACATCGTGTTTGTTGCAGGCATAATACCGCATCTCCTACAAAGGTCGTTCCTACTCTTGTATATATAAGGGTGAAATATTTTGTGCTTGCTGATAAATATGGCCAGCCTTTGGACATCTTATCTATACCAAAATTATTTAATATATATCTGCTAATGAACGGAATTAGCACGCAAACTTCTCTTATATCTTTTTTGGGTATTCCTAATATAGATTTTATTCGTTTCATAAATAAAGATTATTTTACAGCTGTATATAGAACAGTCATTAGTTTTATTTTTTACGTTTTAGGCCAAACCTAAATTTAAAACGTCTTTTTTTAATATTTATATTCTCTTTTTTTGTATCATCAGCTGCAAGGTATGTATTTTTATATTCGTCACGATTTCTCCATACGTAAATATCATTAGCGACTTCTTCATCTATTGCTACATTCATATTTTCACATTCAATTACGTATGTAGGATAGTTTTGGTGGAGTTTTATGGTCGCCCCAGGCCGTATATGTAGACCATCAATTTTGTGTAATTGTTGATCGTTTTTACTGTGGAGATATGCTACTTTAGCAGATTGTCCTATTTGCATTTCTGTAACTGGAATGACAGAACTATGTGCTATTCTTGCAGAGGTTTTACAGCATTCGCCTTCAGGTATTGGCATACCATGAGGACATTGTCTAGGATGTCCAAGGAGGGTGCATATACTATCTACTAATTCTGGGGTTATCGTATGTTCAAACTCACAAGCCCCTATTTCGAAGTCTCCTCCCATGACGTCATATAACATTCGTTCTGCTATCCTATGGGCACGAATTACCTGTCTTGCGTATTTTTCTCCCTCTTTGGTAAGACTTATTTTATCTGTCTCTTTATTTATAAACACCAATCCTTCTGAGGCTAGTTGATTTAAGATGTCATCATTATATTCTTCCCCCAATGCGTTTTTTAAGTCATGGATGGAATCCTCTTTATACTCTTTCATATTCCATAGCCTTTCGAGATGTTCGTCTTTTTCTTTGCGATGTTTGCACATATCTATATCCTCAAAATTTATAAGTTTTTATATTATTATAAAAGTTTATTATTATACTATTTCTACTTAATAGTAAATAGTAATATCCAGTTTAGTATGCCTGCCAAAAAGAACGATGATATATTTATTATTATAGCCATCAAAATTCCCCTACGGGTCCCCATTTCCTTACACATAGCTACTATATTCGCAAAACAAGGGACAAACATGGTTGTGATAACAACTGATACTATACATTGGATGTAGGTTAATGCGCCTGCATCAACCATATGTAACAATAGGCCAGCAGCAGCTTCGTGTCGGGCTAAGGTTAGAATAAGTACATCTACTATATTAACAGGCAATCCTAGCCAGCCTACTACTATTGGCCTTAATAAATTTTTTATGGCTAACAGTATGCCTGTCTTTTCACACAAAAAAAGTAGTATAGCAGCAGAAATAAAAATAGGTACAGCCTCTTTTAGAAACCAGTATAGCCTATAGTAAACTTTTGTTAATATTACTTTTAATGATGGCATACGTATAGCAGGAAGTTCTTGTATGAAACAACTCTTGTTGTCATCTTTTAATATTTTGTTAAGGATAAAACCAGCGGCTATTTCAACAAATGCTAATACGCCGTAGGCAATAAGAAACGCTTTGAATCCTATTCTTCCAAGTATTGCCATATCTATAGCTAATTGTGCACTACATGGTATAGCAAATGCAATTAGATATACGGCTATAAACTTTTCTTTTTTGGATTTTAGTCCGCGGGTAACTAATGTTGCCATAGTCTTACATCCGAACCCTAATATAACAGGCATAATAGATTTCCCGGTGAGCCCTATTTTCTCAAATATCCGTTTTACTAATACACAGAGATTAGGAATATAACCTATATCTTCTAAGAAGCTAAACATTAAAAAAAATACAGATAAAATAGGAAGTACTGTAACAATAGCGTTAAATAGTCCAAGTGTAAGGATCCCGTAGTGTCCTATAAGAAAGTCATACCAGAAACCATTGGGTATTATGTATGATATAAGATTAATTACCGGGACCACTATAATTACATTCATCCATTTTTCTATTGTTCCAGCTACAAAAATTATAAGGTAAAATGTTACAGTGAGGAAGAAAAGAAGTATTGGTATTCCATAAAAGGGATGCCTAGACATTTTTGCAAACGTTTGTGCAAAACCGGCAGGCATTGTGCCCTCTTTTTTTACTGTGGCTGCTATGGTTTTATTTATCCATACATTGCGCCTGTTATTAATAATATAGCTGATGTTTCCTCTGAGTTGGCGGTTAATTTTATACGCCTCATTTTTGAGCGTTTCTATTATATCTTTAGAGTAATTATTATTTAGATACTTTATCCAGAATTTATCATTCAATAATATTAAAATAGCCGCTTTACGTTTATATGGGATATCCTCAGGCAGTTTCTCTTGTATGGTTAGTATCCCTTTTTCTATAATGTCTCCGTATGACACTTTAGGAGTTCCAGCTTTAGGTGCAAGGATAGCCTGTTTTAATTCTTCAGTTCCTATCCCTTTGATTGCCACAGATTCTACTATTGATACTCCTAATATATTTCTCAAAGACTTGGTATCAATCTTCATTCCTTGTTTAGAGGTTTCATCTATAGCATTTAATGATATAATCATCGGTATATTTAACTCTAACAAATCTGCTGTTAAAGTCAGAGATTGTTTAAGTCTGTTTGCGTCTATACACTGTATAATTATATCAGGCTGTTCTGAGAACAACATATCTCTTACCATTATCTCTTCTTCAGAGTGGATATATAGACAGTGCAGACCAGGGGTGTCTAAGACTTCATATTGATTACCTTTTATATTGCAGATTGCACGTTTTATTTCAATAGTAGTAAACGGATAATTGGCTACTAATGTGTATTGGCCTGTGAGATTATTAAATATTTGGCTTTTCCCGGTGTTTGGTAGGCCTAGGATAGCTATTTTTTTTATTTTATTTTTCATAATTTCGGTTATCAATCTTGCCCTTTAATGTGTGTGGGCTGGCATCCGTTATCTTTACTTTAACAAAATCTCCTTGTTTCCAATTCCCCGCAGGGAAGATAACTATTTTATTAGTATCTGTTCGTCCCTGCATATCGTTCTCTGAGCGGCTAGTATATTCCTGTTCTATAAGGACCTCTACTGTCTTTCCAATATAGTTTATATTCTTTTGCAAAGAGATTTCTTTTTGTTTTGAGTTTAACTTTACAATACGTTCTGTTTTTTTCTCGTCAGAGACATCATCTGGATACAATCGTGCCGCATCAGTACCTTTTCTTTGGGAGTATTTAAATATAAATGCCGCATCAAATTCAACTTCACATATAAGTGTATATGTATCATAGAATTCTTCATCGGTCTCTGTAGGGAAGCCTACTATTATATCAGTAGTAAGGGCAATATCAGGACAATAATAGCGGGCTTTATGTACTAAATCAATATATTGTTTTCGAGTATATGATCTGTTCATTAATGATAATATCCTGTCATTTCCTGATTGTAACGGTAAGTGCAGATGTTTGCATATCTTATGATTAGATGCCATTACCTCAAGCAGCCTTTCAGATAAATCTTTAGGGTGGGGGGAAGTAAAACGGATACGCTCCACTCCATCTATTTTAGCTATTAATTCCATAAGACGGCTAAAATCTATTCCTTCATAGTAATAGGAATTTACATTCTGTCCAAGCAATGTTACCTGTTTATATCCTTGTTTTGTCGCATTAGTTATTTCTTTTATTATTTCATAAGGAGAACGGCTGCGTTCTCTTCCGCGCGTATATGGGACGACACAAAAGGAACAAAAATTATTACATCCCCGCATGATTACAATTTTGGCGTCAACTCCGGATTCTCTCAGGGGTTCTATCCCAGAATAGAGTTCAGAGTCGGATAAGTTAATATCTTGTGGTTTTTCTTTTTTTAAAGAATTTGTAGAAGAGTTTGCTATTAACTCTGGAAGTCTTCTATAACTATCAGAGCCACATATGAAATCTATATTAAAATGTTTAATTTTAAACAACTCGTTACCAAGGTTTACAGGCAGGCATCCGAGTATTCCTATAATAACAGATTTGTCTTTCAATGCATAACGTATAGAATTTACTTGGCCATATATCTTTCTTACGGCAGATTCTCTTACGGCACAGGTATTAAGTAATATAATATCAGCCTCTTGTTCATTATCTATAAAGATATACCCAGCATTTGTTAAGATAGATTTAATGAGTTCGCTATCATATTCATTCATCTGACAGCCAAAGGTCCGCAGGTAGACTCTTTTCGGTGAATTTTTGTAAGTTCTTGATTTTTCTTGCATCGTGATTCCTTTTTTATCCTTAAATGGAGTATTAAATAGTTCAAAATTTTACATTACTTGACATTCTATAAAAAATTTTTTATTCGCCTTTTTATCCGCGAAGTTTTTTTATTTTACCACAAAACATATCTTCACCAACCAAATTCTCTAAATAGGCATTAGAAATTATGATTGCGTCTTTTTGTTTTCTTAGAGCTTATTTTTGAGTTTAGATAGGTTGGTTTCGTCACTTTCACCTAAAACCGGCTTTTCTATCGATTTTGGAAAGTCACACTTATCCATTGGTATACTAGAAGCCGTTTATTTGTGCCAATTAGGGGATAATTTTTGTAACCCCCGGCTCAATATCCATTGTTTTTAGCGTTCCATTTGTGTATTTAATATGGGTCGAGATAAGGCACAGAATAACGATGCCATCTTTCTTCTTTTATTAGTCCGATGATTTGATACTGATGAAACTCTGGTATATTTATAATTGCACTTCTACAAATAAATAAACCGGTGAAAGATACTTTTTAGTCTTTATCTTTTGCTCCTTGTCATAATACTTTTTATTTTAGACAATTTTGTCTATATAAATCCTATTTTTTAAGATATAGCCAATGAATTTAGTATAGAATTGTTTGTCAGTTCTTATCTTATATTTCTTCTTAACACCCAAAGACATTCCACCTTATAGCGAAAAGACTTTTGTTTTTAGGGGGCGTGTTGCTTGCTTCGATGAAGAATTAGATTATTGCACACAGGGTGCAATATATGTTATACTATTGCCATGAGTGCCTTACCTGTTGTAAAAGATAAGTATTCTATACTGCTAAAGCATATAAAGCATGAGATAGCCAAAGGTTTAGAGCGGGCTAAAGAAGCCTATAATCAGCAAAAGCTTATTACCTACTGGAGAATAGGGGAAGCTATATCTAAGCACCTTCTAGAGAATAAAACCAGGGCTGATTATGGAAGGCAATTATATGCGCGGCTCTCACAAGACCTTAGTATAGGAGAACGCCTGCTTTATCAAATAACACAGTTTTATAACGCTTATCCAAACCTAAAGCCATCTCAAAATCTTAACTGGTCCCATTACAGGGTTTTAACCTCAATTAAAGACGAAAGGCAAAGAAATATTCTTGAACACAAAGCTGCAAATGAAAATTGGTCTAAAAGGGAGTTAGAAAGCTTCATAAAAGAGGATAGAGAAAAGAGCGCTAAAACCTTAAAGCCTAAAAGCAAAAGGCATAAAAGGCTTTCTGTTTTTAAAGGCAGGCTTTATACATACAGCATATTTAAAGACGATTACGCCAAAAATATCCTTATAGACTGCGGGTTTAATATCTACCATGAAACAGAAGTTGCCAATTTCAACGCTAAAATTGTCCAAACAGTTAAAACAAGCACAGGCTACAAGCTTGTTAAGTCCAATGCTACATATAGGCATCTATACACTTATAAGGCCTATGTTAAAAAGATTATAGACGGAGATACCATCTGGGTAATTGTCGATTGCGGATTTAAAACTTGGGTTCACCAGAAAATAAGATTTCGGGGAGTAGATGCCCCGGGAATTACCACGCAAAAAGGCCTTAAAGCTTTTAAATTTGTCAGCAGAGAGCTTAAAGGCTTGCCTTTTATTATAATCAAAAGCCACGGCCGTGATAAATATGACCGCTATTTAACAGATATCTTTTACTTAAAAGGAGAAAAAGACCCGCAGGTTGTTCTAAATAAAGGAATATTCTTAAACCAGCGGTTGTTGGACAAAGGATTAGCAGAAAGAGAATATTAAAAACTATTGCACTATAGCATAATAATACGTAGTATATACTACGTATTATTGGAGGTGTGCATGGCGTAAAAAACCAAAATTAACCCTCAAGCTTTCAGGCAAAAAAATTATTGTTGAGGATTGGAAAAGATGAGATTTTAAATATAGAATATGAGGAAGGGGAATATGAAGGAACAACTTTCTAGTTCAGATATAAAAAAAGTCTGTGATATTTTACGCCGTGATGATGGTGTCGGTCCTAATGATTATGTTGAGCAGTTGTCTTGGCTTCTCTTTTTGAAAGTATTTGAGAACGTTGAAGCCCAATTAAAGGAGCTTGCTGAGGCTGATAGAAAGAAGTATCAACCTATAATTGAAGAAGAATACCAGTGGTCGTCTTGGGCTTGTAAGGAATGGAAAGATAGAGATGAAGTTATTCATTTTGTTAATCGAAAGCTGTTTCCATATTTGCGTTCTTTGAAAGGAACGCGCGAGCGGGAAAAAGTAGGCGAGATATTCCGAGAGCTTTCCGGGAACAAAATCCGTTCTGCTTATACCATTCTGGATATCATAGATATTTTTAATGCTATTGAAATGCACCATTTCCAAGATACGCATCTGCTTTCGCAGGTTTACGAAGATATTTTGCAAGAGATGGGAAGTGAAGGCGGCTGGTCGGGTGAGTTTTATACGCCGCGTCCGGTAATCCGGTTGATGGTAAAAATCATTAACCCTAAAATCGGGGAAGTTATTCTGGACCCATTTACCGGCTCAGGCGGTTTTTTGATAGAGAGCTTTAAATATATGCAAGAGCAAAACCCAAGAATGGGCGTAAAGGAATGGAATATTTTGCAAAATAAGACCTTCTACGGCCAAGAAAAAAAGCCCCTTCCTTATCTTATTGGCACGATGAATATGATTTTGCACAATATTCTTGTGCCAAATATTATTCGCGCAAATACCTTTATGGAAGATGTGCATAATATTTCAGAAAGCAGAAAAGTAAAAATAATTTTGACCAATCCCCCCTTTGGAGGTATGGAGGATAAAAGCGTTTCAAACAATTATCCAATTCAGTTATCAGCTACTGAAGGGCTTGCTTTGCAGTATGTTATAAGAAGGCTAAAAGCTGGCGGCAGATGCGGCATTGTCTTACCGGAAGGGCAGATTTTATTTGGTGGCGGAGCATTTGCTAAAATCCGCGAGGAGCTTTTGGATAAATGCAATGTTACAGCGATTATTTCTTTGCCCCAAGGCGTTTTTACCCAGATGGGCGCAGGTGTTAAGACTAATTTAGTTTTCTTTGAAAAAACCGGAAGCACTAAAGAAATCTGGTATGGTGAAGTTGAAGGAAAATTTACTAAAAAGAAGATAATCCAAGACAGTCATTTAGAAGATGTTTTTAAGAAATGGAAGAAACGGGAAATCTCAGAAAATAGCTGGATTGTGCCGATAGAAAAAATTAAAGAAAATAACTTTGACTTATCACCGAAGAATCCGAATAAGATTAAAGCAGAAGAATTACCAGGACCAGAGGTATTGTTAGAGCGTATAAAAAAATCTCAATACGAAACAATCAATATTCTAAAAAATATCAGGAATTTTATTAAATGAAAAAAGAGAATTTTAAAAGTTGGAAAGAATTTGCTCTATCAGACGTTTGTAATGTTTTTTCTGGTACATCTGCTCCTCAAGCTAAAGAATATTTTTCTCCAACTGGCAAGCCTTTTATTAGGGTTAGTGATTTAGCTGTGTTTGGAAGAACAAATAATTTAATTTCATGTAGAGATCGAGTCAGTGAGCGCGCTGTCAAGGAAAAGCGTTTAATCCTTGCTCGCAGAGGTACTGTTTTATTTCCAAAAAGTGGGGCTGCCATTTTAAATAATAATAGGGCATTACTAGGTATAGACGCATATATAGTTAATCATTTAGCTGCAATTACTCCTAGAAAAGCTATAGATAGTCGTTTTCTTTTTTATCTTTTTTGTGGCATTGATATGCGTCAATACATCCCAAATCCTAGTTATCCTTCTTTGAATTTATCTGCATTAAAACAAATGAAAGTGTTTTTGCCTACAATTGACGGCCAGCCTGATATTGCTGAGCAAAAGCGCATTGCTGATAAATTGGATAAACTTTTTGCTGAGATAGATAAGGCCATCAAAAATACGCAAGCGGCATTAGAATATGCGGAAAAGATATTGCAGAGTGAATTGCAGAAAATATTTGGTGGGGAAATCTCTGCTAATTGGGGATATGAACGAATAGGGAAGGTATGCGATGTTTTTTCAGGGACGTCTGCGCCTCAAGACAGAGCATATTTTTCTGCAGAAGGTAAACCATTTATTAGAGTTAGTGATCTTGCGGTTTATGGTAGGACAAGCAACTTGGTGTCGTGTAGAGATTATGTGAATGAACAGGCTATTAAAGAAAAACGGCTAGTTTTGGCTCAAAAAGGTACTGTGTTGTTTCCAAAAAGTGGGGCTGCCATATTAAATAATAATAGAGCCTTGCTAGGTGTAGATGCATATATAGTTAATCATTTGGCCGCAATTACTCCTATGGGAAATATAGATAGTCGCTTCCTTTTTTACTTTCTTTGTAATATTGATATGGCTCAATATATTCCTAATCCAAGCTATCCCTCTTTAAGATTGTCAGAAATAAAACAAATTAAATTATTTTTACCGGTTAAAAACGGCCAGCCTGATATTGCTGAGCAAAAGCGCATTGCTGATAGGTTAGATAAACTTTATATGCAAGTAGAACAACTAAAAGTAAAATATAAAGAACAATTAGACTGCTGGTTTAAATTAAAGCAGTCTTTGCTTAATAAAGCATTTCAAGGAGAATTGTAAATTATGGGATTATCTGAAGCAGATGTAAAAGCAAAATTAATTGATCCAAAGATTCACGATTGCGGGTGGAAAGAAGACTATATTGTTCGCGAATACCGTATTGCCGATGACCGCTTTTTTGTAGAAGGTGAAGAATTTAAACGTCTGCCTACTGCAAAGTCGGCAGATTATGTTTTGCGATACAAGGATGTTATTATTGCTATTATTGAAGCCAAAGCCGAAGATGAGGAGCCTCAAAAGCATTTAAGCCAAGCCGAAGATTATGCTAAACGACTTGATGCTGTATTTGCTTACATTTCTAATGGCAAGAAGACTATTCTTTATGACCGGCGGACCTTAAAGACCGAAGATGTTGACAGGTTTCTATCGCCTGAAGAAATTTATCAAATTTATATTCAATGGAAAGGCATATCTAATGTTAAAACCGATGCTTTGCATTATCCTTGCTGGGTATCTGGTGTTAAGCGTTTACGCGCCTATCAGGATACAGCAGTAAAAGCAGTTATTGAAAATATACTTAAAGGCAATAAAAAAACGTTGCTTACAATGGCAACCGGCACAGGCAAGACTTTTACTGCTTTTCAAATTGTATGGAAGCTAATCAAGTCAAAACATTTTTTTAAGGTTTTATTTTTAACCGACCGTGTTTTCTTGAAAGATCAAGCCCATGATAATGATTTTGCGCCTTTTCTGGAGCGCCATCAAGACGATAGATTTAAAATAGAGAATGGGAAATTCAATAGGCACCGCAGCGTTTATTTTTCCACCTACCAAACGCTTTTTACTAATGATTTCTACAAGACTATCCCTAAAGATTTCTTTGATTTGATAATTATCGATGAATGCCACCGTTCACGTTATGGCGATTGGGGTGTTATTCTTGATTATTTTAATGCTGCTTATCATCTTGGTATGACCGCGACCCCTAAGCGCGAAGATAATATTGATGTCTATGATTATTTTGGTGAGCCGGTATTTGAGTATAGTATGGGGCAGGCGATAGATGACGGATATTTGGTGCCTTACAAAATTTATAAGATAACTACAAACCTTTATAGGGAAGGGTTAGATGTCTCACAGGCGGAGGAAGTCATTTATGACGATGAGGTTGAGCCGGAGAAGGTAAAAGATTTCTATGAACCTTCAGAATATGAGCGCATTGTTACAATACCAGACCAAATAACATTGATGGCTAAAAAGGTTATTAATATTTTGGACCGGACAGAGCCATTTGGAAAAAGTATTGTTTTTTGTGTGGATATGGAGCATGCCCAACAGGTTAAAGACAAGCTTAATGAGTTAAAAGCTACTGAAGAATACGCTTCACGAATTGTCTCTGAAGATAAAGATGATATGAGTAAGTTTAGGGATAAAGAAAAGCCGATGCCGGTGATAGCCACGACAGTGGATTTGCTTTCAACAGGCATAGATATACCGCATGTTAAAAATATCATTTTTATGCGGCCTATTTCTTCAAAAGTTTTGTTCAAGCAGATTATCGGACGCGGGTCGCGTTTATTTGAAGGTAAAGGATTTTTTAGAATTGTTGATTTCACTAATGCTTCGCGGTTAATTGACGACTGGGATATTCCCAAACCGCCGCCTCCGCCGCCAGAACCTCCGGAGGAGCCTAAACCGCCTTATGATAAATTATTTTTTGGCTTAGTTGTTAATGAACGTGACGAGGAAGCTGTAAGTAAAGCCTGCGTGAAAGCAAAGTTGGGCCGGTGGTTTAAAGAAGGTTTTACCGATGATAAAGGATTCTTTAAGCTTTTTGGATTGCCGTCTAATGAAACAGTTAAAATTTCTATTGAGAAAGACGGATTTAAAAAGTTACATCGGCGCATAAAACCGCAAAAGTCTGAGGAAGAAAATCCTTACGAGTTTAGATTGAAGCCGCAGAAAGAGGGAAGCAAAATAAAAGTTAAAGGCGTTGAAGTTACCATTGACGAGGAAATCGAGATTGAGTTTGAGGGCAAGAAATTTTCTTATGCTCAGTATCGAAAGTACTCAAAAGATTTTATTAACGAAAAGTTACATTCAACAAAGGATTTGCGGGATATTTGGCTTGATGCCGAAAAAAAAGAAAGGTTTATGCGCGATTTAGAGGCGAAGAATATTAATATCAATCTTATAAAATCTCTGGATAACTTAAACGATAGCGACAGTTTTGATGTTATCGCGCATATCGCTTTCAATGCGCCATTATTGACGCGGGAAGATAGGGTCAAGCAGTTTATTCGCGAAAACAGTGAGTCTATAAGCCAGTTTGGTGAGACGATAAAAGAGGCGGTGTTTGATTTGTTAGACAAATATAGATATAGTGGAGAAGAAAGCCTATCTGCTCAATCTTTTATGATGCCAAATATGTATGCTAAAAAAGAAGCGGTGCAGAAAGGTTATCCTAAGGGAATTGGCGGTTTTCTGTCTTTTCTAAAAGACAAGATTTATGAGGTTGTATAAAGTTTTATTAGCTTGAAGGAGGGCCTATGTCTGGCGGAGGATTTTTATCAAGTTTATAGATAAAGACGGAAAATCAGAAGATCACCGCTGTTATGAGGTAACCTTTAGTTTTGACGCATGGACATATAAGTTAAATAATGAAGAATCGAAGCATTTTTCACCATTAACAAAGATAGAGGTTATATCGGAGGAGAGCTAGGTTTTTCACCGTTGAAACCATAATGTTGATGTGTTCTTGAGAAAAATAAATATGGATGAAGATTTATTAATTTGTGGTATAATGGGGGTGTTATGGAGATTAATTTAAACGCAGTTAAATTGCCTAAGAAAATAGATCCTTGTCCAATTCTTGAAGCAGTAGTTGAATTTCGCTTTGAATCTCCATTCCCTTATGACGCTATTTTTGGTATTGTGTATAATGAATTCAAAAGCGATTTTTCAAGCTTACAAGAACTTCCAATTCTGCAACTTCCCGAAGTAGTTAGACGGCAAGATCCAGCGCTTCGATATAAACCATATTATAAATTATCATCTAAAGATAAGAAGTTTTTGTTTCAAGTTGGAGCTCGGGTTTTTTCTTTAATTAATTTAAATCCATATGATGGATGGGCAACTTTTTCTATTAGATTAAAAGATCTTTTAGATCGAATTGAAAAGATATCCATTGTAGATAAATATACACGTGTTGGAATACGTTATATTAATGGATTTGATTTTAATATTCTTGAGAAAATAAATCTTTCTCTTAATATTTCTAACGAGCAACTGACAGAATTTGATTCAACAATCCGTATAGAATTTCCGTCAGGAGAATTTATTAGCACCTTACAAGTGATTAATAACGCTCAAGTTAAGAAAACCGAAGGTATTGTTAAAGGCTCAATAATTGATATTGATACTTTTATTAATAATCCTGTGAAGCCTATTCTTGAGGTAGTTAAGCAAGGACACAATGAAGAAAAGAAGTTATTTTTTACTTTACTCAAAAAAGATTTTATAGAAAAAGAATTAAATCCGGAGTATTAATATGTCACCAGTTCTTGAGGCTATGCCGCCTAAAAAGACATCAACATCGTCTAGTTATTATAATGAGTGGTTAAACTTTTTGGATGAAGATGCTTTTGTCATCGAGACCAAACAAACTAAATTTCCCGATTTATCCGAATATATTATTGAACGTCCCGATAGTAGTTGGACGTTGATTGATAGCGAAACTTCAGGAAGTGAAAAATCTGTTGGGCAACTAGAATCAGATGTTGTAGATGATGTTGAAAGCCCGCGTATGTATGCAAAGAATGAGTTTGTTGTTAATTTGATTATTGAGCGTATTGAGAGAGGTAGTCCTTCTCTTTGTGATGAGGAGGAGCTATGAGTGCAAATTCTACTAGCTGCACATACCCATGGTATACGCAAGTTGATTCCACAGAACCAATTCAGCAAGGTGATTTTGTTTTAAAGTGTCAGATTATACAGCCTAGTATCGAAGCAAAAAGAGCAGGCCAGAGTATAAAGGCAGTCGTTAAGGAATATAATGTGATTGTTATGAGCCAGTCTTGTGATTTAGCCAATGATAAGATTGATTTAGTTTTAGTGTGCCCTTTTTATTCATTAACAGAGCTTGGAGAAATTTACTCAGAATATAAATCTGCCGGGAAAAAAGAGAAGCTACGTCGAGGGCATATTTTGGGTATGCATTTACTTAACGAGTGTAATATCAATGGATTTAAAGATTTCTTGGTTGTAGATTTCAAAAGCGTTTATGCTGTGCCTCTACCTTTCCTAAAACAAATCGTTTCTGATAGAATTAATCGTAAAAGGTTATTACCACCTTATAGAGAGCATTTGTCACAAGCGTTTGCTAGATTCTTTATGCGTGTTGGTTTGCCTGTTGATATCCCAGCTTTTAAATAATATTAATTTCTCCCTCGGCAATCGCAGTCCCCATTATTGCAAGCAATAACGGGGCGCGCGTCCGGCTGCAATCTTTCGGATTTCCGCAGCGCCCGGCGCCTGTCCCGTTAATGCGGAGCATTTTACCGGATGCGCTTGCCTTCACCCCGTTAGAGAATATATAATAAAGGTATGTTTTATGTTTACGTGTTGCAAAGCCAAAAAGACGGTAAGTGGTATACAGGTGCAACTAACGATTTAAAGAAACGTCTTAAAGAGCATAATGAAGGTAGAGTTTTGGCAACTAAAGACAGACGTCCGTTAGAATTGATATATTACGAGGCATGCATAAATCAACAAGATGGCTTTGCAAGAGAAAAGTATCTTAAAACAGGAATGGGCAAACGTTATATTAGAAATAGGTTGAGGCGTTTCTTCGCTGGCAATATTCTCTAACGGGGTGAACCCCTAAGATAAACAAGGAATAAAAAACCTAATTTTCCGTCCGACGAGATTTAAAAAGATTCTTGCCCCGTTAGAAACGCAGTTTTTAACGGGGAGGAAGGGTCTCATAACCACGCTACGATTACAAGATAAGGCATTGGAGTAGTTGTCCGCCGGTCCATGCGGGCAAACGAACGAGCCGTCAAACCGAGGCAAACACTTGCTCAGGAATCGCCTACGGACCCACCAATATAGGCTTTTGCCAGTGTGAGATCCTTCTAAATATTAAATTCCTATCAGTTATTCCTTTGCGAAGAACAAAAAGAGTTCTTGCCCTAAAGACATTTATCTTCAATAGAAAATTTTGTCATTTCATTGGTTAATTAAAAATATTGACAAAGGTATTAGTTAGGCATATAATGTGAATATGCATTCACATAAAAGAGAATTTTATATGAAACATAGAAAGCTAAAAACTGAGGTTCGCAGGGCGCAAATAGTAAATGCTGCCTTTGAGATTATTGCTAAAAATGGTGTTAAAGCATTGACAATCGCTTCTATTGCTGAAAGGGTTGAGATTGCTAACAGTAATGTTTATCGGCATTTTTCAAGTAAACAAGAGGTGATCGATGCAATAATTACACAGATTGAACATAGTTTGCAGCAAATTTTATCCCAGTCTTTGCGGAAATATAGTTTGCCAAGCAAATCACTTGAGGTAATTTTTTTCAGTCATATAGAATTCATAGAAAAACACAAAGGTATCCTTCGTATTGTATTTTCAGATGATATGTATTCAGGGAACAAAAAAGTAATTATGAGGTTAAAGAATATTATGAAGAAATATAGGTCCCAGATAAAGAAAATTTTAAGCTTAGGAATCCTAAATAATGAATTTGACCCAAATTTGGATATTGAAGCTGCCTCTATAGTATTTTTGGGACTTATTCAATCAATAATGTTACAGTGGAGGTTGTTTGGTTATTCTTTTTCTCCTAAAAAGAAAGGTAAACAGATATGGAATGTTTATTTAAGAGGGATACTTTTAAGATAGTTTTAATGGTTTTAGTCTGTCTTTTATCAAATGTTATCCTCCTATATGCAGAAGTTAAAAAGAGTAGGCGGGTATCGTTATCCTTTAAAAAGGCACTCCAGTTAGCTTTTAAACATAACAGGGATATCGCTGTGCAAGAAAATGAGATCAGGATAACAGAGGCAAAGCTTTTAGAAGCCAAAGGTAAATTTTTACCCCAGATTGATTTTGATAGCTCATATATACATAGAGATTCTGTAATGAATCTTGGATTATCACAGGGGAAGGATTCAGATAAGGATCTAGGTGTATTTGTAGGTTACGAGGATGAAAAGTCAGTAGGCATATCAGTTAAGCAACCAGTATTTGAAGGCGGTAGCAACATGGCAAACTTAAGGCAGGCAAAGCTTGAGTTAGAGATGCAACGTGAGAGGTTACGTGCTTTGAGACTTTCAGTTGAATTTGAAACTAAGCGACTATATTATGGTATCCTTCTTGCTCAGGATTCTGAACGGATAGCAGAGGAGCTATTGAATCAAGCAAAATCCCATTATGAGATCGTTAAAAAAAAGTTTAAAGAAGGAACAGCCTCAAAATTTGACTTGTTTCAGGCAAAGGTTCAAGTGTCTAAGGTTTTTCCAAAAGTTGTGAGGGCAGAAAATTCCAAGAAGTTTATCATTTCCGAATTTAAAAAATTGATAGGATTAAAACAAGAAGATTACATAGTATTAAAAGATGAATTAACATATTCGTTTATAGATTTAGATGAAAATAGGTTTTTAGAAATTGCCTATAAGAGGAATCCTGAACTTATTATCAAATCTCTTAATGTAAAGCTTGGGAGAAACAATATCTCCATTGCAAAGGCAGCCAGTAGGCCACATATTAATGTAAATTTCAACTGTGCTTATAGATCAGATGATGTTACAGATATGTTTAATTCAAGACATAATAATTGGAATGTTGGAGTTGTTGTTAGCTTGCCTTTGTTTGATAGGTTTTCTGCTAAGGCAAAGGTAGAGAAGGCAAAGGCCCGTTATTCTCAAGCCGAATTAAGGGAGTCGGATAATAAGAGAGCCATTGCTCTGAGTATAAAGAAGGCGTTATTGGATTTACGGCAGGCCCAAGTTATTATTAAGTCTCAGAAAGAAGTTCTTAAGGAAGCAGAGGAGGCGGTCAAGATTGCAGAGGCAAGGTATAGAAATGGGGTCGGCAGAGGGATAGATGTTTTAGACGCGCAGGTTTCTTTAAGCCAGATAAAAAATAATCTCAGTCAGGCTATATACGATTATGTAATGGCTGAGTCCTATTTGAATAAAGTTGTTGGTGGTAATTTATTTATGGAGGGAAAATATGAAGAGTAAGCTAAAAAATGTGTTAGTAGTTTCATCTATTTTGGTCGTTTTGATAGTGGTGTTTTTTTGTTATGTGAGGAATAAAGAGAGCGCTATGTCTCATTCTATATTTGTATCAGGAGTGATCGAGATGACACAGATACCTTTGTCATTTCAGGTCGCAGGGAGAATAGAGAAGATTTTTGTGGATGAGGGAGTATTTGTTAAAAAAGGGCAGATTCTAGCCCAATTGAATAAGGATGAGTTTGTAGCATTAAAGTCAAAGGCAGAGGCAGAATATAAAGAAGCCACACTTAATTTTGAGAGGCTTAAGGAGGATTTTCGCAGAGCAGTAAATCTTTATAAGGCAGGAGCAATTACAAAGCAACAGAGGGATGCTATAGAGACAAGTTATGAAATGGCCAAAGCAAAGGTTGCTAAGTTAAAGGCAGCTTTAGATTTGGCTAAATTAAAGTTGAGCTATACGAATTTGTATTCTCCTATGGATGGTTTTATTATCATAAAAAGTGCAGAGGAGGGGCAGTTGATTCAGCCGGGGGCAATTATTTTTACCTTACTAGATTTAAAACATCCATGGCTGACAGCATATATTAATGAGACTGATTTAGGTAGGGTTAAATTAAATCAGGAAGTAAATGTAAAGACAGATACATATCATGGCAAGATATACAAAGGTCGAATATCTTTTATTTCTCAGGAGGCCGAATTCACGCCTAAGTATATACAGACAAAGGAAGAAAGGGTTAAGTTAGTATATAGGATAAAAGTGGACCTGAATAACCAATCCTTAGAATTAAAACCCGGAATGCCTGCAGAGGCATATATACAGATGGAGTGAGTGGCTATGAATATTATGATAGAAACAGAAAAATTAACAAAAAAGTTTGGTTCAACAGTGGCAGTTGATTCTCTCGACCTTAAGATAGAGGAAGGGGAGATTTTTGGTCTTGTAGGCCCGGACGGAGCTGGCAAGACTACGACGATGCGGTTGTTAACGGGAATATTAGAGCCTACATCTGGAAAAGCTAATGTTGGAGGATATGATATACTCAAAGATGCAGAGCGAATAAAACATAATATAGGTTATATGTCTCAGAGATTTGGTTTGTATCCTGATTTGACGGTTTTGGAAGACATTAATTTTTATGCGGATATTTACTCTGTAGCTAAAGCAGAAAGGCGTGATAAAATCAAGAGACTTTTAGAGTTTTCAAATTTAACTCCATTTAAAAATAGACTCGCGAGAAATCTTTCAGGTGGCATGAAACAAAAACTAGGCCTTGCTTGTGCCCTTGTTCATACTCCCAAAATACTTTTTTTAGACGAACCAACAAATGGGGTAGATCCAGTCTCTAGAAGGGATTTCTGGCGAATACTTTATCAATTATTGAAGGATAAGGTTACCATATTTTATTCTACATCGTATTTAGATGAAGCTGAGAGGTGCAAACGCGTTGGCTTGATGCATAGAGGGAGACTTTTAAGGTGTGATGCTCCTGAGAAAATAAAGGATGAGCGTAGTGCTGACAGTCTTGAGCAGGCCTTTATATCTATCATAAAGGAGTATGACAATGAACTCTGAAAATGCAGTTGAGGTAAAGAATCTGGAGAAAAGCTTTGGCGATTTTGTGGCTGTTAATAGGATTAGTTTTGAGGTGAAAAAAGGAGAAATATTCGGATTTTTGGGGCCTAATGGTGCTGGCAAGTCTACTACCATTCGTATGTTATGTGGAATACTTACTCCTACTTCAGGGGAAGGATATGTAGCAGACTTTAATATTATAACCCAGCAGGAAAGTATAAAAGAACATATAGGTTATATGTCGCAAAAGTTTTCGTTGTATGACGATTTAACGGTTGAGGAAAATATAGATTTTTATAGCGGTATCTATAGGATAGCTTTTGATAAGAAGCAAATAAGGAAGCAATGGGTTATAAAGATGGCTGGATTGCAAGGTTTGGAATCTGTGCAGACGAAATTGTTATCAGGAGGTTGGAAACAGCGGCTTGCCTTAGGATGTGCTATTTTACATGAACCAAAGATTCTTTTTTTAGATGAACCTACATCGGGAGTCGATCCTATATCCCGCAGGCAGTTCTGGTCTCTTATCAATTCTATGGCCCGAGAATCTGTAACTGTGTTTGTTACTACCCATTATATGGATGAGGCAGAGAATTGTGATAGGATTGCGCTTATCTATAAAGGAAATATTATTGCCTTGGGAACTCCTATTCAGTTGAAAACAGAGTTTATGAAAGAAGAGGTTTTAAAACTTGTCATTGATAACCCTGAAGAATGGATTGAGTCACTGACGCAGTTGAACGCTGTTAAGGAGGTTGCATTATTTGGCAATACATTGCATGTTGTTGCAGATAATGGGCAAACAGCAGTCGACAATATTAATAGATTTTTGTTTGAGAATAAGATATCTAATTTCGAAATAAAACAGATACAACCCTCACTAGAAGATGTTTTCGTTTCTTTAATAGAGGAGTATGATGCTAAGCAGGAGATAGTAGCGTGAATGTAAGTAGAGTCATTGCTATTGCCAAGAAGGAGTTTATACATATCTTTAGAGATCCGCGAAGTCTAGGCATGGCTATTGCAATTCCTATGTTACTGTTGATCTTGTTTGGGTATGCCTTAACCGTTGATGTAGATAATGTGGCTTTGGTTGTATGGAATCAGGATAAAGGACAAGAATCTACTGATTATATATTAAATTTCGCAGCATCTAAGTATTTTAATGTGGTAGCATATGTTGACAGTTACGATGAGTTGCAGAGATTTATAGATGAGTCAAAGACATTTATTATGGCACTGGTTATCCCTTATAATTTTTCCAGGAAGCTAAATTCTAACCAGAGTGTTGAGCTACAGTTATTGGTAGATGGCAGTGATTCTAATACAGCAACCATTGCTATAGGTTATGCCACAGCGATTAGCGCTAAATACAATAAAAGATTGCTTATTCAAAGAATGGCTGAGAAGGGTATAAAGTATAGATCTCCAATTGATCTCCGAGAGAGGGTATGGTTTAATCCAGATTTAAAGAGTAAAAATTATATCATTCCGGGATTAATTGCTGTGATAATGATGGTTATCGCAGCTTTGTTGACTTCTTTAACGATAGCAAAGGAATGGGAGATGGGGACGATGGAGCAGTTGATAGCAACTCCTATAGACCCCAGAGAACTTATTGCTGGCAAGCTTTTGCCTTATTTCTTAATAGGTCTTTTTGATGTTGCGGTGGCTGTGGTGATGGGGCAGTTTTTGTTTCATGTGCCGTTACGTGGTAGTGTTGCTTTACTTTTTATATTAAGCGGCTTTTTTTTTGCGGGCGCGTTAAGTTTGGGGCTCCTTATTTCTATTGTAGCTAAAAATCAGCTTGTTGCTAGTCAGGTCGCAATGGTTACGACATTTCTGCCAGCATTTTTGCTTTCTGGTTTTATGTATACCATATCGAATATGCCAACTCCTATACAGGTCCTTACTCATTTTATTCCTGCTCGTTATTTTGTAGTGATACTCAAAGGGATTTATTTGAAAGGAGTGGGGCTTAGGGTGTTGGCTATGCAAGCATTTTACCTATTATTGTTTGGGTTTATCACAATGAGACTGGCAAGTAAGAAGTTTAAAAAGAGAGTTTGTTAAATGTTTGAGCGCGTAAAACACATCCTTATAAAAGAGTTTATCCAGATATTTCGCGATCCAAGAATGAAGGCGGTTATATTTATTATGCCTATTATACAGGTCATGGTTTTTGGTTATGCTGTAACCACAGATGTAAGCAATATATCCATTGCAGTATACGATTTGGACAAGACTGCACAAAGTCGTGCTTTGATTAGGGCGTTTAGTTATTCAAGATATTTTAGTATAAAGGCAGATATTTCCTCACAGCAGGAACAGCAGATGGTAATTGACAAATCTATTGTAAGTGCGGTTATTCGTATAAATAGGGGATTTGCTCGTGATATTAATTCGTCTCATACAGCCAAGATTCAGATGATCGTTGATGGTACAGATTCTAATACTGCTGCGATAATTTTAAGCTATGCCAATCAAATTATAGAAAAGTATTCCATGAAATTAGCCAAAAACTTAAGAATTTCACTTAACACCGTGCTGGTATCACCGAAAGTTGCCCTAAGGACACGCGCTTGGTTTAATGAAGAACTGAAGTCAAGGAATTTTTATGTGCCAGGAGTAATTGCATTGATTGTGATGGTAATAACCCTTCTTTTGACTTCTATGGCTATTGTCAGGGAGAAAGAGATCGGCACTATTGAACAACTTATTGTCAGCCCTATTAGATCCTTTGAACTTATACTTGGTAAGCTTATTCCTTTTTCGATTATAGGGTTGCTTGATGCCATTATAGTGACTGTGGTTGGTATTTTTTGGTTTGATGTCCCGATAAAAGGTAGTATGTGTTTGCTTCTGGTATCTACATGCCTATATCTTTTGACCACCTTAGGAATTGGATTGTTCATATCAACGATAGCCTCGACACAGCAAGAAGCAATGATGTCGACATTCTTTTTTTACTTTCCGGCAGTGTTGCTTTCAGGGTTTATGTTTCCAATAGCAAACATGCCCAAACTGATACAATACATTACATATCTTAACCCACTTAGGTATTTTCTGGTTATTTTAAGAGGCATTTTTTTAAAAGGAAGTGGAGTTGATGTTCTTTGGCCGCAGATGTTAGCACTTCTGTTTATGGGGGTGGGGATTCTTTTTTTGAGTTCATTGAGATTTCAGAAACGGTTGGGATAGACTTCCTTTCATTTTAAGCAGTGGTTGTTTTTATATAAACAAAGAATAAAAAATCTAATTTTCCGCCCGATGAGATTTAAAAAGATTCTTGCCCCGTTAGAAATCTATTTCTAACGGGGTAAACCTTATTAAGAAAAAAATGTGCGAAGCACAAATCCCGACGAAGGCAGGGTGGTCGAGGAAAGCTATAATAACAACGTTACGATTACAAGATAAAGTGTTCTATCAGTTGCTTGTCGGTCCATGCGGGCAAACGAACGAGCCGTCAAACCGAGGCAAACACTTGCTCAGGAATCGCCTACGGAGAGACGCATTGGATTGTTTCAGGGAAAAATAAACAAGATTTTACAATATATTGTAAAGCCTCTATAAAAGCTCAACCAAGTATGTAAAAAAGAAACTTTTTGTTTGTATTTCTCTTTCAATGTAGGATGAAATGTAGAATAAACTATTTTTTAAAGAACGATAGACTTAATAAGGCAAATGTTATATTATTAATAAAATATATGTAACCTAAACTAAAATTTTATTAGTTTTTTTACGTGCTTGGAATAAATATTGAATATTAAAATTATACAAATAAATCTTTACATAAAAACAATATTTGATATAAGTAAAATTTAGGGTTGCATTAAATGAAAAAGAATTTATAATAGAGTTCTGTTAATGGAGGGCCATTAGCTCATCTTGGTAGAGCATCTGACTCTTAATCAGAGGGTGGCAGGTTCGAGTCCTGCATGGCCCACCATTTATAAATATAAAATAAATAATATAATAAATATTTAAAGATAGTGTCATATAACCATTGCGTGGAGAAATAGTAGATTCCTATTGATTCTTTATGCAAGATGAAAAAATACCCATCCCACAGAAAAACACACCTATGGAGCCATATATATATTTTATTAAGACTACTATGGTGAAGAATGGCTCGATATTCCCTCAAATTATAATAAGAAATGGTGATAATGGGAGATTTGTGGGTGTTATATATGTTAACTGAAGGAGATTACTTTGCAGAAAGATATAAATATTGATGCCCTAAAGGCATTAGCATGTCAGGTAAGGCGAGATATCTTAACAATGACGAACTCAGCTGGTTCGGGGCATCCAGGAGGTTCATTATCTGCAGTAGAAATACTGATTTGCCTTTATGGGTATAAAATGCGCCATAAACCTGATAATCCCCACTGGGAGGATAGGGACATACTTATAGTATCAAAAGGTCATATTACACCTGCAATATATTCGGTTCTTGCCCATTATGGATATTTCCCATTAGAAGAATTGAAGACATTTCGTAAATTTAAAAGCATGCTTCAAGGGCATGTACATGTAAAGGTGCCAGGGATAGAATTTAATACTGGGTCTTTAGGCCATGGATTATCGGTAGCTTGTGGTGCTGCAATGGGTGCAAGACTTTTAAAAAAGGATTCAAATATATATTGTTTATTAGGTGATGGAGAAGTACAAGAAGGTTCTGTATGGGAGGCTGCAATGACCGCCTCACACCATAGCTTGGACAATCTATGTGCAATTATAGATTATAATAAAGTCCAAGAAAATGGACCGACAAATGAAATAAAAAATATCGAACCTTTAGCTGAGAAATGGAAAAGTTTTGGTTGGTATGTTAAAGAGGTGATAGGACATAATTTCAAAAGTATTATTGATGCCCTTGATGAATTTGGTACGATAAAAGACAAGCCTTTTATGATTATAGCACATACTATTAAAGGAAAGGGTATATCTTTTATGGAAGGTGATAGAAAATGGCATGGTAAAGCTCCAGACGATGCTCAGTTAAAGGAGGCACTTGAAGAGTTGGAGGGTATATGTCAGAAATGATACCCACTAGAAATGGGTTTGGTGAGGAACTTGTTGAGATAGGCAAAAGTAATAGTAAGCTGATTGTTCTTTCTGCAGATTTAGAAGATGCCACCCGTGCTGAATATTTTAAAGAACAGTTCCCTAACCGATTTTTTAATGTAGGTATTGCAGAACAGGACCTTATTGGCGTTTCTGCGGGCCTTAGCCTGTATGGCTTTATTCCTGTTGCCTGTTCATTTGCTGTATTTATGACTAACCGTGCATACGACATGATTCGTATGGACATTTGCTATAACAACAGGAATGTAAAGATAGTCTGTTCTCACACTGGCCTTACTGTAGGAGAAGATGGGGCATCGGCTCAATGCCTGGAGGATTTTGCCCTGATGCGGGTCCTGCCTAATATTAAAGTAATATGTCCGGTTGATGCAATTGAGGCAAGGAAAGCAACACGGGCAATTATCGATGAAGAGGGGCCAATGTATATGCGTACCAGTCGGGCTCCGTTTCCGGTGATAACAAAAGAGGAGGATGAATTTGTTATTGGTAAGGCTAATGTCATTAGGGAAGGCAGTGATTTAACTATAATAGCTTGTGGTATTATGGTTTCTGAGGCACTTAGTGCAGCTATGATGTTAGAGAAAGAAGGCATAATGGCAAGAGTTATTAACATGCATACTATAAAGCCTATAGATAAAGATATCATTATTCATTCGGCAAAAGAGACAGGGGCTATTGTAACTGCTGAAGAACATCAAATTAATGCAGGCTTAGGAAGTGCGGTAGCTGAGGTATTAGCATTACATACACCCGTTCCTATAGAGATGATAGCAGTACAGGATAGCTTCGGAGAATCAGGTACTCCACAGCAGCTACTTGAGGCATATCATTTGAAAGATAAAGATATTATAGAGGCAGCTAAAAGGGTGCTTACAAGGAAATAATAGTATCTTTAACTATTCTGCACAAATCAACAAGGTTGAATTGTGAAATATGTGAGTTTGTTGTTGATATACATGATTTAAAAGGAGAATAAGTATATGGGAAAGACAACAATACATCAGTTACATGATTACGGCCAGAGTATTTGGCTTGATTATATTAGCCGGCCTATGATTATCTCAGGTAAGTTAAATGATTGGATAGATAAAGGGATATGTGGGGTTACATCAAATCCTGCTATATTTAATCAAGCTATAAGTAAATCTGATGCATATGATGAAAAGATTTCAGAGTTAAAGTCAGAAGGTAAAAGCCTTTTTGAGATATATGATGCGTTAACCATTGCTGATATTCAAAATGCAGCTGATGCATTTCTGAAGGTGTATGAAACTACAGATGGAGTTGATGGATATGTAAGTCTAGAAATAAATCCGCTACTTGCAAATAAAATAGAGGAACAAGTAAAGGAAGGTATGAGGTTATTTCGTACATTAAACCGCTCCAATGTAATGATTAAGGTCCCAGCAACAAAGGAGGGGCTAGTTGTTATTGAAAGGCTTACTGCAGCAGGTGTTAATGTGAATGCAACATTGATATTTTCTTGTCAACAGTATATAGATACTGCCAATGCATATATTAGAGGGCTAAAAACACTGGCAGAGACAGGGCATGATTTAAGCAAAATAAGATCTGTTGCTAGTGTATTTGTTAGCCGTATAGATTCTGTAGTTGATCAACTTATTGATAGTAAAATTCTAAAAGATAGTGATAAAAATGAAGTCCTTGCAAAAATGAAAGGTAAAGCAGCTATAAGTAATTGCAGGATTATCTTTGAGCAATCAAAAGCAATATTTTCTTCGGATAGGTTTAATCTTTTAAAAGAAAAAAATGCTAATATTCAAAGGGTACTATGGGCATCTACCAGCACAAAGAATCCAGAATATAGTGATATAAAGTATATAACAGAACTTGTTGCTAATAATACGGTCAACACTGTGCCTGAAAAGACTCTTAATGCCTTTCTTGATCATGGCAGGCCTGAGGAAACAGGATTTACTGTATCCGTTGAGGAAGCTGAACAAATAATCTCGTCTTTAAAATTATTTGATATAGATTTAGATGCAATTTGTATGGACCTATTAGTTAAAGGAGTTGAGGCCTTTGATGTAGCTTTTAAGTCTCTACTTGCTTCCATTGAATCTAAGACTATCTCTTGTTGTCCCATGTAAGTGTTATAGTATTTTTTTATAATTAAGTTGAAAATAGAACAGATTTTTATTTCTCTGAAAGGGAGATAGTATTTTATCAATAGCATGAAAAAGATATTAGTGTTTGAAAATTCACATAGTTTAACCAATCATTTGGTTAAACTATGGGTAAAATTGGCAAAAGAATCTATTAATAAGAGAAAATATTTTACAGTAGCAGTTACAGGTGGTAGAAGTCCTCTAGAATTTTATAGCCGGCTGTCAGAGGTTAGAGATTTTTCGTTATGGAGCAGAACACACATTTTTATAACAGATGAATGGTATGTGTCGCCTAATCATAAGCATAGTAATTTTAGGCTGATATCAGAATCGCTTTTAAGCTATGTTGATATACCTTATAAAAATATTCATCCGATAAAAACAGAGAAAACCTCTATTATATTTTCTGCTAAACAGTATGAGCAGGAGTTATGCTCTTTTTTTAAACTTCAAGAAGACGGTTTACCTGAATTTGATTTTATACTATTAGGCCTTGGAACAGATGGTCATATAGCATCATTGTTTCATGGAGAGTCAGAGGAAGAAGTAGAAAATGGTCGTGGACTCACCACAATTGTTTCTTATCCGCATATTCAATATAAACGTGTTACACTTACGATGCCAGTAATAAATAATGCAAAAAATGTTGTTTTTATTATAACAGGTACGCTGAAAGCTAAAATATTTGAAGAGATTTTAGTTGATAAAAGTAATAGCTCGTCTACAACTTATCTAGGCTCCATAAAAGGTAACTTGATATATATGATTGATAGTGTAGTTGGGAAGAATATAATAGCCCAAAGAGATTTCAATGATATGGGAAATTATATAGAGGTGATTTTATGAGTGGATTAAGCAATCGAAAGATAAGAACCATTATCTATACTTTAATAATGATAATAGGTATTGGGATGGCTGGCAGTGTATGGTGGATCTATTTCAAGCAACATAGATTTAAAGAATATATTGATAGAAAAGATGGTTTTTCTATACGATATCCTATTACATGGTCATATTCCAAAGATATTGATGGATCGGCTGTTGTATTTATATCACAATATGATAGTAGTATGGATTCTTTTAGGGAAAATCTAAGTGTAAATGTTTTGCCTTTACCAAATAAGAAATTGAGATTAGTCCCGTATACTCAGATGTATATTGAACAGATGAAGTATTTGTTTAAAGATAAAATTAGTATAGAAAAACCCAAATATAATATTTATCTAGGGAAATATAGGAGTGCTAGTGTTGTTTATACTGTAAAAATGCCCCAAAATAATATTAAGTATATGTCTATATGGACGCTACAGAATGGTAAAAGTTATATGTTAACCTATGCAGCATATCCTGATAGGTATAACTTTTATTTGGATAAAGTGAAAAAGATGATTAAATCTTTTAAGATAATAAAATAGCAGTGATATGGAACCAATATGTCCTGTTTTTGGAAAATGCGGGGGATGCCTTTATCAGGATATTTCCTATGAAGACGAATTAAAAATAAAAGAAAAAACATTGAGATCATTGATAAAAAATAAGATAGATGTGCCAGATGATAGATTTAGGGATATTGTTCCATCTCCAACTGCATACTATTATCGTAATAGATTGGATTTAAGATTATTAAAAACAAAAAATAAGGATATATTTATAGGCTTTAGCCCCAATAAGGGGTTTGGAGTTATAGAGATAAATAAGTGTTTTATCGCAAGAAAAGAGATATCTGACTTTATCCCAGAGTTGAAAAAACAGGCAGCAGCAATTCTACCTGAAAGATATAGGTTGGCAAATTTAGTGGTACGCACAGGAGATGATGGCAGAGTTTTTTGGGGAGGGATAGGCAGAAGGTCTTGTCAACTTGATGAAAAAGATTATTTATGGACACAAATAAGAGGCAAGAGGATTTTTTATTCTTTAGATACCTTTTTTCAAGCTAATTTGTCGATTTTGCCAAAATTATTTGACATATTGTTGTCTTTTAATTGTATTAACCATAATACATTACTGTTTGACTTGTATGGTGGAGTTGGATTGTTTGCTATAGTTTTAGCGGATAAAGTAAATAGGGCATACATTATAGAAGAAAATAAATCATCAGTAAAATTAGCTAAATATAATATCAAATTTAATAATTTATCCAATATTGAAGTAATTAAAGGAAAGGTAGAAGAAAGATATAGTGTAATTATAGAAAAAGTTAAAGATATTGACTGTCAGCATAAGGTAGCAATAATAGATCCTCCACGAGCAGGCCTTAGTAGATATATACTAAATATGCTTGTTGCCGGCCTTGCTCAGAAGTTAGATTATATATTATATTTATCATGTTATCCTGAATCACTTGTCAGGGATCTTAGA
>CAZHWM010000017.1:0-35747 GCA_964535935.1 uncultured Planctomycetales bacterium
GATATAGACCGTCTAAGCGATATGGGAATAAACTGGGGAGACATAAATGTGATGACAAATGCCGGGATAAACTGGAGCGAGATAGATTTAATGAGCGACATGGGGATAAACTGGAGCGATATCTCAGTGATGAGCAATACAGGGATAAATTGGTCCACGATAGATTTAATGAGCGATATGGGGATAAATTGGAGTGACATAAATGTGATGACAAATGTAGGAATAAACTGGAGTGATATAGACCGTCTAAGCGACATGGGGATAAACTGGGGAGACATAAATGTGATGACAAATGCCGGAATAAACTGGAGCGAGATAGATTTAATGAGCGATATGGGAATAAACTGGGGAGACATAAATGTGATGACAAATGCCGGGATAAATTGGAGCGAGATAGATTTAATGAGCGATATGGGGATAAATTGGAGTGATATAAATGTAATGACAAATGTGGGAATAAACTGGAGTGATATAGACCGTCTAAGCGATATGGGGATAAACTGGGGAGACATAAATGTGATGACAAATGCCGGGATAAACTGGAGCGAGATAGATTTAATGAGCGATATGGGGATAAATTGGAGTGATATAAATGTGATGACGACGACAGGAATTAACTGGAGTGATATAAATATTATGAGTAATATGGGAATAAACTGGAGCGAGATAGATTTAATGAGTGACATGGGGATAAACTGGAGTGACATAGACCGTCTAAGCGATATGGGAATAAACTGGGGAGACATAAATGTGATGACAAATGCCGGGATAAACTGGAGCGAGATAGATTTAATGAGCGACATGGGTATAAATTGGTCGGATATCCAGATAATGTCTAATGTAGGAGTGAATTGGAGTGATATGGCAGTAATGACGTTGGCGTCAGTCAATTGGTCTAATTTGGCTGATATGCATGCTGCTGGGATAAATTGGCAAGCAATTGCTGTGTATAGTGAGGCTGGAGTGAATTGGCAAAGCATGGAAATTATGTCAACAGCGGGAATTAATTGGGACGGGTTAGAAGTATTAGGTAATGCAGGTGTGAATTGGGATAATATTAGGATTCTTACAGAGGCAGGCGTTAACTGGGATGATTATGCTGTTATGACACAACGGGGTATTAACTGGGACAGTGTTCAGAAACTCACAGTAGCTGGTGTTAACTGGTCTGATATTCAAGTTATGGCTAACACAGGTATAAATTGGAATGATATAGCAGAACTTAGTCTTGCAGGGGCTAATTGGGATAGTATAGGAGAGATGGCCAGAGTAGGTATAAATTGGGCAGATATTAGGCGGGTTAGTCAGACAGGTATTAATTGGGAAAAGATAGGAGATATTAGTTCTGCAGGGATAAATTGGGATGATATAGGGGTCTTGTCTACAGCAGGAGTAAATTGGGCACAGATAGAGGATATATCTAAGACTAGTATAAATTGGGACGATATTGCTGCAATGACCCTTGCAGGTGCAAACTGGGAGAATTTTGGAGAGTTATCAAAGGCTGGAATTAATTGGGATGAGATAACAGTTATGACAGAGAAGGGAATTAATTGGGATGACATTGGAGTTATGAGTACGAGTAATGTAAATTGGTCGGATCTTAGTTCTATGACAACAGCAGGTGTCAATTGGAATGATCTCACTTCTTTAGGCGCAGCTACTATTAATTGGGAAGATCTTAATAGAATGACCAGAGCGCAGATTAATTGGGATGGGCTTAGAGTATTAACAGAAAATGCGCAATTGTTTGTTAATAATCTATCAGATATATTAAATGTGGTGAATACTATACAATCTTTAGTTGGCACATCTTCTGATACATCATCGGCTACTACTCTGTTTGGTAAGATTGCGGAAATAAAAGGGTTGTTGTCTGGGTTAGCTACAACAGGAGATGTTTCATCTATGTTGTCAACCCTTAGCATAATAGAAGATAGATTAGGGACTCCAAGTGATACAGCTGACAGTAATACAGTTTTTGGTGATTTTCAAGAAACTTTAGAGTTAATAGGTACTGCTACGGATTCGACCACATCTGATACGATGTTTGGAAAATTAAATGATATACAAGACAATGCTTCAAGTGGGAAACAAAGTGCAGATGCAGCGTTAGGAATTGTTCAAGATATAAAGTCAGATTTGGGAGTAAATGGGCAGAGTCCAAATATGTATGATAAATTAGGAGATTTGGAAGAATTGATAGGAAAAATACAGAATGTTGCTAATAATATATCAGATGTAACAGAAGAGTCTCATGATAATGCACTTAAGATGATGGATACTTTAAGTGAATTAGTCAATAAGGCGGCTAAGTCCATAGGTTTGCAAATAGAAGTTAAACAATTAACAGAGGCTGAACGTAAAGATAGCGAGAAAGTGAAAGATAAGTTAAAAGAGATAGATGCTAAACTTAAGGCGATAAAAGAGTCCGTGGTAAAAGATGAAATAGTAATTAAGACATATTTTGAAAGTGAATGATTTTTAGAATGAAAACACTCCTTCATAAGAGAGTAATTTTAATAGTGGCTTTTATCATTTTTGTTATAGGGCATACTATAAATGTTTATGCTGATATAATTATTAATATTCTTGCAGTTAATGGTACCAATCAGACAAAAGAAAAGAAAATTTCTCAATACCTTCCCAAGGAACTTACTAGGGATGATATATTGGATACTGCCGGGCTTAATGTAGATTATGATGTAGAAAAGGGGGCTTTTTATGTTTATGGTACGGTAAGATTGGGGCCTAAACAGACTAAGACATTCAAGATTAGGGTAAGAGATGTATGGAAAATAAATAAAAAAGAGATTAATGATATAAAGGTACAGATAGAAGAAAGTCTAAAGCGTATAAAAGGTACGAAATTTTACAAAGTAGGGCAAATAAAAAAAGAAAGTATGTTTCATCAGCTGGATTATATATTGCAAGAACAGGAGAAATACGCTGATGATATAGAAAAACGGATAGATAATTATAGGATATATTCTAAAGAAGTTGAAAGAATAAGGAATAATGCTCTATCTGTTGCTTATTGGAGGGCAAAGCTTCCTTCAAAAGAAAAACGAAAGACAATCAATTTTGTAGTTGAAATAGAGAATCCATATAATGTTCCTTATAAGATAGATAAACGTTATTATTTGCCATCAGAGGTAAAACCTGAACATTTCATTGATACATTTGGTTTTGATGTTCGTTATGATGCAAAAAGGGGGCAACCTTATTTAATAAAAGAAGAAGAATTAAAACCAAAAGAGAAGAAAAAATATGTATTTGAGATAATAGATATATGGCATATACCACAGGAGAGTATAGAAAATTTAAAAGATAGAACCAGATATGCCTATAAGTTACTTGAGCATACTGAATATGCGGATAGTGCAAAATATTTAGTTAATGATATAAAAAAGAATCTTGAGGCCATAGAGAAGTCACAGGAGAAGAAACGGAATGTAAATGAACATATAAGTGCTTATAGGGTAAATTTAAAACGATTTAATAGGGCAAAGAAGGATGTTGAGACGTTAGAAAGTGTGTTAAATGCTGTTAGGGCTGAGTTAGAGAGAAGTAAATTAAAGAATGTATTGAATAGAATAAGGATGTTTCGTGGCATAGCAGATGTTGTTAGGAGTGTATTTAAGAAACCTGCTGAGAATACGGCATGGAAATTAATTACAGGAATAGTTATATTGGTTGGGGTATTAACGGTGATTCATTTTGCTATATGGGCGAAACGATCCAAGGATGTAAAGATAGAGGATGAAGAGGAAGAGGATGAAAAAGAGGAATAAATAATAAAATTGGAGGATATAAGGTGCCGGAATTAAAATATACAGAAGTAGGGTATGTAAAGAGTATTCGAGGATGTATTGTTATTGTTACTGGACTAAAGAATTGTATAAACGGCCAACTTATTGATTTTGGTTTTGGTACCAGAGGGATGATAGTTGGTTTTAATGAACAGGAGGCATATGTATTAATCCTTAAAGAGACAGAGAAAATAAAGACAGGGCATGAGGCTAGAGCATCATTGGAACCATTTAATGTGCCGGTTGGAGAAAATTTTATCGGTCGTATTGTAAATTCTTTATGCGAGCCGATGGATTCTTTAGGTCCTATAAAACCGGATGCCTATTATCCTATTTTTCCAACGGCCCCGGCTATATTAGAACGACAACCTTTAAATAGTCCTCTTGAGACAGGTACCAAAGTTTTAGATTCAATGATACCGGTTGGTCTTGGGCAAAGACAACTTATCCTTGGCAACAAGATGACGGGAAAGACTACCTTAGTTACAGATACAATAATTAATCAAAGGCATACAGGTGTTATCTGTATTTATTGTGCTATAGGCAAGGCAAGGTCCCAGCTTGCAAGGGTTGTACAGTTGTTTCAAGATAAAGATGCTTTTGATTACACATTTATTGTTGCAGCTCCTGCTTCTTGTCCACCAGGGCAACAATATCTTGCACCTTACGTGGCATGTTCTCTGGGGGAATATTTTATGCATCAGGGTAGGCATGTATTTGTTGGATTTGATGACTTTACAAAACATGCATGGTGCTATAGGGAAATATCTTTGCTTCTTGGCCGTGCTCCGGGAAGAGATTCATATCCGGGAGATATATTTTATTTACATTCTAAAATGATAGAGCGTGCCTGTCTTTTAGATGAGGCACATGGTGGTGGTTCTATGACTTTTTTGCCGATAGTAGAGATATTGGAAGGAGATTTAACAGCATTTGTTCCATCGAATCTTGTATCTATGACAGATGGTCAGATAATGTTGGATGCGGCATTGTTCGGGGAAGGGCAGAAACCAGCCTTAGATTTAGGGCTTTCTGTCTCTCGTGTTGGTACAAAGGTTCAGTGGCCTATTGTTAAAGAATTAAGTGGGCCTTTACGCCTGGAATATCTTCAATATAAAGAGCTCCAGCGTTTATCAAAGTTAAGGACACATGGGCAATCAGAGGAAGAATTAGACAGATTGAAAAGTGGAGAGATATTAACACATTTATTAAGACAAGATAAGGATACACCAGTTCCTTTGGAGGCGTTGGTTATAATTTTTTATGCGTTTCATAAAAAATATCTTCATAAATTAAGTATAGATGAGGTAAATAAATTCCAGGTAGAGATATTTGCTTATGCAAAAGAAAAGAATCCCCATCTGCTTAAAATATTAAGAGAGAGGAAAAAGAAAGATGACGAAATTGAGGCAGGGTTAAAACAAGTAATAGAGGGTTATATTGATGAGAATATAAATAGGGGTTATGTCCGAGAAGAGGTTGCGGGAGATGATATTCTCAATAATATCGGTAAGGATGTTTTGGAGAAAGTAGTGGGAAAATGAGAAGTATTTTCGAATAATGATTTGTTTTTATTGTGTGTAATTATGTTCACAGTTAATATCTTAATTTAAATTATGGCTAAATATACAGGACACTTTAAATGTGTAATATTAAGTCCAAAGCGTCTTATCTATGAAAATAACGTATGGAGTGTCTTTTTGACAGGTGATAGAGGCGAATATGAGCTTTTAGCTTATCACTATCCGTTATTAGGGGTGTTGAAAAAAGGAGATGTTATTATAAATTGGGAAGATAAGATACCTATTCAAGGAGGGGTGGTTAGTTTTCTTGCTAATGAATGTACGATATTGGTAGAAGAGAAGATTATTCCAAAGGATATAAAATAGAGAAATAATTTATTGGGATAAAAAAGTAGATATATGTTCGCTGAAACCTTAATTATAATATTAACTATTTTTGTCGCTGTAATGGGGCCATCAGTTACCATAGCTATCCTTGGCGGGAGTATTATGAAGGCACTTGGAAGAAATCCCTCTGCGGCGTCTAAGATATTTATGGCAATGGTAGTTGTTATATTTTTTGTGTCTGCTATATCTATTGTTGCCATATTGATGATATTTCAATTGTTTTCTAAATAGTTTTATCTCGGATAGAGAAATAAGGACATGGTTGAATTTAATTTATGGTTTGAGAGTTTTATTTTTTGTGCGATATACTCTTTGATTATCATTACCTCGTGTATATTTGCTGGGTTGTTGGGATGTAAGATGTTTGATAGGCTTGGCCAATATCCGACCAAGACTCCTATAATACAGATGGAGTTGTTTTTGCCTTTTATTATATTAGAAATCCTTACATTTGGTGCCTTATTAGGATTTTATAATGCATTTTCCAGTTAGTTACTACATTTTGAAATATACAAAAATAAAGATGATATAACTTTTTAAATGAAAAGGAGCTATTATTTATGGGAATATTGATGGAAAATTTTCAGTTTGTGATAGGTTTTTTAACCTTAATGTTTATAGTAGTGGTGTTTATAAGTCTTGCCTTAAGATGGGTTTATATATCGAGTACCAAGGGAGCTATGAAGCGTTTAGAGGAAGATATCGCAAAGGCTAATGCAAAACAGGCAGAACTTAGCAATAAGTTGAAGCAAGCAGAAGAAGAGTTGATGAAACGTAAGGCAGAGGCGAGACAGCTTGCTGATAAGATGAGAGCAGAGGCAGAGGAGGCTTCTAAGGCGGAAAGAGAACGCATTTTAGCGGAGGCCAGAAAAGAGGCAGAAGAGATAATCACAAAGGCACAGAATACAAAAGAGAAGATACGGCAGGAATTAGAAAAGGAATTTGATTTAAAGGTATATGAGACAACTATGAAAGTATTGAATGCAATATTAAGTGAGAAGGCAAAAAGAGCATTTGATGAGGTATTGGTGGAGGAATTTTTGTCTTCCCTTAAAGAGACCGATATGAGTAGAATAAGTCCAGATATTAATGAGGTGGATGTAGTTACTCAAAATCCGATGTCTTCCACTGTAAAGGCTAAGATATCTGAAATATTAAGAAATAAGTTAAATAGAGATATTATTATTAAAGACTCTGTTGATACTAATTTAGGAGGTGGAATTATACTAAAATTTGCGAGTATGGCATTAGATGGGAGTATGAGGAATTTAATTAGAGAAAAGGTGTATACTTTTATGAGCCAAGCTGAACAGGGGACGTAGTTATGGGTAAGGCAAATAGGGTAAAATTAGAATTACGAGATGCTATTGAGATGGTTGATTTATTGCAGACATTGAAAGATATTGCGGACAATAAATATTTTACCCTGGTTAATCGAAAAGATTTGTTTAAGAGATTCAGTGAGACTTTTGTAAAATTTTTTAGGATGATCAGTATGACTAAAGAGATACATCCTTTGATAAAAAATGATAATCCAAACGTGGGTATATTGGTTATTACTGCGGAGGGTAGTTTTTTAGGCGAGTTTAATAATAAAATATTACGTTTGGCATTTGCAGAACGAGAAAAGCATAAAGATTCTATGTTTATAGCTGTGGGAGAACGATGTGTTGAACGTTTGGCACAATATACTCCAGATCTCAAAGTTTTTTCAGATATAGAAAGAAAAGGGTTATACGAAACTGCTATAGAGATAAAAGATTATTTAGCCGGACTTGTTATGGATGATGTAATTGGTAAAGTCATGGTATGTTATAGTTGGTCAAAAGAGTTTGAGACTCAGAAACCAAAGGTTGTCCAGCTTCTGCCGTGTGTTGATCTTGTTGCAGGGCAGAATCAGATATCAGATATAGTCGATTCTGTTATAGAGGAGTCTGATCCTAAGGAAGTTATAGGATTTCTGTCAAATCTATGGATAACAACTCGTTTGTATGAGATATTAATTGATACGATAATAGCTGCTTCTGCTGCACAGTCTCATTTTCTTGATGATAGTGTAGAGAAGATGAAGAAAGAAAAAAGAAAAACACAGATAAAATTTCGTAAAGCAAAGAAAAATGATATTGATAAGAGTTTACGGGAGACATTTTCTGCAAGAATGATGACAATGCAGACATGATTTTATACATATAAAATTTGCTTTATAAATAATCATCAATGGAATTGGTTATAAGCTAAATAAAAGGAGGCATAACCTTGGAAGAAAACAGTAGTATTAAATCACACAATACTAATGATGCGAGTCAAGAGAAATTTTCTTCTAATAAGGTCGATGCCAATAGTGGTGATGTTAATAATACTTCAGTAGATGAAGATAAAAAGCCAATGGTATCAACTGTATCTGAGAAAGGAGAGTCAAGGCCTAAAGGTAGAGGGAGGCTGATTTCTGTTCAGGGTCCTGTTGTAGATTGTTATTTTGAGAAATTTGAGGATATGCCTGCTCTTTACGATGTTGTTGAGGCATACACTGTAACAGGAGAAAAGGTTGTGCTCCAGACAATGGAGCATCTTTCTAGTAATGTGGTAAGGACTGTGGCATTGATGGATACGCTTAATCTTCAGTTAAACTCTACCTGTTATAATACACGCCAGTCAATAACAATTCCTATGGGAGATGGTTGTTATGGTAGGGTTATGGATGCCACAGGTCGCCCATTGGATAACGGTGGGGAGTTTGACTGTCCTACCCGAGTCCCAACAAAGGGTTTAACGAAACCTGTAGGATTTAATCTCAAAAATAAGAAAGGTGAGAAGCCAGAGATTTTGGAAACAGGCATTAAATATTTTGACCTTTTATTTCCTTTAGTTAAAGGCAGTAAGACGGGTATTTTAGGGGGAGCTGGTTGTGGTAAGACAGTTGTTATCTTAGAGTTGATTAACAATATAGTAAAGGCCCATGGGGGTGCGTGTGTGTTTGCTGGTATAGGAGAGAGAATACGCGAGGGTAATGAATTATATTTTGAATTAAAGGAAAGTAATCTCTTGCAAAATGTTATGCTTGCATTTGGTCAAATGGATCAGCCTCCAGGTGCGCGTGCGGAAGTAGTTAATGCAGGACTTTGTCTTGCAGAGTATTTACAGTCTAAGAATAAAGATGTCCTTTTATTTATGGATAATGTATATAGATATATTCAGGGGGGCCAGGAGGTTTCTACTTTGTTAGGCAGGGTCCCTGCAGAGACAGGCTATCAGCCTACTTTGGCCTCTGAGGTCAGTGCGGTTCAGGAAAGGATACGTTCTGTTGAAGGTGGGGGGTCTATTACATCTATGCAGGCAGTTTATGTTCCAGCTGATGATATGACAGATCCAGCAGTTGTTGCTATATTTAGCTATCTTGATGGATGTATTGTTTTATCCAGGGACCTTGTTCAAAGAGGTATGTATCCCGCCATTGATCCACTTCAAAGTTCTTCAACCAATTTAGATCCAGCTATTGTTGGTCGTAGACATTATGAAGTGGCACAAAATGTTCTTGTTCATTTTAATAAACACAATGCATTAAAACGGATTGTTGCTGTTATCGGAGTAGAGGAACTAAATAAAGATGATCAAAAAATGTATCTTAGGGCAGAGAAATTGTATAATTTCATGACTCAACCTTTCCATGTAAGTGAGGTCTTTACAGGGAAGAAAGGAGAGTATGTTTCTATTAAGGATAATGTTGAGGGGTGTGCAAGGATTATGAATGGTGATTATGATGATATGAAAAAAGAAGATTTTTATATGATAGGTAAGGCACCTGTAATTTAATAAAGGATTATTAGATGAAGATTTAGATCTTTATAGGTTTTATAGGTCATGCAATATAGGTAAGAGATCTGGATAAAAAATGAATGTTTGATTATTTATAAGGGTCGCTTTCCTTTTTTCTTCTATTGTATTTTTTCGTGAAGAGAGAGAAGATAAAGGAGATGTTGACCCTTTTGAATTTATAGTAGGAGGAATAGATGCGTAAGAGGAAACATTTTGAAAAGATATTGATTGATGCCTTAAGGAAATTTTCACACATAGATGAGGCTACCCTTGATAGTTATATCGCCGTAGCAAAAAGAGAGGGAAAATCTTTGAGGGATTATATTATAGACAACAATATTCTTGATGATAATAAAATCGTAGATATACTTGCTAGACACCTCAACATGGAAAGGGTTGATTTAAACAGAGTTGAGATAAGAAAGGAAGCAGTTGATAGAGTTCCGGCAAAATTCGCTTGGTATTACAAGATAATGCCTATTAAGATAGAAGGGAACATCATGGTTGTAGCTACTGCAGTCCCACTGGATATATCAGCAATAGATGAAATACGCCTGCATTTAGGTGTTGGAGTGAAGATTGTTTTAACATCTGAGAAACGGTTATTGGAAGTGTTAAAGAAATACTATGGATTTGCTTCAGATACAATAGAGCGTATTATGGAGAAGAATCCTGTTGTTGCTTCCGCAATGACTGCTGGTACAGGGCAGTGGGTGGAAGACATTGAAAGCCCCTCAGATGATCCCAATATATCCAATCTTGTGAATCAAATTATCCTTGAGGCATATAAAAAAAGGGCAACAGATATACATATAGAACCGTATAGAGACAAGGTAAGATTTCGATATCGGATAGATGGTGTTTTGATAGATGCAAATTTACCTCAGGCTGTCAGACATTTCCTACCTTCTATTCTATCAAGAATAAAGATATTAGCAAATCTTAGTATTACAGAAAAAAGAATTCCTCAGGATGGTAGTGCTGTTGTTAAGACAAAAGATCAACAAATAGATCTACGGGTGTCTACTATGCCGACTCCGCGGGGAGAAAGTATGGTAATTCGTATCCTTCCGACTAAGGTTATGTTGTTCAGTCTTGAAAAGTTAGGATTTAATAAGGATAGTATAGAAAAATTGAGGGCATTATTAAAGAAACCGCATGGTATTATATTTATGACCGGACCTACAGGAAGCGGGAAGACAACCACTTTATACGCGTGTCTTAATGAGATCAATTCTCCTCATAGAAAGATTATAACCATTGAAGACCCTATAGAGTATGAAATGGAAGGTATAACACAAGTACAGGTTAACCCAAAGGTAAATTTTGATTTTTCAACAGGGCTTAGGAGTCTTTTACGACATGATCCTGATATTATAATGGTGGGAGAGGTCAGAGATGTAGAAACCGCAGAGATAGCCATACGTACTGCGTTGACAGGACATCTTGTGTTCTCGACTTTACATACTAATGATGCAGCAAGTGGCATAACACGTCTTATTGACATGGGGATAGAACCATATTTAGTAGCGTCTAGTATAGAGGCATTTGTCGCTCAGAGATTAGTAAGAGTTATTTGCCCAAGATGTAAACAAGAGGATAATTCTATTAAGCCCGGAATAAAGGAGGAGATTGTAAAGTCTTTGAAACTGGAGGATGTTAATGAGGTTAATATATATAAAGGAGCAGGGTGTGAGTATTGTAATTATACAGGATTTTACGGCCGTATAGCAATATATGAGATATTAACCTTAAACGATGCTATTCGCGCTGCTATTTTATCTAAACCAAGATCAGATTATATTAAACATATATCAATACAAGAAGGACTTGTCACATTAAGACAGAATGGATGGAAGGCGGTAGTTGATGGTGTCACGACCCCGGATGAGGTGATGGCAGTTACTGTACAGGACCAACTTTGATGATTGTAATTGTTTAAGGAGGATAATGAATGGCAGTGTTCATATATAAAGCCAAAAATAAAGAAGGAGAGACAGTTGTAGGTCAGATAAGGGGGGAAAATCAAGATGATGCGGTACGATTGGTTTCTAATATGGGATTGGTTCCAGTGTCTATTATAAATCGTTCTGAATCTGTTATATCTAAAGTAGGGGGGGCTACTGGTAAGATAGGAATAAAGGAACAGTATGTTTTTAGCAGACAGCTTGCAAATCTTTTGAAATCAGGGGTATCTCTTATACGTGCATTGGATATCATAAAAGAACAAACACAAAACTATTACTTTAAAAACGTTCTTTCCAATATAAGACTTGGGATAGAACATGGAAAGTCATTTTCTGACTGCCTTAGAGATTTCCCACATATTTTTTCTCCGTTATATATTGCAATGATACATGCTGGGGAGGAAAGCAGCAATCTCCAAGAAATGTTAATTAATATATCCATTTATCAGAAAAGACAGGCAGAGTTATTGTCTAAATTTAAGGGGGCAGTTGCTTATCCTGCATTTATGGCAGTTTTTGGTATTGCCACTATATACTTTATTTTGACATTTGTTTTGCCAAAGATGGCAGATCTTTTTTCTGGGTTAGGAGAAGATCTCCCTGTTCCCACAGCAATTCTTCTTAATATTAGTGCTTTTCTTACACATGAATGGTTCTATTCTTTGGTAGTAGTTATATTCCTTGCCTTTTTACTTAAAAAGTGGATAGGTTCAAGGTCCGCTCATACAATATTAAGTTCTGTTATTTTGAGGCTTCCTTTTTTAGGAAAAATTTTAGTTGAGGTAGAATTATCGCGGTTTTGTAGAACATTAATTTTATTGTTAAATGGGGGGGTTCCTATTATTAGGGCATTAGATATAGCTATCCCTTTATTAGGCAACAACACGATAAGACAGGATTTACAGAGATGTAAAGAGGAGCTTACAGCTGGTGGGTCATTTGGGGAAAGTTTGAGACGTTCGAAACATATTCCCGTTATAGTTGGGCATATGATAGCTGTTGGAGAGGAATCTGGCAGTCTTAGAGACGTCCTTTCACAAATAGCAGAAGATTTTGAACAACAGGCAGATGAAAAGATAAAGATACTTACTACACTGTTGGAACCTATGATGATACTTTTGGTAGGGCTGGTTATAGGTTTTATTGTTTTCTCCATTCTTTTACCGGTTTTTCAGGTAGATGTATTTAGAAAATAAAATTTATTGTATAAATAAATTATTTATACTCTCGGTGGTAATCATGATATAAAGGAATATCGTGTTTTGATAAAGAATAAACGTAGATTATTTATTATTATTTTAGTTTTTATTTGTATTTACCCGTATCTCCTATCAGCGTCTCAGAATCCTATAGAATGGAAGCAGAAGAAAGGGGCTCATTTCATTGTTAAATATGCCTCTGGTATACCTTATGGGTGGGTGGCACGATTGCTTAGTTATGCGGAAAATTATTATAGTAAAATAGCCTATCAGATAGGTTATACAAGGTATACTGATTTTTGGATATGGGATAAGAGGGCAGAGATAATAGTCTATCCTGATAGGAGATCATTTTCGAAAGCCACAGGACAACCCATATGGTCTAGAGGTGGGGCAATAAGAGATGGGATATTTAGAAATGGTAGATTGATAGTTACATTTTGGCAGGAGAATGGCTTCCTTGAAGGAGTGTTACCTCATGAGATCGCCCATCTTATTTTACATGATTTTATAGGAGATTCTAGGAAGATTCCTGTATGGTTGGATGAAGGACTTGCACAGCTTCAAGAAAAGGATAAGGTAAGATTGGCGGATATGATTATATGTAATTCGATTAAACACGGTAATGGATATATACCATTTCAGCGATTTATTAATGCAGATTTTAGATATACTGGGATGCCTAAAGAAAAAATTAGATTATTTTATGCTCAGAGTTTATCGGTTGTAGCCTTCCTTATTCGTCATTATGGGGTCAATTCATTTGGCATATTGTGTCGTTGTTTACGTGATGGTGCGGATTTTAGTATAGCTTTAAGAAAGGCTTATCCTACAATTTTTAAAAATATATTTTCGTTAGAGAAGCAATGGATAAAATATATAACAGAAAATAGCTGCCATTGATGTATATATAGATAAAATTAATTTTATTTAAAAAATAAAGGGGGAGGGATGGTTATGATTTCATATGGTAATTGTGTTTATAATCGTAAGGCATTTTCTGTGGTAGAGATTTTGTTTGCGATTGTTATTGTGGTAGCATTGTTGCTTTTAATTTTTCCAAGGGTATGGGGAGGACATAAAAAAGATAAGTTGGCTATTGCCAGACAGGATGTTACCGATCGTATCCCAGAAGCACTTAAGTTTTATGAGTTGGATAACGGTCGTCTTCCCACAACAGAGCAGGGATTGTCAGCTTTGGTCACTAAACCTGATATTGCTCCTATTCCCGAACATTGGAATGGCCCATATCTCGATAAAGATCCTATAGATCCATGGGGTCGGCCATATATTTATATTTCTCCGGGAGAACATAATATAAGTTATGATTTATATTCTAAGGGGGCCGATCTTAAGTCGGAGAAAGATGATATAAAAAACTGGGAATAATTTTGTATCAATTTTTAGGATAGTTTATATGGAGGAAATGTGATAGCCACAAAACAGATGCTATTTTCTCAAACTGGGGTATCTTTTATTGAGATAATGGTTGTCATTGCAATATTTTCTATAAGTATTATATCTATTTTTAGTATATTTATTTCAGCAGCCGAAAGGATAAACTATATGACAAATAGACTGTATGCAATGAATATATTAGATAATCGTATATCGAATATAGGTGTTATGTTGAGAGTATACAAGGCCTTACCTATAGATATGAGCAAGAGCTATACTGTGGATATATGTGGGCGAAAGACTACATTTAAAGAATATATGAGTATACATGAAGTTGAGGACTATGTAGAGGTGTTTAAATTGGAATTGGCTCTTATCTGGCCATCCGCTGCAGGGAAAAGAAGAGCAGCTCTCTCCTCTTATATATCTGATTTTACGTATTTGAGCAAATGACATTTTCTTGAAAGAGAAGGGCCCCTTATTTTATGCATAGGACTATGTTTAAAAAATATGGATTCACCTTAATAGAGATGCTTATTGTCGCCTCTCTGTTTTCCTTGATAAGTATTGCAATTTATTCTTCTATTGTATCTGGAATAAATGTTTGGAGTAGAATTAGAACAAAGGTAATGGAAGAGGATATAGCTCTATTTTTTGATAAAATAAGCTTTGATATCAACAATACTTACTTTTATTCTAAAATTAAACCGGAAGGAAGTAGAAATAGAATTTCTTTCCCTTGTAGAGTATGGGTGCTAGCTGATTCAAAATTAGGCCTGCCATCAGGATATTATTTAAGACAACTAGGCAAGGTTGAATATTTTTTTGATAAAGGAAAACGTAGGCTTGTAAAAAAAATTGCTAACTATAGCCAAGCGTTAAGAGGAGAGTATGGTTTTACTAAGGTTTTACTTGACCACGTAGTTGATGTATATTTTCGTTATTTTTATTTTCAAGATAATAAAGAAATTGAGACATCCACAATAGAGAACGAAAGATTGCCTTCCAGAATCAAAGTGTGTGTTGTTGTTTCTCTTCCTTGTGGAGAACGACGTACAATAAGTAGATACATTGATGTTCCTATAGGGTCGCTTTAACAAGTACAATTTTTTATATAAGGTAACTAGATGAGAACATTAATTTTTTGAAGTTAGATATTTCAGTTTAATATTGTTTTATATAATGAAAAAATTCTTATGAAAAAGTTATGGGTATATATTAATTTAGAGAGGGAAAATTTTTTATATTTTATAGCTTCTGAGAAAGGATCTATCTTAATATTAACATTGTGGACTGTAGCTTTTTTAGGAATATTTGCCTCATATATAGGATTGCAGGTTGGACAGAAGGCGTTATTGTTGGCTTCATTGGAACATAGAAATCAACTTCATTATATAGCAGAGGCAGGCATAAAAAAGGCCATAGCCGCACTTCGTAAAGACATAACTCGTAATGGTGAGCAATACAACTCTTATTCAAAATTTTATAGACATAATAATAAGGATATTTTCTTCAATGTATCTATGGGGGATGGAACATTTAGTGTTAGTTATCCGTATTTCGATGGTAGTTTTAATAATAGAAGAGTCAGTTATAATACAGTGTATTATGGATTGGAAGATGAGGAAAGGAAGATAAATATTAATATGGCAGATCGTAGGACATTGTTACGATTGATAAGATTGGTTACGAATGTTTCTGAATCGAAAGCCAAGGGATTGGTCGATGCGATTTTAGGTTGGAGGAGTTATGGAAAAAGGAAGATAAATGGTCTATATAGTGATGATTATTATTCTAATCTTCAATATCCTTATAAAAGGAAAAAGGCTCCTTTTGAATTACTTGATGAATTAAGTTTAGTTCAGGGATTTACTGGAGAGATTGTAAAACAACTTAAACCTTTCATTACCGTTTATGGAGATGGTTGTGTCAATATCAATACAGCAGGAAAGGCTGTTTTAATGTCTTTAGGTTTAGATAGTTCTGTTGCGGACAAAATATTAAAGATTCGAGCAGGTCCTGATGGTATTGATGCAACAGCAGATGATTATATATTTAAAAAAACGTTTGATGTGGCATCTGAGATGATGAATTTCATCCCACTTACTAAAAAAGAAGTAAAGCAAATAGATGCCTTAAATGCATGGAGGAGAATAAAGGTTAGCTCATCTTTTTATTATATACGTAGTGAGGCAAAGTTAAATAGGAGTAATAATAGGGCTGTGATTGAATGTATATATAATGTTAACAAAAATAAGATAGAATATTGGAAAGAAAGATTTTATAAATTATAATAAAAAATAATTAATTTTTATATATATATGGAAGACTTTGGAGTATAATAAGATACAGATAGAGATATAACTTAAGGGGTCTTATATTTATGTAGTTTTTCAAAAAGATTTTAAATATGAGAGGGTTTTTTTATGGGTAAAATTAATAATTATATAGCAATCCTTCTTACAGAAGAAATTGTTAAGATTGCATTAGTAGTGAAAGGAAAGGTTTCTAATCTTTTATTTCAGGATGTAAGAGGATTGGATGATGAACATTTAGCTAGAGTGATTCATTCGTTAATGTCGAAACTCAATCATAAGAAGGCAGAGGTATGTTGTCTTATGCCGTCTGGGATGACTACTTCTAAGAATCTAGAAGTCCCGTCTACTTCCTCGGAGGAAATTAAGTCGATAGTTAGTCTTCAGGCAGGGAGGCATACTCCTCTTTCTAGAGAAGAGATAGAGGTAGGGTATATAAATCTTGGAGCAGTTAATAATAATGCTACTAGGGTTCTTCTTGTCATAGCAAATAAACAAGTTTTAAAGAATCAGCTTTCTGTTTTTGATAAAGCCAAAATAGAGATAAGTAAGGTTTTATTTATACCGGAAGGGATAGCTCATTTTTATTCTAATGTAGTTGGATTGCAAGCAGATCCTTCTCCCACAGGAGTCTTAGATATAGGAGATAAGAATTCAGATTTTCTCATTGTGTTTAAGGGGCATCCCATTGTTTCAAGAAATATACCTGTGGGCAAGAAAAATATTTTAGAGGAAGGGCAGACAGGTATTGAAAGATTAATAGAAGAGTTATCGGTTACAATAGACTCCTATAAAAGCGAAGATATAGGAGCGGTTCCTACAAGTTATATTCTTACATCTGGAGATGACGTCTCCCAGCAGGTACAAACTGCATTAAAGGAAAAGTTAAATTGGGATGCACAGCCGATACCGTATGAAGAAAATATTTCTGCCTCTAAATCAGTGTTAAAAAAGATTACCACTTCTTATAAAGGTGTTTCTTTTTTAGATGTGATATCTTCTGCTATTTTAGCAAAGGATGCTCAGGTGGATTTAATGCCGGATGAGATACGTATGCAGAAATCAATAGAGATTCAAGGTAGAGAAATGTTTAAGGCTGCTATGTTGACGATAATTCTTCTTATTGTTTTTATTTCTATTTTTGGGATTAGATTATATTTCAAGAATGCATTCCTGAAAAAGATACGGACAGAGTTTAAGGATACTCATGAAGAAGTGATGTATCTTGAGAAAATAAATGATAGAATAATGGTTATAAAAAGTTATCTTGATGATCGGACAGTTGCGCTTGATGTTATGAGAGAGATTTATAATAAAATACCCACAGATATATATCTAACTAGTTTAATTATGGACAAGGAAGGGAAAATAACTTTGCAGGGGATATCTGATATTTCATCTTCTATATTTAGCTTTGGAACCGCACTGCGTGAGACAGATTTATTCAAAAGTGTCAATATAGGTCCTACAACGGCCAAAAAAGATAGAGGCAGAGATGCAACGGCCTTTGAGATTACACTTAATTTGAAACCTTCATTGGGAGAAGAAAAGCAAGATAAACAAGAGGAGGAATAACCTTGATACAAAAATTTTTGTCATCTTTATCAGATAAAGAAAAAAGATATCTTTACATAGCCTCTTTTATTGTATTGATTGCTTTGGTGGATAGATTTTTTTTAGCTCCAGTCTTAAATAGAATAGAATTAATTGAAGACGAGATTAAACAGGAAAAGGTAAGTATACTGCGAGACACAAAATTTTTACTATATAAGGATAAAATTCTTAAAGAAAGTAAAATATTCGATAAATACTTTTCAAAGGAGGCAAAGGATCCGGATGTTATTAATGCAGAATTTTTGAGTACTTTGGAAAAACTTGCTACAGAAAGCAAAGTGAATTTAGTAAAAAGCAGTCCCTTATCCCCAAAACAATATGATGGATATGCTCAATACTATGCGAGTTTGGATTGTATTGGAAATTTAAAAGATATTATGCAATTTATGTATTCGATTGATACATCGAAAGAATTACTTAAGGTTATTAGTTTTAATCTTTCACCAAAACGAGGGGGCAATGGAAAAATAAATGCCTCTATGACTATAAGCAAATTGCTTGTAGAACCAGTTCCATCAGATGAGTAAATCACATTTTAAAATTATATATTTTTATAAATTTTTTATATTATTATTTATATCTAATTTAATATTATATAGTTTTACTTCTATTGCATATAGCGATTCCAACTCTCTTAAATCTTTATTTGAAAAGGCTATGTCTGCATTTGTTAGAGAAGACTATTCGACCGCGATGAATCTATTCGAGAAGACTTTAAAGATCTATCCTTTGGCTCCTGCTTATAACTATCTTGGTTTGTGTCATAAGGCCACAGGTTCAGATTTAAAGGATGTGATATATTTTTTTAAGAAAGCAATAGAAATCGATCCTCACTATGTAAATGCATATGATAATTTAGGTCGTATTTATTATGAGTTGGGATATTTTAAAAAAGCAGAGGAATATTGTAAGAAGGCATTGAAGATAGACAAAGATTGTTTAAGCGCAAAACTCGCATTAGGATGGATAGATTTACTTGGTTTATCAAAGCCTGATGAGGCTATATATTATTTTGAACAGGCTAAGAAAAAACTAGATTTTCCATATCTTTACCTTGGTTTAGGCATTGCCTATTATATGAATAATCAAAATCCAAAGGCACTTGAGATGATAACAGCACTCAGACAGCATAATAGAGAAGATCTTGCTTTAGAACTTGAGAAGATAATTCGACAAAATAAACCCATTGGAAGAATTCATCCTATACAAGTATTAGATGCAAGGAATAGAAGAAAAGAGATGCTAAAGAAATATGGTTCAGCAGAAGGTATCTCAGCTAATTCGAACAAATATTCTCTACCCAGTGTCCCTTCTGGTATGAAAGTGAGGTTACGCCAGATCCCAAGTAGAGAAGATGATATACCACTCGCCAAAAAACAAGCTCTTACCGGTTCAGATAGAATCCGTGCCTTACAAAAAAGATTTAGTAATATAGATGAGCTCCCATCTTCTTTTTAGTGATATATATAAATTTTATATAGTAAAATGCCTTTTAGTAAGAGATACTATGTGTATGCTTGTATTTTGGGAAGTAAGAACAACTTTTAATAGAAATGAGTAATTTTATTCGATATAAAAAATATTTATTTTTGATTTTTGCCCCTGCAGTTATTATCCTTGGCAAATTTTCATATATAGTACTTGTTTTGTGTTTATTTTATTTAATGTATAAAGAAGATGATGTTTTCCTACGAAGAAATGTTATTTTCATTTTATTTTATATTACGAGTTTAGCTATATTTTCTCACATAATGACAGTGCCACTTGGGCGTGATGAAAATGTATATGTTACTGCAGGAAAACTTATCCAAGATGGATATAAACTATATAAAGATTTTGCCTTTCCTCAGATGCCATATTTGCCTATTATATATGCATGGTTATTTAAAATTACCTCAAACAGTTATTATCTTTTATCCGCTAGAATATTTTCGTTTTTTTGTACGATAGCAACTATGATATTGATTTATTTTATTACGTATAAAATATTAAAATCATATATTATCTCTATTGTTTTATCTTTGTTTTTTATCCTGAATGTCCCAATGGTAAATACGATGGGGTATGCATGGAATAATATGGTGGCTTTGTGTTTTTCTCTAGCAGGATTTTTGTTGTATCTTTCTGGTGTATCTGAAAGAGATAGGTGGGTATCTATATTTTTATCTGGAACATTTTTGTCTTTTGCTGCAGGGATTAAACTTTTTTATTTTGCTTTATTCCCGGCCTTTATAATAAATAGTATTAGTATTCCAGTTAATCGCCCCTTTGTTAAGATATTTTTCCCTTTGAGTTTAGGTATGTTGTTTGGAAGTATACCTATATTATTTTTTATATTTAATAGTAGTATGGATATCTTTGCGTTTAATAATTTAATATATCATAAACTTAATTCATTATGGTATCATTATGTTGGAACAATAAATACATTAGATTTTATTTCTAAGATACGATATGCAAGAAATTTATTGAAACTGCCAGTAATTAGCAGTTGTTTTGTAATATTTATCTTTTTATTACTATTTGGAAGATTAAAGTCTGGTGATAGAGCAAGTCTTTTTAGACAACCTATTTTATGTTTATGTCTTTTTGTAACAATTTTTAGTACAGGGATAATATTTATCCCGTCTCCAATGCATATGCAATATTTTGTTATGCCTATTGCTTTTTTTATTATTTTTTTAGCCTGTTTATGTAAATATGTCTTTAGCAAACCGAATAGATATATAGAGCTAATCTTTGTTGCATTTGCCATCCATATTCTTATTATTTCTAGCCCTAGATTATTTGCTAAATTTAATATGTTATTACGGCCTAATAAATGGACTCCAATAATGATACATAAAATTGCTGTTAAATTAAAGGATAATATCGGTTACATAAACCAAGACGGGGAAATAGCCACCCTATCTCCTATATATGCAATAGAGGCAGGCTTGCCTATTTATACGGAGTTAGCCACAGGTGTGTTTATGTTTAGGATAGGAGATTTTATATGTGAACATAGCCAGCATGTTTATGGTATTGTATCATTAAAAACATTAGTGCGTTTGTTAAACAATAATCCCCCTCGGGCAATTATTGTAGGCAAAGAACCATGCCTTGAGGATATCTTTATCGATTATGCAGAAAAAGAAGGATATTATCTGATTGATGGAGACTTTGACGGCCTAAAATTGTATGTAAGAAGGAAAGGCAGGGTATTATGAAAATAGGGATTTTGGGTGCAGGTGTTTCAGGACTTACATGTGGGCTGAAATTACATGAAGCAGGTTTTGATGATATAACTATTTTTGAAAAAGAATCCGTTATCGGTGGGCTTGCTGCTTCTTCTATAGTTGATGAATATGTATTTGATTTGCATGGCGGGCATGTGTTTAATTCAAAAGATAGCCAGATAAAAGAATGGGTTTTCTCTTTATTAAAGAGAAATAGATGGAAATATCAACAGAGGATAGCAAAGATCTTATATAAAGATAAGATAATTAACTATCCTTTTGAATTTTCTTTATCAGAATTAGAAGAAGATGAGGCAATTGACTGTCTTGTTGAGTTTCTTTCACCGAAACCTATTAGGAGGCCATCTGATTATTATAATTGGTTGAGGTGGAGATTTGGGGATGCTATTGCCTTTAAGTATATGATACCCTATAATCAAAAGATATGGGGCGAAGATTTAACTCAAATAGGCATTGATTGGGTAGAAGGGAAGATGCCTCTGCCAACCCCGCGTCAGATTATAGCATCTGTTGTAAAAAAGAGATTTGAAGAAAAAGATATGCCTCATGCAAGATTTTATTATCCATTAAAGGGAGGAATACAAACCCTTATCAACGCTATTGCTAGAGGCATAAAAAAATATATTATAACAGAATATGAAGTAGAGAAAATAGAAAAAAAGGGTAAAAAATTTATTATAAATGGAGAATATAAATTTGATATTGTGATTTCTACTATACATCTTAATGATTTAGTATCAGCAATAGCAACCACCCCATCTAAGGTATTATCAGCTGCCGGGAAATTAAAAAACTGTATCTTAACTACAACGCTATGCAAGTCTCCACCTACTGATATATCTTGGCTATATATACCAGATAAGGGTATCAGTACACATAGGTTGGTATTTCAAGGGAATTTTTCTAAGTTTAATTGTCCTAATACAGATACTTCGAGTGTTATTTTAGAAACTGTAGGGAAAGTTTATCCTGAACAGCAAATAAGAGAGTTTAATAGTAAGAGTAGATTAACCGGATTCAAATTGGGTGATATTATTGCCTCTGCAGTTTCGTATGGATATATAATATACGACCGCAATCATAGTAAGAATCTTAATATAGTTAATAAATATCTTGACGAGTATGGGATTATTAGAGTAGGCCGTTTTTCAGAGCGTAAGTATTATAATATGGATGTATGTATGCGCAGTGCTTTTAATACTGTTGAGAAGATTATAAAAAAATACAAAAGATTGTAAACTGGATTTTTCTGTTAAATGATAATTTTATAATTAATTATTATGGAATGTGCCAAGACAACATTTATCGTTATGCCTGTGGCAAATGAAGAGGATACCATTGTATCAACATTAGAAGAGATACTATCATTGAACATAGAAAGACTTTATATCGTAGTTGTTATGGATAGCTATTCAAAGGATAATACAAAAAATAGAATAGAAAAGATTCAGCAAGGTAAGCCAATTTGCCTGCTTTATCATGAGAAATCTACAGGAGTTGTATCATGTTATATACATGGTTTCAAATATGCACTTGATAATAATGCAGATTATATAATAGAGATGGATGCTGGTGGAAGCCATAATCCTCAGGATATACCGAGGTTTCTGTCATTGCTTAAGCAAGGATATGATTGTGTTTTTTCTTCACGTTTTATAGAAGGCGCGGGCATAAAAGGGCATCCTTTATATAGGATTTTGTTAAGTAAATATGGGACATTACTGGCTAATTTGGTTCTTGCCACACGGTTGAGCGATATGACCAGTGGTTTTGAGGCATTTAATGCCGATATACTAAGGCAGATAGATCTTGATAACATGCTTGCCCTATCTACAACGCATTTTTTTCAAACAGAGATACGTTATTACTGCAGTAAATTAAATATAACTGAGATACCTATAATCTATCATGGGACAAGTTCCAGCCTTAGGGTAGACGGTGTTTTAAAATGCCTTAAGCTTTTGTTTGAATTAAGAAAGAGACAGCCTATAGAGAAGGAAACAATAAATAGGAGCAAGATAGCTGATAGGAGGAGAGGAGATTAATACCTTATGCCTGCCGTATCTGTTATTCTTCCTACTTATAACCGTTCACAATATTTAGCGGATGCAATAAAAAGTGTTTTAGCCCAAAGTTATACAGATTTTGAATTGATTGTTGTTGATGACGGTTCTTCTGATAACATAGAAGACCTCATAAAATCTTTTAATGATGAACGTATTGTGTATATCCGCCATGATAAAAACAAAGGAGCTGCTGCTGCGCGTAATACAGGTATACATTACGCTAAAGGAGAATACATCGCATTTATAGATGACGATGATGTATGGTTGCCAACTAAGTTAGAAAGATTGATTGATAAGATATCCCACTCACCAGAAACAGTAGGAGTTGTATATGCATGGCAGCAGCTACGATCACGCAAAGATAATGCATTGCTCTGGACGGTTACTCCTAAAATGAAAGGAAACCTAAAAGGGGAATTCTTATACGGACAGAAAATAGGAGGGATACCATTTCTTATAAGAAAAAGATGCTTTGATAAGGTAGGTCTATTTGACGAATCATTGATGGCGGCCCAGGATTGGGATATGTTAAAACGTATTGCAGATTATTACGAGTTTGATTTTGTCCCGGAGGTTTTAACCATTGTATATAGGCATAAAGAACAGATATCTACTAATTTAAAAAACTTGATAAAGGGAAGGGAGCGGATGATAGAAAAATACAAAGACGAATTTTTAAAATATCCGCATGTAATTGCCACGCATTATAAACGTTTAGGGAAATTATATTTTATAAACGGAACATGGCGTGTAGGTATAACTTGGTTTGCAAAAGCAGTTAGAGTCAAGAAGTTCGAGATTATTAAAATAATTGCGTGGCTTATTATAGATTATCCTAGAATAATGTTGTTTGGTCCAGATAAAGATTTTAAAAAATATAGGGTTCAAGACAACAAGATTTTTGGGGGATAAATTTATATTTAGATATAGTCTCTATTCTGCACAATTTAACCTTGTTAAATAGTGAAAAATGCACAAATCAACAAGGTTAAATAGTGCAGAATGTGAGGATAATGGGGATTGCTATATGAGAATACTTTTAGTAGGCAATCATAACCCGCATTTTGTTAACAGTGTTGTTTATAGAGAGAAGGCTATACAGCAGCTAGGGCATGAGTTTGTTTTTTTTGACGATAGGAAGTGGCTTATCCCAGGCAGGATAAGAGATAAGATTCGGCTATTACATAAATGGGATTTGGATAGGCTTAACAATAATCTGTTGTCGCTTATAGAAAACAGCAGACCTGATATATGTTTATTTATCGGTGGATTTAGGACATATCCAGCTGTTGTAAATAAAATAAACGATATGGGGATAAAGACAGTGTTATGGACAACTGATCCACCAACCAATTTTGATAATGTCATAGCTATGGCGCGGGTATGCAGATTTGTCTTTTGTTCAGGCACAGAGGCTATGAATATATTGCAGATAGAAGGTATTTCTAATACAGTATGGCTTCCGTTTGCATGTGCTCCAGACTATCATAGGCCTGTAGAATTAACAGATAAGGATAGGCGTAAGTATGCAAGAAAAATAGCATTTGTAGGTTCGTATGATGCCAATAGGGCAAGGATATTGGAAAGTTTATCCGATTTGGATATAGGTGTATGGGGTCCATATTGGAACAAGTTGGAGCCATCATCCCCACTTAAACCTAAAGCAAAAGGAGTGAAGTTAAATTATGATGTATGGGTAAAGATATTTAATGCTGCGGATATAGTGGTAGTTATACATTTTCAAGACGGCAAGACCATTAACCATCAGGCAAGTCCAAAGTTATTTGAGGCATTGGCATGTAAGAGTTTTGTTATTGTTGATTCGCAGAAGGATGCTATGACTATATTTAAAGATAAATATCATGTGGTATTTTTTAGTGATACAGAGGATTTGCGCAAGAAAGTGCTTTATTATTTAGAGCATCCAGAAAAAAGAGAGATAATATCTTCAAATGGTTATAATGAAGCATTAGCACATCATACATATATACACAGAATAGAAAAGATGCTGAAGATTATATCATCAACTGAAGGGGCATTATGAACCAACGGATTAAGGTTGTCCATCTCATAGAGTCTTTAGACATAGGAGGTATTGAGAGGCTTATAGAAACTATTGCGCTCGGGATAGACAAAACAAAATATAATCTATCTGTATGGGCATTATCCTGTGGAGGGAGAATAGCTGACAGGTTGAGGCGCGCAGGTATTGAGGTTCGTATTTTAGGTATTGATACCTATTATAATCCTGGCAATTTCTTTAAATTAGCCTTTATGTTTCGGGCTGATAGGGTTAACATTATCCATACCCACACCTATTTTTCAAATACTATAGGACGGATTGCGGCAAAGATAGCAGGTGTTAAAGGTATTGTTACGCATGTGCATAGCACTTATTGGGAATATTCAAGGAGGAATTTGTTTGTTGAGAGGTTCCTATCGAGACTTACAGATGTTATTATCTGCTGTTCCAATGCTGTTAAGGATTTTGTAGTAAACCATGAAGGGATTAATGAGCAAAAAGTTGTTACAGTATACAACGGTGTCTATAAGCTTGCAAGGCAAAATAACCATACCCGCATCGCCGAAGAGCTGGGTATAAAGGATTCGGATATAGTGATTATCTCTATTGGCTCACTCTATCCAAATAAAGGACATGATATTTTATTAAAGGCTTTGGCAAGAGATGAATGTAGACAGACAGAAGTAAAATGTCTTATTGTGGGCAAGGGGCCTATGGAGGCTGAATTAAAGCATACTGCTGATAATTTAGGTATTAAATCTAATGTTATATTTGCCGGTCTTCGGGAAGATATAGGTAATTTGTTATCAGTATCAGATATATTTGTTTTGCCTTCAGTAGAAAGAGAGGGATTAGGAAACGCTATACTTGAGGCAACCTCAGCCGGGCTGCCGGTTGTAGCATCAAATATCGGAGGCATACCTGAGGCAGTTATTGATGGCAAGACAGGTTATCTTGTAAAACCAGCAGATATTAATGAATTAGCAAAAACAATAGCTTCTCTTATCTCTGATGAAGATACACGACACAGACTAGGAATAGCATCTGCTGAGTTATATAACCAAAAATTTCGTGCAGATATAATGATATCAAAAATAGAACAAATATATGACGAGGTAATAGGAAATGCCTAAAATACATAAGCAAAAGAGGTGTTTGCATATACTCTATGTGCATAATAAAACCGAGTTAAGTGGTGGAGAGATAAGTCTAATTAATTTATGGAGTCATCTTGACATGAAACAATTCAAGTTATCTTTGATACTTCCATCAGAAGGCAGACTCTTATTTGAGGCACAACGATTGGGATTGGATGTAGATACTATTAATGTGCCTGCATTAAGAGTGAACAATATAATTAGAATATTTAAGGCGCTATTTCTATTGATAAAATATGTATATCAAAACAAGATTGATATCATACACTCTTATTCCCCTAGGAATAATATATTGAGCGCTATCGTAGCACGGCTTATGCGGATTGCTGTTATATGGCATGAAAGAAACATGCTCTTTGGCAAAGAGAAAGATGTTAGCAAGATGTTTCTATGGCTGCCAGATGTCATTATATGTAACTCCTATGCCGTTGCCAGCAGGTTTAGGAAAAAAGATATTATCCCTGAGAAGGTAAAAGTTATACACAATGGTGTTGACCTTAATAGATTTAATCCCTCCCTTTATAATAGAGAAGAAATAAAAAAGACCTTAGGTCTTGATAATAGGAAGATAGTAGGAATTGTGTCCAATCTAAACAAAAGAAAGAGAGTAGAATGTTTTATACAAATAGCCGCATTAATTAAACAAAAAAGAAACGACGTCCTTTTTATGGTTGTTGGAACAGAGTTTTCTGAAGAAGGTAAGGGTAGAATGAGCGAACTAAAAAACAATTCCCTTCTGGCAGGACTTGGGGATAGCATAATATTTGCAGGATTTAGAGAGAATATCCCAGAGTTTTTGGCATGTTTTGAGGTTTTTGTCCATGTCACCTTAAAAGAGGCATGCAGCAGGGCAATATTAGAGGCTATGGCTATGGCAAGGCCAGTAGTTGCGGTAAACGATGGAGGTAATCCTGAGCTGATAGAAGATGGAGTAAGCGGTATCCTTGTAGACCCATATGATATTAACGGCTATGTAAGTGCAATTGAAAGGTTGCTGGATAACGAAGAAGAACGCAAACGCATAGGCAGTAATGCAAGAATAAGAGCAGAGAATATGTTTGATGTCTTTACAAGGGTTACAATTACAGCAGAGGTGTATAAACAGTTGGGGAAAAATAAAAAAGTTGAATAGTCTCATATTGGTGATATAACTGCTTGTAATTACTTTATATACACTTCTGAGGTGAGATTATAAATATTAGGAAGATATGCATAGATGGATAATATTTAAATAAAGGATAAATAATATCTTGGTTAAAAGTCTTAGAAAGACTTAAAAATATTCCATTAATAAAACACAATGCAAGCCCTATAAGGCCGTGCCGTATTGGATAATCTATTTATTATATATAGTTTTTTTCTATATTATTTTATATTAAAAGCATTACTATTATATTGGAACCTTATTTGGGATATGAAAAATCAAACTTGTTGAGAAGACTCTACTACAAACTTTTAACTTTTAAAAAAGCCTCCTGATGTTGAAATATTTGTTACGCTTCCTTCTATTGAATTTGTTTGCCTTTTGGATTGGAAGGTAACCTGTTTTAATTAAAGGGGTAACGATATATTGACTTTTTTCCCTTTTATGATAAAATCACTTCGCAATTTAAATATTTTAATTTAATATATAAATATATATTATAAAATATTAAGGAGTGTTTAGCATGAGGCGCAATTTTGTTTTAATGTTGTTTTTCTTCCTTTTATTATTAGCCCCCCACTATTCTTATTCTCAAGATTCTTCACCAACAGGTAATAAATCTAAACTTATTTTTGATATATCTGCCGCTTTAATGAATAAGAGACAGATAACTACTGCTGCTAAAGATATAGCTTATAGTAAAACGATTGATGATTTATTGAAACCATTTTTAAGTGAATATTCTATAGAGATAGAAGGCACTAATGCATCTATGGCAGCGGATAAGCTTGTAGATAAGGCTAATAGGATATGGTCTGTTATACAAACAATAGAGTCTGTGTCTTCTTCTTTAGGCGCTGGAGAATATGAGAAGGCTAGTATTCGTGCTATTGATGAGTTGGTTTCCCAATTAAGTTATCCTCCGTTAACTGCCGTTTGGGAAGCGACGAAGATGGCATATAAATCTCAAAAAGATCTTGCTAAACAGGTTAGTGCAAGAGAATTAGAAGAATTGTATTGGATGGTGGAGAGGGATGCTTATTTGTTTGGGCAAGAGAAAGATGGCGTAAGGTTATTTCGTATAAATAAAACTACAGTAGATAAATTCTTCAATAAGTATGTTATAAACAATGAATACTCTCGTAAGTTGGTGCGAAATTATGTAGAGAATGTTTTGCATGAGCAATGGCCATATCATGAAGATAAAGGTTTTTTTAGCGGTGGAGGTAAGTCTACAGAGTCTGAAGTGGCCGTGTTGTCTAATCCAAAAAACAAGAATAGGGTGCGTAATTGGGTTCGAATCATATTAAAGGATGTTAATAAGCAGTTGGTGAAGAGGCGTAAAGAACAGAGATTGCAAGCGGCATATTTGGAGTTTAAGAGGTTTGCTGATAGATTTAAGAGGTTGAAAACAAGTTTACCAGATATATTGAGGAAATATATGGCTGCGAAAGAAGCAGAGGCTAATTATAACAAGTACCTTGGTTTTCTAAAAGATAGTAGCGAGGATAGATATAAAGTTAGAGCGCAAATGAAGTCGCCTCCAACTATAACTACTCGTAGAGAGTTTTTAAAATTGTATAATTCATGGCAAGCCAAGTTAACCGAGGCATGGAATAAATCTTCTAATCTATTATATGGTAGAAAGATATCCTCAGGAGATGCTATTGGTTTGATAGATAAATTAGGTAAAGAATTAAATAGCTGGAAGAAATTATATAATGAGTTTATGTCGTATCTTGATAAATATGATGATCAGGGGATAGATTTGACAGATGATGTTTTAAAAGATCTGGATAAGGAGTATTCAGGAAACAGTATAGCGGGCGGGTTTGGGAAATTTTTTGCCGATTGTGATTCTGACCTGATAAGCCATAAGGAGGTTTATGCTCAAGCAGAAAAATATTTTAGAATAAAAGTTCTGCCGGTATTAGAGGAATATACTTCTTCCTATCAATTTCAAGATACTTCTATTGTAGAACATGAGTTTGACAATGCATTGATGAATGGGGATTTTCATAAAGCTAATATCCTGTTACAGAAATGGGAGCTCCAAAAGTCAAAAATTTATGACTTTTTTGATATGAGAACTTATGAGAGACGATCTAACGAGCTTCTTGGGGGGAATTCTCCTAAGATATCTTATGAAAAAACAGCGTTGCTGGAAAAACTTGGGAATAAATTGAAGCCACCCTCAGAACTCATACGATTACCCAAATTGGTAGAGAAAGATATTAAATATAGAAGGGAACTTGATTTGAAGATAGCGGCATGGAAGCTGGCGAAGGAGGTTTTATTTTGTGAATGGGTTGCCAATAAAAAAATGGAATATGTAATGCGGGTAAATGTATTTGCGAATAAGTTAAAAGAAAAGCTTTCTATAATTGCTGAGTTAAGAAGTGCGGCACTCAGATATACTAAGGCATTAAATGAAAGTTTAGCTGACCTCAATGAAGAAGTTAGGTGGTGTGGTGGAGGAGGCTTATATGTCATATCTTATTACAAAAATAAATTCCGACAGTTGTCAAATTGGAATTTTAAGAAAGATATAAATACTTTAGATTCGAATATTCAGAATGTTTCAGATTACTTTGTATCTGTATGTAATCAACTTAAAAAGGAATTGGCTTCCCATATAAAGGAGGCATATAATCTAATTTCAGGAGTAAACGGCCTATGTGACAGAGAGAGAGCCTCTTCTATGTTATGTAATGTCGGCAAGATTAAGCGTATTAAGAAAGTGCCTCCACCACATTCCTCTCTTGAGAGTTTTATGAGAACTGATTTTTGGAAGCATAATTTTAATGCATCTTCTAGACGTATGGATTATTTGGACTATAAAGAATATTCCCAAAAATTTGATGCGATAAAAAGCAATATAGGAAACATTGGTGGCTCATGTTCTCTTGCTGATAGTATTTCTGGGCAAGCAGAGGACCTTATAAGTAAATGGAATAGTCTTATGCTTGAAGCAGATAGAGCAGTGAAAGATTTTTATGATTGGGAACAGAAGGAGAGAAAATATGGGGTAATAGATTCTGGGGTAGTAATGTATGGAGTAGACAAAGATGGCTATACGCATAATAAAGATGGTTCTTATATGAGTAAGGCACAGATTGAAAAACTTAGGCGAGATTTGATGGCTCGGGTAAGTTCAAGGTTTTTTTATCATTTTATGTCAATGTATATGCCAGAATTTAAGTCTAAGTATTTCGATCCATTTATATCTTTATCTAAGTTAAGAGCTGCACCGGATGAATTTATAAAACGTCATACAAAGAGAGGTGGAGAAAGACAACATACTCAACCATCTGTTACAGTAGTTACACCGGGTAAAGGTGCTAGTAGTAATGATAAAACGACAAAAAATCCAGAGCTTTTACCTCAGAATTATTATATAGAAGGTTTAAGGATAAATAATAGGCCAGCTGGTGGTAGGCAGATGTTATTATCAGATAAAGACCTTATAGATTCAAAGATAGTGATATCAGGTAGAATTGTCCCTTTTAGAGGAGTGAGAAGATTGCTGATATCTATTGATAATGGCAGAACATATAAAAATATTATAGAGAATAATGGGAGATTCCATTTTTCTTTTATGCCAAAAGATAATATGGAATATAGGACACAATTTAAAGTAATTACCACTGAAGGAGATAATTTGTTGGTTAATGGTGGCTATGCCGATATTGTGTATTTGTCCGAAGGGGTGAATACAGTAATTAAGGCAGTTACAGAACTCGCTTCAGCCTATGAGAGAGAAGATTTATCTGCCTTTAATAGGATGGTAGCAAATGATTTTCTAGGCGGTAAGATGTATTTGATAAACGGTATTCGTACAGATTTTGATTTGTTTAACAATATATCTCTGAAAATATATGTTAATAGGACAGAACAGCGAGGAGATATGCTTGTTGCAGAATGCAGATGGGAGAAAACACAGTATCCGGTAAAGACTATGCAGCAGCAGAGGACCACAGGGACAACATATATGATGTTTAAAGTTAGTCGAGAAGGGCTTAAATTGTATAGTCTTAGAGGTAATTTGTTATTTGCAACACTATCAGCAGAGATAGCACAGGCTAGTGGACTAAATTCATCTGTAGTAGATAAAATTAGGACTGCTTATTCTCAAAGAAATCCTGTCCAGCCCGGTGCAGGGGAGGTTGTAGAAGATGGAGGGGTATCAGATTCCTCAAGTTCTGCGGGGAGTAGTCCATTGACTGTAAAGACAGCTAGTGTGATATTTCCGAACGATGGGTCTAACAATGCAACAATAGATTTTACGTCTGCTGGATTTAATACAGGTTCTGCTGATTTTGAAATAGAAACTAATATCTTTTTTCAATATTTAGGTTCCTCAGCAACTATACAGAAAGTTACACAGAATTTTGATTCTCTTACTGAAGCTCCTGCTGGAGGCTATAGTGTTACTGCTCCTATTGGTGGGTTTAATTCAGGCGATGTGTTTGCTTTTATTACCAATGAAGGGCTTTATGGCAAGGTGGAGGTTGTTTCATATAGCGATGATGGTAGTAATATCCATCTTAGTATTAAATGGGCTGTGCAGACAGATGGCTCGCGAGATTTGACTACTAATTAAAAGAAAGATGACATGAAAAAAGGAGATTCTTAGGTGGAAAGGTTATTATGTTTTTTGTGTTGTCTTATTTTTATACTTGGAGCAGGAAAGGTTTGTGCAGTTGAAGTATATTATACTCCAAGAGAAGTAAAAACTGAGAATAAGATTTCAGGTAACTTTTTTACAGAGATATCCTATCAAAAAATAGGGGGGAAAGATGAAGCATCTTCTTATAGAGACGGATGGGATTATCTTTCCCAATTATCTTTGAATATAAATGGTCCTATGTTTTTAGGATATAATTATGAAGGAGAGATAGTCCTTCGGAAGACAGATACAAACATAATAGAGCCTCGTAGGGATTTACGTATAAAACGTGCGGATATTAGATTATATAATAAAGAAAATTTATTTATTTTAGGAGAATATTATCAAGATTTTTCACGATTTAGCTTGTCCAATTCTCTTGAGGGGTTATATGCTGAACTTTCTCCAAGGACGGATATTCGTTTAAAGGCTGTTGCAGGAAGAAGTCAAAGCGCAGATACTGTTTCGGCTGATTATCAGAGAAATGTTTTTGGTTTTAGTGTTGATTACAACCCCTTACATCCAATTTTATCTATGGATAGATTTGATGTTTCTTTTAGTATGGTTACATCACAAGATGATTCTTCTAGTTGTGGGGTCAGTGGGGCAAAAGATCTTAATAATACAGTGGTGGCATTGTCTGCAACGATGGGGAAAAAGAAGTTAGGGATGAATTATGATATGGCATATAGTGCTTATACAGAGGATGAAGACACAGATAATGATATAGATTGGGGATGGGCACTGCGGATTGAACCTTACTGGTTTATTGATAAGGCAAATATAAGAATGAGATATCTTTTTGATTATGTTACTCCTGATTTTTATACTGCTCAAGGTTCAGCGGCCAGTGATAAAATAAGACATGGCATTTCTTTTGATTGGATAATATCAGATAACTTATCGATGATATTTTCAGAAGATTTATCTTATGATCATCTAAAAGGTAGTGATAAAACCAAAAGAACCACTCAGAAGGAACATTCACTTACCTTGAATATAGATGAGCCTGATGCCTATAGAGGTTCGGTTTATTTTGATTATATTGGCACTGATTCAGATGACACTGCAAATACCGAAGAGGCCGAGGATATAAGTTTCGGGTTTGAGTATTCTCGTATAATAGATAAAACAAGTTCCTTGAGATTAGGATATGAACGTAGGCTTTATTCAAGGGAATCGGATAAATCACTATCTGAATATAGTCATAAACTAACTTTGGGCTTTACAAAAAACGGCAAATGGTTTGGTAGGGAATACTATATAAATCCGGATATCAATCTTAACATGCATTCTCCAAAAACAGATAATAATAAAGACATATCAGTTACTTTTTCTATGTCTGCTAGTTATAATTTTACAGATAGAATTAATATAAGGACAGGTATAAATATTGCAGATACCAATGGAGCTGCAGTTGATAGTGATTATATCAAAAAGATATCATATATGGAATATGACTGTATGCTATCTAAAAAGAAATCCTCGCATTTAATAATAAGGGTGGAACGTAATACAAATGAATATGGTAATTCTTCTTTGAACTATAAAGAGACCAGATATATATGTCGTTTTCAGACAGGATTTTAAAAAAGGTTGGCACATATCATTCATTACCACATTGAGAATCTTATAATAAGGAAAAAGGGAGATTAAATTAAATAGGATAGAATAATAAAGAGGTATTTATTAATATTAAATTTTTTCATAAAATAGTTATTGTTTTTTTATTTTTTATTTTTTATAACTCAATGCCGAGTTAGATTATAGAAAAAAAGAAAGCCTCTAACTGTTTGTTATGGATAAACTTACATTGAAAAATTTATTTAAAATTCAAAAGTTTTGTATGATAAAGGCTGCATGTAGGATTAATAGAATGATGAAATAATATTTTGTAATTTATAAAATATGTCAATATTGAGATATAATTTCTATGCGAATAAAATTATCCTTGCGATGTAATAATAAAATAATTCTACCAGTAGGATATAGTAGATGTGTGCAGGGGTTTATATACAATTTAATCAATAAAATAGATGCAGATTGGCTTCATAGTCACGGATTTAAATACGAGAAAAGAAAATTTAAACTTTTTACCTATTCAGAATTTTTAGAATCTCCTATATATGAAAGAACAAAAAGACAATTTATATTTCCAAAGACGGTTAGTTTTCTCATTTCTTCACCTGTTAGCTGGATACTTGAACAAATAGCAAAAAATAGTTTATTGAACGACAACTTAAGATTAGGAAATAATATAGTTGTATTGTCAGGAGTTGAAGTCTGCAAACCTTATAATATTAAGTCAAATAAAATAAAGATAAAAACACTTACACCAATAGAAGTCCACTCTACCTTATATAAAGCCGATGGGAAGAAGAAAACCTATTACTACTCGCCTAAAGAAGATGACTTCTCTAAACTTGTTAACGACAACCTAAAAAAGAAATGGGAAATTTTTTTTAAAAAACCGTTTCCAACTCATATAGAGATATATCCTGTAGATTTTTACAAATGTAAAGAAACAGTCCGTAGATTTAAAGAAATTGTAATAAGGGGGTGGGTAGGTTATTTTTACATAGAAAGCCAGCCAAAAGTAATTGAATTTGCTTTAGATACAGGCATAGGGAGCAGGAACAGTATAGGCTTTGGAATGATAGATGTTGTAAAAGATATACTTCCGAAATAAAACAGTATAAGAAAAAGGCTTTAATGAGTTCTCACAATATAAAATTAAGAATCAATATCCTAACCCCTCTCTGGACAGGCGATGTTTGGAGAAAGTGTAAGGAATTAAGGCTAACCGGCATTATCGGCTCTTTACGCTGGTGGTTTGAAGCACTTGTAAGAGGAAAAGGTTATAAGTCGTGTAATTCAACAGGTGAAAATAAATGTAAAGTTGAAGTGAAAAATGTGAATGATTTTTTAGATAGTCAGAAAAACATCTGTCCTGTATGCTTTCTTTTTGGAACAACCGGGTGGAAAAGCAGGTTTAGTGTAGAGATAAGCAACGATAATTTAAGAAAGGTATATAATGGAAAGGTAATTGTGAAAATAAATGGCGGAAGAGGCTGGCATTACGAAGCGGGACTAATGGGAGAGGCAGAGCTTGTTTTTAAATACGATGATATTATTCTCGGAGAAAAAGATAGTAAAGTTATTTCTTTAAGCGATGTTTTCCCTTCTGTTTTAAAGCTACTCCTTTCTTTGATAGAAAATCACGGGATGTTAGGAGCAAAAACAGCAATGGGATATGGTGTCGTTGAGTTTAAAATTGATGGTAAAGAAATTTCTGTAGGTAAAGATGATTGGAAGAATTTTGAAACATATCTATCATTTTTTAATAGCAAATTCAAAAAAGAGATTAAAGATTTACCAAACCTGAAAGATTTCTTTTTTGTAAAGTTTAAAGTTAATGACA
>CAZHWM010000018.1:0-33071 GCA_964535935.1 uncultured Planctomycetales bacterium
CTATGTTAAAGGTTAAAGAGTGGTTTGGATTGTTGTTTTCTTTTAAGGTTAATAGAGTTGTTGGATTTGATGTGGATTATTTATATGAACTGATGGATTTTTTTGAATTGTCACGATCTATTTTAGATAAAGATATTGGGATGATTTTAGTTGGAAAAAGCTATACGGGCTTTTATTTTGGAAGAATTCCTCTTTTTAGTTAGAACTACACTTCAGTAAAATGCCCTCATTTAAGGTAAGTAATCTTTCCTGTTTTTGTTCCTTTTTTATGTTTCTTTTATTGTGTTATTGTGGATTAATGTATTTATTATTAGCTTGGGTTACGTTTTTAAGGCAAGATATTAAGATGGATGTTGTTAGCTAATTCTTTAAAGTGGAGTCTCTTAGGTATTTCGTCTTTTAGGATGTAATGCAGAGGTATAAACGGTAGCTTTATTCGTTTTCTTGTTGGGTAACTGTGTTTGAATCAATTTCCCTTGCTGGGTATGATGATAGGGGTTATTTTATGAGGGGCTCGCCATTGGTTGCGATAAAATATCAAATAATGATTATGATTGCGATACTGGTAAATATATATTTAATGTGTTGTCTACAATTGTAATGACAAGATATATTTGTTTCTTCCCATCTGATAGTTTGTCTTTTGATATTTTTATAGATAGATAAGGCTGATTTCCCCACAATTATTACCCACTAAAATTTATTATAAAGTTTTTGGCTTTTCATATATATCAATTTTTATCTAATGGAAAATTAGCTAAAAATAGACATTTTACATAGATTTCACTAATTTTTAATATTATAGCCATCATTATACTATATGCTGTCTACGGGTTAAAATGAAGATATAAATTATTAAAAAAGGAGGGATGGATGAAACAATTGTTGATGGCTTTATTAATTATGCGTCTTTTTTGTGAGAGTTGGTTTTTTAGGAGGAAGATAAGGTATTTGGTTGTTGTTATAGTTGGGATAGTATTTTTATTAATTCCTTTAGATGGGTATGCTTATAAGGATGGGGATTGGCAGTATTGGAATACTGAGTCGATAAAGGTAAAAATTAATGATAAACTGCACGTCTATATAGAGGAAGAGTTCCATTTTGGGGACGATGTAGAGGAATTTTATTATCAACATAGTCATTTGCAATTAGATTTCAAGTTAAATGATTGGTTTACTTTTTCTCCTGCATACAGGCAGGTGTTCGAGTTGTCAGCTATTGATGATTGGTATACCGAATATCGACCTATGTTGAATGGAACTGTCAAGTTTAAGTTAGGAGATTGGAGTGTTTCTGATAGAATAAGGGGCTCTTATCGTATGTTTAATATTGATAAAAAGGACGTGTGGAGGATTAGAAATAAGATTAAAATAAAGACTCCCTTTAGGTTTACGTTGTTAGGTATAAATCCGTGGATGGCTGATGAGATATTTGTAGAAAGATATAAGACAGGTGTTTATAGAAATCGTTTGTATATAGGGGTTGGGTTTAATGTTATTAAGCAGATAAAAGGCGATATTTTTTATTTGTGGCAGAGCAGTGAGAAAGAGGGGGAATGGATAGATTGTAATGTAGTGGGAACTAAATTAAAATTATACTTTTAGATATGTAATAAAATTATATTTCACAAATCAACCTTGTTGATTTGTGAAATATGTAAGATATATGGGGAATATTAAGATATGAAACCGGTTGTATTGGATAAAGATGCTACTTTATTATCTTATTTGCCTGAAGAAGATACCTATATCATTAAAATTTTTTTGTTAGAGTATCCCCATATAGTAGATTTATCAAAGACATACCTACACTGCGAATTATATTTTTAAAGAAGTATAGATGTTGATAATCAGATAGTATAATTTTTAGTTTATTTATTCAGAATTTCTTTGAATCTTTTTGTAAGTCTTGGCACGATTTCAAATAGGTCCCCTATGATACCATAGTTGGCAATACTGAATATGGGTGCATCCGGGTCTTTATTTATCGCGATTATAATATCTGAGGATTGCATCCCTACACGATGTTGTATCTGACCGGAAATACCACAGGCAATATAGATTTTAGGACATACGGTTTTTCCTGTTTGTCCTACCTGATGGGAGTAGGGTATCCAACCACTATCTACAGCAGCGCGAGATGCTCCTACAGCTCCACCTAATAGCTTAGCTAATTCTTCAAGCATGGCAAAGTTTTCTGGCCCTTTCATCCCACGCCCACCAGAAACTATAATATCAGCCTCAGTAATATTTACGGTGTTAGTAACTTCTTCTACAATATCTAAGATTTTTGTCCGTGAGGTAAGGAAGGATGGATGGAATTGTTCCTCGATAATTTTGCCTTTTCGTGATTTGTCGGCAGGGAGTTCTTTCATAACCTTGTGTCTTACTGTTGCCATTTGAGGACGGTGGTTCTTGCTGAGGATTGTTGCCATAATATTCCCACCAAAGGCAGGGCGCGTCTGCATGAGGTATTTTCCTTTTGGGTCAATATCTAAACCTGTGCAGTCTGCTGTAAGACCTGTATGTAGTTTGACTGCTACCCTTGATATGAGGGATCGTCCTATAGAAGTTGCCCCGCACAAGACAATTTCTGGTCTGTATTTTCGTATAAGGTTTACAAGTGTTTTGGTATATGGTTCATCACAGAAGTGTTCTAGTTCTGGTGCATCTACAATATAGACAATATCTGCACCTTTATATATTAACTCTTGAGCGCAGTTTTTTATATTATGTCCTATTACCACGCATGATACGTCTGTGCCAAGTTTGTCTGCAAGTTCTCGTCCCTTTCCAAGAAGTTCATACACAACTGGTTGGATAACCCCTTTTTTTTGTTCGCCAAATACCCATAGGCCTTTGTACTCTTCTAAATTTGCTGTTTTGGAGGTCTGCCTTTTGAGTTCTATTGCCTTGGGTTTGCATACATCTACGCATGCACCGCATAAGCTGCATTTATCAAGGTCTATGGATGCCTTTTTTGAGACTATTTTTATTGCCCCAAATGGACATACCTTTTCGCACAGGGAACATCCGGTGCATTTGTCTTTGATTACTTGTATGTTATTCATATCAGTTTAATTTATCCTTTAATATTTCTACAAGTTTATCAACAGCCTCTTCTGGGCTTGCTTCTATAATTTCTCCCTTAGGTCTAGGTGGTGGTGTAAAAATTTTTGCAACCCATGTTGGGGATCCTGTAAGCCCTAGGCGGTCTTCCTCAACGTCTAAATCTATAGCCTTCCATGTAGTAATGGTGGCTTTTTTTGCCTTCATACGTCCTTTCAGCGATGCGATTCTTGGTTCGTTTATCTCTTTTACCACGGTTATCAGACAGGGAAGGGAGGTTTTTATTACCTCATAGCCTTCTTCTGTCATGCGTTCAACAATTGCATATTTATCTGTTACTTCTTCTATTTTCTTTACATAGGTAACTTGAGGCAGGTCAAGATGTGTCGCGATGCCCGGACCTACCTGAGCAGTATCACCATCAGATGCCTGTTTGCCACATATAATCATATCAAAGTCGCCTATTTTTTTTATTGCCATAGCAAGGGTATAGCTTGTTGCAAGTGTATCTGAGCCAGCAAATGCTCTGTCACTTATTAGTATGGCATCATCACATCCTAATGATATGGCCTCTCGTAAAGCTGATTCTGCCTGTGGAGGTCCCATTGTTATAACAGTAGTTTTCCCGCCAAATCGTTCCTTTAATCGTACGCCTTCTTCTATTGCGTACATATCAAATGGGTTTATAATAGACTCTACACCTTCTCTAATAAGGGTATTTGTCTTAGGATCTATTTTTACCTGTGTAGTATCAGGTACTTGTTTTATAGATACTATTATATTCATTTTTTTGCAGCCGCTTCCTTTATTAAAGCCAGGGCAATAATTCCCCTTTGTATCTGGTTTGTTCCTTCATATATTTGTGTAATCTTTGCATCACGCATGTATTTCTCAACTGGGTAGTCTTTCATATATCCATATCCGCCAAATATTTGCACAGCGTCTGTAGTAACCTTCATTGCTACATCGGATGCGTACATTTTTGCCATAGCTGAATGCATACCCACATCTTTTGCGCCACTATCAATTTCTCTTGCAGATGCATATACTAATGCGCGTGCAGCTTCAATTTGTGTTGCCATATCTGCTAACATGAACTGAATGCCTTGGAAACTTGATATGGATTTTCCAAATTGTTTTCTTTCTCTAGCATATTTTAATGCTGCGTCAAATGCTCCCTGCGCAATGCCTACTGCCTGTGCACCAATGCCAGGCCTTGATTTATCGAATGTCTTCATAGCAATGAGAAATCCCTGGCCTTCTCTACCTAATAGATTTTCCTTTGGTACTTTACAGTCTGTAAAGATTAACTCTCTAGTAGAAGAGGCACGGATGCCCATTTTATCTTCTTTTTTACCAAAAGTAAACCCAGGAGTGCCTTTTTCTACAATAAATGCACTTGCTCCTCTGGAGCCTTTTGATTTATCTGTCATTGCTATAATAGTGTATGTGTCTGCGTCTCCACCGTTTGTAATGAAATGTTTTGTTCCGTTGAGGATATAATAGTCTTTTTCTTTTTTCGCTGTTGTCTGCATTGCACTGGCATCTGAGCCAGCAGATGGTTCTGTTAGACCAAATGCGGCTATTTTTTCGCCTTTTGCAAGAGGAGGGAGGTATTTCTTTTTCTGTTCTTCGTTTCCGAACATAAGTATAGGATAGGTACCAAGCGCTGAGGCTGCGTAGCTTATAGCGATACCACCACAGCCTCTGGAAAATTCTTCTGTGGCAATACATAGTTCTAATATCCCACCACCCATGCCACCGTATTTTTCGTCAATATATAACCCAAACAGATCCGCCTCTGCCATTACTTTTAGGATGTCTCGAGGGAATTCTTCAGTTTTGTCTAATTCTGCTGCTACTGGTGTGATTTTATCTTCGGTTATTTCCCTGCAGAGATTGCGTATCATTATTTGTTCTTCTGTAAGCTGATAGTCTATCATTTGTCCTCCTGTTGGTTGATCCATGTTATTTTTAGGATATTAAATATATTTCACCTGTAATTAAAGATTTCCTACCAGACCACTAAACTGTCACATCCTACCATATGAGTTATACACTAGGCAATATTTTTTTTTTATTTCTTAATGGATTTCATATGTTCAAAAAAATGAACTTGTTATAAATATAGTTTGTGTATTTTGGGATAGAATAATTATGTTTAATTGAATATTATAAATTATTATATTATCGATTATTGTAGCTTTTAGTGGTATTAAATCATAAAATAATCTTATAAAAATTATTGACACTTAATCTCATCTATAATAGATTGCAACTATAGATAAAAATTTTGTAACTTTAGAATAGTAAGGAGAGATAGATGTATTTTAAGAAGTTGGAAATTTTTGGGTTTAAATCCTTTGCTGATAAAACTGTACTTAATTTTGAACCTGGTGTAACTGCTATTGTTGGGCCTAATGGCTGTGGGAAGAGTAATGTATTTGATGCTATCCGTTGGGGGTTAGGGGAACAAAGTATTCGCGAGTTACGAGGAATTGTAAAGGAGGATGTGATATTTCATGGCACAGACACGAAACCCTCATTGGGATTTGCAGAGGTCAGTCTTACATTTTCTAACAGTTCGCGTATTTTACCTATAGAATATGATGAGGTCACTATAACAAGGCGTTTATTTCGTTCCGGTGAAAGTGAATATCTTATAAATAAAACGTTGGTACGATTGAAAGATATTCAAGAGTTATTGATGGGAACGGGCATAGGAGAAGAGTCGTATTCTCTTATCCAGCAGGGTAATGTAGATTTGATAGTTAATGCAAGACCGGAAGAACGCAGAGGGCTTCTTGATGAGGCATCTGGAATTACTAAATATAAAGCTAAAAAAAAGGAGGCTTTAAATAAGCTTAAGGATACAGAAAATAATCTGTTGAGAGTAAACGATATCGTAGGGGAAATAAAACGCCAGATCTCTTCTATAGAAAGGCAGGCAAAAAAGGCAAGTCGATATAAAGAGGAATTCGAGAAATTAAAACAACTGGAGATTATATTTGCAACGAGACAGATAAGGACATTTTTTATGCAAAAAGATCGACTTAATGAGCAACGGCGGGCATTGAAAGATAAAGAGGCTGTATTGTCAGCAGAGCATGAGAAGTTGTCCACTGAGTTGGAGGAAGATATAGGTAGGCTTGCAGATATTGAACAGCAGATAAATAATATACAAACAGAAGAAGTGAGGGTAGAGTCGCATATTGATATGTCCAATAAACAGATTGCCTTCAATAAAGAACGTATTGCAATATTAATAGAAGAGGATAGAAAGGCCTTAACTAGAAAGGATGAATTGAGCCGTCAGTGCGAAATACAGCAGGGAAAATTAGAACAATTGCGCAGGGAATATTCTTCTTTAGAGGAAGCTATAGAGAAAAAAGAGATTATTTTATCTGATAGGCGCGGTGAGTTGTCTTGTTTGCAGTCATCCATTGACACCGCTATGGCAGGAATAAAAGACCATGAACAGGCTATATTATCTTTGAATTCTAGACAGGTTACACTTAGGAATGAATTGACAGATGTTATGAAGGAGCTACAGGGGGCGTTAGCAAAAAAAAGGAGGCTGGAGCTTGAGAATGAGAAGATTATGAATGAAAGTAAGGTCACAGAAGAAAGGTTGGCTGAAATAAGACAGCAGCGAGATAGCCTCCGTTCTGAAATAAATCGATTGTGTGAGGAGAAAGTTTCTGCTACTGAGTTATTGGAAGAAGAAAAAGAAAGTTTGTCTGAAATTGAGAAAGAGTTAGGAATGTTGGAGAAAAAAAAGGTATTTTTTGAATCTCAGAAGGAATTTATAGAGAAATTGCATACGCAATATGAGGATATGCCAGATCCTGTGATTAAGGGGAGGTTGATAACAGGGATTCTTCCTTCACAGAAGCAGACAGGATTTATAGGGAAGGTAACTGATATTAGAAAGTTGGAGCATAAACAGACCAATATTCTTAATTCGATTATTACTCCTATTGAGTCGGGAGATTTGTATGAGATTGTTTGCGAGTCGAAATTTATTGAATTGGATCCTCAACAAATATCTTTGAAGATAGATACTATTATCGAACAAATACATAATATGCTGGCAAAAAGAGATGTATCTTCTGCCAAGATAAAAAAGCAATCACGTATTATAGGCGGATTGGATATAGAAATTATTGATATGGAAAAAAAACTTTCTGTGGTTGATTCTCAGCAACAGGATATTTTAAGAGAGGTAAAAAAACTTAGAGAAGAGATTGATATGGTTTCTTCAGAAATAGTTGAGGTTGATAAGGTTATTAACTCTGCGAAGAAGAAGGAAGAGGAACTTAAGTCTGAGCTTGATACAGTTACCCAAGATATTGAATGGAAACAAACTGATATAAAAGACAAACAGGAATGGATTAATTCGCGTTTGAAGGAGAAAGAGGGGAAGCTTGTTACGATTACTCAGATAGAAACAGAGATATCTGCTTTAAAGGAGAAATTAGATGGTTTTTCAGAGACTCGGAAGATGTTTTCGAGTAGACTTGATAATTTGTTAGAAGAAATAAAGCAGATAGAGAATGACATGGTTGAGAGAGCAACAAAAAGGGACGAATATGAAAAGGATATAGAGCTGATGGCTGAACGAATAAAAAATACAATATCCAAAAAGGATGCTCTGAGTAAATCATTGTCAGATTATGAACGAAATAAAGTAGAGATTGAGTCAAGGTTGAAGTCTTTACGCTCTGAAATATCTTCCTTGGAGCAAGAGTTGGATGATGTGAGATCTCAGCTACATGAATGCAGACTGGCTGAGCAGGAGGTTGTTTTTAATGAGAAAGGAATAAAAGAGAGATTAAAACAAGCATATAAGATAGATATCGATGAGGAGCTGTTGGAAATTGTCGATGACCAAGAGGATAATGATACTGCTTTAATAGATAAGAGTGTTGATAATAATATAAAGATAGGAAATGATATTAGCTCAGGAGATTCTGTGGTGGTTAAATCTATTTCTGAGCATGAGGCTTATTCATGGGAGATGGATAAACTGCAACTTGAAATAGAACGGGTGAGAAAGCGTTGTGATTCTTTCGGAAATGTGAATTTGGTTGCTATAGAGGAATATGAGCAGTTAAAAGATAGGTTTGAGTTTTTTACAAAACAGCAGAGTGACTTATTGGAATCTAGGTCAAGATTGATGGCAACTATAAAAAAGATAAATCGTTCTACCAGAGAAATGTTTATGGATACTTTCACAAAGGTTAACGAGCAGTTTAGGGTTTATTTTAGAATATTGTTTGGTGGGGGAGATGGACAATTGGTTTTGCTTGATCCTGAAAATATCTTAGAGACAGGAATAGATATTGTGGCAAGGCCACCCGGGAAGAAAACTCAGAATATCAGTTTGCTTTCAGGAGGGGAGAAATCGCTTACAGCTATAGCGCTTATTTTGGGGGTATTTAAGGTAAAACCATCTCCTTTTTGTGTCCTCGATGAGATTGATGCGGCATTGGATGAGTCTAACGTTGATAGGTTTAGTTATTTGTTGAAGGATTTTTCAAAGATTGCCCAGTTTATAGTAATTACCCATAATAAGAAAACTATAGCCATCGCAGATGTTTTGTATGGAATAACTATGCAAGAGAGAGGTGTGTCTAGGGTGGTCTCTGTTAAGTTTAGTGAACAGACAGGTAAGGTCACTGTTGTTGAGAATGTCCCGGCAACTGTTTGATGGATACATTCATTCTATTAGTCTTTTATTGTTATATGTTAATATTTTTTATCGCCAAGGGTATGTAATTTTAAATTGTATGTGATTCAAATAGGTTTTTATTTAAGCTAATAATGTTTGATTTTTCCCACCAAATTTTGCTTTGTACATAGCTTTATCTGCAGCGTTTATTAATTCTTCTTTATTTTGGGCATCTTCTGGAAAGGTCGCTACTCCTACACTTACAGTAAGTTTTGTTTTTTTTAATAGAGAAAATTTTGGGAAATTATGTTGCTCTATTCTTTGTCTTATTCTTTCTGCAATAGTATATGCATTTGGTTTATCTGTCCGTGGTAGTATTATAGAAAACTCTTCTCCGCCATAACGGCATACATAATCTATATCTCTTGAAGAATCTTTGAGTATTTTAGCAATCTCTTTAAGAACGATATCTCCATTTTGATGTCCATATGTATCGTTAAGTTTTTTAAAATTATCAATATCAAGAATGATAAGACTTAATGGAATATTTTCGTGTTTTGCTTTATCTATTTCTATTGAGAGTTGATTTTGGAAAAAACCATGGTTCCAGAGATTTGTAATTGAGTCTGTATGGCTTTTGTATTTCACCATCTCATATAATTGGGAATTCTCTATTGCAAGTCCAGCCTGATTTGCCAGCATCATAAACATTCTTAGGTCATCTTCAGTAATAGATTTTTTGGTATAGAGGTTGTCTGCTATTATAAGGCCTTTTACCTTATCTTTTGCCTTCAGTGGCATTATTACTAATTCATGTGTGTTTAATACTTGTAAGATTGGGTCGTTAGCATATTGTTGAATTTCATCTTTTTTGATATGCATTGGTGTGCCATGGTGATAGGCAGAGGCAAGGAGATTATTATGTTCTCCATCCAATGATATTTTTATATGTTTTATAGAATTATATAAAGAAGAACGGTTTGTATTTTGTGCCATCCGACCCTGTTCTATTAGATCTTCTAGATGTTGGTTTGATTCTGAGATATATTTCCATATTTTCATTGCATGTTCTCCAGATTCAGGACCGATGGCCATTTTAGGCTCTAGACAAAATGCGTCTTCGTTAACTAAAAATAATATTGCCCTATTGAATCCAAGCCCTGTATGAGCAGTTACTCCTGTTAGGATGATGTGCAGAATATGGTTTAATTCTAGGGTTGTTCTCATCGCATTACTTATATCATAAAGTACTGCTAGGTCCCGTTTGGCACGGTTTAATTTTTCTTTTAAGGATTGTATGTCTGTTTGAGAAATGTTTTCCATCTTTATTTATTATAATATGTTACAATTTATATTAAATTTTACTCAACTTGACATTGGCCCCCGGATATGTTATACTTTACAAGTTTCACTTTCTATAATATAAATTAATATATTTTTAATCTATTTATAAAAATATGACTAAGGTAAATTGGGTTGATTTCCTTGTATTATTCATTATCATACGAAGCATATATATAGGAAGAACAAGTGGAATTGTATCCCAATTATTTAATCTTACCGGTTCTATTTTATCGACATTTATAACTTTGCATTATTATACACAATTTGGTTCTTTTTTGAAGAATAATTTTTCTTTCCTGAGTAAGATAGCTTATATCATTGCATTTGCTACAATCGCTTCCTTATCGTTATTGGTTTTTTTATTGATTCGTGAAGGATGGCTGCTTATATTAAGAATAACAGAACATAATAAACTGGATAGAGGTATAGGAATAGTTTTAGCAGCTGTTCAAGGCTATATTGTTGCAGGATTGGTAATTTTTGGTATTTTGGTTACGAATAATTTATATGCTATAGAAGATGTAAGAAGTAGTGTGAGTGAAGAGGTTCTCCATATTAGGCATGTGTCGGTTGATATTTATAAATTATGTTTTTCATTATTTGTAGAAAGGTATTTTCCAGATGAAAAAATAAATAAGACGGCTCTTTTTTTGGCAGGTAAAAAACAGGGATATCTAAAAAATTTAGAAGGGAAAATATAGTAATGGGGCGTATCCCGGAAGAGATTATAAGGGGGGTTGTTGACCGTTGCGATATTGTTGAGATTATCTCATCTTATATTCCTTTGAAAAAGGCAGGACGTAATTTTAAGGCAATATGTCCGTTTCATAATGAGAAAACAGCATCTTTTGTAGTTAATCCAGTAAAGCAGATATTCCATTGCTTCGGATGTGGGGTGGGTGGTGATGTGATTTCATTTGTAATGAGGCATGAACGGGTAGATTTTATTGAGGCGGTTAGGATACTTGCAAGAGAAGTGAATGTTGATATCCCAGAGGATGTTAGTGCTTCAAAGGTAAATATTCGGCAAGCTATATTGAAATTGAATGAATTAAGTGCTGATTATTTTTATAAACAATTATTATCTTCAAAGAGTAACTCAGCACGGCAGGCTAGACAGTATTTAAAGGATAGAGGTATTGTTATAGATACTGTAAAACAGTTTAGATTGGGTTTTGCTTTAGATGAATGGGATGGACTTTTACGGTATCTAAAAGGTAAGGATATTAGCCTTAGTTTGATGGAAAAGGCCGGTCTTATTATATCTAAGTCTAATGGGGGGGGATTTTATGACCGGTTTCGGAATAGAATAATATTTCCGATCTTTGACACGAGAGATAGGTGTTGTGCATTTGGAGGAAGGATTGTTGAAAGTGATAATAGTTTGAAAGATAATAATAGGTTAGCTAAATATATTAATTCTCCAGAAACAGAGGTTTATGTAAAGGGTCGGCATCTTTATGGGCTTAATCTTGCAAAACATGAGATAGCTTCTAAGGGTTATGTTGTTGTGGTTGAGGGTTATCTTGATTGTATTATGCCGTTTCAAGCTGGATTTCATAATATAGTGGCGGCGTTGGGGACAGCTCTTACTATTGAACAGATTAGACTTATTAAACGGTATACAAATAATATTGTTTTGTTATTTGATATGGATCAGGCTGGAGAGTCTGCTATGATGAGAAGTATAGATATGTTGATAGAAGAGGGGGTAAACGTAAAGATTGCTGTCTTAGATAAGGGAGACGATCCAGATTCCTTTATACGAAGGTTAGGGATAGATTCCTTCTGTCAAAGAGTTGCTTCTGCCAAACCAGTCTTTGATTATAAGTTAGATACACTTAAACAGCGTTATGGGGTAGATAGTGTGGAGGCAAGGGCAAGGGTAGCAGAAGATATGTTTCCTACGATCGCAAAATTTGGTAATGCTGTTAAGGTCTCTGGTTATATAGGGAAACTGGCAAGAGAGATAAATACACCTGAAGATGCCTTAATAGTAGAGTTTAAGAAATATGTGGATAGAAACACCAAGCAAGGATATAACTATAGTAATAAGAGAGGTGAAGAATGGCTGTCCACAAAAGGGGCTAGCCTTATTAGGGCAGTTGAACGTAATATATTAAGTATGCTTTTTGAGGATGATCGTATTTTAGAACGGATACGCAAAGATATAGCAGTTTATGAATTTCAAGACTCTAGGGCAAGAAAGATAGTAGAAAAGGTTTATGAGTTTCGGGATAATGGGAAAAAGGTAGATGCCTTAACTATTATGAACTGCTTTGTTGATGAGGAGATTAAAAGAATTATAGCAGAATTAGCTGTATTTTCAGAACAGATGTGTGGTGATAGGGAGAAGATGTATCAGGATTGTGTTTCTCGAATAAAGACAGATGCTGTCAAAGCAGAGAGGAAAAGGGTTTTGGATCAGATACGAGAGGCAGAGAGAACAGGAGAATATGATCGTTTAAGAGACTTAAAAGAGAGATTTCTAAAAATGGTTAGACCTTAAATCATGCGAGGGTTTGAGAGGGCGCAGACGTTTATAATAAGAATTAGGATGATTTTGTATTTTAATTGTGGTGAAGGTATTATTTTTCGTGTTTTTGGGGGTAGTAGTTTTTAGCAAAATGTGTTGAAAAATACATAAATTGATAATAAAAGAGTATCATAGATAAATAACAATAAATAAAAATGGGAAGGCATATGAAACGAGATCAAAAAAGTAATATAAGTGAAGACATAGAAAAACTTGTTATGCTGGGTAAAAAGAAAGGATTTTTAACCTATAGTGAGGTCAATGATACCCTTTCTGCTTCCATTGATTCCTCCGATGAGATAGATAAGGTTTTTGATATCCTTGATGGAAAAGATATTAAGATTATTGAAGCGGATGATGAAATGGATTTACCAGAATTAGATCAGGAATCCCGAGAGCAGGAGGTACGACGAATTCGTGAGGAATCCAAGGTTGATGAGGTTTATTCGGATAAATTTATCCCATTGGATGATCCTGTTAAAATGTATCTTAAGCAGATGGGGGCGATTCCTCTTTTGTCCCGGGAAAATGAGATAAAATTGGCAAGGAGAATAGAAGAAGCAGAGGTTAAATTTGCTGAGGCGTTATATAAGACGGCTTATGCAAGGAAGCAGGCCTTAAAGAGTATTAATAGGGTTTTGAATGAGGAGGTTAATGTAGAGGATATTATTAAGGATGAACTTGAACGTAGACCTAAACTTATAGAGGAATTGCAGGAACTTAAAAAGAATGTGAGTAGGACAAGAATAGGATCTGATAAGTCAGCTAAGATGTTAGCGCAGTTTAAATTGGTAGCATCATTTAATGAAAAATTGGTAGATGAAATTAAAAATATTATTGAACGTATTGAAAAGATAGAGAGAATATTAAAGAGTAAAAGAAAGGTTGATGATGCAACTAATTTGAAAAAGGAAAGGACTAAATTGTTGAAAGAATTGGGCCAACCAGTAAAAATAGTAAAGAATCAACTTAGGATTATTAAATTGCGCCAATCAAAATTTAATAAAGCTAAAAAACTGCTTGTAGAGGCTAACTTGAGGCTTGTTGTGAGCATAGCTAAGAAATATATTAACAGAGGCCTATCTTTTCTGGATCTTATTCAAGAAGGCAATATGGGGCTAATACGTGCAGTTGAGAAGTTTGAATATAAACGGGGATATAAATTTTCTACCTATGCAACATGGTGGATTAGACAGGCAATAACGCGTTCTATAGCGGATCAGGCAAGGACTATTAGAATACCTGTGCATATGACGGAAACTATAAATAAGATTGTACGTATATCTCGACTTTTTGTTCAGGAATATGGTAGGGAACCTACAGCCCAAGAGATTGCAAAACAGATGCGTATACCAGTGAGTAAAGTAAAGGAGATTTTGAAGATTTCACAAGTGCCGATTTCTCTTCAAACTCCTATAGGAGATGAAGGTGATACGCATTTTGGAGATTTTATAGAAGATAAAAAGGCAATCTCACCTGCAAATGCGACATTACAGTCAATGTTAAAGGATGAGATAAGAAATGTGTTGAATACTTTAGATGAGAGGGAACGGCACATTCTTGAATTAAGATTTGGAATTCATGATGGGACAACTCGTACTTTGGAAGAGGTCGGTAGTGAATTTAATGTAACAAGAGAACGTGTAAGGCAGATAGAATCAAAAGCATTACGAAAATTAAGACATCCTACACGTTCAAGACGAATAAAGCAGTTTATCGATATGGCAGCAAAGGAGGATGTTGTAATTTAAGAGATAATATATTATATTATTTTTTGTTTTGTGCAAATATGTCAGGCGGATATAAAAATTTTAGAAGATGGAAATTGTCTTAATATATGTAGGAGTGATGTTTTGAGGAGGAGTCACCTTCCTTAAAAAAATTATAATATCGCCGTCATGCCATAGTAAATCCTTCAATTTAATGTTTGTGGAAATTTATTGAAAAGATAATATTATTGTGATATGCTTAGGGACAAATTATAGTTCTAAGTGTTAGGTTAGCTAGTTGTTTTTGACGAGTATAGATACAAAAAGTTGTTTTTTAGGGCCCGTAGCTCAGTCGGTTAGAGCAGTTGACTCATAATCAATTGGTCCGGGGTTCGAGTCCCTGCGGGCCCAGTTCTTTTAAGGTATTTCTGGGACGGAGGATTTAGGAGATATTTTTTATTTGTAAATTATAGGGCGTATAGCTCAGCTGGTTAGAGTGTTGCCCTCACATGGCAAAGGTCGAAGGTTCGAGTCCTTCTACGCCCATTTTTAAGTATTAATTTTATGAGATTTTTTCATAATATGGCAGAGGGGTCGGTCCTTCCATTTTAGCTGATTCCCCTATTTCCCCTGCCGGATTAGATTATCATGGATAGAGAGTTTTTAGCCTTATTTAATTTATACTTAAAGAAAAGGATATCAAGGTGTCTGAGATTTCAGTAAGGGATCAGATAAGAAAATTGATAGAATTGCAAAAAGTAGACAGTGAGATCTATAGGCACAGAAGGGAATTAGAAGAGAAACCAACTATTATAGAACAATTGGAACAAGATTTTGAAGAGGCTAAGAAGGGACTTGCAGTTTTAGAGGAAAAAATTAAACAAATAAAATTGGCGCGTAAGGATAAAGAGCTTGAGTTAAAGGCAAAAGAGGAGGAAATAGCCAAGGCTAATACACAGTTATCCCAGCTTAAAACTAATAAAGAATATACGGCTAAGGTTAAAGAAATTGAGGGGATGAAGGCAGATGTCTCAATTATAGAAGAAAAGATATTATTATCTTATGAAGAGGCTGATGCAGTTGAGGCAGAGATTGAGAGGGAAAAGCAAAGGGTTGCGGCAGAAGAGAAAAGGTTTTTAGAAAATAAGAGGGCAATAGAAGAAGAAATTAAGCAGTGTGAGAAGCGAATACATGAGCTGAGTGTAAAAAGAGAACAGCTTGCTTCTGGGGTGGATGAAGAATTTCTTGCCTCTTATGAAAAACTTTTGCCTAAAAAGAATGGACTTGCTATAGTAAAGGTCGATGGGACAAGTTGTGGTGGATGCTATATGAATGTTACTCCACAGAATATAAATGCAATAAAGATGTGGAATCAATTGGTTAGATGTGACCATTGTCTTAGAATTTTATACATTGAGGAAGATGATGGATAGTGACAGGGATTTTGATCTGAGGATTTTTATTGATGGGGCGTGTAGTGGTAATCCGGGAGAGGCAGCTGTAGGAGTTGTGATCTTTCGTGATGGAGAAAAAGTAAAAGAGTTTTCGAAGGAAATAGGAGAAGCTACAAACAATATTGCAGAATATGTGGCCCTAGTTTATGCAATGCAGGAGGCCTTGATTTTAAAGGCTCAGAGGGTTAAAATTTATACAGATAGTGAATTGCTTTTCAGACAGGTTGTAGGGAGATATCGCGTTAAGAATCAAAGGATAAAGATTTTCTTTGATATTGTTCAACATTTGAGGTCAGGGTTCCGTTATGTAGAGATTGAGCATATCCGGCGAGAACGGAATAAAGAGGCGGATAGATTGGCATCTATGGCATTAAAGGCAAGACAGGCTGCGACGGTTGCTCCGATGTTTTCTTTCATCGGAGAGGAAAGTCCGAGCTCCGAAGGATAATGCATCCCGTTAATATGGGACCACCAAGTAATCTGTCGATGCCTATTTATTATAGGTGTTGAAGATTTGGTGAGGATCAGAGCAACAGTGACGATACCCGTATTTTAATATTTACGGGGGTGAAACGGGCAATCTCTGCATGGAGCAAGGCCAAATAGGGGAAGATGCCTTGAACGATTATATTCGTTTAGGCAGCGAGATTATCCGTCTCGTTTGATTCCCGGGTAGGCTGCAAGATCTTTTAGAGAGTAATCTCTAAGGTAAGATGGATAACCGTCAACTGCTATGAGGATAATAACAGCAGTATACAGAACTCGGCTTATAGGCCTGTTTAGCCTTTAATGCATGAAGTAAAAGGGATATTATTTGAAATTTAATTACGCATATGGCCTGACTTTTGGCCATGCGTAAAGGTGTTAGTTAAGGAGGTAGCATATGTCAGGTCATTCAAAATGGGCAAGTATTAAGCATAAAAAGGCTGCAACTGATGCAAAAAGAGGGGCGGCTTTTACAAAGATGATTAGAGAGATTACTGCTGCGGCAAAGGAGGGTGGTGGAAATCCTGATATGAACCCTAGATTGCGTGCTGCAATTGATAGGGCCAAAAGTATTAATATGCCGTCCACGAATATTGAAAATGCTATTAAAAAAGGTACGGGTGAGCTCCCAGGAGTTACTTATGAAAGTGTCGTTTTTGATGCATATGGCCCTGGAGGTGTAGCTTTGCTTATTGAAGGACTTACTGATAACAAAAACAGGACAACAGCAGAAATAAGGAATATATTATCCAAAAAAAATGGAAATTTAGCAGGTGCGGGAAGTACTGCTTGGATGTTTACTAAATGTGGGTTTATTTCTATAGAGAAAGATAAGATTAGTGAAGAGGAATTAATGGATATAGTGCTTGATGCAGGGGCTGAGGACATAAAATCAGAGGGCGCTTATTATGAAATAACATGTGATGTATCTAATCTTGAAGCAGTAAAAGAGGCTATTAAGTCAAAAAATATTCCAATGGTAACTGCTGAGGTAACAATGATTCCAAAGTCTACAGTAAAGGTAGTGGGTAATGACGCAAAGCAATTGCTTTCTTTAATGGAAACATTAGAGGATCATGAAGATATCGTCAGTGTATATGCTAATTTTGATATACCTGATGAGGTAATGGAAGAGATTTCAAAACAATGAGGATACTAGGAGTTGACCCAGGGCTTAAGGCTACAGGTTATGGTTTGGTTGAATCAAACGGAGAGGTTGTAGTTGCTGTTGAAGTTGGGGTCATAGCTCCTAATAAGAAAGATTCACTCCAGAATAGAATTAATAAGGTATATACAATCCTTGCAGAGCTTATCCGAGAATACAACCCTAACATTTTGGTTATAGAGAAGCTATTTGCACATTATAAGCATCCTGCCACAGCAATAACTTTGGGGCATGTTAGGGGAGTTATTTATCTTTTGTGTTCTCAGATGAATATAAAATTGGCGGAATATAGCGCTAAAAGGATACGAAAGGCAGTTACTGGTAACGGAAGTGCGTCAAAATTTCAGACAAAAAGGGTTGTGGCATATACTTTTAAGCTTGATGAAGAGGATTTGACATTAGATGCTGGGGATGCCCTTGCAATGGCCTTGGGTTATATACGTATTAATTGTTGTGATAGGATATGATTGTAAGATTATATGGTAAATTGGAAGAAAAAAGGCGTAATGAACTTATTGTTAATGTACATGGCATATGTTATGAGGTGGTAGTTCCTGCACCAGTGTTTCATAGGATTGAAGAGACGACAGATAATAACGGTAATATTCATCTGATAATATATCATTATCTTCAAGTAGGCCCCTCAAGTAGTGTGCCGGTTTTAATAGGTTTTATTAATGAGTTAGAGAGGGATTTCTTCCTTCAGTTTATAAAGGTCTCTGGTATAGGGCCTAGAGCTGCTGTTAGGGCACTTAATAAACCCATTTCTGAGATTACACGTGCTATAGAAGAAGGGGATCTGGGATTTTTAACAACCTTACCGGGGATAGGTCGTCAGCGTGCAAAAGAAATTATTGCTAAGTTACAGGGTAAAATAGGGAAATTTGGGCTTATTAAGGATAAAACAGACAAAGTTTTGTATGAAACAGATAATTCTGATTGGAAGGAAGAAGCCTTGAGTGTGTTAGTTCAGTTGCAGTATAAGAAGAATGAGGCTAAAAAGATGATAGAAGATGCTATTAGTCGGTCTAAATCGATACATACCACAGAAGAACTTTTAAATGAAATTTATAGGCATAGGATGAATGTATGACAGAATCTAGGTTACCTGAAGAATTAAACCAGATTAGCGGTATAATAGAGGCATTGTTGTTTATAAGTGATAAACCTGTGAGTATTTCTCAGATAAGAAAGGTGTTGCCTTCAGTAGGTAAAACGGATATTGAAAGAATCATTCGATTTCTAAAAGATAGATATGAAGAGAGAGAAGCAGGAATATCGATATTTGAGATAGCTGAGGGCTATCAAATGCTTACTAATCCTGATTATGCTTCTTATATACGGGATTTTTTTAAAACCAGACATAAGGATAGGTTATCAAAACCCGCATTAGAGTGTATGGCTATTATCGCATATAAACAGCCTGTTACACGAGCAGATGTAGAGCTTATACGTGGAGTTAATTCAGATGGAGTTATTGCCCACCTTTTAAATAAGGAGTTGATAAAGGTGGTAGGTCGTAAGGATGTGGCTGGTCGGCCTTATCTTTATGGTACAACAAAGCAGTTTTTAGAGTATTTTGGGTTAAAATCCCTGGATGATTTGCCTAGGTTAGAGGAATTCCCTGCACTTGTGAGAGCTACAGATGGGTCAGAGGCAGAACAATCACAGGGATTAGTTGAAGATGAGTCGGTGAATGTGGATGTGAGAGAGAAGGAGATTGGGGTGGAAGATTTTAGGATAAGTAAAGATGTGGATGATGATATAGATGCTTTAAGTAGAGATACGAGTGCAGATATTTTGGTTAAGGAAAAAGGCGAAGTATCTTCTATAGGTTCGGATAAAATAGAGATTCGTAATAATGAAAAGGATAGGGATGTAACTGTTTTTGGAGATGTTATTGAAGCAGTTCAGCCCGGTGTAAAAGAGGTAGATGAGAAATGACATTAGCCGCTTTGCGAAAAAAGATTGATGATATAGATGCAAAGATAGTTAGGCTGTTGAATGAGCGGGCAAAGTTAAGCCTTGCTATTGGTAGGGAGAAAAAGAAGGCTAATAAGGGTATTTATGCTCCTCATAGGGAGAAGGAAGTTTTAGACAGGATAAAGGCACTTAATAAAGGGCCTATGACAGATGAGGCATTTGAGGCTATATATCGGGAAATTATGTCTAGTTCTCTTGCTTTGGAAAAACCGTTGAATATAGCGTATCTTGGAACAGAAGGCTCATTTACTCATCTTGCAGCTAATAAAAAGTTTGGTTCACAGGTTACATATGTGCCATGTGTGAGCATCTCAGATGTTTTTTTAAAGGTAGAGCACGGTGAATGTGATTATGGGGTTGTGCCTATAGAGAATTCCATAGAAGGTGCAGTAACACACACCTTTGATCTTCTGGTAGATTCTGAACTTAAGATATGCGCACAGATTTTGCTTAAGATATCACACAATCTCCTTGCTAGAACAGATAAGATAGATGGGATAAGAAGGATTTATTCTAACCCGCAGGTATTTGGGCAGTGCAGGCAGTGGTTATTGAAAAATCTTCCAAAGGCAGAACTTATTCCTATGGCTTCTACTACATTGGCTGCTGAGAAAGTAGCCTCTGGTAAGGAAAAAGGTGTTGCTGCAATTGCTTCTAAAATGGCAGCAAAGGTATATGCGTTAAAAATTGTAAAGGGAAATATACAAGATCAGGCACATAATACTACACGTTTTTTAGTTATATCTACGCAGGATGTTCCTCCTACAGGAAAAGATAGGACTTCTATTTTGTTTTCTATTAAGGATAAGGTAGGGGCATTACATGATATGTTAGCCCCTTTTTATAAAAATAAGATAAATTTAACCAAGATAGAATCCAGACCATCAAAACAAAAGGCATGGGATTATTATTTTTTTGTTGATTTTGAAGGGCATAAAGAAGATAAAAAGGTTAAACAGGCATTGGCACAACTTGAAGGTATGTGTAAATATTTGAAGATATTGGGTTCTTATCCAAGATAGTCTTTTTATTTAAGTTGTAATATTATGAAACATAGGGCTAGAAAAAGTATTTTTGATGTGAATGTATATGTCCCTGGGCGACCTGTAGATGAGGTTAAGAGAGAATTGGGGATAAACTCTGTTGTAAAATTGGCCTCTAATGAAAATCCTTATGGGCCTTCACCAGAGGTAGTTAGGGCAATATCTAAGGAAAGTAGATATGTAAATAGGTATCCAGATGGGAGTTGTTATTATTTAAGAAAAATGCTTGCATCACATCTTCATGTTGGCGAAGGTCAGTTGATATTTGGCAATGGTTCGGATGAATTAATAGTTATGGCAGTCCGTGCATTTGTTGAAGCCTCAGATGAGGTTATTATAAGTTATCCTTCTTTTTTGATATATGAGATTGCCTCTAAGTGTGAAGGTGCAAGGATAAAAAGGATTCCACTTGTGGATTTTAGCTATGACCTTGATGCGATGTTGAAGGCTATTACTAAAAGAACAAAGATAGTTTTTGTAGGAAATCCTGATAATCCTTCTGGACAGTATTTAACACAGCTAGAGGCAGAGAAATTTCTGGATGGTATTCCTGAAGATGTTTTGGTTTTTTTTGACGAGGCCTATTATGAATACATAACAGCAAGGGATTATGTAAAAACTATAAGACTCCTTAAGAAGTATAGAAATCTTCTTATAACAAGAACATTTTCTAAAATGTATGGATTAGCAGGATTGAGAATAGGTTATGGTATAGCAAGTGAAGAAATAGTAGATTTATTAAATAGGGTAAGACAGCCATTTAATGTAAACTCTATTGCACAGGCAGCAGCTATAGCATGTTTGCAGGATAAACAATATTATGCTGAGGTAGCAAGAAAAATCAAGGAACAGAGGCTATTTTTATATAAAGGGCTTAAATCGATAGGCGCAGATTTTGTTAAAGGGTATGCAAATTTTATTCTTATAGATACTAAAAACGATTCATCTACTATAACTGCAGAGCTACTTAAGAGAGGTGTTATTGTTAGAGATATGAAGTTTTGTGGTATGGATACTTTTATTAGGGTAACAATTGGAACAGAGAAGGAGAATAGGAGGTTTTTGTCGGTATTTGGCAGGGTATATAGGGAGAATAATAATGGTCGTGGATAGGTATTAAAATATTCAAATTTTAGGAGAAGAGGTATGATTGTTATATTAAAACCTGACGCAACAGAAGAGCAAATAAATCATATTGTAGAAAAAGCAGAGAAGCTGGGGCTTAAGGCCCATATTTCTCGTGGGGTTGAACGTACAGTTATAGGATTCATAGGACCTGAGGATGTGTTAAGGGTTACTCCTCTTGAGGTGTTTCCTGGTGTAGAGAGAGTTATTCCTGTATTAGCCTCATATAAACTTGTCTCAAGGGAATTTAAGAAGGAATCATCGACTATAAAGATAAATGATAAGATTGAGTTCGGGGGAAAGAAAATTTTTGTTATGGCTGGACCATGTTCTGTTGAGAGTGAAGAGAGTATTCATTTTATAGCTAAAAAAGTTAAGGATGCTGGGGCAACCGTGTTAAGGGGCGGTGCGTTTAAACCACGTACATCACCATATGACTTCCAAGGACTTGGTAAGGAAGGATTAAAGTATCTTTCTGAGGCAGGTAAAGAACTTGGAATGGCGACTATTACTGAGGTAATGGATATTCGAGATTTGGATTTAATTTGTCAATATGTGGATATATTACAGATAGGTGCACGCAATATGCAGAATTTTTCCTTGCTTAAAGAAGTGGGAAAGACAAAGAAACCTGTTATGTTAAAGCGAGGTATAAGTGCTACTATCAAAGAATGGCTTATGTCAGCTGAATATATATTGTCTAATGGTAATTTTAATGTTCTTTTGTGTGAACGTGGTATCAGGACATTTGAAACTGAAACACGTAATACTCTGGATATTAATGCAGTTTCTGTTGTGAAGTTGGCGTCTCATTTACCAGTTATAGTTGATCCTAGTCATGCAACAGGCAGATGGAAGTTGGTGGGTAATGGTGCTAAGGCTGCTGTGGTGGCTGGTTGTGATGGGCTTATGATTGAAGTACATGATAGACCCGAGGAGGCTTTGTCTGATGGTCAACAGTCTCTTATTCCGGAAAAATTTGCTGTTCTTATGGATGAGTTAAGAAGGATCGCAGCAGCTGTGGATAGAGAGATTTAATAAGTAAATAATTTTAATATTTGTTGGAAGATTAATTCGTTGCTAAGCCTAGGGTATAATTTTAATGGCTGAAAAGAGAGTTTAGGAAAGTCTTATTTTGTTTTATTGTAAAAATTTTAGAATAGAGATATATTTTTTCGAGGCATTTTATGATATTAAGGACCAGGGGTTTTAAAAAAATTACTATTATTGGTGTAGGACTTATGGGTGGCTCGTTAGGATTGGCGATAAAAAAAAGTCGTATCGCACGTGAAGTAGTAGGTATGTCACAAAAAAAGAGCTCTTTGGATAATGCCCTTCAAATACAGGCTATCGATACTGCATTTACAGAAGCGGATAAGGCTGTCCATAATGCTGATATGGTGATTTTAGCTACCCCTGTAGAAACTATAATTAAGATGCTTTCTATAATTAACCCTTATCTTAAGCGAGGATGTGTTGTTACTGATATAGGAAGTGCAAAGGCTGAGGTGGTGGAAGCTGCGGAAAGAACATTGCGATATCCTGGACTTTTTGTTGGGTCCCATCCTATGGTGGGCTCTGAGAAAAAGGGAGTAATCCATGCGAGAGATGATTTATTTGAGAATGCTATGTGTATTGTGACTCCTACAAAAAGGACTAGTCAGGTTGCAAAGGCAAGGGTTAGGTTTTTATGGAGTAAAATAGGTGCAAATATAAAATATTTAACACCAGAAGAGCATGATAGTGTAATTTCTTATATAAGTCATCTACCTCATTTGGTGGCTTTTTCTCTTATGGAAACAGTACCTAAAGAGTTCCTTCAGTATGCCTCAACAGGATTTAAAGATACGACACGTATAGCAGCCTCTTCTCCTCAGATGTGGAATGATATTTTTTTAGCTAATTCTAGAAATGTGTTAAGGTCACTCGATGAATTAGTCGCTCGTCTTTCTGGTTTTAGGAAGGCAATTATAGAGAAAGATAAGAAGTCTCTTATTTTCTATTGTGGGAGTGCAAAAGATAAAAGAGAGCTCCTATCTTAGATATAGACTAAAATGGAAGGAGAACGAAGGAGGATATGGATAATAGTAAAGAATCTATAATGATTATTGCTATAGATGGTCCTGCAGGTGCGGGCAAGAGTACAGTGGCCAAACGATTGGCAAAGAGATTAAATATATCTTATTTGGATACAGGTGCCATGTATAGGGCATTGACTTTGAAGGCATTACAGAATGGAGTCGATCTTGAGGATGAAGATGCACTTGTTAGTTTAGCAAGACAGACGGATATTCGTTTAGAGGCAGGTAGTGATGGGATAAGGGTTTTTTTGGATGGTGAAGATGTATCTTCTCAAATACGAAATCCTGAGGTAACAGACAATACTTTTTATATCGCCCGAACTGCTGGAGTACGGGAAATTATGGTAAAGTTGCAGAGGTGTATAGGGCAAACTCAAAGTTTAGTTGCAGAGGGTCGTGATATTGGTACTGTAGTGTTCCCAAATGCCTCTAAGAAATTTTATTTGGATGCTGATTTAGATGAGAGGTTTAGGAGACGGCTTAATGAGATGAAGGAGGCAGGAAAAGAAGTTAATGAGGCAACATTGAAAGAAGAGTTAAAGAAACGGGATGAGAAAGATTTTTCCCGTAAAGTAGGGCCATTGAAGAAAGCAGAGGATGCTATCTTTATAGATTCAACCCACCTTTCTATAGATGAGGTAGTTGAGCAAATGCTACAATATATAATAGGAAGGGCCCACCGGGAGGTATTGTTGTAGTCTTTTTGTGTCTTATATTTTTTACATTTATTACCCATATTTAGATGTTGATTAAGACTGTTTTTAGGAGTAAATCTTTTAATTTATAGTGCTTATAAGAAATATATGGATAAAACATTAATTCGTAATTTTTCTATTATAGCTCATATTGATCATGGAAAATCCACTCTTGCGGATCGACTGCTTTTGTTTACAGGAGCAATAGATGAACGTAAATTTAAGAATCAGCTTCTGGATGACCTTGATTTAGAAAGAGAGAGGGGTATAACTATTAAGGCATCAGCAGTACGTATTGTTTATAAGTCAGATGATGGGAAGAAATATATTTTTAACCTGATCGATACCCCTGGACATGTAGACTTTTCGTATGAGGTTGAGAAGTCTTTAAAGGCATGTGAAGGAGCATTGCTTGTGGTAGATGCTTCACAAGGGGTTGAGTCTCAGACCATAGCGAATTTTTATCTTGCCATTGAAAATAATCTGGAGATATTGCCTGTCCTGAATAAGATAGATATAGCCAATATCGATATTGACCATGCCAAATTAGAGTTAATGGATGTCTTAAATTTTAAAGAAGAGGATATTCAACTTGTTTCTGCAAAGGAAGGTATTGGTATAAAAGAACTCTTTGAAAAGATAGTTGAATTTATTCCACCTCCGGAAGGTGATGACACCGCTCCATTGAAGGCACTTATCTTTGACATGAAATATGATATTTATAAAGGTATTATTATTTATGTGAGAGTGGTAGATGGAAATCTTAAGACAGGTATGCGTGTTAGGATGATGCATATGGGTAGGGAATATACGATTGAAGAGGTTGGGGTGTTTCAGCCTGATGCAGTGAAAGTAGATGGTTTATCTTGTGGGGAGGTAGGATATGTTACATGTAATATTCATGAACCAAGACTTGTAAGGGTTGGGGATACTATTACAGAATCTGAACGTCCTGCAGAAGAACCTTTGGAAGGATATAGACAGTTAAATCCTCTGGTTTTTACTGGTATGTATCCTGTAAATAGTAAGGATTTTCTTGAACTACGTGAAGCAATTGAAAAATTGAGGTTGAATGATCCCAGTTTTGTATATGAACCGGAAACATCACAGACCTTCGGATATGGTTTTAGGTGCGGGTTTTTAGGTCTGCTTCATATGGAGATCGTGCATGAACGTTTAGAGAGGGAATATAATCTTAATCTTGTATTGACTACGCCTAATGTTAAATATAAGGTGATTACTAAGAAAGGAGAGACTAAATATATTGAAGGTCCATCTGATATGCCTGATACTTCTCAGATAGCTAGTATAGAAGAACCTATATTAAGAGTATCTATCCTGACGCCTATTAAATATATGGATGGTGTTATAGAGGTGGCAAAGCGTAAGAGAGGGGTATTTGTAAGTAGTGAATATGTTTCTGAAAGGATGAAAGTAATTTTTGATATCCCGTTAGCAGAGGTTATAGTTGATTTTAATGATACAATAAGGTCCATAACTAGAGGATATGGTTCAATGGACTTTGAGTTTCATGGATATGTTCCCACGCAGATAGCTAGATTGGATATACTAATTAATGATAAAATTTGTGACGCCTTTTCCTGTTTAGTCCATAAAGAGTATGCCTATCAAAAAGGATTGGCCTTAGTAACAAAATTAAAGGGAATTATTCCACAACAGTTATTTGAGGTTCGAATACAGGCTGCCTGTGATGGGAAGATTATATCTAGTGCAAAGTTACGGGCCATTGGGAAAAACGTTACTGCTAAATGTTATGGTGGAGATATTACCCGGAAAAGAAAGTTATGGGAGAAACAAAAAGAAGGGAAAAAGAAGCTTAAGCAGATAGGTAGGGTTGAGGTACCTCAGGAGGCATTTTTTGCTGCATTGAAGATATAGCTATAGTATGTTCATATATTGGGGTGATTATATATATTGAATTAATTTTAAAGGTGTTTGTTACATTAGAAAGGAATTGATTATGTCTGTTAATAGTAAATGGAGTTATATTATAGAGGAGTGGATCGAACCACTGATAGTTGCCTTTATTTTGGCCATGTTTATCCGCACTTTTTTTATACAAGCTTTTAAGATACCAAGTGGTTCTATGCGTCCTACTCTTATAGAGGGGGATAGACTTATTGTAAGTAAATTTATATATGGGGCCAAGATACCTTTTACAAAAAAACGGCTTCCTGGTTTGTCTAAACCCAAAAGAGGAGATATAATCGTTTTTATATATCCTGTAGATGGTAAGAGAGATTTTATTAAACGATTAATTGCCTTTGGCGGAGAAACTGTTGAGATTATCGATGGCGATGTGTATGTGAATGGTAAATTAGTAGAAGATCCACGAATAAAGAAGATTTATTACTATAACTATGGACAATATGGCCAGGAAGGGGAAAAAGTAAAAGTCCCAAAGGGGTATGTATTTGTTTTGGGAGACAATAGTGCCTCTAGCTCTGATAGTAGATTTTGGGGATTTGTTCCAGAAGAGAATATTATAGGTCGTGCAGAATTTATCTATTGGCCACCTAGCAGGATACGTGTCTTAAAATAGAAATTACCATTTTTATTGGTTACAAGATAGGAGTTATTTAGTTGACGTTTGCTAATAAGATTACAATTTGTCGTATTCTAGCAGTGCCATTTTTTATATCAGCTGTCCTTTATTATAGTTCGGAACGCGATTATTTAAGATATATTGCATTGGGAATATTTATGTTTGCCGTTATTTCGGATGTAATTGATGGTTATATAGCAAGAACTCGGCATCAGAAGACAAAGGCAGGGGCAATATTAGATCCATTGGCAGATAAATTTTTACTTATGAGTGCATTTATTTGTTTATACAGGACGGGTCAGAATTTTGGAGAGGTGATGTTACCTATGTGGTTTGTTGTAGCTGTTATAAGTAGAGATATTTCTCTACTTATAGGCGCGATGTTGATACAGCTTATGCATAAAAAATTAGTCATTGAGCCTACTATATGGGGAAAGACTAGTACGTTTCTACAGGTTTTGGCCGTAATAGGGGTGTTACTACAATTTAAGATTTCTGTAGTTATATGGCCAATAGCGCTTATTTTTATTGTTATATCAGGTATAGACTATATACGTAAAGGTATAAAAATATTGAATGAAGGAGCAGGTAAATGAATTATTTTATAGGGGTATCTTTGGGATATTTGATAGGTTCTATACCTACAGCATATATAGCGGGTCGTTTGTATAAAGGTATTGATATAAGAGAATATGGTTCTGGGAACGTAGGCGCTACCAATGTTTTTAGGGTGTTAGGTAAATGGCCGGGTATAGTAGTATTGATGTTTGATATATTTAAAGGTTTTTTTGTCGTAGGGATATTATCAGATTTCCTGGGAGTTAAGGAATATGTAGGGTTTCTTTTGCTGGCAATAGCAGTTGTAAGCGGTCATAATTGGACTATTTTTTTGAAATTTAGAGGGGGGAAAGGTATAGCGACCAGTTTAGGTGTATTGATAGCGCTTACAATTAAAATAATTTCATTACGTATTGTCCTTCTTGTCACCATTTTGTTATGGCTAGTTTGTTTTATATCTACAGGAATTGTTTCTTTGTCCTCTATAATTGCTTCAATATTTTTGCCTGTTGTGATGATTTCAACTAAACAGTCAAATGTTTTTATTTTCCTTGGTGTGGCTTTTTGTATGTTTGTTATTTTACGGCACCGTCCTAATATCCGTAGGCTTTTTGACGGAACAGAACCAAAAGTTAAATTGCCATTTATCAAGGGGTCTCACTAATTTACCAATTCGTTTATTAACTTTTATTTAATTATTTTATAATGTGTTTGAGAAAGCGTTTTCTTGTTTAGTAGCCGGCTACCCTTGTCATATCCTTTGTAGATGTTATACTTTCTATGTAGGCAGGATTGATAAATTTATTAAAACACCAGAGAAAAGGATATGACAGTGAAAAGGATATTGGTTAGAAAATTTGCTGATCCCCAAAAAGGAATAAAGAGAATGTCTATTAGTCAGAAGACCATAGATAAAGAATGTTATACTCTTGTTCGTAAAAGTTTTATATATAATGTTTCTAGAGTACATAATAAAAATAATTATAAAAATCAGTCACCTCAGATATGTATAAAGAAAGTAGTAGATACCAAAAAAAAGATAGAAAAATTTACATTTCGTGTAAATGGTAGATTTTATATAACATATAATAGAAAGGTATTTGAGGTATACTTTCAGCACCGGCTTAATATACAGATATCATGGAAAAGTGAAATATCTTCCCCACAGGAAGGCAAAATTGTTAGCTAATTTTTATGATGCAGTGATATTATATTCAACTTTCCATGACTACTTGAATTTATAAAATTCTAATTATATAAAAATTTGAGGCTTATCAATGGCTACTTTTTAATAACCGAATATTTATCACTTTAATTGATGATATTCTTTTTTCCTTAATCCTTGTTGAAAATTTCCATCTAAATTCTCTTTGTAATATTATTTAAAATAAGATATGAATAAGAAGTAATATTAGAGGTTTATAACAACAAATATTTTTATCTATAGAGAGTCGATTAATTAGTGTGTTAAATAGGTCATTATTATATTTTTCTTATTAATTATTTTAAATGTTTTTAGAACGATCCTGTAAATATTAATGAATAATATTGTTTAATAGCATCTATTGCTTTTATTATTTGTATACATATTAAATAACTTATTATCAAAATTAGACCTGTAAGCAATATTTTTGTTATATTTTTTAATTTTGGATGCCACCATATAAGTGGTAATGCCAGAGGCCCAATACACAATAAGGCCATTATTATGGTTGAAGGTCTGAAATACCATCTTAGTTTTTGGGATTGAGGTCTCTTTTCTAAAAACTCTCCGCAGTGTTTACATTTTATAGCCTCGTCTTGAATTTCTTCTGCACAATATGGACACTTTTTCATGATAATAGACTAAAATTTATTCTTATATTTTTGAAGTTATAAATTTAGTATAGCAAAAAAATTATTTTATAAAAAGATAAAAAATATTTTTCGAAGCATTATCCCTTCGATTAAAAAATTTTAGTTTCCAAATTCAAAAAGCAAGTGCAACAGCTAGAGAAAACATGATAAAATAATTACATGAAAAAACAATACAAACAACTCACAAGCGATGAACGAGATCTGATAGCCGTTCATCGTGCTAATGGATTTACCATTAGCGACATAGCCAAAATGCTTAATAGGAACAAAAGTACAATTTCAAGAGAACTGAGGAGAAACAGCCCTAAATCATCAAAGATCTATTTAGCAAACTATGCCCATAAAAAAGCCAAAAAACGTAAAAAACAAGCCGCTATGAAAGAAGAGCTAAAATGTCACAAAATCAGAAAATTTGTGAAGAATAAACTCCAAGAAGGTTGGTCACCTGAAATCATTGCCGGAACCCTTGCCCTTAAACCTGCAAATTTAAAGATTAGTCATGAATCCATTTATCTGTATATTTACAAAAAACGTCCTGATTTAGTTCAATATTTAGCAAGATCACATAAAAAACGATTTAAACGTGTTCCTAAAACCAATAAGAAAAATAATCGTATTCCCAACCGTATTTTTATTGACCAAAGACCTAAAGAAATCAACGACCGCTCCGAATTTGGCCACTGGGAATCTGACTCTGTTGTATCTAGGCAAAGTAGAGTAGCTTTGGCTGTCTCTGTTGAAAGAATCTCTAAACTCGTTAAGATTAAGAAAATTAAACAAAATAAAGCAAAAATATTTTCTAATGCCCTTATTCGTCGTATGAAACCTTTACCTGCTTGCTCTAGACGCTCTATTACTTATGATAACGGCTCTGAGAATGCCTTACATGAATTTATCAATGAACAATTAAATACTGATTCTTACTTCTGCAATTCTTATCATAGTTGGGAAAAAGGATGTGTTGAACATGTTATAGGATTAATTAGAAGATTCCTTCCTAAGAAAACAGATTTTGCTAAAATATCCCATAAACGTATCCAAGAGATTGAATTTTTATTAAACAACAGGCCTCGCTAATGCTTAGGATTTAAAACCCCTAACCATGTCTTTCTAGAATTAACAGTTGCACTTGCTAATTGAACTCGGGCTACAACAACTTTTGATTATAGCTCTCAGAGAACAACCACAATAAATAAACTTGACATCACGATTAAAATATAGTATAAAAATTAAATATGAATTTAAAAGTGTTTATAAAACTATCGGCTATCATATGTTTAATAGTTAGTGGATGTATTTCTTTCCCAACATCCTCGTTTGCATGGATTATTTCTTTAGATAATTCCGCTTTTACGATGCCAAGTTGGTTTAATGCTAATGCCTACGAAATAAAAAGAGGGTCATTTTCTATTCGTTTATATACTAACAAAGCTCCTAACCTTACGGACACCCAATGTTCCAATTACTATTGTTCTAGGTACAACAGATGGGGAGTTTGTACAAAACGATGTAGGAATTGTACGAGATACTATAAAGATGATCCAGATATAGGGGAAATTTTTTTAGATGATGTATATTATTTTTCATATTTCACCCCCCACTATTCTTATGGCGGATTTGATAAGGAAGTCTTTAACCATTCGTCTTGGGGGGTTCCTTATTATACTCGCTATTATTATAATTATTCAGGTTATGCCGGTTTTTGGAGTGGTTCTACGGAGTTAAGGTCCTCTACATTGCAGAGGCTTGAAGATTTAAGGACGCTTCACCTGAACATACATCGATATACTGGAACTTATCCTCGGATAAGTTCTGCTTACCTTAATTTGGATATTCAAACCCGTCCTATGCCGCAAAACAAATCTAGTAATGTGGTTCCAGAAGCATCTAATATTATTCTTTTCTCCTTAGGGTTGTTTTTGTTTGAGATTTATAGGAGATTCTACTGTTTTTCTTTTTAAGTTGCATCCCTTCTCGCCAATAAAATCTTATCTCTTAAACCTTGGTGCAGATATGTAATGCTACTAGTTTATCAAGCTAAAAATTTGTTAGAATCGGCTCATTGTTAAACGATTGAAAATACTGACTTGGTGTCATATTGTTCAAGGATTGATGGGGATAATCCGTGTTGTAACGTTTAATCCAATTATCCAGCTCTTCAGCGAAGCTGAAGGGATTATCCCAGTCGTAAGACCAGACCAAATTTTCCTTAATGGTTCTTAATGCACGTTCTGTATCCGAGTTACCCTTAGGATTAGACCAAGTTGTGAATATTTGTTTAATTCCAAGTAAGGAACAGTTCATTATAAATCTCTGAGTAGTTGGCTGGCACCTGTTGTCAGAGATTAAGAATAAAGATTGTTCTTTGGTATGCTCCCGTATTCCGTGAGGGAACCGATTGTGAACAGCTCTTTTGACAGCTTCAAGTCAATCATCAGTTTTTGATTGGATATTTGAACTGTAACCAACAATCTCTTTTGTGCACCAGTCTAAGACAATGCACAGGTATAGCCAGCCCCAGGGAGAGATTTTGATTTTTGTCATATCAATGCCCCAGAAGTGATTGGGGCGGGATGAACGCGGTTTGGCCCTCATGGGGGAGCGTTTGGCACGTAAACGCTGTTGTTTGGTAACGATGAAGTTATGTTTTTTTATAATGTGATAGATACGGTTAATACCTACAGGATGAGTTTGACGGTATTTAGGATAAGCCCATATGCGTCTGTATTTCAAAAGGGGATGGTCAGTCTTAATGGGTTTAATGAGAGCCAGTAATTTCTGATCGCGATTGTGTGTTGATTGAGAACGTCGGCGTTTCATAGCTCGTAATCGTTTTTTTTAACTCAATGGTCAAATCACCTATGATTTTGGTCAATTTGCGAACCTTGTCTTCTAAATGCTGCTCTTTTTGATATTGTTTCTTAACGTCAAAAGACTAGTGGCAGTTGGCCAGGAACTGGTCACGCCATCTGTAGTATTGTGTTTGAGATATCTGGTATTTTTGACAGAGCTTGCTGATGTCAATCTGACCAGATAGACCTTCTAAGACAATTTGTGCTTTTTGTTTACTTGACCATTGACGGTATTTCATGAGTAAGGCTCCTTTCTGATTACTGAGCCCTATTCTAACAAATTCATCTGCTCTTGTTAACTAGTGGCAGTATACAAGTATTATCAAAGTGGAGAATAGAGTTAGATAGTAAAATAGGCACTGGAACCAAGCTACATTTACCAGAGAAGATGAAAGAAGATCTAAAGAGATCAGGATATTGCTAATTTGTTATATTTTGAACAAAAGATAAGGTAATAAATGATTTTAGTATATACCTTTTATTATTTTGACTTATTTTATTTTTTGTAGTAATAGTATATTGGGAATTATTCCAAATAGATTTCGTGTAGCTTTTCTTACGGCGGGTAGTTTTGTTTTTATATGTGTTTATAGTGTTAGGATAGCATGCCTTTTGTGTTTATTGGGTTTTATATCATATCGATATGGGATTATTCTCTTATATACTCCTTCAGAAGAATAGGGAACGGTCAACACATCGTTACCCCTTCGATTAAAAAATTTTAGTTTCCAACCTAAAAGGAGATCTAAATCAACAGGTGGAACCATAAAAAGGCGTTTATTAATATCAGGCCTTTTTTCATAAGCCAATTGCCAAGGGTTTTTTAGCTCTCTATAAGAATTAGGCCTTTTAAGATTAAAAAATAATTGATAAG
>CAZHWM010000019.1:0-3270 GCA_964535935.1 uncultured Planctomycetales bacterium
GAATATTATTTAAATAATTTAATGATTTTAACTGTGGGTTTAATGCATCCGTGTAATTTCTAGAGGTAGGTACAGTAATTATCTCCATACCGTTTTCATATAATTGTTTAGGATATAAAGTTATTTTATCTGCTATTATAATAACTGAAGGTGTACCATGACATTTTTTAGGATCAAGTCCTAGGTCACCTTCCCCCCGGGTCACTACTACTCTAATATATCCATCCTTAAGACCATTTGCTTTAAGAGATGCAACAACTGCTTCCATCATCTCTTTTTTAGACATAGGTATGTCTATCATCAAAGTGTGCGCCGTTTCATAGAGCCTATCAATATGTTCTTTAAGTTTAAAAACAACACTATTATACGCCCGTATTCCCTCAAATGCACCATCACCATATAAAAATCCATGATCGAACACAGATATTTTGGCATCTTCTTTACTCACAAATTTTCCATTTAGATATATCTTCATTTTCCCCCTCTTTTTTTTTTAATAAATATATCATATTCTCAAAAATATTTTTAAAATAAATAAAAAAAACTATACCTCCAACCTCCCATCCCTCATCCTTATAATCCTATCAGAAAGCCTTGCTATGGATTCTTCATGTGTAACAATAACAAGTGTCTGGTTATTACGTTTATTTAAATCAAATAACAAAGACATAATCTCTTCTCCATTCTTTGAATCAAGATTCCCTGTAGGCTCATCACAAAATATAATCTTGGGCTCATTAACTAATGCCCTAGCAATGGCCACACGCTGCTGCTCACCCCCCGAGAGTTGATGAGGTTTATGCTTTGCCCTATTTGCCAACCCAACTTGAGTTAAAAGATCCATACCCTTCTGACGAAAATCATCAATACTGCTTTTATTTGCCTTTATCACCGCTGGTAAAACTACATTCTCCAGTGCTGTAAACTCAGGGAGGAGATGATAAAACTGAAAAACAAACCCTATCTTACAATTACGTATAACAGCCCTATCTATATCTCGCATTGAATAAATATCCTCTTCATCAATGAACACCTTACCCCTATCAGGGTTATCCAGACCACCTAAAATATGCAATAATGTTGTCTTCCCCGCACCTGAAGGACCTATAATAGAAACAGACTCTCCATCCTCAACATTCAAATCAATACCTTTTAGGACATCAAGTGTATTCGCTTGATGACAATATCTTTTATGTATATTTTGTGCCCTCAATATCACAACAATATATACTCCCCAATATCCCTCTTTCCTTATTCATATCTTAACGCATCTACTGGCTTCAGTCTAGCAGCCCTCGCAGCAGGATATATAGTTGCTATGAAACTTATAATCATAGCAGCTGACACAATAACTAATACATCTGACAATTGTATCTCAACAGGAACCCGGTCAATAGAATAAATCTCTTTTGGAACTTCCACATATGTCCTTAATATATAACTTAAACCAATACCCCCAACCAGTCCCCAAAATATACCTAATGCGCCAATAAAAATACCCTGTTTTGTAAATATCCTTCTTATAGAACGCGCAGGTACACCTATTGCCTGAAGGATACCAATATCATGTACCTTACTTGTTACTGTTACAATAAGCGTACTTATTATATTAAACGAGGCAACCAGAACCATCAAAGTAAGAATAATAAACAACCCCCATTTCTCCAAAAATAAGGCATCAAATAAATTCCTATTAATATCGATCCAGCTGCGAACCAAAAAACTATATCCTAAAATATGATATATTTGTTGCTTAACCCGTTTTGCATGATAAGGATCAAACAAACGAACACCTATACCAGTTACAACATTTGTTGGCATATTAAATATCTTCTGGGCCTTAGCTAAATCTATTAAAATCAAATTCATATCATAATCTGCCATGCCCGTGCTGAAGATACCTACAATCTTTAATTTATACCTCCAGCCATTACCTGTAATACCTGACCCCGGAGAAATAATAGTAATGATATCTCCTACTTTATATCCAAAATATCTAGCTAATTCACTACCAATTACTACACCATTATCTTTCAACCCTTTAAAACTGCCTTTCTTAAGATATTGGTCTAGCTTGGTAACAGTGCGTTCTCTCTCATAATCTATCCCTCGCACAATAAGACCTTTGGCCTGCCCCGCATTTTCAAGAAAAATATTCCCCTGTATATAAGCTGAGGATGCCTTTACCCCAGATATAGAACTAAGTTTCCTATAAATACTTATAAAATCACGAACTCCTGTTTCTTTTTCAATCATGATATGAGGGGTGGTACCAATAATCTTATCTCGTAAATTATTTCCAAAACCGGTCATAACCCCAATTACTACAATCAAAGAAGCTACTCCAATAGCCACGCCTGCAATAGAGACAAAATTAAGAAAGGTGAGAAACCGTCCCTTACCCGCTACCATATATCTATAACTAATCCAATCCTCATACCCCATAAAATTCCTCCGCGTCCCTTATATCATATATCATAATTAACCTGAATGATTTATGACATAAGGTTTTAATAAAGGAAAAAGAATTACATCTCTTATGGAAGGTGCATCTGTAAGTAACATAACCAGACGATCTATGCCAATACCAAGTCCTCCTGCTGGCGGCATCCCATACTCTAAGGCATTTAAAAAATCTTCATCAATACATCTATTCCCAGTCTCAATATCATCATCTAAATCTTCCAAAAGCCTCTGCCTCTGTTCCTGAGGGTCGTTAAGCTCAGAATAGGCATTGCCTATCTCCATTCCACCAATAAATGTCTCAAACCTCTGCGATAATGCAGGATTAGATGGTATCGTTTTTGCTAGAGGACATAAAAACGTAAAATATTCCGTAAAAAATACAGGATTAACAATCTTATCTTCCTCCAAAAGTTCTTCTGCTATCTTCATAACAGCAGAACGGGTAAGTTTATCTATCTTTATCTTACCGCCTTTTTTGTCCTTCAGTTTATCCAACATGACCTGAGCATCATCGTCAGGTTCTATCCCGAATTTTTCTTTAACAAGCAAGGCAAATGACCTTTTCTCCCACGGAGGAGTAAAATCTATTTCCTTGCCTTGATAAATAACTTTATATGAACCAGTTATCTCCTTTGCCAAACTACTTATCATCTCTTCAGTAAGCCTCATCATATCCTCATAATCACCATATGCCTGATAAACCTCTAACATTGTAAATTCTGGATTATGTCTTGTGGAAACCCCTTCATTTCTAAAATTACGGTTCATCTCATAAACTTTTTCCAATCCGCCAACTAATAATCT
>CAZHWM010000020.1:0-129356 GCA_964535935.1 uncultured Planctomycetales bacterium
CCCAAAATGCTTATGATACAACTCAAACACAAAATAATTAGGACGTTTATAATAAGGCCTGTAAAGATCCCTATAATTCCCCTTAAACCCATTGGCAACCATACCCCAATACTCATTAACAAAATTCCAATAATTCGCCATTAAAATATTATTCTCTGGTTTCATAAATATACGCAGCAAATCTGCATTAATCAAGGCTGTGCCCAAACAGTGCCGATAAGGCACAGGTCTATCTTGGACAAACCAGCCATTAAACTCAGTTACAGCAATAGGCCTATCTTCGCCTATTAAATCATTTATCAAATTATGTGTAGTCTCAATATTCCACTCCTGTTGTTTAACCTTAAAAAACATCTTCTTAAATATCTCATCAGGCTCCTTGCCTGCAACATCCTTTTCCCTGCCACCATAAGGATAAATATGCATAACAACAAAATCAAACTTTTTGCCTATCTGATTAATAACAGCTTTGTCCCAATCCAAAGAATGTAAAATCACCCCAATCTTAACAGAACCATCCACTGCCTTCATAGCCTTATAATACCTTAAATACCTTTCAGCATACTCAGAGGCAGTTACTTGTTTTATATCCTTATGATTGCCATGCCAAACCTCGTTGCCTATCTCAAAAAAGTTAACATTATAAGGCGCAGGATGTCCGCTTGTAGCCCTTATATGCGCCCAGTCAACTCCGTCGTTAGGATTACTTCCATCATCAAGGGCATTTAAATATTCCACCAAATCAGCCGCATCCTCCTCATCGCCCGTAAAAAAACTCACAGTAATAACAGGCTCAGCTCCTACAAGAGAACATACCTTCAAAAACTCATCTATCCCAAACCAAAAAGCCTTCCTTTTCTTCCCTACTGCCTCCTTCCAATTATACGAATGCGTGCCGCACCCACCGGGGAACCTCAAAACAGAAACCCCTGCTCCAATTGCAAGATTAACCACATCATAACAAGGCTCATCCCATTTGCCATCCCAAATCCCTGCCCCATAGTTAGCATTCTGAACGTGAGGACTCCTCTTTAACCAATGGCCTAACAAATTATTGCCGAATACAAAGCGGTTCAACTTACCGAGCTGGTTATTTACATAAACAACAATCTTGGCAGTATCTTGACAGTTGCTATTATTAACTACTTTATTCTTATTTTCTTCTTTCCGGCTAAGATGTATAATAACTGCCTTTGCCTCAGATGCAAACGCCTCATATTTAGGGTTATACTGCAGGCCTTCAACTGGCAGATAATCCCCAAGGCTAAAAGAACGGAACAAATCTATACGCATTTGGCATTTAATCCAGTAGGCGGAAATAAAAAAAAGGATAATAACAAGAAAGATGATAATGGGTTTATTTTTCATAAGTTAAGTTCTATAACAAACATTGAATTGGTGCAACAAACACTTAAATTACCACAATACCCAACATTGTTGACTTGTATTAACGACATCGGATTGTATTAATTTATAGCCGTTAGCCTAATGCTCATTTTACTAAGATCGACTTACTTAAGGATACTTTTATATACTTCCTCATATTTCTCCCCTATCCTTTCCCAAGAATATCCTTCCCTAAATTTTTTCATAAGCCTTTCTTTAAACATTTTAACCATCTCATGATCAGATAAACATCTATCGATGAGCTTTGACCATTTGTTCTTATCAAATTCCTCAATCAAAAAACCATCTTTATTATTATCAATTAAATCTGCTGTCCCAGCAGTAACTGAGGCTATTATAGGTAACCCAAAAAACATACACTCTAAAACAACCATACCATAAATTTCATAAAATGAAGGCAACAAAAATATATATGCCTGCTTATATAAGCTTCCTATCATCTCCTGTGGAATATTTTCTACTAATTTTATTTTATGAAACAGTGATTTCTCATAAATTCTCGAAGAAACAGAATTCCTTAAAGGACCATCTCCAACTATAACTAAAACAAAATCCTCTCTACTTAGAGTTTCTATTACATCCATAAGAAAAAAGGGATTTCTTCTTTGTTCTATTTTGCCGACATAAAGCAATATTTTCTTATCATTAGCTATATTTAACCTCTTATACCAATCAATATCCTCCTCCTTAAAAGAAGTTATATTTAATCCAACACCTAACACTTTTGTATTATAAAACTTCTTTCTCTTCATATATCCCTCAGCAGCGGAAGTCTTACAAATCACTAAGGAAACATTTTTTCTTAATATAGGTAAAAAAATAACATCAAAAAAATATTGAATTACTCGTTTTATAGGATTTCTGTAATTCTCATACATCCCTTGCCATAAAATTACAGGGATATTATTCCTTCTTGCATAACTTGAAATAAAAACAGACATTATTTGAGAATCCTCTGATACCTGAATAATATCGTACTTATTCTGCCTGAAATAATTAAATATTTGAGGATAAAAACTATTCTGACCAGGGAGAGACGTTCCTTTTAAAAAAAATATCCTTACTTTAGGAGTTAAAACCTCAACATAATCCTTGGTTTGATTTCCTTTCATGTAGATATCTACGAAATGCCCTTTATCCTCCAGAGCTTTTGCTAATCCTATCTCCTGACAATTATAAAGATAGGGATTTAAATAATTGGAGCTATTTCTGATGATTGCGATATGCATATCTTATTACTCTTTACAGGGAAGATTTAAGTTTGTTTACTGATGATAAATTCTTAAAAAAAACATAAACAACTATCAAAAGAATATAATTTAATATAGTACTTGCTAACATGATACCATTAATACCAAATTTTCTAACTAAATATGCGTCCAACAGGATATTTAAAATAAATTTTATAATCGAAACATAAAGCAAATATCTTGTTGCTTTTAAAGCCAAAAATCCTCTAACAAACACTTGTATTATAATATATGGAATAAATCCTATCATGCTAATGATATATAATATATCTATACTACGTAAAGCTTCCATAGGAATCCTACCCCCTATACCGAAGCATAAATTTACAATATATTTAGAGAGAAAAATTAATACCAATGTTATAGTAGAAACTCCTGCCAAAATAGGACGCAAATAATTATAAAAATTTTTCTTAAATCTCTCAAAGCCATATTTGTATAAATCATCTGATAAATGGGACAAAAAAACTGTTAAAAATCCAAAAGTTATAAAATTGTAAGGAATTGCGACCAACTTGTTTGTGTATTCCAATAATGAAATGCTTCCTACAGGCAACCATGAGGCGAAAGAATTGTCTACAAGGGGATTCATCCCTACTATTAAAGTACTAATCATTAAAAAAGAAACTCTTATAAACACATCTATAATTTCTTTATCAAATTTAAAATCAAATCGAAATTTAAATAATTTTCTATGTACAATATATAAAATTAACAATAATAACCTTGATAACTCACCTATGTTATAGCCTATTATTATTGAATGGACTCCGCAATCATTCTTCAAAATGTAAATAATAATAATGCAAACCACCGCCCTAACAGCCGGAGATAAAGCTGGTACCCAAAATTTTTTATATGCATTTAATATCCCATTAAGAAAAGATGAGCTACATAAAAAAAAAGTGAAAGGGATGAATTCAAGAAAATATATGTTTAAAATATTTATCTGGTATGAAGAAAAATTTGTGATTACTGAAAATATCTTTTTACTTAACAAAAAAGTTATAATTAAAACGAATGCCAACCCCCCCAATATAAGAATCATTAATCTCCCAATTAGATATTCCAATTTCTCATTACTATAATTATGTTTATGATCTGAGACAATTGGAACAATAATATTCTCCACCGAATTTGAAAATATCATAGTTAGAAAAAACATTACTCCATAAGAATAAAAAAATACATCAATATTCTCATTTACTCCAAACCACGCTGCAATAAAAAAAGGGATAAGATACCCTACAGCCTTACCTATGACAGTAAAAATTGTTGTATAGAAAGAATCTTTAATGAAATGATGTTCTCTATATGCTTTCATATAAATTAATATACTTTTCTACAATTTTGTAGAGAGCAAAATATTTTTCTACTTTTTCCCTACCCTTAATACCAAATTCTATTCTTTTTATTTCATTATCTAACAAAAAATTAACTGCTTGAGCCAATTTTTTAGGATCTCTAGAATGAACTAAAATTCCCGTTCTTCCATCATCAATAACTTCCGATAGCCCCCCCACTGCATATGAAACAACAGGTTTCTTCATTGCCATAGCCTCTATGGCCGATATTCCAAAAGTTTCAATAGCAGATGGCATAACAATAACGTCTAATTTTGCTAATATACCTGTTACATCTTGTCGCTCTCCTAAAAAAGAAACATGCTTATCAATTTTCAGCTTTATTGCCAATATCTCCAAACTTTCTCTTAACGGCCCATTACCTACAATAATAAAATGGGTATCAGAGCGTTCAGATAATATAAAAGAAGCCATTTTAATAAAATGATCAACTCCATGTCGTGGTGTTAACCCTCTAACAGTACCTACCAAATATTTATTATTTTGTAATATAATCTTTTCTTTTATTTCTATATTTCTTTTCACATCAAATTTACTTAGATCAATCCCATTTGGGATAATTTTAATTTTATCCTTATCAACAAATCCATTTTTTATAAGCTGCATTTTGCTATTTTGAGAAACAGTAGTATAGAAATCCCCGCATTTCCTAGTTAATATCTGAAAAAATTTAAAGATAATCCATCCTTTTTTCTTTCTATATTCCTCAACACCAACATGTTCCGTAATTATAAGTTTCCTAGCGGAAAGACAAACTACCCATTTCAAAAGAGGAGAAATATAATGTAAATGAACTATATCAAAATTATTTTTTTTTATATATCTATACACAATAAACGCATTTAATAAATCAAATCCATTTCTCATTTTAAAAAGTTTTATTCGGACTCCTTGCTTGACTAAACTTTCAGCAAATAATCCGCCCTCCTTAGCATAACCTACAACTAAAGAATATTTTTTCTTTCTATATAATACTAAAGCTATGTCATGAACAATCTTTGACACTCCCCCCGCTCCACCGTGCCAAGTTAATAGTAATAGTTTTTTCTTTTTCTTATCCATAATGTTAATTTAACAATTTTATGAAAATCTAAACTTAACTTCTTAAATATAAACTAACTGTTATTTTCACAACAATAAAAAGCTCCAACAAAAACACCTAAAATTATCCAAAAAATTTCTATCATAAAAGCATTCATAGTCAAATTCATTAATATAGTCCCAATAAGGGAGAAAAAAAGACTTCTATAAAGATAATTTTTCTTTAAAAATCTATAATTCCAATATTTGTTAAAAAATGAAATAAAAAACATCAACCATAATCCAAAACCAAGTAGACCATTTTCCGATAAAAGTTTTAAAAACATATTATGAGAGGTAATAAAAATAGTATCTAATCCCGCGGCACTTAACATCTTTCTTAAAATAGTACTATATGCAAAACAACCTGTCCCAATTCCCCAAAGAGGATTAGACTTAAACATTTCTATTCCTGATGACCAAATAACTATATGCCAAATATTAGAAGATTCCTCAGCCGAAAAAGTATCTAGAAAACGATATAAAACCCATGGGAAAAATAAAAAAATTAAATACACTATCCCAACACTTCCAATAAATCGCAATGGAATATTTTTCTTTTTTAGCCAGATTTCTACGAAATATAAACTGATAAAAAATATCCATGCCGCTCTAGAGGCAGTCAAAACTAAAACTAAAATTATAAGAAATTTAACTATTAATTTAGTTATTTGCTTTAAAGGACTAATATTTACCATAAAATATTGAATCAACAATATATTAGCAGTACCTACTGGTCCCCAAAGGAAAGAATCTGTCCTAAAAAAAACACCAGAAAGAACCTCTCTAGCTGAAAGAGATGTTCTAACGAATTGAATTCCATGAAATAAATTTATATGGATAGCCGGAATAAAATCTTTGCCATAAAAAAATTTTAATATTCCATAACTTGAAAACATAATCGAAACTATTACAACAAATTTAGAAAAAATTTTTATTTTTTTATAGGTGTTATAATATGATCTATAAAAAACGAAAATAGAATATAAATATATCCATTGTAAGGTTTCTTTGAAAATGAGTAAATGTTCTTTATATAACAAGGCTTGTATAAAACAAAAAAATATAAAAATTACTATATAAATATCATAATAAAAAAAACGAATATTATATAGCTTACGTTTATATAAATTTTCTATAAAATATTTAACTATAACTATACACCATAACAATTGCATTATCCTTATATCGCAAAGTCCTGCATGAATTACAACAAGTTGATTAAATGGTGGAAAAACACTTATACATATTAATATAAAATCTGTTTTTTTAATTAATAAAAAGACAAAAAGTATTAATAAAAAAAAACAAAAAGCCATACCCCAATTAAAATCAAGCAATATTCCTATAAAACAACTTAATATAATACTAATAAATATATTAATTCTTATTTTCATACCCTTTTGTTTACTCTTATAAAATCATAAAAATTTTTGACAAAATCAACTATACCGGTACTACTAAATAAGTAGTATAAATTTTAAGACAGCGGTTATTTACCTCTCTGTAAAAAAACCCCTGCCCCAAAGCAGAGCGTTAAAACATAATAGCATACATAAACTGACAAACCAACCGACACATATTTTACAGGATGTTTCTCTAAGTAAGCAGAACATGTATAAATTGAGCTGAACCACAAAAATATCCACCTTAAAAGCCTAAAAAACTATATACGCCATCTTTTCATACCAAAATTTATTCTCTATAAGTAAAAGGATTGTACTACAAATATACTCTTAAATAAGAATTTTTTTAAATATCTTATTTTGATAAGTTGTCTTACTATATATAGATAAAAAATATATACAACAAATGGTATTGAAACATCCCATAGAAAAGGATTTATCATTGGCCGAAAAATAAAAAAACATCTTCTTATAAAATCATGGATAACATAACATCCTATAGTTAATTTCGCAACCTCAGAGATATAAGTAGTGCACAAATCAACCTTGTTAAATTGTGCAGAATGTATTTTTTGAGATTCTTCGCATGCCTGCAGCATACCCAAAATGACAAACAAGGAAACAGTTGTCTTCCCTTCCCCTCCTTCTTCCTCTTACCCGTTGTCCTGAAAAGCTGATGGGACGTATGTTAGCTTTATCCATAAACTCTTGGTGGGGGAAAATCGCTCAATTTCATAAAATCCCATTTCAATAAGGTTATGGATAGTTTCAACGTCAGCTTGCATCCTATGAATGCCGCTGAATATAGTTTGATGCTTTTGGCCACAGGCAAAGATTCTATGCTAATCCAACGCCAATAATCACTATGGTAAACGTTATGAATATTGTTGAGTTCAAATTCATGACATCATTTCCAAAATATTCGATATAAAAACTTGACAAAAATAAGTTTTATATAATAGAATCTTTATAAAAATGAAAACCATTTGCAATAAAGAAGGAGGGTCGTATGCCAGATAGAGACGGTACTGGTCCAAGAAACATAAGTGGGAATAAAATGGGCAATAAATTAGGTCCGGGTGGAGAATGTGTATGTTTAAACTGCGGAGAAAGAATACCTCATCAACAAGGGGTTCCATGCAATACAATTAATTGTCCCAAATGCGGGAATAAAATGACAAGGGCATAATACAAGAAGCATACACTCTTTATATTTTATTAAAAAACCTTGCCTCATTTTAGACAATGCGTATAATAACCTTTTTCTTCTAAAAATCCATCTACTTTAAAAAAGATTACTTAAAAATATAACTGGGAGGAATGTTATTCTATGGAGAATCTTCAACAAAAAGAAAGAGAACAGGAAGCTCGCCTTAGGGCAAACTTAGCAAAAATAGACAAAAAATTAATTGTTATAAGTGGTAAAGGTGGAGTAGGGAAAACCACCGTAGCTGTAAATTTAGCATATGAATTAGCTGCAAAAGGGAAAAAGACAGGGATACTTGACGTAGATATACACGGCCCTAATGTTGCCAAGATGTTAGGAATCGAGGGGGAAAAACTCTCTAAAAACGACTTTGGAATGATCCCTGTAGAAGTCTTGCCAAATTTAAAAGTAGTAAGCATGGCACTATTACTTGAAAGCCCTGATACACCTATTATTTGGCGGGGGCCACTTAAAATGGTTACAATAAAACAATTTTTGTCTGATATTAACTGGGGAGAACTTGATTATCTAATTATTGATTCTCCCCCCGGCACAGGTGATGAGCCTCTAAGTGTTTGTCAGTTAATCCCAAATATAGATGGGGCGATAATTGTAACAACTCCTCAAGAGGTAGCTATATTAGACTCAAGAAAAAGTATACAATTTGTAAAACAATTGAAAATACCTGTATTAGGAATAATTGAAAATATGAGTGGGTTGATATGTCCTTATTGCAAAAATAAGATTGATTTATTTGGACACGGTGGAGGTGAAAAGGCTGCCAATGACTTAAATGTTCCTTTTCTGGGAAGGATCTTAATTGAACCAGAAATTGTAAAAGCAGGAGATCTTGGACAACCTTTACTTAGCCCTACAAGGGAAATCTTACCAGAGACTGCTGTCAATGAAATGAAGCAAATAATAAAAAAAATAGAAAATGTTATAGAGGTAAATGATAAAGAAAAAGTATAAATATATTTACGGACCTGTTTCTTCTTGGCGATTGGGAAGTTCTTTAGGAATAGATCCTATCTCAAAAAAAAGAAAAATTTGTAGTTTCGATTGTATATATTGTCAAATTGGGAAAACAGGACTATTAACAGATAAAAGAGAATGTTTTGTTGATACCAATGATATCATAAGAGAAATAAAGTCACTTCCTTCTTCTTTAACAATTGATTATATAACTTTTTCAGGCAGAGGAGAACCTACATTATCCGCTAACTTGGGCGAAATGATACAAGCTGTAAAACAGATAACAAAACAAAAAATCGCTGTTATAACTAACTCCTCCCTATTGTATAAAGAAGAAGTACAAAAAGATTTATTGTTGGCTGATTTTATCATAGCAAAACTTGACGCGCCAAGACAGGATGTATTAGAAACTATTAACCATCCTATAAAAAAAATTAATTTTAAATTAATACTTTCAGGGATAAAGGCTTTTAAAGAAATATTCAAATCGAGATTAGCATTACAGATTATGTTTATTGAACAAAATAAGGCATATGCAAAAGATATCGCAGAAATTGTAAAAAAAATTTGTCCAGACGAAGTCCAGATTAATACTCCCCTTAGACCGTCTTTGGTATCCCCTTTATCTAAATCAGAAATTGATTTAATAGAATCTTACTTTGATGGGCTAAAAATCAGTTCTCCTTATAAGGTAAAGAAAAAGAATATCCAACCACTTAGTGATGAGGATACCCTGAGAAGAAGAGGAAAAATATAAAATTTGATATACTTTTAAAATTTATCCTTTTATTTTGTATCAATTACATAATTTTTCATATACTTTTATAGTCTGAGAGGCAATATTCTCCCAATCAAATCTCTTTCTTACAAAATCAATCTGCTGTAGTCTTTGCTCCTCTGAAAAAGGAAACTGAACTGCATAATGAAGTCTTTCACAGATTGCCTTAACATCACCAGGTCTAAAATAACTGTTGCTGTCAAGTTTTACCTCGCGATTGGCAGGGATATCTGAAACCATACATGGCAAACCATAACTCATTGCCTCAAGGAGCGCTATTGGCAGACCTTCGTAATATGAAGGCATTACAAATGTATGGGCATTATAATATAATTCATCAAGCGCATCTCTTTTAAGTCTCCCTGTAAGGATAACCTCTTTTATCTGGGCTGCTTTCTTCTTTATAGATAGACTATAACTATCCTCATGATCTGATTCACCTACAATTACAAGTTTAAAATCACCATATCCATTGCTATGATTATCCCTTTTAAATAAACTAAACGCCTCAATCAAATCAATAAATCCTTTCTCAGGGACAAATCTGCCAACGGCTATAAAATATCGATTTTTTTCAAGACCAAATCTCTTAAGAAGGCCTTTTTGTGTTGTATGGCCTGCTATGACAACCCCATTAGGTATAACAACAGACTCCCTGCCAAATTTATCTCTAATATTATCGGCTATAGTCTTGGATATACAAATAATTTTATTGGCATATCTACATGCGCACATCTCCCCAATTTTAAGAAAAATTTTAGCAACTCTATTCCACTTCTTACGCATATAATCAGGGCCATGATGGGTAACTACCACCTTTAACCCTAATAACCTAGCTAATGGCACACATAATGATGGTCCTATAGCATGTATATGTAAGATGTCACATCCTATTCTTTTAGTAAACCATATACCTTTAAAAGTGTGAATTATCGCTTCTAAAAACTTATTTTTAGGACAAGACAACGGAACCAGTTTGACTTTATTATATGCTGTTATAGATGTATCCACATAATTACACCGCGTTAACACTGTTACATCCCAACCATGCTTTACTATAATAGGATAAAGATTCTCACAATGAGATTCCACTCCTCCTTGAACACCGGGGAAACCTCTAGTACCCAAAACAACTATCTTTGGTAAAAAGTCTTTGTTCATTTACGGGGCCTCAACTTTTGGTTTATTACCCATATAATAGGCTTCAAAGGATGATGCCATATGGCTGGTGCAGCGCTACCTATCATCCAACAATTTTTCGTACAATTTTTTACCATATTTCTTACTTCATCTGCCCTCTTGCTATACCAGATCTCCTCCCATGATTGTTCCTTCAAATTACCCATAGGCTGTTTTTCATCCATCCCATTACACGGCAGCACATCCCCCCAAGGATCGAGGAAGAAACCGTTTCTCCCCATCTCACATGGTAAAAGTCGTTTATTGCCTTGAATATAATTAATTAACCCATAATTAAAATAAGCACGAAACCAATCTTTAATCCTCCTCGACCTTAACAACCGTGAAATTAATTTCTCAAATTCTGCAATAACCATTGCTTTATCTTGGATAGCATTATCCCATTTATGAAAATAATGTGAATTATGTAAAGTAGCTGTAGCAAACTCATATCCTAAGGCCTCAGACAGATCATATAAATATACCAAATCCTTCGCATTCATATCCTGAACAGTTATGCCAAATCCTATATCCTTAATACCCATCTCTCTAAGTTTCAACAAGGTGCGTATTATCCTATCAAATCCATCCGGAATCCCTCTTATAGTATCGTTGGTCTTCTGCAAACCTTCTATACTAATACGTATACCCAGATCAGGATATATTCTACATAAATCAATAATCCTATCAGTAAAATATCCATTAGTACTAATAACTATTCGTTTCGTTTTCTTTCTTAATAAACCAACTATATCTGGTAAATCACTACGTACAAAGGGCTCCCCCCCTGTAATATTTGTAAAAAACATCTCTGGCAACTTTTTAAGCACATCAAGACCTATTTCTTCTGAAGCCTTAGACGGATAGTGCCATACATCACACATATTACATCTTGCATTACATCTGTAAGTTACAATAATAGAGGCATGTAGTTTGTTTTTCATATCTATTCTCCCCTAAGGTTTTCTGTATCCAATTTTAGCTTAAAATTTATTTAACGAATATAAATAGTCTTTACATACAACTATTGTATATCTTAATCAACTGGTTATAATGTTTATCCGAATTCAATTCCTCCTCTACAAATTTTCTTGCATTATGCCCAATCTCTACTCTATTGGAATGATATGATATCATTCTCTCTATCTTCTGGCTTAAATCATCGACATTACCCGGTTCAAAACATAGCCCCCTTTCGTTATCCTTTACCAACTCTGGGATACCGCCTATACGTGCCCCTACAACTGGTTTACCCAACGCAAATGCCTCTATAACCGTTCTTGGATTATTCTCATACCATTCAGATGGGATGACCAAAAACATAGAACTTTTTATCTCTCCATACAATTCCTCACCCTTTTTATATCCTAAGAACTTCACATTACTAATCCCTTCGTGCTCAACCTTTCTATGCAACTCTTCTCTTATAGGCCCATCACCTATTATCTTTAAGATCACATCTTTTTTTCTTACAGCATTAATCAATGTCTCAATCCCCTTCTCATAAGAGAGGCGGCCTACATAAACAATACTATTCTCATCTGCATCAAAATGTGGTTGAAATTTAGTGATATCAACAAAATTAAACAAAAATTCCACACGGCCCTTCAGCCCCATTTCTAATACCTTATCTCTCAAAAATTTGCTCGGAGAAATATATACTGAAATATTATCATATATCCTTAAAATATTATGATGTAAATACATCTCAATAGTATTAACAAAACTCTTGGCAAGTGAATTTTTCGTACATCTGTTGAGAAAACAATGATAATATCTCCCGCCACGACAACGCTCACATATCTTCCCTCTAACCAGCATGGTATAACAGGCACATACCATCTTATAATCATGCATAGTAAATACTGCAGGAATCTTATATTTTTTAAACACATCTAAAACAGATGGGGAAATCTGATGGGCAAAATTGTTTAGATGAACAATATCAGGCCTAAAATCCCTAACAATCTTTTCAACCTTATTCCTGGCCTCAAAAGAATAAAGGATATCAGCCACGCTCTTCATCTTCTGCCTTAATCCAATAGGTTTATTATAATCTATATATGAGACAAAATATTTTTTATATGGGTAATCTGGATTAGATGGATGATCCATCCCCCAAAAAGCAACCTTATGCCCCTTTGACAATAAAAGATTGCCAGTATTAATAGTACTAATAGCATCCCCGCCTTTAGGATACAGGAATTTATTTATTAAAAGAACTCTCATCTAGACTGCCTCTCCCCCAATATAAGACACTATACTTACAATCTCAAAATCACACTAAATTATAAAAAAAAATAAATACTTTTGGTAAAAATGTTCTTATAAAAATTTTTTTAACTATATATAAGTCTTACTATTATTTTTATATTAATAAATAATATAAAATAGGGGGTAAAGTAAAACTTTACCCCCTATTAGTTAATTATAACGATTTTAATTACTATATTAAATATTAATTTACATTAATTTTAACAGTATCATCCTTTTTCTGACTAATCCCCTGTTTTCGTGCTACTTTTATAGTCAACACTCCCTTTTTATAGTCAGCTTTAATAGAATTCAAGTCTGCATCATCTGGCAAAGGAATAGAACGGGCAAAATATCCAAACCTCCTTTCCCGTTTAAAGAAATGATTGCCTTTATTCTCATCAAGTTCATTCCTCTGTCCTGAGACAACTAGCATATGCCCCTTTGTTTCTACATTAATATTTTGTTTATCCATGCCGGGGATATCCATTTTTATTATATAACTGTCTTTAGTAGCTTTTACATCTGTATCCAAATCAAATGGGTTCTTTCTACTAAACCATCCAAAACCATTATACGCCCTTACACGGCCAAAGGCATCTCTGAACATACGATTCATCTGTCTCTGTATACGAACAAGTTCATCTAAGGGATCTGCGCTAACACTTCCGCCAAAACTATCCCAATAATCAGGCTCATTAAATTTAATCGGCGGAGTGGAAATAACTATGCTCCCTTGAGGCCGTATGTTATTGGACTGAACAGATAATGCCGCTATCTTTTTCTTTAAACTTCCTATCTGCCAGCTAAAAAAACAAACCACAACTAAAAAAAGGACTATTAGTCCTATAATAATCTTTTTACTATTTTCATCTATAGCAGCAGAACCAGCTTGCGACTGCAATTCATTTTTATTGTCTGACTGCTCAACATTGGTTTTATTTTCTGTGCCCATATCGCTCCCTCCTCTTTAGAAATTTTATATTACTCTCACATTAATCAACGCCGCCACCTATTCATTATACTTTACTTTTTTAAAACAAATCAAACAACTCACTTCTAAATCCATCATAACGTTTTCTAAAACGCCTTAATGCAACTGCAGAACTAATAAATACCAAACCGATTACCACAAATATTGAAGCAATCATAGCAACCAACAACTGCGGCACCAAAACAATCAGTACTCCAAATAATATAAACAAAATTCCCTGTAATAGTTGATGCTTCCATGTCATAGAAAAACCATCAAAAAACACATCAAATACATCTATCTTCTGCATATCTCCCTCCTTAATATTAGAAATATAAAAGGGGCATATTCACAAAAAGCTATGCCCCTTTCTCTGTATTCTTACGTAGAAATTTCAACCTTCTGAGGCTGTGCTTCTTTAGCTTTAGCAAGAGTAATTTTTAATACACCATTCTGATAGTTTGCAGAAATATTCTCCTTGTCTACATCTGTATTTAGCTCAAAAATACGCCTATACTCTAAATCAGCGTATCTTTCCTGATAAACAGAAGTATATTCTTCCTCAATCTTATCTTTCTTCCTAACTCCTTTCACTATCAACTGATCTCCACACAATTCTACACTTAATGCATCTTTTTGTACCCCTGGCATATCCATCTCTATTACCACCGCATTTTCTGTCTCTGTTATATCAACAGGCGGCTGAACTACCAGCCTTTCCCCATCTTCTCTATTACGTTTAATAAGCCTGTTAAGCCTCATAAATATCACCTCCTCCTTTAATTAATCTTATAAAAGAGGATAAATTCTCTCTCCCCTTTACGAGATATAATTAATTAACATCAATCTTAATCTGTTTAGGTTTTGCTTCTTCTTTCTTAGGCAAAGTTAATTCTAAAACCCCATCTTTAAATACAGCTTTAACTTTAGAACCATCCACCTCACTTGGAAGACTTATACTACGGTGGAAACTACCATAAAACCTTTCTGAACGGATATAATCTTCTTCTTTTACTTCTCTCTCTTGTTTTTTCTCGCCCTTTATGGTAAGGATATTATCCTGAATCAATACCTCTATATCGTCCTTTTTTAGCCCAGGCAGATCTGCTTTTACTACAACATTATCTTTAGAATCATAAATATCAATAGCAGGTGCCCACTGTCCGCCTAAAAGAGTAGTATCGGTTTCCCCAAGTCTTGGAAACGTCAAATCAAATAACCTATTCATTTCTCTTTGAAGATTCTCTAACTCCTGAAAAGGAGATATTACATTCCAATCTTTTGTCCTTTTAGTAGGAACATTTGCCATAATTATCACCTCCTCCTTCTTTATTTATACTCTTCTAATAATTATAATTACAAATAAATACATATAAACAAAATCAATTTTCACTACCATACTTCACTTCGAAATAAATCATTTTTATCTCATTTTACCACCCCCCTTCTTTAACCAACCTTTATTTTTCATCAAATAATTAGCACTCGATAGGCATGACTGCTAATATTTAAGTAAAAAAAATTTTCTATTCTCCCTCCATCTCCAATATCACCTTCAGCCCGTTAATACATACTCTCTTTTTATTCAAATAATACCAACAACGCTGAATCTTGCTTAGTTCTCGTTTAGAATAATATCGTGTATCCCCCTTCCTCTGTCTCTTAGGACTAACAATACCTTTTTCATCTAATTGCTTTAATACCCATACTGGAATATCTAAAATCCTACATATTACACCTGTTGTAAACACAGGTTCATCAGGATCGATATATACCTCTTCATAATTATCCTTTGATTTTGCCCCCCCCTTCATAGCAAACTCCTCTTCTTTTTCAACAACAGTCTATCACATATCAAACAATTTGTCAATACTTATCAAAAAAAATTTTTCGATTATCGAACAAAATCTCATCTATTTTCTAACTTATTTCACAAATCAACCTTGTTAAATAGTGAAAAATGCACAAATCAACAAGGTTAAATAGTGCAGAATACACAAATAAAGGAGAAATAAAGGAGAAATAAACTATCAAGAAACTATATGATACTTGCGTAATAACCACATCATTGGGCACCAATTAGTAAATGCAGATTGGAGCAAATTTACCCCCACAAATCCTGTAAACCATAGCCATCTTATATCTATTTTTATAGCTAAAATAAGGCTTAAAAGTATAAAAAAGCCTGCAATACCTCTAAGTATTCGTTCTAACATCTTAGAGCCCCCTTTCTCTACAAAAAATTCAAAAATTATATCTTATTCTTATATATACGTTTTTATTTCGTTTCATCTGGCCAAATTCTGTAATATCGTCTTCTCCCCATGGTAAATTGGCCCCAAGAGTGGCTTTCAAATGGTCATTAACATCATAGCTTACAGATGGCCTGCAATAACCATCTTTATCTGAAGGAGAATAGAAGGTGAATAAAGATAGGGTTACTGTCTGGTGTTTAAATTGTTTGGTAATACGGTTTGTTAGCAAATGCCTAAACTCATCCCAAAAATAATCGTTTGGCAGGAGATTGTCTCTATAATTATCATAATCAAGCCGTTGTTCATACATATATTGAAAACCTATTTTAAAGTCATTTCCCATATCTTTTGAATAGCCAAGCATGGCCTTAAACATGGAATTTTCTATCATTCTATTACTGCCATCACTGTCCTCTCTTGAATTATAATATCCAGTTTCAATGTTTCCTATTCCACCTAAAATACTACCCCGCAAACTTACTCCATATGCATCAAGTCTCTCATAGTATAATTGTTTAGATGATTCGTCTTTATAACTACGCGGATTCTTATCATATCCGTGGAAAAAGTATATGGCAAATTCGGTACCATTTATATTTTTATATATCCTTAAGGCATATTCATTATTAGAAAATTGATGCGGTGGGGATATAATATGTCTGTCAGAATCAATCCCTGCAATACCAGAACGAAAACTATCAAAAAACGAAAGTCTATCTCCTTTCGCTATAGTATTAGGGGTAAAATAAGGCATAATAATAAAATCTATACTTGCAAAATCAGGATAAAATGACATCTTTACAGCAGGCGTAGGTTTCTTCAGGTATTCGTCATCTCTGCCAATAAAAAATGATACATAGTCTTTTGGGAACAGGTCATTAATAAACAAATAATCCCCTGTTCCCCATGTTAAGACCTGCTGACCTATTTTCAAATCCATAAATTCAAAAGGGGTCAAAGATAAACTCATTTCTCTTAATTCAAAATCCGTCTTACCGTCATAATATTCGTCAATAATAAAATCTCCCCTGAAGTTTAATATGGCCCCTTTATCAGCTAAATAGTTATTTCCTTCAAAAAAATATGTTGTTTTAAGCTGGAGTCTTTGTTCTAATAAATTGAATGTGTCTTGTTTGGTGTTATCATCACTAACTTTCACTCCTATATCTGTCTCTAAAAAACCGTGGAAATCAGGCAACGATGCACATGCCAATCGCACATCTAAAACATAAAAAAACAGTATAATATATTGTAAAATCTTTATCTTATCCATTTAACAGGAGGCCTTCTTAAATATCGTTCTGTAAATATATCTTCTGTTAATCCAACATTATATTTAACATTGGAAAACTCCATAAGCGTATTTCCACCCCTTACCATATCCCTTACCTCTGACTTGACTACCGTGGGATATCCGTCTATATTCTTTACCTCTAATGCGCGTATGACTTTTATAAGTTTATTTTCTTTGTCATAATACTCAGCCTTCATAGGCAGAAATGTTTTCTTATCTATATAAACTATATAATAGGCAAATTCCACTCCTTTGGTATCTTTAGGGATATTCTTTATTTTATAATATTTTTCATCGGCCCCTATTAGTTTGTGTGTATCTTCATCTATTCCCCTACCAGAAACATCCTCATAGACAAAGTGAGAGCCTACAAAACTGGACCTTTTATCGCTGGCTGCAATGCGCCTTACCAAATCCAATGCTGGCAAATAAAGCCATCTATCATCATCTCTACCTAAATGCTTCCAGACCATAAACACCATCTTAGCTACATCCGCAGGTTTTTTGAAATAAACATAAAACTTCTGCTCTCCTCCTTGCTGTATATTAAGCCGCAATATCCTAAATTCTCGTATCCTCTGCCTGCCTTGAGAATCAGTAATAATCATTTTTACATCAGCGCTGCCGTCTTTACCTGAATAATAGGAGGCTATATTAGCCTTTTTTATAATATCATCCGCGGAGAGTTGTTCTGCATAAATTGCAGCTTTATTTAAAAACATTATAAATAAAATATAAATCATTCCCAAGATTAATCGTTTCATTTGCCCCTCCTTTGATTTAGGCATATCTTATGTCTTGATATAAAATTACATACACCAGCAGTAATAACAATAATAGCAATAACTACAAATGTTATAGGCCTCCATCCTACAGCAGTATATCCAGCTAACACATACGCCACTGCAAAAGCTACGAATAATGAGGTTAACATACAATTACTACATCTACATACTATGGCCTCTTTTGTGTCATCCAAAATAACAGATGGCTTTAATGATATAATAGCTGGCAAGATAAATAGTGTAGCAAGACTTGATACAGCCATAATAGAAAACATAAAGAATCCAACTGTCTTATATGGGACAAGCGGAGCAGCTAATAACGGCAGAAACCCTATGGCTACCACTAATGCATTGCGTATGATAGCTCTTCCCGGACCTGAAAACATTTCCTCAGCTGTAGCCTGCCAAGTTCCTTTTTCTCTATTAACTTCTATAGCCCGCTGGATAAAATGTATGGCAAAATCTATGGATAGGCCTAATGTAAGCGCAGATAATACAGCCACCGGCATATCATAATCTTTGCCAAAAAATCCTAATAGGCTATATATAAAGATTATCGTTACAGTTAAAGGAATCATGGAAATCAACGCCCTTACAGGTGACCTAAATAAAAATAACATCATAAATAATACAATTACAAAACTCCCTATAAAATTCTTTAGCATCCCTACTACCATATTATTCTGCCATATCACATTAATATATGTGAGCCCGGACCAATAATATGTGATAGGCATCGGAGGGGGATTATTTTTAATATAGTTGTCAACATATTTTACAACCTTATCCATATCTTTGTTATCACCACTCTTTAATTGTAGCCATATGTTAAGTTTGGAATAATCAGGAGTCACCATATGCCATAGGTCATCTGGCTTATGTGAATTTTCAAAGGATATAAGAGATTGTGCTATGGCTGCTTTTGTCTTAGGAATAACATTGTTAATCTTATCTCCACCTAACAGTTCATAATAAATCTTTTTTACAATATCTACAAGGGATGTTGTCTTACCAACAAGACCGCTTTTCATCAAATGTTTCTGAAGTGCCTCTATATATTTAAGCATTTCTGGCCTCATAAAGGCTTCTGCTTTCTTATCCTTTGCTGTGATGATAAGATACGCCTCATACGTTCCTGCAAAATGTTTATTAAGTATCCTGTCTGCTATACGAATAGGATGTTTTTTAGTAAACCATCTTACAGGATTATCATTGACTTGAATACGTGTAATTCCATATATGGAGATAACCACAAGTATTACAGTTATTGTCAATACCGTCTTAAAATGCCGGGTTGAAACACGTTTTATAACATTGAGTATCCTATTTAATATAACTGTCTCGAGGCTCTTCTCTGATGATGAGAAAGACTTGAATCTGTCAGGGTTAACCAACATAACATAAGCAGGAATAAATGATATAGTAAGCACCCAAGCAATAAGGACACCTATAGCGACAAAGATACCAAACACCTGCACAGGCGGTATAGGTGAAAAGGCTAATGAGAAAAATCCTACTGCTGATGTAAGGGATGTAAAAAGCATTGGACTAAATAGTTCGTCAAGTACAAAGGTTATGGTCTTACTTCTATCTTTATAGATATGATATTTATCAAAAAATTCACTTAGAATGTGAATAGAGTCCAATACCGCTATTGGCATCAAAAATATAGGTATCATAGAACTCATAATATGGACAGGGAAACCAAATCCGATAAGCAGTCCCATAGTGATAATTACAGTGGCTATCGCAACCAACATTGGGGCTATTATTAAATTTAGAGACCTGAAAAAAAACCACATTAATAAAAATATAACAACCCCTGCTAAAGGAGCAGAGATAGCCATCTGTTTAAACATCTCTGCCCCAAATTGGTCGTTAGCTATTGGTAAACCAGTAAAATAGTATTTATCATCCGATGGATATTTTTTTATTATCTTCTTAATCTTATTAGCAATTTCATAACTTAAATCCTTCGACTTTATAGGCACATAAATCGCCATTGCCTTTCCATCTTCTGATACCATTGTTCCATAAAACATAGGATTATTTTCTGCTTCATCACGAATATGCAATGCCTCTTGTTGTGTCTTGGGAGGCCTTTCCATAAGCCAATTAAACCGCAATGTCCCTAACCCCGCCTGCTCTATATTATCTTTGGTAGAAGGGGCTATTATCTCATTTGAGATTACCCCATCTATCTTCTTTATCTCATCTGTAATATGATATATATTTGTTAGAGTTTTAACATTAAAAACGCCATTGGGGTTATTTTGGTTGACAATCCCTATTACTATTAGGTCATAAATAGAAAACTCTTTCTTCATCTTGCGACTGTCAACCCTTACAGGAGCATTATAAGGCAGCATATTTTCAGGGTCTGTATCAACCTTAATCTTAGGTATCTGAGAAAGAGCCAAGGTAACAAAAACAAATGTGGTTACCATTATTATTTTAGGCCGACTTATTGCATATTGAATAAATTTAGCAAACATAAATCTCCTCACAGTTTTTATTACAAAACAGCAAACATAAAACCTAAAAATGCCCCATATATAGCACCTCTTAACGGGGTACTTGTCAGTGGACACAGACCACTTGAACACTTACCATAATATCCCATAAGCCCTCCAATTATTGCACCTATGACTACAGAAATTAATATCTTCATTACTCCCTCTTTTAACTATTCTTCACAAAAAATGCCAAGACTCACAAACCGACAAGCTTGCCCCCTCACCGTTACCGTAAAAATAAATTTATCCTTCCAACTTATCATAAGGCCACATAACCATACCACCATCCATGACTTTCACATCTTTAAACCCAGCTGCCTGCAGCGTTAATGCAGCCTCATATCCTCTGAGCGATATCTTACAAAAAACTATAACTTCTTTCTCAGATGGCAGTTCATTTATCCTATTACGTAATTCTCCCAGAGGAATTAAAAGGGTATCTTTTATATGAACTGTTTTATATTCTTCTTTTGTCCGTACATCCAAAAATATAAAGTCATCACCTCTATCTATTTTTTCTTTCACTTGCATAGGAGTAACAGATTTAAATATACCATCCAATTTATTTCTCGCTATATTAGCAGCAGTAATGATATTATCCATTGCAGGAGAATATGGTGGGGCATAAGAAAGGTCTGCATTAGCAATATCATCCACTGTCATTTTAGCAGTAATTGCCATAGCTGCTACATCCACCCTCTTATCCACAACACCTAACCCTACCGCTTGCATACCTAACAATCGCCTTGTTTTTTTATCAACAATCAACTTGATACTAATAGGTTTAGCTGATGGATAGAAATGGGCTTTATCTGGAGCAGGACTCAAGACTGTCTCCACATCAAATCCTTCATCTTTAGCCTGTTTCTCTCCTAATCCTGTTCTCCCAACATTAAGTTCAAAAACTTTACATATAGTAGAACCAATTACGCCAGGGAAAGAATCGCCTCTTCCGCAGATACTATTAGCAGCAACCCTTCCCTGCTTATTAGCTGTGGAACCTAATGGGACAAAACATGGCTTAGCTGTTATAAGATTTACAGACTCAACACAATCGCCGGCAGCAAATATATCCTCATCACTGGTCTGCATCTTGGCATTAACCTTAATCCCACCTGTCTGACCTATCTCAAGACCTGCCTTTCTTGCCAACTCCACATTTGGCCTTACACCTACGGATACTATAACAAAATCACATGGGATATCTCCCTTATCAGTAACTACTATCTCTGCCCTCCCCTCTCCTTTAATAGATAACAAAGAAGTAGAAGTTTTTACCTTAACACACTTAGACTCTAAATGCTGAGTTACCTGATAAGCCATCTCCCAATCAAGCATAGGCAAAATCTGAGGTAATTTTTCTACAATAGTAACTCTACACCCCTTACTGGCCAGTGCCTCTGTCATCTCAATCCCAATAAGCCCCCCTCCTATAATAACAACATCCTTTGCCTTCTGTTCTGAAAGAACACTCTTTATGGCCTCTGAATCTTCTATCTTTTGAAGAGTAAAAACATTCTTTAAATTCATACCTTCTAAAGGAGGGATGATAGGGTTAGCACCTGTTGCAAGTACTAATTTATCGTATGATATCTTCTTTTCTTGCCCTGATTTAAGATCCTTTACCAGAACTTCCTTTGAAGCACGATCAATATTAACTGCCTCAGTACGATTTAGCACCTGGATATTTTTTGCGTTTCTAAAAAATACCGGATCCCGGACTACACCTAAAGCAGTACTCATAAGTTCTTTCTGTTCCTTAACCACACCTGATACATAATAAGGAAGCCCACATCCTGCATATGATAAAAATTCTCCCTTCTCAATAAGGATTATCTCTGCATCTGGGCACAATCTATGTATACGTGACCCTACCTTAGGGCCTGCGGCCACGCCTCCAATAATAACTACCTTCATAATTTTCCTCCTCCTTTTTCACAATTAACCAAAATAACATTAGTTATACTTATCTCTATTGTTGTTTCAAAATAGAAATAATCTTTTTGGCCTTATCATTAACTACCCTATAACATGTCTTTACACCCTCCTTCTCAGGAACAATAATCCCATGAATACGTAGTATACTCAAATGTTGAGATACTGTTGACTGAGGAAGATTTAATTTGCTTACTATAGCATTTACATTACACCTGTCACGCATCAGTCCATCCACCATTTTTAATCTTACAGGATGCCCCAAGGCCTTCAAAAAGTCGCTTTCCTTACTATAATCCATGTATCTCTCCTATTCTCTCTAAAAAAACTAAAAAATCTAAAAATACCTATTTAATCTAATTAAATTAAACTAAACTTAATAACACGCCCTACTAAAACTGTCCTGTCCGCAACATAACTAAACTACAGGCATTTACACAACAAATCCCTTTTTCAACCGCCATCCTCTCCAAATAGGGATTCTCGGCCCCAGGATTAAAAATAATCCTCGAAGGCTGTTTTTGTATAATATCTAAAGCTATCTTAGTTGATACATCAGCACCTACATATAAAGTTACTGTATCTATCTGAGTATCTATATCTAATATAGAAGGATATACTTTTAATCCCTCTATATTTTTTACTCTTTTATGTACAGGATATACCTCATGGCCTTTTTCCTTTAATAAGACAACAGCCTTGTAAGAATAACGATGTGGTTTATCAGACGCACCAATTACAGCTACTCTCATTTACATTTTTACCTAGCTTTTTTAAATCTACTATAGTCTAAGGTAAAAAAATACTGTCTTAATGTAACTATAGTAAAGACTTAAATATGTTTTTTAAATTCTTTAAATGTCTTATAAAAATATCCCTTATGCAATTCTATAATATTTACATCTTTCCAAAAAACAGGATGATGACTCGCTGCTATAATCTGGCAACCTTTACGGACTATCTTATCTAATCCTTTCCTTATCCTCAACACCCACCATAAATCATGTCCTGTTTCAGGTTCATCCAGGAGCAAACAATCACCACTATGAAAACTTAACGACGCTAAAACATCACGCATAGTCTCACCATGCGATGAAAACATAGCCCTTACTCTAATAATAGAAGGGGACATTTTCATTATATTATTATATGGTAAATGAGGATTCATTGTTTCACTATTAAAATAACTGTATTTTGTATCTTTATCTGCTGAAATATTACAATCACTGCAGGTATAAATAGCCTCTAAAAGAGAACTCTTACCCGAGCCATTAGGCCCTACTAAAACATTAATTGCTGAACTGAAACTAAATCTCACCCCCTCATTTATCCTGGCCCTGTGTTTGGGACAAATCGTGATACTATAAATCATAAAAATAAACTTTAAAATAAATATCCAGAAACTTATAATACGTTATTAATCCTGTTCTCTATTTCCTGCTGTGGAACTGCTCCTACTACTGTATCAATTACATCACCATTTTTAAAAATCGATATTGTAGGAATACTCATAATCCCATAACGTGAAGCTATACCCGGAGCCTCGTCAACATTCAATTTGCCCACCTTGAGTTTACCTTGATATTTCTCTGCTATAGCCTCAATTACTGGTCCCATCATACGGCAAGGACCACACCACGGTGCCCAAAAATCTACTAAAGCAGGTAAATCAGATTGGATGATTTCTTGGTCAAAATTTTGTTCTGTTAATGTGATTTCCATAAACTTCCCCTCCTTAAAAAGTTATAAAATAAGTTGCACAACTACGATTCATAATATCATTATATCAATATAATTGGATAAATCAATAAAAATATAAAAAATTTATAAAAAACAATTACTATAAAATGCGATATCAGACTGCCGGTGCAAGTTTCTCTCTGCCCTTGGAATACTCGGAATCTAACTCATTTTGCCGTTCAAATAACTTTCTATTTATCGTCTTTAACAAAGGCTGATATTCCACAATACCTACTACCTTCTTAGAATCGTTATTTTCAACTACAGGTAAATAATCCACCTCTCTTTTATCAAAAATAGAAATCGCCTCTTTAAGAGGCTGATCTTGATATAAAACATTTTCTATTGGCTCTGCCACATCCCTTGCAAGAATAATTTGATTCAGCTGTTCCTCCATGAAAGTGTCCCTTAAGCTACCCAATGATATAACACCCACTAACTCGCCATATTTATTAACCACAGGAAAATGATAAGATTCTTTTTCCTTAATAGTTTGTATAATTTTATCCAAAGTAACATCTTGCCGGATAGCAGCAAAGTCCTTTTCCATCACATCTGATACCTTTAATGAATTAATGACATCTTCCTCTGTAATATTCCTCCATAATTCATCTGCCTTGGTTGCCCCAAATTTTACAAGCAATGGACCTATCAATTGAACAATAAATGTAGTAGCAGCTACCACGCTTACTACTATATTTCCTGTAGTCATACCAGCGTCATTTATATAACTCAGATTATGCTTAATAGACATAGCAAGGCCCATAGCAACACCGCCTTGAGTCATAAGGCAAACTCCTGTATAACGCACAACTGTCTTTTTTGCCTTAGATAAAATAGCACCTAACGTTGCTCCTATAATCTTTCCCAGACTACGCGCAATAAGGTATGCTATAACAATTAATGCCAAAGAAATTTTTAAAAAGATGTGTATATCCAATGACGCACCAACAACTACAAAAAATAAAATATATAAAGGAGTGGTCATCTCTTTGACTGATTTAAATAATTTCTCGCTTGTTTCAGGCATAATATTTACGACTACTGCACCTAATACCATACTTGATAAAATTAAATCAAGATGCAAATACATGGATATCCCGACAACTATAGTCGCAGCACCTATTGAAAGAGACATTGCTATCTCGTTCTCTTTAATTTTAGAAATAATCTTAACCAAGAAGAATCCAACTATGCCCCCTAACAAAACACATTGCATTATCTCAAGTATAGGATCACCTATAGAATGCCATAATGAAAAATGCTGCTTGGCTATTAACGCCTTAGAAAAAACGCTCACCAAGCCATATATCACTAGTGCTAATCCATCGTCAAGAGCAACTATTGAGGTTAACGTGGTAGTTAATGGCCCTTTTGTTTTATATTCCCATAAAACATTAGTAGTGGATGCAGGATCAGTAGCAGAAGCTATTGCCCCCAAAAGTAATCCTAAATACAATTTACCTGTTACAATAGTAACTGCTATTGTAACCGCAATAAAAGCAACAACACCTTCTCCTATTAAAATAGAATAAATAGATGCGCCATATCTTCCAAATACTTCACCCTTCAATTCTGCGCCTATCATAAAACCTATTATCCCAAGAATTAAATTAATAAGGGGGGATAATGCCTGCACAGTAGTATCATCACATATATTAAAAACTGACTTTCCCAATAATACTCCTATTAAAATGTAGCCTACCACTTGTGGTATCTTAAGCCTTTGAAATATCCTCCCGCCAAAAGTTCCAAAAGATATAGCAATCCCAATTAACAAAACTATATTCATTTCAATCCCTCCTAATTTTTTGTGTCTTTTTCATTTTTAGATAATATATTATACACATATTTAGGCTCTACTTTAATTGCAAGATTCATATGAGGAAACATAGCCTTAAATTTTATACGAATAGAACGAATAATGTCATAAACCTCAGCTTCATTTGCATCTGCTTCCAGAGCTATATCAAAAATTACATTACATTTATCTCTATTCTTTCCAACTATCCTTAATTCATGAAAAGAATTAACCCTTCTATCTTCAGAAATAATTTTTGTTACTGCATTAAAAATTTCTGCATATCTAGGATGATCTTTATTTATAGGATCAATATGCACAACTACCATACCATTCATCTCTTTACTTATATCTTCCTCTATCTCCTCTGAAACCTGATGCAACTTAGATAAATCTTCTTTATCTGAAACTTCTATATGAAGAGAAATAATATTCATCTGTCCATATCTATGAAAGATAATATCATGCACCCCTAACACCTCTTTATATCTTGAAGCAAGTTTCTCCACTTTTCTTATATCTTCCTTTGAAGGGGGTTCTCCTAACAAGGGGTCAATTGCATCCTTGCCTATTTTATATGCAGAATAAAAAATAATACCTGATACAATAATTCCTGTAATACCATCAACACGAGATACCCCCAACCTTGCCGCTATCAATGCAATAACTACCAATAAAGTAGCAACTACGTCTGTCCGGTGATGTAAAGCATCTGCCTTCAATGTAGTTGATTCTATCATCTCTCCCAACTCACAAGAAAACCTCGATATTACCTCCTTAACCAACGCAGTAAAAAAGATAAGAATAATCACATATATAGATACTACTATTTGTTGCGGGTGAACTACAGAATATATAGAACGTTTCATCAATTCTGTCCCAGCAAAAAATAGTAACACAGACACTATAAGTGTGGCTATAGGCTCCATCCTCTCATGCCCAAATGGATGCTCCTTATCTGCTGGTTTCTTAGCAAATCTAAAACCTAATATCACAACTATAGAAGTTACACAATCTGATAGTGTATGCACCGCATCCGCTATCAAGGAAATACTTCCAATTGATATTCCTATTACAATTTTTATAAAAAAAAGAAGTAAATTACCAATAATACTTACCCATCCCTCAAGATAGCCATACCCTGCTCTAACCTTAACATCATATTTTCTTTTGTAGTTTTTTATGAATCGCTTAACTATCCAATGGGTTAATCGTCTCATTTTCTACTCTTATAAGCAACAATATATAATCATTCCGCTTTATATTATCTCAAACGCATCTATTGCGGCCTTGTATCCTATATCAATAGCCTCATAACCACGATGAAATTCTAAAGAAGATATTTTTCGTGTATCAGGACTTATTGCCAAATCTGCCTGCTGTATATTTGATTTTGCAATTTCATACTCCATAATATAAATTGCATTAATTATGGTATCAAATACATTTGGCATATCCAAATCAATCACAATATCTGATTTTATAAATCTGTTTTTAAATATGCCAATAACTCTATTAAAATCCCTCAGCTTATTCTTATTTTCATGCAAAAGCCATTCTATCTTATCATTTAACGCCTTAGAAGAGGCATGATACTTCCATCTTGAAGTAGGCTTATGGAGCATATGTTTAGGAAGTGGACGTCTTTCACGTAAACTATGTATAACATTACATGCGATAACAAAGTCTGCTCCCATATCCCTCACTACTGAAACAGGCACAGGAATAACTATCCCCCCATCTACTAAAAAACGATCTCCCATTTTTACTGGAGTAAATATAGCAGGTATAGAGATACTTGCCCTTACCGCCTCTATAACAGAACCCTCTCGTATTACAACTTCATCTCCTGTGTTAATATCCGTAGCGACAACAGCCAATGGTATCTTTAAGTCTTTAAATTTAACATCTCCTATAATAGTTTTCAACAATTCTTTTACTTTATGCCCATGGATAAATCCCTTAAACATAAACGCCAAGTTAGGATCCGCTAATTTAATAAGTTGCATCCAGTCAGTTCTAAGGGCTAACTCCTCCAATTCTGATATATCACCTTTCCTAGCAAAACAAGCACCTACCAATGCCCCCATACTTGAACCACTGATTAAATTTATACGTATGCCCTTATCCTGTAATGCCTTCAATACTCCTATATGGGCCAACCCTCTAGCAGATCCACTACCCAAGGCAAGTCCAACATTATTTGCTTCCGACAAAATTGCAGTCATCTTTTATCCTTTAACAAAAATCATTTCTATAAATAATATACCTAAACTTGACTAAGACTCAATATAAATTAAATATAAAATATCCTAAGAAATATATTTAATGAAGCTTTAAACTTAGTGATAATTTTTATAATAAAGATAAAATATTATAAAGAGATATCGTATCAACCCATATAAATACATGTCAACAAATTTTTAAACTAAACCAAGAAACAATCTCAATAAATAGAACTGGTATCGGCAAGAGAGATAAGGCGTGTCTTACGAAGTCGAGCAGCAAGCTCATGTGCAATTCTACTTATATCTCCTGCACCCATAGCAAGCACTATATCCCCCTCTCTTGTAATCTCAGAAAGGACATCCACAATAGTCTCTTTTGGGATATAACAAGAGTTTCTACCAGTAAGCATCCGTATCTTTTCATTTAAAGCCTTTGCGGTTACGCCATCTATACATGGTTCGCTTGCTGCATATACATCCGTGACAATGGGATAATCACTTGCACCTAAACTTTTAGCAAATTCCTCCATAAGAAAATTAAGCCGAGAATATCTATGTGGCTCAAAAACTGTAATAAGACGACCCTTTTTAACACGTCTGGCCGTCTGTATGGTCATATCTATTTCTGTAGGATGATGTGCATAATCATCTATCACCATTATCCCTGCGCAATCTAATAAAATCTGGAAACGCCGCCCTACTCCTTGATACATAGCCAATGCCTTTGCTATAGCATTAAAATCCACAGACAATTGACTACAAAGACCAACTGCCGCCATTGCATTAACCACATTATGCATACCCGGGATATTCAGTTTAATATGCCCCAAACGTTCTCGTCTAAAAAAGCAATCAAATTCAGAAGAAAAATCATTAAACACAATATCTTTTGCATAAAAATCTGCTTTATCATCCAGCCCATATGTCTTATAATTCCGCCCGCTTTGCTCCAAAAGAGAGATTAGCCTCTCATCAGAAGCACATGCAAAAATAATCCCAATTTCCTTGGTCATAGATATAAACTTACGATATGAAGAAAGAATATTTTGCCAACTTTTATAATAATCTATATGTTCAAAATCAATATTTGTAATAACAGAAAACATAGGAGAAAAATATAAAAACGACCCGTCACTCTCATCTAACTCAGCGACAAAATACCTACCAGTTCCCTGAAATGCATTAGAGGGAACACCATTTACAACTCCCCCAATAGCAGAACTCGGACTAAATCCAGCATAAGACAATATACGTTCTATCATAGCTGCTGTGGTAGTCTTGCCATGTGCGCCTGCAACAGTTATACCCTCATAACCTTTCATTAACTCTGCTAACATCTGTGCACGCTTCAAAACAGGTATATTTTCTCTCCTTGCGGCTGCAAGCTCAGGATTAGCCTCTGTAACCGCCGCAGAAAAAATTACAACATCGGCACCAAATATATTACTTGCATGATGACCTTTAAATATATGAGCGCCTTTCTGTTTCAATCTTGCAGTAACCTTATTTTCAACCACATCAGAACCACTTACTCTACCCCCCCTAGCAATCAACAATTCTGCAATCGCCCCCATTCCTATACCACCTATACCTATCAAATGATAGTGTTTACCTTTTTTAATAATGTTATCTCGCGTATCCATATCAAAATCAAAAAATAATTATAATTTTAATTAATATTCATTACTTTTAACATAATTAATCCATGCCTCATTCAATCTCCGAAGGCTATTATATTTACCATACACCTCTTTTAAAGCCTGTTCAAAAGGAATTCCATTTTTTAATTTTTGACACAACCTTACAAAACGATATCTTCCAAATTTCTTAATCATAAAATTAATAAAACTAGCAGATTCAGAATAAAATATCTGCAACATTTCTTTCGATGTATCCTTTCCTAATCTAACATAATTCAGTTTATCTATAGGGATAAAACTCCCGCCTTTCATTGCCTCCCTAACTATTCTATTAGCTCCCCATCGTCTTGCCTTTTCCTGATGCATTGCAACCCCTTCCTCAAACCAAACAGGCACTTTAGCATGAAATCCTATAAATTCTCGAAATATAATATGCCCAAGTTCATGAGGTAAGGTAGAATCAAAAAAACCATAGGCCAAGGGAAATGTTCGAATAGTCTTGGTCCTTGCAGAAACCACCCCATTAGACCAATCTGCATATTTACCTGACCGCATATAATCCTGATGGTCATCATATATATAAATTTTAGCACGCTTATCAAAACTCCATGTATCATACCTAACAAATCCTAAATTGCGAGTTATATTATCATAATAATCTTCAGCGGATTCTTCGACAGCTGTAACAAAATCGCGCGGAGCAGACTTATAAAAAATTATAAAATGCCTACTTCTATCTTTCTTCCATGTTTCTGCATAGGCAAATACACATACAAAAAAAATAAAAAAGGTTGCTGTAATATATCTTATCCTCATCTCAGCTATCCCCTACAAAAGATAAAGCCTCATCAGCTATACGCCTAGCCGCATCGGGTATACACAGCTCTCTAAAACGACGTTCCATTTCCATAGCATTACCCCTATAAATAAGCAACTTAAGTATTGTATCCTTTAATAATTCAGGAGATAATCTTTCTTCAAAGATCACCTCAGTAGATCCCAGCTCTCTTAAAACAGCAGCATTTTTATCCTGATGAGCCTTAACCGCATAAGGATATGGAATTAACACTGCAGGGAGCCTTGCTCCTGCTATCTCAAATATAGTTGCCGCACCAGCACGAGAGACCACAATGTCAGCTACAAGATATGCGTAGCAGATCTCATCCAAAAAAGAAAACAATCTAACTGGTATCTCCAATCTAGTATATGCCCCTTTTAAATATTCATAATCATTTTTGCCCGAGATATGAATAACCTGAATATCTACCTGCTTCTTCAACAATGCAGCGGACAAAACAAAATCTTTATTAATACGACTACTCCCCTGACTCCCCCCTATCACCAATAAGGTTACCTTTTTTTCTAAACTCAGGCCTAAAACCTTAAATGCCTCTTGACGGCTAAGATTCTCTGGAATTATATGATAAGGACACCCTGTTAACACCCTCTTTCTCTCTGGAAAATATTCCAAAGAATCTTTAAAACTAACGGCAATCCTTTTAACAAATTTTGCCATTAAAGCATTAGCCCTACCGACAATAACATTCTGTTCATGTATCAAACATGGACAACCAGATAAAAACGCAGCCGTAACTATTGGAAACGTTCCATAGCCTCCAAAACCTATTACAACATGTGGAACAAACCTCTTTAAAATATTTTTAGACATACTAACAGCTTTGCCCATAGACATCACTGAAAAAATCCCTGTAACCGGCCTTGAAGGTATCTCCTCAAACCTGAAACCAGCAGTCCTAATCCATCTAGCCCCAAATCCAAAGGTTCCAGCAAAAAGGACCTCATGCCCCATCCTGCGCAACTCTTCAGCCACCATAAGTGAAGGAAACAAATGCCCTCCACTTGGAGTTGATGAGATTATAACCCGCATACCATACTCACTCCTTTTACAGGTATTAAATTCAATATCCCTTTCTAATATAGTATAATTTAAATACCACCATATAAATCTAAGTTAACAAAATTCATAAAACCCTTATTATCTATATAATTCCTCTGTACGGGATATATTCAACAACAATCCTACAGAAATCATATTAAATATCAACGCAGAGCCTCCATAACTTATAAAAGGAAGGGGTAACCCTTTTGTGGGTAAGGCCCCTATACTGACCCCAATATTGACAAGTGCCTGCATCCCCAACATTACAACAATCCCTACACTCAAAAAATATCCGAATGGATCCAATGTCCTTTTTGCTATCCTCGCCCCCTGCCATATGAAAGCTATAAATAAAAAAATAACTACAAGCGTCCCAACTAGACCCGTTTCCTCCCCAATAATCGACAATATAAAATCTGTATGAGCAGCTGGTAAATAAAAAAGTTTTTGCATACTTTTGCCCAAACCAACACCGAATATACCTCCAGAACCTAATGCTATCTGAGACTGAGATAATTGAAATCCGATACCATTACAATCTTTCCATGGATCAATAAAAGCAAGTATTCTCTGCATTCTATAAGGCACCTTTACAACTAAAAAATACAAAAACGGTGAAACTGCAACTCCTACTATAAATATATGTTTCAACTTGGCACCTGCTATAAACAACATAACCAAACTAATACAAGCGACAAGTACCGCATTCCCCAAATCCGGCTGTTTGACAATTAATACACTAATAATTCCCATAATTATTATAACCGGCAAAAACCCCTCAAAAAAATTCCCTACCCTATTTTGCTTTCTTGCAAGAAAATCAGATATATAAATCATAAGCGCCAATTTTGCAAACTCAGACGGCTGAAAACTAAAAAATCCTATCTTAAACCACCGTCGTGCACCAGAACTTGCCTTTCCTATATGCGGGATAAGCACTAATATCAACAAAAAAATAGTAAACAAAATCAACGGCTTTGCTATATACTGCAACCTGCGGTAATCCATAGCCATAACAGCAAAAGTCAAAATAAAACCTATGCCAAGAAACAACACATGTCTTTTTAAAAAATATGCCGGATCCCCTAACTCCTGCAAAGCATAAATACCACTGGAACTAAATATCCAAATCACTCCAATAGAAATCAAACTAGAGACAATTACTGCTATTGATATACGTATCCTTCGCATATATATTCCCTTACTGCAAAAATCAACAAGGTTGATTTTTGCAGAATACGAATTCTGCACTATTTAACAAGGTTGATTTTTGCAATATGTAAAATTTCATTCAATTACTATTTACAAGTTCCTTAAAAACCCTACCACGTTCTTCAAAGTTTGAAAACATATCGAAACTAGAACACATAGGACTTAACAGGACCACATCACCTTCTTTAGCAACAGACTTGGCTTTAAATACAGCATCCTCAAAACTATCACAAGATATAATATCAACTATTTTATTAAAAACATATTGCAATCTATCTTTTGCCTCTCCAAAAACTATCATCTTCTTAACCTTTTCTGCCACCAAAGAGGCAATTGCCCTAAACTCAGCACCTTTGTCTCGTCCCCCACAAAGCATAATAACCGGTTTATTTAAACAAGATAATGCCCAACCGGCTGATTCTGCAGTAGTAGATTTCGAATCATTAACAAACTCAACTCCATTAATACAGCCAACTAATTCCATACGATGTTCTAACCCTTGAAATTTACTAAAAACCTCATAACAAATATCCTTATTTATCCCTAAAATCTGCCCGACCACTCTAACAGCAGAATAATTAGGATTGTTTATTACAGAATTATCTACAGTAAAATTATTGCCAGAAGAAAAAACCTTCGAAGCTATATTCGGAACATTAAAATATGTCACAGTAGCACCTATCTGAGAAGCAAGCTCTTTTATACTTCCATCTGCAAAATTTAGTACAGCATAATCTTGTTTTTGTTGATTAAAAAAAATATTCTTTTTAGCCTCAAAATATTCTTTCATATCCTTATGTCTATCAAGATGATTTTTATAAAAATTTAAAAATATTGATATGTACGGTCTGAACCCTCTTATAGAAAACCTATCCTGCTGTTGTTTATCTGTGACTATAGACTCCAATTGAAAAGAACTTACCTCTACAACAAAAAAATCCCTGTCATTTTCAGTTGCATATAAAGAAAATGGTTCTCCTATATTTCCACATAAATACGAAGTATATCCGCTATTTTTAAGAAGACTATGAATGAGCGTAGAAACCGTTGTCTTTCCACTTGTACCTGTAACCGCTATAATTGGTTTATTACAAAACTGATAGGCAAATTCTATTTCTCCTAATACAATTATATCTCTGGAACGCGCCCATTTTACTACATCAGAAAAAATACTAACAGACGGACTCAAAATAATTATATCGCTATCCTCAATAAACTCGCGTGTGTGCCCTCCGAACTCAAAAGCAAAACAATTATTCTTAATCCATTTCATATCATCTTCTGGTATTCTACTGCTTACAGCTGCTTCTGAAACCTTCAACACGGCAGCTCTGTCTTTAGCTAACTTTAAAACTGCCATACCACTTTTTCTTGCACCAATAACCGTGACCTTTTTATTGAATAAATCCATCTCAACTGTCTTTATCATCTTATCTTTAAAGTAGTCAATGTAATAAGGGCAAAAATGATTGCCAGTATCCAGAAACGTATTATTATCTTGGATTCCTTCCAGCCTGACAACTGCAAGTGATGATGTAACGGGGACATTTTAAATAGCCGTTTGCCACGCAGTTTAACTGACAATACCTGTAATATTACAGAAAATGCCTCTATAACAAAAACACCTCCTAACAAAACTAATAGTATTTCTTGCTTTATTAAAACAGCTATCGTCCCTATACTCCCACCTAAAGCCAGTGCTCCTGTATCTCCCATAAATATATCCGCTGGATAACAGTTAAACCATAAAAAACCAAGACTTGCCCCTACTATTGCCGCACAAAATATAGATAACTCTCCAGCATCTGAAACAAATGGTAAAAAAAGGTATTTACTAAAAGAAATATGGCCAGTAACATAACTCAAAATAGCCAATGCCATACTTACTATAAGCACACAACCTATAGCCAACCCATCTAGACCATCAGTCAAATTAACTGCATTAGATGTCCCTATAATAACAAGGGCAACAAAAGGAATATAAAATAGCCCCATATCAATTACTAATTTTTTAAAAAAAGGAAAGGTTAAAGTGGAAGGAGTATCAGGATTGAAATACACATATGATCCTACAAAACAGCCTATTAAAATCTGCCATATCAACTTTGTACGTTTGCTTAACCCACGGCGACCTCCTATACATTTTAACTTTACATAATCATCTACGAAGCCTAAAACTGCCAGCCATAAACAAGTAAAAAGAGTCAGTAATATATATTTATTTGATAATCTCGCCCATAATAGCACAGAGATAACAATACTTCCTATAATAAATATCCCGCCCATGGTAGGTGTCCCTTCCTTGCTATTATGGAATTTATCCAAATCAGGACAGTCTTTTCTTCTGGCAACTTCTCCTATCTTCATCTGCCTCAATTTCCTGATAAAAAACGGACCTAATAAAACACATAAAGCAAATGTGGTTACCGCTGCCATCCCTGCTCGAAAGGTGATATACTTAAATATATTAAATCCAAAAAATATATCCCGGAAATCCGAAAGATTATAAAGCATAGTCTACCTCTTTTTCGTCTTTAAATATCCGTATTCTCTCTATATCCTCAATCACTCTTTCCATATGCATACCACGCGAACCTTTCACAAGCAAAACATCACCTTCTTTACAATATGCATTAAGCTCATAAATAAATTCCTGAAGATTATCCGTATAAAATGTATTAATAGTCGTATTCTCTCTGATGATAGTATCAATAATATATTTAGAATGCTCGCCTATAGCAAAAACTGCATCAATAGAAGAGATTGCGACCTGCCTCCCTGCCTGTATATGAAAGTATTTGGATTGTTCTCCTAACTCAAGCATATCAGCACAAGCAAGTATCTTACGACCAGTGACATCCAATTCATCAAGGGTCTTAACTGCTACTAAAAAGGAAACAGGATTTGAATTATATGTATCATCGATAACCGTAACTCCACCTATTTCTTTAACAAACTGTCTGCCCGATAATGGTCTAAACTTACTGATAGCATCTGCCACTAAATTCTGATCTATCCCAAATATCTTCCCACAACATATAGCAGCTAAACTGTTGTACACATTATGTATGCCTATCTTAGGGATAAAAAATTCTCTTCCCCCCACTCTAAAAACAATACCGGAAGCCATATCTGTTCTAATATCATCTGCTTTAATAACAGCAGAGGCATTGCATGCATAACTCAACTTACATTGAGATATCCTTATATCTCCTATTTTTCTCAAATAAAAATCGTCATTATTAAAAATCACATATCCATATGGATTCATGTTAGATATAAGAGAAAATTTCTCTCTAAAAACACCCTCCGGGGTGGACAAACCTTCAAGATGAGACGCCCCTATATTAGTAAACACTACAATATCTGGAATGGCCACACTACTAAGCCAATCTATCTCTCCCACAGAACTTGTAGCTAATTCCAACACCGCTACATCATAAGATGCATTAAGCCTCAATAAAGTAAGCGCCACCCCATATTGATTATTCTCTGTATTTATATTTTTTAATACCTTAACTGCCCTAGACAAAACAGAAGATATCATCTCTTTGGTGGTAGTCTTTCCAGCACTGCCTGTAACAGCTATTACTGGAATATCAAAACGCATCCTATGAAAACGAGCAATCTGTCCTAAGGCCTTTGTTGTGTCTTTAACACGTATAACTGTAACATCTTTAGGAATAATAGGGACATCTCTTGATATGATAAGAGCTGAAGCCCCGTTTTTTACCGCATCAATTACAAAATCATGGCCATCAAAACGTTTACCTTCAATAGCGATAAATAATCCGTTCTTTTGTAGTTTACGTGAATCAATATAAACATTATCAACAAAAGATGATGGAGTTAATCTATCTACCCTCCCTGATACAGCCTCAATTATCTCAACCAAATTAAACCTCATCTGCCCCTTCCTCTTTTTCATTCACACATCCAAAATACTCTCTTATTATCTTACGTTCATCAAATTCAATGGTTTTATCATTAAATACCTGATAACATTCATGGCCTTTGCCTGCAATAAGAACAATAGTCCCATAACTTGCCATGTTAAGCGCCTCATATATCGCCTCTGTTCTGTTCACCACTATCTTATAATTCTCACGTTCAAAACCAGCTGTTATATCATTAATTATAGTTATAGGGTCCTCGTTGCGAGGATTGTCAGTGGTAATAATAGTAAAGTCAGCTAACTTAGAGGCAACCTTGCCCATAAGAGGCCGTTTACTTTTATCCCTATCACCACCACAACCAAATACTAAAATTATCTTTGCAGTAGTTACATTTCTTAATGCTACTAATACATTATGTAAGGCATCCTGTGTATGTGCATAATCTATAAATATGGCAAAATCCTGACCACAATCAACTGCCTCCAGTCTGCCGGGGACAATTGGAACGCACGCTATACCTCTTTTTATTTTATCTATATCAATACCTTCATTAAGACATACAGCAGCTGCAGCAAGTATATTATATACATTATAAATACCAACAAGCCTTGTCTGAATAGTCTCGTGTCTATCCCCATATACTAACTGAAACTCAGTCCCTGCTATATTAAGATGTATTGCAAGAGCCATCACATCGGCCTCATTATCAATACCATAAGTTACATTCCTTCCTTTAGACAAAGACAAAAGTTGCCTGCCATAAAAATCATCCACGTTAATTACAGCTACTGAATCATTCTTAAGCCCTTCAAACAACCTGGCCTTAGCAAGAAAATAATCCTTCCTATTTTTATGATAATCCAGATGATCACTTGTAAGATTTGTAAACACAGCACTATTAAAATTTATAAGTTCCACCCTCCCCTGAACCAAAGCATGAGAAGAGACTTCCATCACATTATACTCAACACCAGATGCTACCATCTTCGCTAACAAAGACTGAGTATCTACAAAAGAAGGGGTGGTCATCTCCGAAGGAATTATTTCCGCCCCGATCCTATAATTCACAGTCCCCAAGACACCACAACTCCTACCATCTTGTTTGAGAATAGCTTCAATAAGATAAGAGACGGTGGTCTTCCCATTTGTGCCTGTTATACCTATGGATTTTAACTTATTAGAAGGAAGCCCATAAAAACGAGTTACTATCTCCTTTAAAAAAGACTCAACATCATCAACTTTTAAAAAACACACATCTTTTTCTAATCCAAAACCCAACTGTCTGTCACATACCACAACTGAGGCCCCATTGGCAACTGCCTCTAAAACAAAATCAGCTCCATCATATCTACTGCCCCGCAGTGCCACAAATATATTGCCAGAACGAACTCTGCGTGAATCAGTAGAGATACCGCTTATATCCTTACGGCAAATACGCTCATCCAGCTGATAAGGATACAATCCTTCTATAAGTCTAGCTAAAAGCATAAAACATATCTACCTTTTTAAAGCATGATTAAAAATACATAACTTTGTCAATATATTATCCTTAACATAATAGGATATACTATATTCCTCCATCTCTTACGGTAAGATAGCGTAGCGTATTCTCGACTATCTCTTTAAATACAGGTGCGGCAACCGTTCCTCCGAAATGATCGGGATGCGGTTCGTCAAAAACAACTACAGCTGCTATGCGGGGATTATCTGCTGGAGCGAACCCCACAAACGTTGCACAAAACTTAGTATGCGAATATCTCCCATTTACGACCTTCTGGGCGGTCCCTGTCTTACCTGCTACTTTTATTCCCTTTATCCTTGCCTTCTTACCAGTACCTTCCTCTACCACATCCACCAATATATCTGTTACTTTTTTGGCTGTACTTCTACTTATTACCCTATCTATTCTTTTAGGCGAAAATTTCTTTATAATATGACCAGTATGATCTTTTATGTATTTTACCACAAACGGCCGCATATAAACCCCTTTATTCGCAATTGTTGAAATCATACACAAAACTTGAATGGGAGTAACCATAACCTCCTGGCCTATAGGTATCGCCGATATAGAAAGCTTAGACCATTTATCCGGAGGACGCAATATCCCATTCTCTTCACCTTTAAGATCTATCCCTGTCTTTTCCCCCACCCTAAACCTTTTGCAATACTTATAAATAATATCTGGCCCTAATTTTTGAGCTATCTTTGTAACACCTATATTGCTAGAAAATGCAAATACCTCTTTAAAAGTCAATACCCCATAAGGTTTATGATCATGCAATATATGATTGGCAACACGATATGCTCCGTTTTCACAAAAAATCTTGTCATCCTCAGAAAATTTTCCCTCCTCCAATGCTGCTGAAAGAGTTATTATCTTAAACACTGAACCCGGTTCATATCCATAACTAATAGCCCTATTCGTCCGACTCTCAAGACTACTGGATGAAACACTATCTAAATCATAAGATGGCCTATTAGCCAATGCTAATATTTCTCCCGTGTTTACATCTGAAACAATAACTGTAGCTGCTTTGGCATTACTCTTACCAAAGGCCTTGTCAAGGGCTTGTTCAACAATATATTGAATAGTTTCATCAATCGTTAAGACAAGGTCAAACCCATCCCGCGGAGGAGAAAGATAATCATCAAGCATTAACTCACGCTGCCTAGCATCCCTTACTATCCTTGCCTTACCCGGACGGCCTCTAAGTTCCTTATCATAATATAACTCAACACCTTCAAGCCCCTTATTATCAACCCCCGTAAATCCAATGACATGGGATGCTAACCTATGATCAGGATAATAACGTTTACTCTCCCTTCTAAAACCTAAACCATTAATATGCAACCTCCTGACTCTATCCGCATCGTCTGCTGTCAACCTACGCTTAATCCAAACAAAATATTTATCTTTTGACAATCGCCTTTTTAGAACACTTTCATCTATTTTTAGCAGATCAGCTAACATATTTATAGCCTTTAATTTATCATCCTCAGACATAACCATAGGATTTGCAAACAAAGAATATACAGGTATGTTAAAAGCCAATGGCCGCATATTTCTATCATAAATACTTCCTCGTATAGGCTCTATTTCAATAAAATGTTTATGCTCTTTCTGTGCAAGGTCCGAAAGATGAGAATAACTAAATACCTGAATCAACACTAACTTAACTGCAAAAAAAATAAGGCAGGCAATAATAGAAAAAAAAGTCAATACAAATCGAAGGGTATATTTTTTACTATACACTTTACAGCATCTTCTTTACTATAATCCTTCAACAGGAACTATTCCTCTGCCATAGCCTCTGTCTGAGAAACCAACGACAACAATTTAGCAAACAAACTCGTATCTCTTCTTACACTAGCTGTCCTACGGATATAGCTATCATTAAAGGATGGGTTATAGACCGCAACTCTAAATACCTTATCACAATCCACAAATTGCATCTGAGAATCTTTTGTAAGCATAACATGACCAAGATGACTGGCCGACTTTAACCGAGCAATAGTATAAACTATATGATTATTCTGTTCTCTTAACTTACCAATATGCTCCTGCCTACTCCTCTGTTTATACCCCAAATCAATTATGCGCATCTGCATATATATATATATAACTGCCACTATAGTGACAATACATAACAAACCAACTATCTTTTCCAATCTAAGATACATAAACGCCCCACTGGTTAGATATCAATAATACTAATCATTACCTCGCAAGCGAATAAAATAAACCTAGAGCTAAAAACCTAAATCCTTTCAAACACCCTCAAACGGGCACTTCTTGCCCTTGGATTATGTGTAACCTCTTGCTCAGAAGGCCTAAGAGGCTTCTTAACAATAATCTTTCCCTTCCCTGCCTTCTCGAATGCCTTAAAACTCTGTTTCACAATCCTATCCTCTAGGGAATGAAAAGATATAACAACAATACGGCCAGATACTCTAAGCCTATCAATACAGTTAATAAGACCTATTTCCAAACTCTCAAGTTCTCTATTAACAGCTATTCTAAATGCCTGAAATGTCCTAGTTGCAGGATGTATACGTTTCCTCCCCTTTCTTCGGAAAGGTATCGATTTTAATACTATTCTGGCGAGTTCTCCTGTAGTCTCTATGGGTTTAAATTTTCGTTCGGTGACCAGCCTGCGTGCTATTCTATTATGCCAGCGTTCCTGACCAAAATCTTTAAGTATATTTGATATCTCTTTCTCTGAAAGAGAATTAATCAAATCATAAGCCGAAATATGCCCTTCTCTATCCATCCGCATATCTAGAGGCCCATCCTCTTTAAAACTAAACCCCCGCTGCGGACTATCTATCTGAAGACTTGAAATACCAAGATCAAACAATATGCCATCTATCTTATCTATTTTAAATCTATCAAGGATCTTATCTATATTTCTGAAATCGTCATGAACAAACTCACATTGTGCTATATAATCACTAAGCCTTGCTTTTGCTAGATTAATCGCCCCCGTATCTCTATCTATCCCTATCAACTTTCCATCTTTACCTATTAACTCAAGGATACCTTTTGCATGTCCACCAAGACCTAACGTCGCATCTACAAAAATTCCTCCTTCCCGCGGGCTAAGATATCTAACTACCTCAGATGCCATTACAGCAACATGCTGCATGTGAGATAATTCCTTCCTTTTACTAACTTCTATAAATCAAGCATATTCTCTGCTATCTGCTCAAAGGACGCACCTGATTCCTCTGCAAATTGTTCCCATCTCATCCTATCCCATATCTCTATTCTATTAGATACCCCAATTATCACCGTCTCTCTATTAATACCAGCATACTCCTTTAAATATTGCGGAAGGACAAATCTACCCTGTCTGTCTGGTATCACATCTATTGCCCCGGAGAAAAAAATCCTGTTAAACCTTCTTGCCTCCTGTTTTGTAAACGGCATTCCCCTAAATTTCCTCTCCTGCAGTCTCCATTCATCCTCACTAAACATAAATATACATTTATCTAGTCCGCGTGTTAAAAAAAACCTATCTATCCCACACTCCTTACATACTTCACGAAATCTTGATGGAAGAATTAATCTACCTTTTGCATCAAGGCTATGCCTGTATTCACCGTAAAACATAACATCCTTTATAAGGGTTATCCCGATTCTATTCCAAGTCTAATTTCTGCAATCTTACTAAATCCAAATTTACGCCACATCACTCCACTTTCCTCCACTGAGAGTTAATATACAGCAAGATAAAGATATTGTCAATACCTATTTATATTTATCTTATTGATATACAATAAGTTGTATAACAACAAACTACAAATACAATATATTGTATAAATTTAAAGTAATTAAACAAATATCTGACAAAAATAAAAATTGATTCTGCCGATAACCTAAGGAATATTAAGAAAGTATAAAATGGAAGGATTTTAGGGAAATTAACTACTTATTATACCCCCTACGACGCAAAACCATCTTTGTCTGGGCTAAGTCCTTAGTTAATTGTTCAGCAAGTGCTGCAGGAGAAGAAAATCTTTTCTCATCTCGAATTTTTTCTATAAACTCAACAATTATTTCTTTACCATACAACTCTTGCCTGAGGTCAAATATATACACCTCTATTCTTACTCTATTTCTCAAAGAAAAAGTAGGTTTGGTTCCTATATAACTCATAGCACCAAATTTTTCATTTCCTATAATTACCCTTGAGGCATAAACACCCACTGGGGGAAGTACCTCGTCATCGGGGATAATATTTGCTGTTGGAAAGCCTAATCTTCTTCCTTGCCTATCGCCTTTTGATACCTTTCCCATAATGGAAACAGGTCTGCCAAGAAGAATCGATGCCTGTTTAAGTTGACCAACAGCTATCATCTTTCTAATATCATTACTACCTATCTTATGTCCTCCTAAAGTGATGAAACTAACCACATTTACCTTTATTCCAAAGGGAGCCACACGTTCTTGTAAATAGTCTGCGTCTGCCATCCTATCTCGACCAAACCTAAAATCAGTGCCGATAAAAATCTCAGCAGGGGCAATTGTTTTTATTATATAACGCCTAATAAAGTTGTCCGGCAACATAGATGCAAATCGTTTAGTAAATCTAACTACCACACAAACATCTACACCTAAAGAAGCTATTAACTTTAACCTATAGGGTAAGGATACTATTGCTGGTAAATATATATCTGGATTAAGAATATTTACTGGGTGAGGATAAAATGTCATCACAATAGATATGACTTCTCTCTTACGAGCCTGTCTTACAGCTTTCTCTATCAACCTTTTGTGCCCACGATGCAAGCCATCAAAAACACCTATGGCTAAAACACCTCCCGTATCTGATAACTGTTGTTTAACCCTGCCAATCCCGTATATGACTTTCATTCAACTCCTCTAAAGATTTAGCATCTTCTATGGTAAATGGACCTACCTTAGTACGTTCTATTTGACAGATACATGCCCCACATCCCAATAAATTACCAACATCTTCTACAAGTTGACGTACATACGTACCTTTAGAACACTCCATATAAAATCTAACCTTTGGAGGAGACATCTCCTCCAAACGAATACAATCTATCCTTATTCTACGAGCAGGCCTATCCATTACAATACCTTTCCTTGCCATTTCATACAATTTCTTACCTTTAATTTTAACAGCAGAAACCATAGGCGGAACCTGCTGGGTCTCACCTATAAACTTAGCAAATATATCTTCTACCTGCTCTTTTGTGATACCATCATAAGGTCTTTCTTCTATAATCTCTCCCTGTATATCAGCAGAAGAGGTTCTAATCCCCAGCATCATAGTAGCCCTGTATGCCTTATCAAAGGCAACGAATTTATCAAAAAGTTTAGTAGACCTGCCAAGTAATATTAATAACACACCCGTTGCCATAGGATCCAATGTCCCTGCATGACCAACACGTTGCATACGAAACCTTTTACGTATTTTTAAGACCACGTCATGTGATGTAATCCCATAAGGTTTATTGACTATCAAAATACCATCCATCTCTTATCTCCTAAAAACACTTAGATGAAAATCTGTTTCATATATTGATAATTTTATATTACCTAAAACTACAATACCTTTTCTATTTGTTCTAACATTAATCTACGAGCCTCTTTTATACCAGTATAAATAGTACAACCACTTGCCTTACGATGACCACCCCCCTTAAAATAACAAGCCAATCTAGCCACATTTACCCTACCTGTAGACCTTAAATTTACACGTGTTCTAGCCCTTGCCTGTTCTGTAAAGACAACAAAAACTTCCACACCTGCAATAGCTCTCAAAAATCTAAAAATAGCATTTCTAATATCAAAATCCTTAGAGAAATGCGCCAAAACAGTTTTACGTAAATCTAAACAAATTAGCTTCCCTGAAAACAATACATCAAACCTGCTCACTAACCTAGCAAATGCCCTTAAATCATCTATAGACACACACTCATAAAACCTCCTATAAAGTTCGTCTACTGAGAAATCAAACGACAATAACTCAGCAGCTATCTTATGTGTTGCAGCCGTAGTGTTATCAAAGCGAAAAGAACCTGTATCAGTCATGATACCAGCATAAAGATACATAGCAAGCCGTTTGTTAAGAGGATGATGTGCCTCTTTTAAAAGCTGATATATAAGCTCTGCTGTAGAAGATGCCTCCGGTCTAATAAGATTTATCCCCCCGAAAGAGTCATTGGTTATATGGTGATCAATATTAATTAAAATCTTTTCCTCCTTTATAAGCGCATTAACCCTTCCTATCCGTAAAGAGTCCCCACAATCCAAGATAATAGCTGCATCATAATCTATCTTCATCCCCTCTTTATAACTCTTTATCCGTGTAGCTCCCGGTAAGAATCTATACCTCTGTGGCAACTCCTCCTCATTAACCACCACAACACCCTTGCCCAATGAGCGCAGATACTCTGCCATAGCTAATTCAGAACATATTCCATCTGCATCAGGATTAACATGCGTAGTAATCAAAAACCTATGTTTTTCATTCAATATCCGTATAATCTTCCTGAAGGCCATTTTGTATCTCCTTCAATGTCGCATCTATCTTAGAGCTGAATTCTATGGACTCATCATAAAAAAAAGACAATTGCGGAGTATATCTCATACGTATTCTTTGCCCAATATATTTACGTATAAGACCACTAGCGTTATCAAGTGCCCGTTGAGCCCCTGCCTGCCTCTCTTCTCCGCCAAAAACACTAAAATAAATCCGAGCATGTCTTAAATCACGGCTCACTCTAACATAAGTTATACTTACAAATTCCAACCTTGGATCCCCTAATTCCCGTTGCAGTATACCACTTATCTCTCTCTTTAGCTGCTGATTGACTCTCTCAATCCTTCCCATAATAACCCCTCATATATAAAAGAATATTACTTTCTTAAACCCCAAGCCTATATTCTTTCTTCAAATACCTTTATTCTTCACACAACTAATCATAGCCCTTATCTCATCATATTTAGTCCGCAAATTATAGTCTATTTTCTTAAACAATACCTCATCTAACATCCTACCCACCTCTCTCCCCGAAAGGCCAGCTATCTTCGACACATCTTCTCCTCTAATTTTAAGAGAAACAAATCTATCTTGTTCTAAAAATCTGTCGATACGCCTTATCAACTCTTTAGAAGAAGTCCTTACCCTAAAATAAAACACAACAGCTATATGCAAACCTGACAATATTTTATACACCTGACTCGGCCTTAAAGATGGATAAGCTAATTTTTTTATCATATCCAAAGATTGCCTACTTTGCAAGAGGACTTTTTTCTCTTCCCTTGTAAAGTGGAATTTATTCTTAATACGAACAAAAACTTCTTCTTCTATTCGTTCTAAAATAGCCATTAAATATATCAATGGCAATTTACATGCAAACTCATCCTTCAATTTACATCTATTACGATAACAAATAATATTTTTATGAATACGATTTATGTGCCTTATATCAACCGTAAAATTATGGTCCATAAACCGAAAAGCGTTTAATTTATATAAACGTTTAATACACTTTGCAGGATCTTCTTCCTTAAAAAATTTTTTAAATTCCGCAAAAAGTCTATGCCTTATCCCATCATCACGGTTTTTATCCAACTCCATCTTTATTAAATAAAGCGTTTTACGTTCTATCCTGAAAGAGAACCTCTGTTCAAAACGTACTGCTCTAATTATCCTAGTAGGGTCATCTATAAAACTCATATCATGAAGAACCCGTATCCTCCCTGCCCGAAGATCCTCCATACCACCGAACAAATCAATCAACTCCCCATATGTGGAACCATTTATAGAAAGAGCCATAGCATTAATTGTAAAATCCCTTCGAAAAAGATCATCCTTTATCCTGCCCGGACTTACAGTAGGCAATGCCCCGGGGTAAGGATAATATTCCTTACGTGCTATTGCAAAATCAATCCTACAAACTCCTTTAATATATAAAGTAGCGGTTCCAAATTTTCTATGAACAACAACCTCCGCATTAAATATTTTAGCTAATCTATGCACAAAAAATACAATATCCCCTTCTAAGACTATATCTAAATCAAAAATTTCCCTATCTAAAATAATATCTCTTACAATACCTCCTACAAGATATGCCTTAACCTTAAACCTATCCGCCTGCTCCACAATCTTTTTTAATATCTTTAATAACTGAGTATCCAGCCGCAACAAATAGTTATTCATAATAAACTATGCCCTAGGGTGAAAATGTTTATGCACTGATTTCAACCGTTCTCTATCAATATGCGTATAAATTTGCGTGGTAGAAATATCCGAATGCCCCAACATCTCTTGTACTGAACGTAAATCAGCTCCACCTTCTAATAAATGAGTTGCAAATGAATGTCTTAATGTATGAGGTTTAATCTCCCTATTAATGCCTGCTATTCTGGCATAATGCTTTATAAGTTTCCATATACTTTGTCTACTTAATCTTTTTCCAAGGCGGCTCAAGAATAAAATTGTTGTATTATCCTTAAGTAACTTGGGACGAACAATATCACAATATCTGTTAACTGCATTAATTGCCTTTTTCCCTACAGGAATAATCCTTTCCTTACTACCTTTTCCTATACATCTTATATAACCTATATCAAAATTAACATCTTCTACCCTAAGATTAATTAATTCAGACACCCTCATCCCACTTGCATAAAACAACTCAAGAATAGCATTATCCCTGATTGACTGCCAATCTTCTCCCAAGGAGGCATGTATTATTGCATCAATCTCATATACTGATAAAGTCTCAGGGACCTTTTTCCATAGTTTAGGAGTATCTATAAGAATTGTAGGATCACAGTCGATAATCCTTTCTCTAACAAGAAACCTATGAAACATGCGTATACATGAAAGGCTTCTACATATAGAATTAGCAGCCAAGCCCGCTTTCTTCTGAAAATGCATGAAGGCAGTAATATGTTCTTTTTCTATATCCTCTATCTTATTAATCCCTATATCTGTTAGATAATCAAAATAATGTAATAAATCTCTACGATACGCCAAAAGAGTATTATAAGCCAACCCCCGTTCAACAGACAAATAATTAATAAACTCCTCAATATATTTATACATCTACTATATTATATCCTAACTCAAGACGGTATTCTTCTAAAAAAATCGAATAGTTGCTCTACCAAATATAAAAAGGTTACCGAATAAAAGTAATCACTAAATTTGGTCTAAAATTATCATGGACCTTTTTTGCAATATTCCTAAGTCTCTTTTTTATAACAAATATATTCCTCAACTTAGCAGGCCTCTGAATCTGTTTTATCAATCCCCGTAAATCTTTTATAATAGGAGCGAGTAGTTCTTTTTTTTCTTCAGCTAACAACTCTGACATTTTCTCCAGCTGTTTTAGTTCCTGATTCAGCAAATATATCTGTCTCTTCTCACTACTGTTCTCATCTATTGCCTGTATAAGATCCCTATACCATACCCTCCATAAAGAATAAGAGTATCTATACTGGTCCTCCACGCTCATAGATTTAACAGGATATTCTTTCGGTTCTAATACAGGAACAATCTCCTGAGATTGACTATCCTTGTTCTTTTCCCTTATAAACTTCTTACGTAGTGGTTCACATCCCAATATACAAAAAACAATAAAAAAACAAACAGAAACTAAACCGAAGATATTAAAAAAATATTTTCTATGCATAAAATCTCCTTTGTTTATGACCACAAGTTAGAATATAATTAAACTCTAAAAACTACTATATCAAATCTCTTATGTTGTATCGTCTCTTATCTGTTCTCTAGCTTTATCTATCATATCCCAAAATTCCAACTCATCCAACAGCTTAATACCTAACCTTAAAGCCTCTCCATATTTAGTCCCAGGAGAATCACCTACCACCACAAAATCGGTCTTTTTACTAACTGAAGAAGACACTACCCCGCCTAAACTGAGAACTATTTTTTGAGCATCACGCCGTCGCATTTTCTGTAACTCTCCTGTAAAAACAAACCTTTTGCCTGTTAACTCTGTTTGTAGGCCCTCTTCTCTTACATGGTCATCTGCCTCACTCATATTAACACCATAGCGCCTCATCCTATCTATTATATCCTTGACCTGTGGTTGTCTAAAATATTCTTCTAAAGAAACAGCTATAACCTTTCCTATCTCAGGTATCTGTTCAAAATCTTCTGCTCTAGCGTTCATAATATACTCCATCGTGCCAAATCTACGTGCAATAAGTGCAGAGACCTTCTCTCCTACATGATGAATTCCTAAACCAAACAACAATCGTGATAATGGTCTACTCTTACTCTTTTCAATCGCATCTATAAGGTTCTCAGCCTTCTTCTCCGCAAAGAGCTCTAGAGAAAGCAAATCCTTTTTTTTAAGCACATAAAGATCAGCTATGTCCCTTACTCTAGCCTGTCGGACTAATTGAGAAACAACAGCTTCTCCAAGGCCTATAATGTCCATAGCATTACGGCTGGCGAAATGTATTATCCTTTGCTCTAATTGTTTAGGACATGCAGGATTAAGACAATAATAGGCCACGTCATTTTGTTTCTCCTTCGCAACCTTCCCCCCACAGATAGGACACTTATCAGGTATCCTGAACTCGTTATCCGAACCAGCCTTGCGTTCAACAACCTTAACTATTTTTGGGATAACATCGCCTGCACGTTCTACAAGGACACGATCTCCTTCTCTAATTCCTAACCGCCTTATTTCATCAAAATTATGTAAAGTTGCTCTTGATATAACAACCCCTGCACATTGAACAGGCTCAAGCTCAGCTACAGGAGTTAATATCCCAGTCCGACCAACCTGTACAACTATCCGTCTCAGATATGTTGTAACCTGATGCGCCGGGAATTTATATGCAACCGCCCATCTAGGGCTTTTCATTGTTTCACCCAAACTACGCTGATTCTCAAAAATATTTACCTTAACCACAACACCATCCACTTCATACGGGATCTGCTTTCTCTTCTTCTGATACTCCATACAATAAGCAATAACCTCATCTATAGAGACACATAATCTACTTACTCTTGCTACAGGGAATCCCCATTCTCTTACTATATTCAAAAAATCCCACTGACTATGGAAGCTGTTATCTTGCCATTCATATATCCCTAACGAATGAATAAAACACCTCAACTTTCTCTTTGCTGTAATACGAGAATCGAGTAATTTTATTGAACCACTTGCCGCATTACGGGGATTGGCAAATACTGGCTCCCCTTTTCGTTTTCTATCCGCATTAAGATCAGCGAAATCATCTTTATTCATAAAGATCTCTCCCCGCAGCTCTAACAAGGAAGGTAGTTTGTATTTCTCAGATGTTCTCATCACAAGTGGAATTGCTCGTATAGTCTTAATAGCAGCGGTAATGTCTTCCCCCCTGACTCCATCGCCTCTTGTAGCTGCTAAAACTAACCGACCTTGCTTATAAATCAAATTTGCGCTAACTCCATCTATCTTCAACTCCACAACAAACTCTAATTTCTCTTTACCCAAACGGCTACAGACACGTCTAGCCCAATCTCGTAATCCTTCAATAGAATATGTATTATCTAAAGAAAACATCTTAGAAAGATGCGTAACCGTTGCCATTCCCACCGGAAGTTTTACCCCTACTCTTTGTGTTGGAGAATCAGGAGATTTTAAATGGGGGAATTTAGCCTCAAGACATATTAATTCTGACAACATATCATCATACTCTTTGTCAGAGACAATAGGTTCGTTAAGGACATAATAACGATAGTTATATTCTTCTAACTTTGCACTAAGTTCCTTTATTCTATTTTCTGCTGTTCTTTCATCCATAATATTCATAAATAATATCCTTTTTATTAACTAACAAATAATTCCGCAACCATATCTTATCCAGAAGCTAGACGATACGCAAGGACTTCTGGTAGTCCTGCCTCTATAATCTTTCTCTGTGCAGACTTTATATCATATGCAACTCTCTTTACCTCTATCATATTCAAATCTGTATCATATATACAATAACATGCCATTGGATTACTATCACGCGGCTGGCCAACACTACCTACATTAACTATATATTTACACCCAGTTGATAACTCGATAGAAAGCTCATTAGAAAAAAATAAACGACCATTTTTTTGAATAAAAATTTGGGGTCTATGCGTATGACCTATAAAACAAACTGCCCGATCCATAAGATAAAATGTATCCGTAGCATTTATAATATCGTAAAGATACTTAAATCGTTCTGGATGATTAAGGCTGGCATGAACTATGATAAGATAATTATTTTTTAAAACTAATGGTAGGGCATTAAGAAAATCAAAATCCTCAAAAGATAAAAGCTTTCTACACCACGCAATAGCAGCCTTCCCCTCTGGGATAAAATACGAGGCGTCAATTTTCCCCGCAACAGCCAAATCATGATTACCTGCTACAGAGATAACCCTATGCTCTCTTATAATATCCAGACACTCTCGTGGATTAGCACCATATCCTACTATATCCCCCGCACATATAAAGGAATCAACTCCAGACCTATGACATGACTCTATAACTGAGTTCAATGCCTCCAAATTCCCATGAATATCAGATATAACAGCATATCGCATACTTTTTTAGTATACCCAGACACATTCCCACTACGTCACATAAATCTTATAGGGGACAATTAAAAACTATTATAGTTTATGATATACAAAAAAACTAGACATCATTCCTAAGTCTTTATAAAAAAACGAGGAGGGAAACTTTCATCTGTTTTATGAAAACTTATCTTTTTGTCTACTATATATCCCTTAAAATAATCTTCTATTAAAAAACAAAGCTGTTCTATTTTCCCTCTTTCTGCCTCAGCGCGTATCTCAACCGAACCGTCTGAAAGATTTCTAACCCAACCACTTATCCCTAAAGAAGAGGCATATCTTTGCACCGCATACCTGAATCCTACCCCCTGAACATGACCATAAAATAATATATGTGCCTGAACAACCTCCATAACATTAAAACTAAAATCTATTTTTTCTTAGGTATCGTTATAATCAGCTCATCACCTTGAGTGGTTGTTGTCAATTTATCTGTATCCGCATCTTCTGGCAGAGATACAGATTTCAAAAATGAACCATAGGTATGCGAACGCACTGATGAATTTTTCGTAGTCTCTTCTGTCTGCTCAGAATATTCTCCTGATATGGACAATGAATGCTGATGTATTTCTATATCTATCTTATTCTTATTAAGACCCTTTGTATTAATCTTCATCTCATATTTATCACCCAAATCCTTTAATTCAAAATCAGTATCATAAAACAAATCAGTATCAAACATCCCTGGCATACCTCCTTTAGAAGTTATACCAGAAAAACTATCTTCAAATATTCTACGCATACTCTCACGCATACGTTCCATCTCAGCAAACGGATCCCACCGTCTTCCCACAGAAGAGAAGGAAGGAGACAAACTCTGAGATTTCATACTACTCGTATTATTAGAAGAAATATTACGTTTCACAGAGACACTTTTATTTCTTCTATACTCGTCCAATGCCTTTTTAACCTTCTCTATGGGTATAGCAAAACCTATACTCTGAGAATTCTGAACCACTGCCACATTAATACCAACCAACTCCCCATTCAAATTAAGCAATGCACCGCCACTATTACCAGGATTAATCGGTGCATCTATTTGCAAAAGGCCATCAAATACGATCCTACCATTACTAGCCTCTATCTTTCTATCCTTCCCACTTATAACTCCCACAGTAACCGAATTTTCAAGCCCTAAAGGATTTCCTATCGCCACAACTGTCTCTCCTATCATAACATCTCCTGGCTTGCCCAATTTAGCTGCATGCAAGGGCTCAGGGGGAGTTATTTTTACAATTGCAATATCATCTTTAGGGTCTTCATACATCACCTTCCCCTCTACTGACTTACCATCCCTTAATATGACCACCACATTACTAGCCATATTCACAACATGTGCATTAGTTACTATAATCCCATTCGTATCTAAAATTACACCTGACCCCACACTATGTAACTTCAATGCCCGCCTTGGAGTATAATAACCAAAGAATTTTTCAAAAAGCATATCGAATTCACTGCCATAACGTCCCCAAAATGGATTCTCACTAAGATAAATCAACCGCTCAGTACTTATATTCACAACTGCAGAGGCATTTTCCCTTACTACCTTCACCACTGGTGTTTCTCTAGGATTATCCTTAGAGGCAAAAGCAGATCTCACGCATACACAAATAACCGCTATCGACATAAAAACAATAGACCTTCTATAGGACGACCATCTCCTCATAGCTCATCCCTCCTTTCCAACAAATCTACTCCTATATATATTCATATAAAAATTTTAAATTAAAAATTTCTATCCACATTAAATTCTTTGCATAAATTAAATAAAATTTATCCTAATTCAACGACAATATTAGGATCATACTTTTCCCTTAAAACATTTTGAATTGCATTAAGGGTTCCTATTGCCCCATGCGGACAGCATCCACATGCACCTTGATATCGTATAGTCAACACATTATCTTCATATCCCAGCACCTCTAAGTCTCCCCCATCTCGTTGCAACACCGGTCGAATAAATTGTTCTATAATTTCATTTATTCTATCTAACCCTTCACTTCTATCTACTGGTTGTTCTTCAGTCATATTCCCCTCCTTCGAATTATTATAAATATATCTCCTAACTTAACTATCCAATCTCAACTTCCAGATACTTTTTCTATAAATATATTACGCTGTTTATCCTACTTTTCAAGCAAAAAAAGCCCCCAACTTGCCAAAAGATTATGAAATACAAAAATTATTCTACCGCCTAATATACCTATTTCTTTTAGAATTCTAATAGAGTTCTCTTTACAAAATATCCTAAAATCTTTAAGGCTCAAAAACCTCAAATTAGGCGTATCATACCACTGATAAGGCAGACCTTTTATTACAGGCACCTTACCCAAAAATGCCACCTGAAATCTGGCCTTATAATGACAAAAATTGGGTATGCCTACAATAACCTTTTTACCAACTCTAAGTGCCTCGAGTATGACCCTGCGTGCATTAACCACCTCCTGAAGGCTGCCATTCAATACCACATAATCAAATCGCTTATCAGAATAATCCAGCAGTCCTGTATCTATATCCCCATGAGAGACACTTACCCCCCTAGCAACACATTTATAAATGGCCTTCTCGTTAATTTCAATACCCGTCCCATGACAGCCTTTTCTCTCTATCAAAAGAGAAAGTAACTCACCATCTCCACACCCTAAATCCAGAACCTTAGACTTAGACTCTACCCAGTCAAGGATAATCTTATAATCCAATCGAATATCATTTAATGGATTACTAAAAATAGCATCTTCCTCTTCTTTATTCATTGTCATTCTGCCTTTGAATACGCCGTAAAAAATGAGATATAATATTAGTCTGATCCTCCGCCTCTATAAGAAAGGCATCATGACCATACGTCGAATTTATCTCAATATCAGAGACATCAAGATCATTAGCCTTTAAAGCCCTCACTATCTCTTTTGATTGATACGTAGGATACAACCAATCGGATGTAAAAGATATTATTAAAAACTTTGCCTTTGCACTGGAGAACACATCCTTAAGCTTCCCATCTTCAGCAAGATTAAAGTAATCAAGTGCCTTTGATAAATAAAGCCATGAATTAGCATCAAACCTCTGGACAAAACTGTCGCCTCTATACCTAAGATATCCTTCCACCTCAAACTCAGTAGAAAAATCATATCCAAGCCTTTCCTTGCTTATAAGCTTACGACCAAATTTTTCTTCCATAGACTTCTCACTCATATAAGTAATATGCCCTACCATACGTGCAACTGCTAACCCTCTTGCCGGGATAGCCTTACCATAGTAATCCCCGTCCATCCAATCGGGGTCAGCCATAATGGCCTGCCTTGCTACCTCGTTAAAGGCTATCTGCTGGGCAGTATGCCTGCTACTTGCACTAATAACAATAGCTGACAGAAGATTATCCGGATAAAGTATCGACCATTTGAGTGCCTGAAACCCTCCCATAGAACCACCAGCAACACTTAACAATTTTTCTATCCCCAAAAAATCGATAAGTTTTTTCTGCGCATTGACCATATCCCGTATAGTTATAACAGGAAAACTTAACCCATACGGACGGCCTGTTTTAGGATTAATAGAAGACGGTCCTGTACTCCCCTTACACCCCCCTAATACATTAGAGCATATAACAAAATATCTATCCGTATCAAATGCCTTACCAGGACCTATCATCATATCCCACCAGCCAGGCTTTTTATCTCCCTTATGAAATCCTGCTGCATGGGCATCCCCAGTCAATGGATGAAGAATCAATATAGCATTAGACCTATCTTTATTAAGACTACCATAAGTCTCATATGCCAATGTAATAGGTCCCAATTTCTCTCCACTTTTAAGCTCTAACTCATTAGGGGGTTCACAAAAAGTAACATATTCAGTTTCTACTATACCTACACTATTATTATCAACCATTGTATATCTATCCCCAACACAACAATATTAAAAAAACATTTTAACATAAACATAAAATGTGACAAGCCCAGTATAACTTCCCTTCCACCTATTCTCTCTTCCTAACAACTCTGCTAGCCGCTGTCCTTAACATAGGGATGTATTCTTTTTTTGCTATCTCTATACCCTTATATATCTGCAAACTATCTTTATCTACCACACCAACTGCTCCCAATTCCATAGCCTTTTTAGCTATAGCAGAATTATCTTTAGCTATAGTAGACACAATAACAATGGGTTTGGGAAAATGTCGCATAATCTTATCAAGAAATTTCAAACCATCCAATTTTGGCATTATTATATCTAAACTAATAACATCAGGATCCGTAGAGAGAATAAGATCCCGTGCCTCAAATGCGTCCTTAGCTTGTCCACATACCTCCATACCAGGAGTATCATTTATTATTCTTGATAGGATATTACGTACTATAGTAGAATCATCAACAACAAGAACACGTATATTCTTACTACGAAAATCCTTGCGTTCCTCCCCTGTGGGACGCACTATAACAGAGAAATCAGAAGTGTTAAAATATATCTTTCTCCCTCTAGTCCCGCCTACATCGCTTTCTACAATTGGTATCCTATACTCTAACAAAACCTCTTTTGCCATAGCAATATTCTCTTCTCCTATTCGCACACCAGAACCCAGATGGCTTACAACATTTCCCCCACCATATATCTTAGCTTTATAATTACCCACTGTTGGATCCAAAGTCAACAGTTTGTCTATAATATTCCTAGTGGACAAATCCCCAAAACGACCTATGTCTGTTTCATTAGGATTAGTGGCACGATCCCTTACGAAATGATTCATAGCGGCTGATCCATTCTTTACATTATATACACATACCGCTACACAGGAACCAAGTAAAGTTGCAATATATTTCGGCTTTTTTGTAATGTGATATTCTCCTGGTAATAAAAAAACTCTTTCTAAATCTGAAGGCGCGACAGGTTCTGAATTCATTTGTTCCCTCCGTTAAATTTATCTAAAAATACCATAAATATTTAACCTAAATTATATACTTTCAATAATTATTGTTTTAGTTTCGCCGTTCTATCAATAAAATCAACATATTCTCTATCATTTCCCTCTGACATACTCTCGCGTATATCACCAAACATCCTTATCATAAGATCACTCCCCTTAATAAACACATCCAAAAAACGATCATCTATTACCCTACTTCCTGAACGAATAGATTCAATAGATTCCTCTAATATATGTGCTATCTCTTTTACCTTTAAAAATCCCAAAACAGCTGCATTACCTTTAATTGTATGAAGAATTCTAAATATATAATCTATTTCTTCCCTATTGTCAGAAGAAGAATTTAAGGATATAGCAAGATTGGTGACCTCATTTAATGATTCCTCAGACTCATCTACAAATTGTATGACAACATCATGTATATCAGCATACGGATCAGACATAACATCTACCCTATTAAGAATATATACTATTTAGGGGGACATAATAATTACGTCGTGATAGTAATATATGGGATGGATAATCTACAACAACTTTATTAAAATTACTGTCTAATATTTCCCCTTAGAATATTTCTTATATTGTTTATCATAAAACATTTTCTAAATTTAACACAATAGCTACCCGTTCATCGCCTAAGATAGCCCCACCTGATATCAAATCAGAACGTGCGCCCAATCCTTCTATATCCTTTATAACCACCTGCTGCGTCCCAAGGACATCATCTACTAAAAGCACAAAATCTCTTTGACCTGCTGTTATAATTACTCCCACATACTCTGTCCTTTGATCATCTTTATCCCTCTTTAATTCAAGCAGACGATCTAAGCGAATAACAGGAAACACCTTCTTATGATGAAGCAGGCACTCTCCTTCCTCTATAGTAGTTGTAATTTTGTCAGAATCAACCATAAATGACTCCCCAACACCTGCCATAGGAAGAACGAACCTATTATCACAAGAAGAAACAAGAAACCCTGCCATAATACGTACTGCCACAGCCTTAGGTGCTTCTATAGTAAATGTAGAGCCCTCATCAAGAACACTTGATATATGTATCTGTCCACCCATCGCGTCTACATTCTTTTTAACCACATCCATCCCAACACCTCTCCCGGAAATGTCTGTAATCTCTTTAGCAGTTGAAAAACCCGGAGCAAACAACAGATGATACACTTCTTGTTCAGAAAGTGTAGCTGCTCTCTCTTTTGTTAGGAGCCCTTTAGATATTGCATTCTCTATTACAACATCCCTGTTTATACCACCTCCATCGTCTTTAATAGATATAAAAAGGGAGTTTTCATTCTCTGTTATCTCTATGGTTATACTACCTTCCTCTGGCTTGCCTTTTGCCTTTCGTTCTTCAGGAGGTTCTATTCCATGATCCGCTGCATTCCTAACCATATGAACAAACGGTCCTTCCAAACTCTCCAAAAGACTCTTGTCTATTAAGGTCCCCTCTCCTATAATATGTACCTTTATCTTTTTCTTCTTTGCAACAGCGACATCATGGACTATACGGGGAGCTCTCTGCACCAATGTCTTGATAGGCACCCGACGTATATCCAATACGCTCTTCTGAAGCGCTGTAGACAGGTCATTAAACGTCTCATTATTCTTCTTAAGATTTATAACGTCCTTATTCAGTCCTAATTTCTCTGCAAATCGTTTTTGTATATGATCATACATCTCCCCCACAACAACTAACTCTCCTACAAAATCAAGGAACCTGTCTATACTAGATTCATACACTCTCATTGTCTTCTTGGATTTTACTGTGGCATCTTTATCTTTAACAGATACTGTCTTTTGTTTCTCTTCTCCCTTATCTGCTTCTTCTTTTATCTTAACGTTATTTACCTTACTTAAAATAACTTCTGCAAGAAAAGGAGTAAAACCTTCAGTAGAAATCGTTTTATTATAAGCATCTATAGCCTCATCTACGAATGAAACAGTATCTTCTGTAGCCTGCTTTTTCAACTCCTCCAAGGCTGAAAAAATTTTCTTCGAATTTTCATCATCAAGAATATCTCCAAAATCAGCGGACAAAATCTCTTTTACCATCCCTATCACATCTTTGTGTCCCGAAACAGATAGTCCTTCTTCCCCCGTATCTGTTGAAGAACTACTTTCATCTGATGCACCATTAGCAATAGGAGAAACCAATTCCAGATTCTGTAAGATCCTCTTCCATATACTATTTAAAGAAGAATCATCCAAGACCAACTTCTCTTTAAACTGCAGTAAATCCTTTTTTATGAGCTTCCATATAGCAATAGGGTCTTTCTTCTTTCCGCCTTCAACATGAGATGTTATCTCATTAATAAGTCCATTATATTCAGAATCATCTTCCAACTCAGGTTTACCGGCCCTGACGTTTTCTAACATATCCTTCAAAAAATCTATACCACGTATAAGCACCCCTGATATAGTTTCACTGAATTTCATTGAACCTTCCCGCACCAGATTCATCAAATCTTCCATAATATGAGCAAGAGATTTTACCTTCATCAAATTAAAAAATGCAGAATTCCCCTTTATCGTATGAACTGTTCTAAAAATCTTATCAATTGCCTCTTTATTAGAAGGGTCAGATTCCAAAGTAATAAACATATTCGCCACTTCACTCAACATTTCCTGAGATTCGTCAACGAATTCCATAACCAACTCAGGATCAACTCCATAGTCTATATTTTCAGACATGTTACCTTCCTTTCAATAGGTCCTATATTAACACTCCCCTAAGAAGGAATTCGATTAAATCTAAAATATATATTTTAAAATACAAAACATGCAATACTCAAACTTGCATAAAATATACCTACTATTCTGGTTTCATTCTTATCAATGTCTTAAGTTTCATCTGCCAATGTTTTAAATGATCAACCGCTGCCTTCACTGCATCCTCTAACTCTGCCATATCTTCTAATGGTTTAAATACACATGTATCAGCCCCTAAACGCATACAAGATAGAACATTATCCATAGTAACATACCCTGTTATCATAATACAATGTGTCATAGGCGCACTATTCTTTATAGCCCGTAACAATTCTATCCCATCCATATCAGGCATATTAATATCAGATATAACAACCTCAAAACGCTTCTTATTCATTATCTCAAGAGCCTCTTTCCCATTAGATGCACATTCTACTTCATATCCTATAAAACGAAAATGTCGTTTTAGCATATCCCGTATATTTTCTTCATCATCGACAACCAAAATACGAGGCTTGGCATCTATTTCTTCTTGATTTTCCTTCATTTTATCACTCCTGATCTTTGATTAATGGCTCCATAAAGGTAACTCTATTTTAAAACGAAGGCCACCATTTCCTGCCCTCTCCACATCTATAATTCCTCCATGCCCTTCAATAATAGAACGGCAAATAGGCAACCCTAACCCAGTTCCTTTCCCTGCTGGTTTTGTTGTAAAAAATGGCTCCCATATCTTTTCTAATTTATCATCTTCAAGCCCAGGGCCATTATCCTCTACTATAATAAAAACACTATCATCTGAGTTACTTACATCTATCAGTAACCTTGCATCTTTCATCCCCTCCATCGCATCTGCTGCATTTATAAATAAGTTTATCAAAACCTGCTCTATCTGCTGAGGATCACCTTTCACAATTAATTCCTTTTCAGGCAATCTTTTTTCTACAAGCACGCGATTCTTTAATGCCTTATGACAAAGGGTAAGTGCTGTTTCTATCCTATCAGCTATAGAAAAAGGTATCTTTTCCGTAGTTTCTTTTCTTGAAAAGGCCTTTAGACTATCAACGACCTTTCTTATCCTAACTACACCATCTTTTATCCCAGCAATAAGAGATGGCATTTCCTCATAAATAAATTTCAATCTTTCATCATCTCCGCAGTTACAACCTTTCTCTTCCATTGCCTTACTTAATACCGCCCAGAACTTCTCTAACGTCTGAACATTCCCACTTATGAAGGTAGTAGGATTTTTTATCTCATGGGCCAGCCCAGCAGATAATGTCCCAATGGTGGCAAGTCTATCAGCATGAACCAATTGTCTTGCCCGTTCTTCTGCTAATTTCTCCATATCACGAGCAAACTCTTCTATTTTTTTCTTAGCAAAATATAATCCTAAATGAGTCTTTACTCGCACAGAAAGCTCTTCCATAACAATTGGCTTAATCAGATAATCAACAGCCCCTGCCTTAAACGCATCAACTATTTCTCTAGTATCTGTAGACCCTGTTAGAAAAATAATCGGAACATCATTTCCTATCTTAGTTTGTTTTATCTTCCTACATAACTCAATGCCGTTCATCTCAGGCATATTATAATCTAATATAAACATATCAGCAGACAATCCCTCTTCTATCTTCTGTAATGCCTCTAGCCCACTATGTATAGCTACCATCTCATATCCTGACATCAACTCACTAGAACCAACTATTTCAGGCAATGTTACATCATCATCTACCATGACAATCTTTGGCTTCAATGACAATCGTCCCTCCTATCACAAACTACAAATATTACTTAGGATCACCTAATTTCTCCTTAATCTTAGAGATTAACTTGTCTGGATCTATCGGTTTTACAATATAATCATCACATCCTATTGAGAAGGCCTCATTCACAGGCTCTTTAAACGCGGTAACCATAATAATCGGCAACCCCTCCCCCAAAGGGATCCCAGCCTTCTTTTCGTTTTCTCTAACCAACTTAAGGAACTCGACTCCATCCATATCAGGCATAGCCACATCTAACAAAACAAGGTCATATCCCCCTTTCTTCAATGACTGATTATATGCCTCAATAGCCTCTCTACCATTTGCTGCAACATCACAAACAGCAAAATCTCTTAAAATCTCCAAAATCAGTTGTCTATTAGTAAAATTATCATCTACTACTAAGATCTTCCACATACCTATGCCTCCAAATTATTTATAATTGATCACAAAAGACACCTTCTCCTAAAATAAAAATACAACATCAGGCTACAACATTCATTCTCAATTCTTCAAATGCCTTTTTAAATAAAACAAACTGTTCTCTTATTCTCTCTATATCCCTATGTTCTTTAGCAAAACTATCTATAGCCTCTGCTGTTTTATATAATGCCTCCAATCTGAGATTGCCATATACACCTTTCAACCTATGTGCTAAAGGTTGAATTAAAGAAAAATTTTCTGAACCTATCGCAGATTCAAGTTCCTTAATATCTTTTTCTCCCTGGTTTATAGAAGAAGATAAAATTTTTAAATATACTTCCGGAGCAATATGTAATGTCCGACTATTTTCTTTTATAAGAGATTCCCAATCACTTCTAGGGGAAAAGATACCTTCATCCATCCTATCTCACCACCCTCCTCGAATTATTCCGAATTAATATTATTATCATCTTTCCTTGACTGCTCAACCAACTGGCTTAACTTATCAAAGGCACTAACCGAAGCCTCCTTTTGTGCATCAACCGTACTATTTCCACCAACCTGATGTAGCCGATATGCAAATTTCAATTGAAAACAAATATCTTTCTCACAACAATATGCCTGCGTAAATTCTAACGTCTTATCAGATTTAACAGACTCAATATTATCTCCTTTAACTGTAGTGGGTATACTTATATCAAATTTATATTCCGTAGAATCCATCTTCATTTTAACCCCACCAGCTATCATATTTATTATCTCTCCTACACCATCCATAACATCAGGAGAATCTGGTTCTATTTCTATCCCCAACATTTTAGATACAATATCCGCTGCTATGTCAACAGTAATCCATAACGAAATATTACCTTCAATAGCTCCAGCAAGACCAATAGAACTTATAATCATATTCTCCTGTAATGAAAAAGACATATTAGTATTTAATTCAGGAGAAAGAGACAGCGTAACACTAAAAGTATCCGCTACTGCTCTCTTTAGTGCATCCTCTAATTGTTGTTGTAATTCCACGATAATCCTCTCTCTTTAAATAAAATATATCCTATATATCTTTATACAGAGCAAACTGATACCCCATGCCCTATCCTAATAAAAACCTAAAAAAGGTATATATTCATTTACAATATAGACTGTATTGTCTCTTTTAGTTTTTCAGGAGTAAAAGGTTTAGGAATATACCCAGCCAAATTAGGATTTGCTGCCTTAGCCTCGTTTATTTTCTCTTCTGTTCCCTCTGTAGTCACCATAACAACAGGGATATTAGCGACTGCCGGAACCTTTGCAACCGCCTGTATAAACTCTAACCCAGACATATTTGGCATGTTCCAGTCACATAAAACAAGCCCCACATCCTGATAATTAGCAGCTAATACCTCTATTGCCTGATTTCCATCTCCTGCCTCTAGCACCTCATTTTCATAGCCTGCCTTACGAATAATAGATATTATCATTTTTCTTTGAACACCAGAGTCATCTACCACCAAAATTTTTTTCATTATAAACCTCCTCTTCTTTTATCTTACTTTTTATAAAACTATGCTTTAAATTCACTATAAATGCTCCACAGGTGCCATAGTTATACTAATCACCATAGTCTTCTCCTTCCAGAGATAAAAAGTTAATTCATAAAGCTTATATTCGTTATAATTAAACTCAACACCCCCAGGGATATCATTTTTTGCTTTAATAGGAGCAGAAATCGTCAAATCTTTATACCCTAATGAGGTTAACTCATTCTTAAATTGGCCAGTAATAATATTTGCGAGCTCTCCACAACAATCCAATATTATCTCTTCATCTTCTTCATCAGCATCCTCAAACCCAAGCGCCTTCAAAAAACGGACCGCAAGGTCTTCTCTTATATAAATCACTATAGCGCCAACAGGATCATGTTCCTCTAAATGTCTTGGCGATAAATAAAAATTAATTGCAGATACATAACAAGGACCATTAAACTTTTCTAACCCAAAGGTCTGCATCCTGCTTGCATACTCTATAATCTCCTTCTCCTCAAACTCAGGATCCTGAGACAACTTAAGCTTATACATCTCTTCTAATGTATTTTGTACACATCCCATCAATGTTGTCGCAATTACCTGAGGGTCAAACTCTCTATCTTTAGCCACCATACAAGATCCCCTTACTATCACCTAGCCTTCTATAAATTTCTCATTATTCCTTACTATCCCTTGCTTCAGATACATTCTTTCTCATAGATAGGATAAGTTTAATTATATCGTGACGACTTACAATACCTACTAACTTCCCATCATTTATAATAGGAACCCTACGTTTATTACTATTCTTAAAAAAATCACATACATCAATAGCACTATCATCTTCTTTAAAACTAATAACATCTCGTGTCATATAATCACCAACCGTTGCACTCTTATTCACCTCTGCATCTGTCAATAAATGCAAAACATCCCACTCACTAACAAGCCCTACCAACCTATTTTCTTTATCTACAACTGGCAAACCACTTATTCTATATGTCGCAAGTAACTCTATCGCATCATATATAGACGTATGTTCCTCTACTGTGATAGGATTTCTTGTCATAAAATCTTTAACAGGAAACATTATATTCCTCCCTTTACGCAAAAAACTATTAAACAGGTTTTCTCGTAGATACTAACCTTATAAGTTCTGCAGATATATCTTTTAATGATTTAACCTTTTCTACTGCTCCTATCTCATAAGCAACCTTGGGCATGCCATATACTATACAACTCCTCTCATCCTGGCCTATTGTTCTAGCCCCTGCCTGTCTCATTTTCAACAAACCATCTGCCCCATCTCTACCCATTCCTGTTAATATTACTCCTATAGCATTAGAGCCTGCATACTTTGCAACAGATGCAAACAATACATCCACTGCTGGTCTCTGATGATGGACCATAGGACCATCCTGAATACGCACATAATATCTGGCCCCACTCCTACGCAATATCATATGAAAATTCCCAGGGGCAAGTAATGCTAAACCTGGTCGCACAGTATCGTTATCCTCCGCCTCTTTTACTTCTAAGGCAGTTATCCTATCCAAACTATTTGCAAAGGATTTTGTAAAATTAGCAGGCATATGCTGCGCCATTACTATTCCGGGGAAATTAGCTGGTAATGCAGGTAAAATCTCACGTATCGCCTCTGTTCCACCTGTAGATGCACCAATTGCCACCACAATATCTGTCGTCTTTATCATCGCTGCAGTTGCTGGCGAAGGTGGTTTAGATATGGAAGGTCTTGGCCGTAGTGTTGTAATTTTTCCCTTTGCCATTGCAGCAGCAGTAATTTTATCTACAAGATAAGTTATCATCTCATTAAGTTTATAAGAAACATCTAACTCTGGCTTCTGAATAACCTCAATAGCACCTAATTCCATAGCACGCATAGCGGTCTCACAACCAGCTGGAGTTAACGAACTTAATATAATCACAGGCATAGGATGTGCCTTCATAAGTTTCTCAAGAAAAGTTATGCCGTCCATTCTCGGCATTTCAACATCTAAGGTGATAACATCTGGCTTATCTCGAACAATTCTATCCCTTGCAAAATATGGGTCAGGCACAGCTCCTATCACTTCTATATTAGGATACTTACTAAGTTCTCTAGTTAGAATATTTCTAACTACAGCAGAATCATCAACAATTAATACCTTTATCTTTTTGTTTTCCATAACTCTTATAGTTTATCTCTTTAATTAAAAATCCTCAAGGATAATACCCAAAATTTCAAAACAAGTTATGCTATCCTTTGAAAAAGTGCCGGCCCCACCACACGTACACGATTTTTTACAGAGCCAACCAATGTCTCAGAATGGCCAATAAACAGATAACCTCCTATCTCTAAAAAATTTAATAATTTATGCACAAGGCTCTGCTGAGTAGCCTGATCAAAATAAATCATTACATTCCTACAAAAAATAAAATCAAACCTACCCTTAAACGGAAACTGTGGCCGCATAAGATTAAATCTCCTAAACACAATAAAAGACTTAAGTTCTGGTTTCACCTTGTAAAATTTCTCTCCTGCAACATCTTCTCTATCGAAATATTTACTTATAATTAAAGGAGATACTCCCTTAAACTGATTAGCCCTATACCTTCCTTCTATCGCCTTAGCAAGGGCCTTTGTAGATATATCAGTAGCAAGCATCTTTATATCCCAGCCATATGTGTTCATACTTTCTAATATACAAATAACTATAGTATAAGGCTCCTCTCCTGAAGAAGCAGCCGCACACCATATTCTTATCTTCTTATTGCCCACAGCTGACTTTTTTTGTATTATATCTGGCAACCCTTTACTGGAAAAAAAATCAAAATGATCTTTCTCCCTAAAAAAGAAGGTATGATTAGTAGAAATAGCATCCAATAGATATACAAGTTCCTGACCTGTTTTATCATTAATTACATACTCATAATACTCTTTAAACGACTTCAACCCTAATTGCCTAACCCGTTTCTGAAACCTTGTCCTAACAAGTTCATGTTTATTATCGCCCAAAAAAATACCACTTTTTTTATATATTAACTCTGCAAACAATTTATATTCAGAATCCTTTAATTCCGGTAATTTATAATATTCCATAAAATACCTTTCTAAAATTCAGTTTACAATCAATCTATTATTTTCTCAAAATCTTTAACAACCCTTTCTGCATCCGCCACATTAAGGGACAACAACCTTCGCAAACGACCAAAATCTTCTACTTCCATCTCTAAAAATGAAACTCCGTATCCATTATCAGCTTTTCTTACCACCTGTCCTTTTCCACAAATATTAAAACTTGACTCACCCTCATGCAATAATATCTCAAAAGAAAAAATATCATCTTTCTCCAACCGATTTTCTTCACCCATGACCACAAACGCCCCTTTTAACGACAAATCTCTTATCTTACAAACAAAAGAAATCTTTTCATCTATAGTAATACGCATAGGTTTATCATATACCAATCGTAACAACCTTCTTCTATCTTTACACAACTTCGTTCTATCCATAATCTCCTACCTAATATCCTTCAAATAATTTAAATTAACTGATGCAAGATTCCATGTTCTCTAGCTAAAGAAACAATACCATTCACATCCAATATAAGGCCAACCCTGCCATCTCCTAAAATAGCCCCTGCACTTATACCTTTAACATCCTTCAAGGCATGGCCTAAACTTTTTATTACAACTTGCTGCTGGCCTAAAAGTTCATCTATCACAATAAAAGCACGACCATAATCCGATTCTATCAAACATAGAGTAGACTTTTCAAAATCATCATATATAGGCCTTACATCAAAATACTCCGCCAAACGTATTACAGGATAAATTCTATCATGCAATTTATATACCTCACCCTTTCCTACTAAATTAGTTAAGAATTTCTCTTGAGGGTTTATAAATTCTACTACTGAATTAATTGGTAAAATATATCGTTCCACACCTATGGTAAAAATAATACCTTCAATTATAGCTAAAGTGATTGGCAAATGTATCGAAAATACCGAACCTTTATCCTTTTCTGTCTCTATCTCGATCTTACCTCTTAGTTGTTCAATATTTCGTTTTACAACATCCATCCCAACACCCCTACCAGAGATGTCTGAAATTTTATCAGCAGTAGAAAAACCGGGTTCAAAAATCATATTATAAATACGGTTATCTGGCAAAGTTTCTCCTTCCTGTATAAGTCCCCGCTCAATAGCCTTTGTTAAAATCTTTTCTTTATTAAGCCCTGCCCCATCATCTTTTATCTCCACGATAACATTATCTCCTTTATGATACGCTGCAAGTTCAATTCTTCCTACAGGGGACTTACCTTTCCTTATTCTTTCCTCCTTTTCTTCTATCCCATGGTCAACAGAATTACGTACCATATGGATTAAAGGGTCACTTATAAGCTCAACCATATTCTTATCTATCTCTGTATCTTCTCCTGAAAGGATAACCTCTACCTCCTTATTGGAACGCCTCGCTAAATCCCTTATTATCCTAAGCATCTTTTGAAATGTAGGCCTAACAGGCACAAGCCTCATACCCATCGCTACTTCCTGCAACAATCTGGTAATCCTATCAAGCTCAGATAAATCTTTATTCAGTCTCCTATCCTCTATTTCTCTTAAACACGGATTCTGTATAACCTGTGTTTCACTTATAACCAACTCCCCAACAAGATCTATTAACAAATCCAATTTATCCACATTTATCTTTATAGAATTTTGAGTTACATTACCCTTCTGTATATCAAGCGCGTGTTTTATGTCCTTGGCACTTGCCGCATGCATCTCCTGCAAAAGTTCTCCTACCTTTTTATTCGGAGACCTTTTCTGAATCTCTAAGGCCATATCTAACTCATGTGGGGTAACTCGTTCCTCGTCAATTAATATCTCTCCTACTGGTCTATGAGGGATATCCTTCTTATTCTTATCAGCATTATCCTTTATAATCTTATCAATCGCCTCAATCTGCTGAGAAATATCATAATATGGGCTTACTAACTTACCATCGTTTGCTATCTGTTCGGCCAACAGCTCTATCAATTTACGTAATCCGTCAATAGAAGAAAAGGCAATATCAGCTATATCTTTTTCAAATTGCAAAATACCTTTTCTTACTAAGTCAAGCAAACTCTCTGAAGAATGCGCCAATTGTTTAATATCGTTTAGCTCTAAGAAACCCGCTACACCTTTAATAGTATGAAACGCTCGAAAGATCTTATCTATCGATTCCTTATCCTCCGGGTTCTTTTCCAAAATAAGGATAGCCTCCTCAGCAGTATTAAGATGCTCAGATGCCTCAGATATAAACTCAGACAATAATTGCCCTCCATCAGACAAGTCTACTACTGGAGGATGTCCTTGCCATTCACCTGCTTGAGATCCCACTGGAGAGCTCTCTTTCTTTGCACCATCCTCATCTCCACCTTCTGAATCTACATATACTCTCCTTCCCGACTGACTATCTTCGATACCTTCTTTATTTCTCTTCCTTTTATCAAAATCCGACAATACATCAACATCTATCTGACTAACATCTTTGGAAGGATTTAACACATTATCCAAAATACGTAAAATATCACCAAAATCTTCTGAAAAAGCCGACTCTGTATTACTACTCAAAACTGACAGATAACTTTTTATTATATCTATAATATCTAATAAAAAACTTGCGATAGTTGAATCAAAGGATATCTTATGAGATCTTACCCTTTCTAACAGATCTTCAACCTTATGCGCCAGTCTTCCCAAATTGGTAAGCCCAATTAAATTAGCCTCACCTTTCAGGCTATGGAACGAACGAAATATACGATTAACCAACTCATCATCTCTTGCCTTTTCAAGGGACAGGATATCAGATTCGGTTTCAGTAAGCAGCGTATTCACATCAGAAATAAACTCTGGTAACATATCAAACTGAACAGCAGACATATTTACTGATACATCATCCACTTCTAAAATAACATCAAATTCCCTTTCAAAATTTTTTAAATATCCAGAGACATCTCCACCATGAGCAACATCATGGACTAAATTCTGCAAAAAACTAACAAAAAAGGTGAAACCCTCTACGATCTTATTATGCCTATTACCTAAAGATACTATTTTCTCACATCCCTTCCTCAATATACTATTAAAAACCTCTGCTGCAGGATTAACCGACACACATTCTTTACACTCTAAAGCTTTTAATCGATTAACTATAGAATTGAATTCTTCATCAAAGGAGAGGTCTGCTAACGTCAACTCAAGGGCAAGTTGGTTTAATTTTTGATCTACTTCAGATATGTCCATAACAAATAAGAGAATCTTATAATTCTTGAAAGGTATATTAGATCTAAAAAATAATTATTCCTGAATAATGTAAAATCTTATAAAATACAACCAAACAGCTTAACTTTATATCACCTATCTCGAAAAAATCTTAACAGACAGACTCTATTCTACTGATTGCATATTGTCCATTGCAGACAAATCCTCCATCAAGATTTTATCTATGTTCAACAATATTTTAACCGCTTCACCAACCTTACCTATCCCCAAAATATAATCTGTCTTGCCTGCAACACCACTGCTTGGAGGAGGTTCTATATTCTCCTGTTCTATATCCAAGACCTCCAAAACTTTATCAATAATAATACCTATAAGCACCCCATTAAGATTTACAACAACAATACATGTCTCTGATGTATACTCTATCTCCTCCATCCCAAACTTCAACCTCAGGCTAATCACAGGAATAACCTTACCTCTCAAATTGATAACACCTTTAACATACTCCGGTACCTGAGGCACAGAAGTAATCTCCATTATCCCTATAATCTCCATGACCTTTAATATCTCAAGGCCATATTCCTCCTTACCCAAGGCAAAGGTAAGATATTTGCCTGCAAGTGCAAGCGTATGTCTCTCTCCTAAGGTATGCTGTCCAGCATCCTGAGATTCTGCCGTAACTTGCTTTTGTTCAACATCTTTCTCAGACATTTCATCCCTCCTAAATAAAGACGATCATTATCTTACAAATTACAAACCTATAAAACTTATAGGATATCTTCCCTTCTTGAAAAAAATATATATAAACAAAAATTCATAGTGCTCCTTTTTATTAAGAGGAGCACTATGAATTAGACTTCTCATGAATCTAATTAAAAATCCCCAAAGTCCTGAGAATCATCGTCATCAAAAGGGATAATGTCCTCCGCCTTAGCAGAAACTGCACCCGTGGTCTTCTGTGTACCTGTTCCAGCAGAAGATACTGTAGAAGCCCCTAAATTAGAGTGATGCATCTTTTTTCTGGAAGATGAATTAGCCCTCCTATGCAACTCTCCTGTTGTCCCTCCTACTATCCTCTGTAGCTCTATTATCATATCCTTCAATTTATCTGCCTGAGATGACAACTCTTCAGCAGCAGCAGCAGACTCCTCTGCAGTAGCAGCATTCTGTTGAGTTACCTGATCCATCTGACTTACCGCATTGGTAATCTGGGCAATGCCTTCTGCCTGTTCCTTACTGGCTGCTGCTATCTCAGCAACTATATCAGCAACCTTCTTTGACCCTTCTATTATCTCACTTAATGCCTCACCTGCCTTTTTAGATATATCAGATCCTTCTTTTGTCCTATTAGTACTCTCCTCTATTAACTGAGCAGTATCTTTGGCTGCAACCCCTGCCCTTTGTGCCAGATTACGCACCTCCTCAGCAACAACAGCAAACCCCTTGCCATGTTCACCAGCACGTGCAGCCTCTACTGCCGCATTTAATGCTAATAGATTTGTCTGAAATGCTATCTCCTCAATGGTCTTAATAATCTTACTTACCTTTTCTGAAGATTCTGTAATACCGATCATGGCATTCTGAAGCTCCTTCATTGCCTGATCACCTCTCTCAGCTGAATTCCTTGCCTCAGTTGCCATCTGATTTGCCTTACCTGCATTATCTGCATTTGATTTTGTCATAGAAGATATCTCATCAAGCGAACTCGAAGTCTCCTCAAGAGAAGATGCCTGTTCTGTCGTCCCCTGAGACAACTGTTGTGCAGAACTAGAAACCTGTCCTGCTGCCTCGCTAGTCTGATCTGAGCTGGCGATCAAACCTTCTATTACCTTATTAAGCACAACAATAATCCCTCTTGCAATAAAAAATGCTGTAGCTACCCCTAAAATCACAGAAAGCAAAGAGATTATAATAATAAGAGCCTCAGTCCGGTTACCCACAGAAAAAGATGAATCATTAGATTTCTTTACTACTGCCCCTACCTTATCAATTGCCTCATGCAATAACTTCAACGTCTTTTCCATGTTAGGCTTTGTCTTTGTTGTAAAAATGTCACTTGCCTTATCCATCCCCGCTACTCTATGTAATGCCTCTAAGTGCAATTTATCTAAAAGACTAACTGTCTTGTGTAAAAGAGGTAATGTCTCACCAATAAAAACATCTCTTGCCTTTTGCAGAGACTCCCGTGCCTTTACTTCTTTTATTAAAGATTTATAATATTTATCTGAAATATCATCAAATTCTACCAATTTCGCCCTTATCTTTCTTGCAACATCCCTCATTGATGACTCTTTGCTTACAAGAGAAAGCCATCCAGTTACCCCATCTTTAAACTTTCTATACTTTTCTTCATACCGATTCCATTCCTCATCTGTATACTTTTCTTTTAACTTCTGTCCCTCAATCCTAACTAATAAAAACGGTTGTATAACATCCTCATTCATATTCATATCTATCTCACTCCACTTAGCCAGAGCAGCTATGTTCTGATTTTTTTCTGCCCTTTCTTTTGCAGGGTCAATAACATCTTCCATAGCAGTCTCTAATAAAGAAAAAAATTCTTGTGCAGTCTTCTCCCAAAGTTGGGTTACCTCTTCTTGTTCCTTTTGCGCCTCTGCTAATTCCTTAAATGCAATATGCTTTTCTATCTCCAAAGCAGATTTATGCATCTGTTCGTGCACCTTCAACATCTCATCCCAATCCTTACGAAATTCCGCGCTACCTGTCTCATATGCCTTCTTAGCCTGCTCAGTCTGTAACCATTTCCCAAGTGCACATTTATTAGGGTCTGTTTCTACATTCAATTTTTCAGATTTGTTTAAAAAACAATCCCTAATCTTATCTGCCCATATCAAATGATCTATCTTTCGTTCTAACAATATAGATGGAAATTCTTCATCTGCTGGTTCAAAATATTTTTTTATCTCCTTCGCGGATGTATATACAGTATGCTGATACCCCTCTATTTCTTTAAATATGGGAATAAGTTCAGGGATCTCTTTTTCTGCCTCTTTTCTATCGTTTCCATATAACCACTTACCAAAATAACTCTGTCTATCATCAGTTTGAACATGCAGCTCTGTAACATTATCATTTGTTAACAATTCATCTACTTGATTAAGCCAATCCCACTGAGCAAGCTCATTTTTCATTAAACTAGAATATAAATTATTCATCTTTATCGTATATTTTATATTATTTCCTAAACGGGTAATGCCAAAATAACTTATTCCTCCTACCAAAACAAGCAACACCAAGACAATCCCAAAACCAAGAGCCATTTTTTGCCCTAAACTCAAGTTTTTCATAGTCCCTCCTTTTAATAAAAAACTAATCCCTAAGAAAATTATACTTATAATTAAAAGGCCACCAATTAGTGACCACATATACCTCCTCTTCTCTTCTTCCTGTTTCTTCAACCTCTCTTTTTTTAATCTGAACTCCTCTGCCTCTCTTAGTCTTTGCCAATGTTCTTTTTCCAAACGTTCCTGCTCAAGGCGCTGCTGCTCAAGCCGCTGTTTTTCCAAACGTTCCTGTTCAAGGCGCTGCTGCTCAAGCTGCTGTTTTTCCAACTCATTCTTATTAACCTGTTCCTTCTTTGATTTCTTTGATATCTCATCATTATCACTGTTATCTTTTTTTATAACTGCCTGACCAACTTCAACCTTAGCCGACTCCTGTGGCAACTCCACAGCTGTATCCACAGTAGTAGTTCCTGTTGGCTCATCTGAGGCATCCTCTGCAACTACCACTGATGCAGTGAACAATAAAACTCCTATAACAAACCAAGCAAATCTACAATAATACCTAATATTCAACATCCCCCTCACTCTAATTAAAAATATCAGAACCTCTTACTATTCAACCTGTTAATACAACAATTAATTCTACTGCTAAAAAAAACTTTTGCAAGATTTTTTCCGGGAAATATCAAAATATACCAGAATAAAGCGAAATAAGGTCAGTCATAGTAGGACAGTCTGGCACAGCGGATTAACAAATTTCTATAATATTTTACTTCATCCACCTTGCCTCGCTTTGCTGCACCATTTACATAAATATCCACCTTTTTCTTTAACTCTGCATAAGTCAACGCATAATCTCTAGCATTAAGTCTGCCACTAAAAAGTATTTTTTCTAATGCCTTTATCCTGAACCTATCCAAACCCCATACCCTAAAAGAAAGCTGGTCATCCCTGCCTCCATCTTTGATGGTAAGAGATTTATCTATAAGCATTACCTCAAATTCATGAGTGGCTCTGAGCCAGAATTCATAATCCTCACATGCCTCGAAATCCTCATCGAAATTTCCCACAGCATCAAACACACTTTTATGGATAACTGCCGTTGATATACTAATACAACATAATTCTAATGCGCGCTGATATACGTAACCTGTTGGTTTCCTATGCCGTTTCTTTTGGTTTAATAATTCCCCTCTACGAAACCATACTTCCTGCGTGTGAAATATCTTGCAATTTGGGTGTTTCTCTATATATTGAGATACTATCTCAAGTTTATCTTCTGTCCATCTATCATCTGAATCAAGGAATGCAATCCATTCCCCTCTGGCAATATCAAGGCCTCTATTACGTGCATAGGCAACCCCCTTATTTTCTTGATATATATATATCAATCTCTCATCTCTAATAGATGCAACCAAGTCTCTGGTCCCATCGATTGAACCGTCATCAACAACAATAAGTTCATAATTATTAAATCTCTGGGTAAGTACAGAATGGATGGCTATATTAAGAAAATCTTTTCTGTTATATGTAGGGATTATAATAGAGAAAAAGGAAAGCCCTTTTGGTTCATTTTTTCTCTGCATATATATATATGTCATTTAAAAATGGTATCTTAGACAAACCTGTAAAATTCCATATTTTCCCCAATGTAGTAAAGGCATATACAAAAGGATTTCCATGCCTATAGACTTTTATATTTTTATACCCTTTTGATAGTATATAACAAAGTCTTCGTACGGATATATTTAACATTCCTTTCTCTGCATGCCAGCTTCCCCTAAGGAGATGATAAATAATATAAAAAAACTCATAGTAAACCGGTTCTGCACCAAAAAGAATTACCCCATCACTATGAAGAGATTTAAGTAGGTTATCAAAAAAAAACTCCAGATTGTCCAAATGATGCAATATAGCAGTCCCATATATTAAATCGAATTTACCACTAATATGTAAATCCGATGCATCATCCACCTCAACATCCAGCCCTAATGATTTAGCGGTCTCCACATTTTTTTCACTTATGTCAATACCTTTATATTCGCATCCATTAAATCTGTGTGCCATTTTATGCATTAAAAGTCCTTCTCCAACACCCAACTCAAGTAATTTATCACCTTCTTTGGGTTTCTTATGCTCTTCAAGAATGGAAACTAATTTTTCAAAATAAAAATTTCTTATATTAAACTCCATCGCCTTTGAGGCGAGTTTCTTAAACTGCCTGTCATAAAAATTTTTCTGTAAAACAGTATTATGTCTTCCCAGCATATTCATCCCCTAGAAAAGATAACCTCGGCTGAAACAACATTACATTCCTAAAATAACAAGAACAAAAAATACAAAAATGTAGTTAACCTATATAATATATGGTATCCATCCCTAAACTGACTGTCAAGGGAGTTTCAAGGTTAATTACTTGTGTATAGTCCAAATAAGAGATACAATAACATTTATGCGAAAAATTATATATAAAATACAAGGTCTCTTATTAGGCATAATATTTGCGTTAGACTACGGTTACTGTTATGCCAACAACTCTACTATTGATACAATACTTAAGTCAGAGAAATCCGTTGTTGGCATAACAGCCTTAAAAACAGAAATACGAAAGTCGCCTAGGGTCTCTGCCGCTATTGTTCCTGCTGCCGGGAAGATATTAATAGGCAGGAAAATACGGACAGCATACGAAGTAAAACAAGGGGCAGGAGTTATAGTATCAAATGACGGGCTAATCGTAACCAACTTTCATACTATCAGGATGGCACGTATAATAAAAGTAAAATTACCAGACCATAAAGTAGTTAATGCCCGCATCATACATATAATGCCAGAAAACGATCTTGCCCTGATAAAGGTCCCCTCCTCTCTTTCTCTTATACCTATAAAATTTGCCAATTCTGATACCGTTAATATCGGAGAAAGGGTATTTAATATAGGCCATTCTGCCTTATTAAATCACACAATATCCGAAGGAATAGTTACAGGTCTCGGAATAGAACCATCAGCAAACGGTAAAAAATCTATTGAATTAATAAAGGTCAATATCGATATATATAAAGGAGACAGCGGTGGCCCTCTGCTTAATGAACAAGGCCTTTTAATCGGGATGATGGCTGCAAAAATAAAAAATCGTTATCATGCAAGCCTAGCAATTCCTTCTAATAAAATAAAAAAACTTTTTATGGATTTTATGCAATAACTCTATATATTGATATTTAATCCTATTATTTGTTATATCTCTACATTCTGCACAATTTAACAAGGTTAAATTGTGCAATAAGTAATAAACGCCAAAAAATATGGAAGACAAGAAACGTTTCACAATTTATTGGTATATATTAATATGGATTATAGCCGCGGGAATAGGTATATATTTTCGTTTATATCCTCTAATCAATTATGTACCAAATGCCTCAGAAGAAAAGGCTACTGTGTTTGTATTGACACGATTACGCGCAGCTGTAGCTAATCAAATAAACTTTAGATATCCATATCTTAACGCAGGAGAAAAACGTGTGCTTGCAAAGAAAATGTTTGATGAACTCCTGCATAAAGAAGGAGGGAATGCACGTAAGGCAATAGAAAGGCTGTCAAAACAACTTGATAAATCAGGAAGTAATAATAAGCAAAAGTTTCCATATTTACTTGCCTCTGATTCCTTTTATTATTACGACCTTACTGAAAATATCATAAACACAGGGAAATTAAGTGATAGTGTTAAAGGAAACAAATTTTTAAATAAAAAAATGCTTGCCCCATATGGCTACTGGGTCCCTATAACACTCCATCCTTATATAGGATACCTTGTGCATAAAATACTGTTATTTTTTGAGCCAAACATCAAATTAATGTATTCAGTAAGTTTTACTCCCCTTATTATAGTGGCACTTTCTCTTATTCCATTTTTGTGCGTATGTCGTATTTTAGAATGCAGTATACCCGCATCCTTATCTGGTGCAATCTTCTTTACACTCTCCCCCATATATATTAAACGGAGTATGTTCGGATGGTATGACAATGACCCCTATAACACACTCTTTCCGCTTATAATATTAGCACTATTATTCGTGGCATTGAAACAGGATAATCAAAACAAAAAAAACATTATAATCTATTCTACTATTACCGCTTTCATCTTATTGATATACAACTTCTTCTGGCAAGGGTGGGTATTTATGTTCGGGGTTATAATAATCTCAGGTGTCATAATATCTATAATCAATCTTTACTTTGAAAAATATAAACCCCGTGCCATGATTTATGTTATCTTCTTTGCTGCTATAAGTATAGCCACCTTTATAGCTATCAGTATTACATTCGGCATTTCTTCTTTCTTTAATCTATTCTCTGAAGGCTGGAAGGCACTCAAAAACTTTATCTCACCTCACTTGTCTCTCTGGCCTGATGTATATATAAGTGTAGGAGAACTAAAAAGTATTTCATATACAGAGATTATATCTCAGACAGGCGGCTGGATATTCTTTTTAATAGCTTCCTATGGAATTATCTTTTCTCTATTCAAAGCAACAATCTCGCGCAAATATAAAAATATGTCAATCTATATAACTGTCCTTATTTTTCTTATAGCATCCTTTATTATTACTAAAGGGGCGCAAAGATTTGCTATGTTATGTCTGACACCATTAGCTATTAGCTTTCCTTTGGGGATTGACAGGATTAGGGAGTCAATAATATCAATTTTCAAAACAGATAAAAAATATACTCATCTTACCAATGGTATTATGAATATCGTAATTATATCCCTATGTTTCTTGCCTATAAAAAAATTACATACATCAATAGAAACATTAATGACACCCATATTTAATGATACATGGAATGCAGCTCTTACAAATATAAAAATAAACACACCTAAAAATAGTATAATAAATACATGGTGGCCACCAGGACATTTCATCAAGGCAATAGCAAACCGCAGGGTAACCTTTGATGGGGCAACAATCAATTTCCCACAAGCCTATTGGATGGCAAATATCTTTCTTGCACAAAATGAAAAACAGGCCTTAGGTATTATTCGCATGTTAAATTGTAGTGCTAATAAGGCGGCAGAATTCCTTCAAAGTAAAAATATACCATTATCCTCCTGCATTCAAATACTAAAAACCATAACACAAATGAAAGCAAAACAAGCACAACAATACCTAAATACTAAAACCTTTTTAAATGATAAAGATATAAAATATTTATTAAAACTCACCCATGGCCAACCACCCCCCTCCTATCTGCTCATATATAATGAACTAATCAAAAACAACCTGCAATTTAAATTTATTGGTAATTGGAATTTTAAGGCTGTAGAAGCTATTAACAAAAATAAAAATGCATTAAAAAAAATACCCGACCGTAATTCTAAAGAATATATGTCATTTTTATGGTATCTTGCAGGAGGGCCGTCTAAATATAGTGGACCTTTAGCGTTACTTGGGAAATCAAAAGATATCTTGATATTTGAACATGGCATACGAATTAATATAAAAACCAAAGAATGTGTTGTATCATCAGAAAAATTCGGGAAAGGTATTCCATTCAGTATATTGTACACTGAAGGTAATAAGATTGTAGAAATAAAACAAAATAACTCAAATCTGAATTTTTCTGTAATACTGTACAAAAATTCAGACAATGATAATTATAATGTGGTACTATTAGATACACCGCTAGCACATTCTCTACTAATGCGTCTTTTCTTTTTTAGAGGGAAAGGGCTAAAATATTTTAAAGCTATTGATTATAATTCAGATCTTACAAAACGAACAGAGATTATAACTTATAAGGTTGACTGGGATAAATTTCTAAATAACGATTAGTTGTAAATATCTATCCTGCACAATTCAACCTTGTTGATTTGTGCATTTTGCACTATTTAACAAGGTTGAATTGTGAAATATTGACAAAACCCATTGTATTAAAAAAAATGTTTAAGTTATCAATGGGACATGCTATAATTAAAAATAAATTTGCTTTTAGATTAAGACAGACAAGCGAATCTTCTCTATTAATAGCATAACTAACCTGCTTGATAATACAATATCTGTGCTGTATCCTGTGGTATTCAGTTCACAATAATATATTGATGGTTATTATATCTATAATATTTTATTGCAACAGAGTATCCCAATTCTACAGCAGTAGCTGATGTAAAAAAAGGGTGGATTAAAATAACTGAGATAAATGCTCATTTTTAATAATATGTCTTCAGTAGAGGAGAATATATATGAAACATCTACATCCAGAAGTAGAAAAAAAATTCTTACCTTATATGAAAGAACTCCTAACAATCTATAAGAATAATGTCCTTTCTGTATTTATATTCGGCTCTGCCGCAACAGAAAACTATAAACCAGCAAGCTCTGATATCAATTCATGTTTTGTATTTAAAAATATCGAATTCTCTCAGTTAAAACAAAGTCTAAAGATAATCCAAAAAGGTATGAAAAAAAAGATTACCGCTCCTCTGCTCCTTACAAAGGATTATATCTTAGAATCCTTGGATGTGTTCCCTATTGAATTTCTTGATATGAAAGAGGCACATATAACTGTTCATGGAGAAGAGATATTAAATACCCTTGATATAAAAGGGGAACATATAAGATTATTTTGTGAACAACAAATAAAAGGCAAATTAATACGAATACGCCAGGCCTTTTTAGAAATAGGACTAAGCAAAAAAGGTATAGAAACGCTAATAAAAGATTCATTAAACTCACTATTTCCTGTGTTTCGTAATTTATTAAGACTTAAAGGAATAGAACCTTCTATAAATAAAAAGGTCCTTATTGACCAGCTTTGTAATACCCTTAGCCTTGATGCAAATGTATGGATGGCAATTTATACAGATAAAGAAAATGATGAAAAAATAGCAGGTAAAGATGCTACCATCTTTGTAGAAAGATATATCCAACAAATAGAAAAATTGGCTAACGAGGTAGATAAACTGTAATGAAAAAAATAAAAAAATACTTTATATTAGGTGTAATAATATCAATTTTTATAGTCTTTACAGGCACATCCTTCGCACAGCTACAAGATATACCTGACAGACCTATCGGGTATATAAATGACTATGCACACGTTATAAAACCATCAGATATTGCCACACTTACCCGTTTTGCAAGGGAACTAGAACAAAAGACGACTGCACAAATAGCGGTTTTAACTATAAAAACTACATTCCCTGAAGATATTCAACCATTCTCAGTAAGAGTCTTTGATAAATGGCGGATAGGACAAAAAGGCAAAGATAACGGTGTTCTTATTGTTGTAGCTATTGGTGATAGAAAAGCGTGGATAACAACAGGTTATGGCCTTGAAGGTGCATTGCCTGATATCGTATGCAACCAGATAGTACGTAACATAATGATTCCTTTTTTTAAAAAAAGAGAGTATTCAGAAGGAATAAAAGCAGGAACTATTGCAGTAATCAGCTTAATAGCAAAAGAATACAATACTACCATTACAGGACAGGAAGCTGTTGTATCTCAAAGGATAAAGCATAAAGGTAATACAGCTAATACGATGGCAAATATTATATGGTTGATATTTATTATATTAATAGTATCTTCTTCTCGCTATGGCCTTTGGTATTTACTATTATTTGGAGGTGGGCCTCGTTACTGGAGCGGATCTGGATATAGCGGCGGATTTGGTGGCGGGTTTGGAGGTGGATTTGGTGGATTTGGAGGAGGGATGACAGGTGGAGGCGGTGGTGGCGGAAGCTGGTAATGTATAAAACTCATCAAAAACATATAATTTTAGGAGGCTAAAATGAACCGTGGATTGACTATCTTTTTCATTATAATTGTAATCCTTATAGGGATATTCGTATGGTACAAAAACGGATATAATAAAGCAATTGCCCTTGATGAAAAAGTCAAGTCGGCATGGGCACAGGTCGAAAATCAGTTGCAAAGAAGAAATGATCTCATACCTAATCTTGTTAATACAGTCAAAGGTTTTGCCGCACAAGAAAAAGGAATCTTTACAGAGGTAACTAGATTAAGAAGTCAATGGGGCAAGGCCCAAAGTATAGGCGAAAAAATAAACACAGCAAATCAAATGACATCAGCGATATCACGACTACTGTTAGTAGCAGAAAACTATCCTCAATTAAAGTCCAATCAGAACTTTCTTACCTTACAAGCCCAGTTGGAAGGAACGGAGAACAGAATTGCCGTAGAACGTATGCGTTACAATAAGGCAGTGCAAGAATTTAATCGTTTCAGAAGGTCATTTTTTGGTAGATTCTTTACTAGTCAGGCTGGGGTAGACAAACCAGCAAAATATTTTAAAGCAGTGAAAACAGCAACCACCCCTCCTAAAGTACAGTTTTAAATTACTTTAAAATAGGATTCTCATCTAATTATATTTAAAAAGGGGAGAAATACTGCCGAAAATACTATTTTATTAAAAAATTAATACTTAACTATACGTATATACCTATAAATTTTATTGCGTATCGTAAAAAAAAGTACTGAAGGGATTAAAAATAATAAAATATCTTACAAATTTTTATACTTTTATAGTCATATCTACTATCTAATTTTTTTAACAGTATCAGCCAACTTATTTTTTAAAATAGGCATTCTAAAACAAAAAAACTCCAAATTCAACTGCATCTCAACTGTTGGCCTTTATCAAATTTTCATTCAGATTAGATGGTAGTTTAGTATCAATAGATATACCCCTCAATGTAAGTCAACCCGTTCAAAACAATCTTTTGGTAGCCATCCACGTTTGCCATCCTCTCTTTTTATTTTAGCCCATCCCCCCTCCTGCTTCAAAATCTTAACCTCTAAACCCGGATACAATTTAAAATGGACAGTAGAATCCGATCTTGGTTCGAAACGTGCATCCGTTTTCTTTACTACAACAGCAAGATTGCCTTCTATATTTAATTTATACATAGATATAAAAAAACACATAAAAAATAATAGGGAAAAGACTAAAATAATTATAATATAAACATTTTTATGTGATAACTTTGAATAAGTTGCGACCAGAAAGGATATACTCATAACAAGAAAACTTATTACCATCATCAATGCAAGAAAGTCCTGGTTATATTCTTTTGATAATCTTTTAATAAATCTATATACTAAATTATATCTCGGAACACGGACCTTCGTGCCTATAAAAGAACGGACATATCTTAAATTATAATTAAGGTCACTATCCGCTGGAATTAACCTCCTTGCTCGTTCATAACTTAATATTGCTCTACCTATATCTCCCTTTCTAAAATAACTATTACCAAGATTATAATATATGGCCCCACTCTCCCAACCACCGTTGATAATCTTATTATAAAGATTTATTGCCTTATCATAATCCTCATCTTTATAGGCAACGGATGCTGACACAAAATCTTTTATAGCTTCCTCCTTTGAGATACCAGCAGCATATGTCTTTAACTGCATAACAAAAACAACAAAAACAACTATCATTACCCGTAGGAACCTTTTATTTTTTATAGTATTCATTTTAAATGCCTCTCCAAAGAATCTATCACCTTTTGTACTTTTATGAATGTATTCTTCATTTGAGAGCTATCTATACTCTCACCACCATAACGAATTGCATCAAATTCATTAAATAACAATTTTATTTCATCCATAAGTTCACTAAGATTGCTATTATTAGATATTTTTTCTGCAATTGTATTGTAGTCAATTTCCCCAGATTTTAAATGGAATTTGTTTCCTAAATAGCCTTTTAACGTATCCGCTAAAGAGTCATAAAAATTTCTATCATCACCTGCCAACATATATCGTTTGGCCTTAGCCAAACCTGTTGAAGCATACCGTGGGGCAAGTAGTCTTCTGGCATATACAATATCTGTTTCCATTCTATTTTTCTTTTTTAATAAAACAAAAAGAACTATCCATATAAAAATATAAATAATCGCTACAAAATAAAACCACATACTTTTATAAAAATGTTTACCCCTAACATGCAGATTGCCTATATTATCTTTAATAAAGATAATATCTTTTCCTAATTGTTCTGACGGAGTTGATGAAGATTCTGTTTCAGGTAAACCTACTATCTTTAAAGAATTTCCCTCTCCTTTTGCTACATCTATTGCAAAAGGGCCTTTAACAATAGTTTTATACTCTTCACTATTTGGATCAAAATACGTAAATCGGATAGCTGGTATCTCTTTTGCCTTAACGGTTCTTGGCATCAAGACCTGTTCTAATATCTTTGTATCCCCCTCTCTTCTTACTGTTGGTTCGTAAACCTTAAACAGATCGTTTTGCTCTACTTTAGGGAAATCCACAGCATCTAAATTGCCGTCTCCATATATCTTCATTTTTAATGTGATGGGATCGCCAACTCTGACTTTATTTGGCCCGACCTTGACATCAAAATCGAAATTACCAACTGCACCTGAAAAATTCTCGGGTTTATCTTTTTCCGGTAAATCTAATACATTTAAAATAACATCCCCAGACCTAACCGTTATAGGTCTTTTCTCGTAACTGCCAAAAAAACTGTCAAAAAAATCATCATCAAAAAAACCTCCAAATCTATTAGTTGAGGGTTGCTTAAAAAGTATATTACAATCAATATTAATCGGTCCTAAATTTAATTTGCCAGATTTTAAAGGATAAACAATTGTATCAAATTCTACCACATTATAACGAACACCCGAAATTACCTGCTGATACTGTTTTGGTTGTTGATAATCTTTCATAGAAAAACCGGACTTATTCAACTTAGGATATTGGACATCACTTATTCTCAAATTATAAAACAGACGTATCTTTACAGGAACCCCCTCATTGACATATATTTTATGTTTTAAAACATCAACCTTTACAAATAATTTATCTTGTAGGCTTGTATTACTATTATTGCCCGAACTAATCCGAGAATTTTGGGAATTTGTTCCAGCAGCAACCACATCAATAGATATTGGGTTTGTAGTATAACTACTACCACCATCAACTGTGATAGTTATTGGTGGTATTTTAAAATGACCTGTCTTAAGTGGAAGTAAAGAATATACAAATGATATAGAACTTGTATATTGTCCGTTTATAATAGAAATCCTCCTTGAAGGCCCCAAATACTTGACATCAAATCCGTCTATATTAGACAATTGCGGAACTGTTGCATTCTGCGTCCCGCTTACTGAGATCGTAAATTGCACAACAGAACCTAAAGTAACTCTATTTGAACTTACCTCAGCAGTAACACTTATATTTGAAGCAAAAGATGTTGCAACTAATGATACTGTAAGGGAAAAAAGGAGTATCAACCTTATCCATACCTTCCCCTTAAAAATAACCATAATTTTACTATCTCCTCTATGCAAAAAATATTTCATCAAAGTTTTCATATTAAATCCTATACTAAAAAAATAAAAATTATTAGTTAACAATACATTTAGATTAAATATACAACTTCTCTGCCAACCAGAGTAAATTCTCTGCAAAATGTTCTATAGTAGATATCCCTTCTGTATCATTCATTATATCTGCCTTAGCACGACCAAATGCAATATTCCAGTATCCAGAACCCGGGACTATCATATCATTTATCATAAACCAAAAAAGAAGTTGTGCGTATGTAAAATTATGTCCTGCCCTTCGTGCAACAACCAAAGGACCTCCTATCTTCCTATAAAATAAATTACCATTGCCTCGTGAAACATAGCCTGCCCGATCCAGAAGAGACATCAACTGAGGAGTAGCTGAACCAAAATACACTGGAGAACCAACAATAAGAATATCTGCCTCTATCATAGAAGAAAAAACATCATGAAAATCATCACCTTTAATAGAACATGTCTTATCCAAGGTCTTCCTGCAAATACCACATGCCTTACATGGACTAATCTTCTTGTCACAAAGCCGTATAAATTCTACATCTATCTTCCCTTTCTCTAATATGTCAAGACATCTCTTAAGCAATACCTCTGTATTTCCTTCCTTTCGTGCACTGCCACAAATACCAATTGCCTTCATAATCTTATCCTTTCTTACAACCACTATTATATAATTATAAACAACTATCAAAAATTTCTATTATAATTTACCAATCCTTTAATACAGGAGGCAAATTACTACTGCCTCTATAAAAATTCAATAATCTCTTCTTAGGAGCCTCTGTTTGTAGGTATTTCTTTAATAACATCTCTGCTTTTGTTTTATCAAAATTAGAAACATGACCATATTTTGTCTGTTCAATATTACTTGAATTAAGGCCTTTATTTTTATCTTGTTCTCCTCTCCCTACAGAAATGTTATGTTGAACACTCCCCTTTTTATTCTTATTATTTCCTCTTCTATCTTTCCCTTTATTGTTTATATTATGTTGTTTTTTTTGCTTATTATAGGATTCATTATTTCTCTTACCTGCTCGATTATGCATAGAACTATTATTCCTCTGCGTATTTTGCTTCCTCTTCTTATTACCTTTTCCTCGCTCCCCCTTAGTCTTCTGATTCTGCTGCTTCTTCTTTGAATTTTTTTTACCTAAAGCATTATTTTTATTTTTCTTATTATGTAGAGGACATTGTTTATTTTGTTTATGTTTCTGTTTTTTTCTCTGCTCTTCTCTTTTCTTCTGTAGTCGTTTCAATTCTTTTTTTACATACTTATAATTATATTCTGCATCTTTATCTTTATTATCTATCTTTAACACTTCTTTATAATAAGATAAAGATTTCTTTAAATCTTCGATGGCAGAATCAATATTGCGATCTTGTCGAATAACTCCTGACTTATAAAAGGCATTACCCAAATTGTATAAAGCCTTTTGTTTTAACTTAACATCCTCTCCAAGAAGTGCCTTTTGAAGATATCCAATAGCTTTCTGATAATCCCCTCTCTTATAAAGGGTTGTCCCCAAATCAAAGTTTATAATATCCGACTCCGGGGCATGTTTCAATGCCTGTTTATATTTTTGCTCTGCCAAGGAATAATCTTTTTGATTAAAATATTTATTCCCCTCTTTAACCAAACCATATACCGATGCAAAACTATACTTCGGCAAAAAAAATATAAAAACAAAAAAAACAATTAGAGCATAAAAAAATATCCCCAGCCTCTTCATGTTTATCTCACCTTTTACCCTAAAATAGCTATTTCTCATTATCTTAATATATATAAAATATCATTCGTTATAATCTTCTAAGACATGTATCTACTACTAACAATATTAATGCAATTGCAAGCGGAATCTGAAACCGTTCATGATAACGTTTTTCCAACCTGCTCTCTATATCTCTTTTCTCTAATTTAGATAATTCTTTTTTATATATAAAATCTAGGCCAAAATTAGCACCACTTGATTTTACATACACTCCTCCTGTTATCAAGGCTATTCGCTCAAGCAGTTTCTCATTAAGTCTTGATTTTACAAAATTACCTTTATTATCCTTTAAAAACTCCATACCACCTCTCCCATCTGGAATCTGGATAAGATCGCCTTCTTTTGTTCCCACCCCAATACAATAAACTTTTATCCCTTTTTTCTTGGCCTGTTTGGCTACTGCAATAGGATCTCCCTCTAAATTCTCACCATCTGTAATAACAATCACTACTTTATATTTCGCAGGTGTATCTTCATAACTTTTAATAGCTACTTCTATTGCCCTAGCTATATTCGTCCCTCCTCTTGGCACAGTATCAACCCCAAGATCATCCAGAGACAACATAAATCCACTATAATCCTCTGTAAGAGGACATACCAAAAATGCATCTCCTGCAAACGCTATCAAACCTATTCTATCTCCCTTCAATTCCTTAATCAAATCCTGTACTGCTAATTTGGTCCTCTGTAATCTATTAGGCTTTACATCCGCTGTAAGCATACTTTTAGAAACATCTACTACAACAAAAATATCCAATCCTTGGCGTTTTATCTTACGCCATTCAAACCCCCACTGTGGACGAGCCATAGCTAAAATACTAAACGCAACAACAAGTACTATTAATATATAACTTCTTTTATCTGCCTTAAAGTTATCCCAACCCTCTACGATCTCTGGCAATAATCTCTCTTCTATAAATAACGACGTCTTTTGCCTACGCCTCTTTAACGCCCATGCAAAAAAAACCATAAGAGGGATTAACAACCACAATAAATTTAAAGTTAGTGGATTTGCGTAATGCATATTATGGCACCTTCAAAAAAACGGTATTTATAAGAAATAGTTCTACTATTAACAAACATAATGCAAAAGCAACTACTCTATCAAAAAGCTCCTTATACTCACGATATCCTGTCCGTTCCATCTCTGTCTTCTCTAATGAATCTATCTCTTTATATATATCCATCAAAGATTTAGTGTCAGTTGCCTTAAAATACCGTCCACCTGTTATATCTGCTATCTTCTTCAAAGTATCCTCATCAAGATCTATAATAACGTTCTGATAAACCTTTCTCCCCCATGGATCGATTACTGGAAACGGGACGTATCCCTTTGACCCAGCCCCTATAGTATAAATTCTTATTCCAAACGCCTTAGCAGCCTCTGCCGCTGCTATTGGAGATATATTACCTGCATTATTCATACCATCCGTAAGAAGAATAATAACCTTAGATTTTGCCTTGCTCTTTTTTAACCGGTCTACAGACGCCATTATAGCCGACCCTATAGCTGTCCCATCCTTTATAAGACCGATATGAATCCTATCTAAATTAGCCTCCAGCCACGAATAATCATTTGTAAGAGGACACACTGTATATGCTAACCCTGCAAATGTCACCAGAGCTATATTATCATTACTTCTCCTCTTAATAAAATCTTTAACTACAAGTTTTACTATATCAAGCCTATTTATCCTTTTCCCATTAATAGTGAAATCCTCTGCCTGCATGCTACCGGATGAGTCTATGGCAAGCACAATATCTATCCCCTCTGTTTTATATTTAGTCTTTTCCAAGACTGTCCTTGGACCCGCCAATGCTATAACAAATAACATCAAAATTATCCAACGTAAAATTTCTATAATATATTTATTCTTTAGTCTAATAGAATTCTTAATCCCATAACACAATTTTATGGATGGAAATCTAAAAGCTATCCTTCTGCGTCTTTTCTGGATAAAAAATATCACAGAAAATATCACAGGGGGGAATAACAGCATTATCCATATATCCCTAAACTCCATGTCCTTCCTCTTTATTTAGGTCATCTGGCCTTTCAATAGGTATCGTTTCCTTAATTAATCTAGTCGCTAAGGCAAAGCTATCTTCTGACTCGGAAACAGTAGGATTATACTTTGCAAACTTCACCATATCAGATGCTTGAAGAAATTGTTTCAATGTATCTTTTTGAAATTCTTTTAAAAAATCACAATTTTTTAATGATATAAGGAATTCTTCCGTGGTCATCTCTGGTGCCCTAATTCTAAACCTTGCCTCAAAATAACTCCTAACTATATCAGATAGTCTTGAATAATACTCTTTATAGTTACCTTTAGCAATTAGCCCTTCTGCCTTCAATCGTTCTAATTCTTCAAATGCTATCTCCCATGGATTCTTCACAACTTCTTCTTCCTTAAATGTCTTCCTTGTTTTATCCTTATTTTTATACCATAACCAAATAATTCCAATTATTAGAGCCAAACTCAATACGATAATTATTATAATAAAAAATATATTTAAAGGCATACTAACTGGTGGACGAACATCCTTTATGTCTCCTGCAAAAGCCTGAGAAGTCAAAAATAACATCACTATATTACACCCCAAAAACAATTTGCTTTTATAATAAGAGATATCAAAATCTACTCTGGGAAGATTCATACTATTGCTCCATAAAAATATACTGAAATTTTAATATCGTGACATTTTTCTTCGCCGAATAAAAAACCTGACAAGGGCATCTGTATATGACTGTGCTGTCGAAATATTAACATAGTCAATCCCGACAGACCTAAACATTTGTTCTCTTTTTTCTATTCTTAACAAATTAATTCGTCTATATTGCTCTCTCACGTTTTTATCAAAACAATCTATATAAACCTCCTTCCCCGATTCCGCATCACGTAATGCCACAATGCCACAATCAGGTAATTCATATTCTCTAGGATCATTTAAGGTTATAGCTATCATATCATGCCGTTTATTCGCAATGGACAATGTCTTTCTTAGAGTATCCTCTTCTGAGACAATGCCCGTATCACTATTCATATTTTCTTCGAGGAAATCTGATATTAAGAAAGATATAGTACTCCTTGTAGTTATCTTGTTAAGATATTCAAGGGCTCCTACTATATCAGTCTTACCGCCTTTATATAAAATATCTCCATCAATACCGTTTATTTCATTAGATTTGTAATTCAAACTGGTTGCCTCAGCAATATATAATATCTCCCTTATAACCCTTAATACATGCCCCCGGCCTTTTCTGGGAGGAATAAATCTATCTACCTTATCACTAAATACAATCAAGCCTACTTTATCATTATTACGTATAGCAGAAAGGGCAAGCAAGGCAGAAATCTCTGCAGCAAGTCGTATCTTTAACATATTAACAGAAGCGAATAAAGACGATGGAGAAGCATCTACCATAACCATCACAGTTAATTCCCTCTCCTCTACAAATTTCTTGACATATACTCTTCCCATACGTGCTGTCACATTCCAGTCGATAGTCCGGATATCATCTCCCGGTTGGTACTCCCTTACCTCTTCAAACTCTATACCTTCACCTTTAAATACACTATGATACTGTCCTGCAAATACATCTGAAACTAACCGGGAGGTAGTTATCTCAATACGTCTAATCTTTTGTAATAATTCTCTAGAAATCATGGCACTTCTATCTCATCGAATATTCTCTTTATAAGATCCTCTGAGGTCTTCTCCTCTGCCTCTGCTTCATAACTAATAATAATTCTATGGCGAAGCACGTCCAGCCCTATGGATTTAATATCCTGTGGTGTAACATATCCTCGTCCCTGTAAAAATGCATGTGCCTTAGATGCCAAAGCAAGAAAAATGGTAGCCCTTGGGGATGCACCATATTGAATTAAGGTCTTTATATCTTTTAAATTATATTCTTCCGGGGTTCGTGTAGCAGTAACTATATCCACTATATATTTCTCTATCTTCTCGTCCATATATATCTCATTAACCACAGAACGAGCCCTTAACAAATCCTCCGGGGATATGACTGCATTGACCTCCATGTTTGCAGAAGTTACCGCCATTCGCTGCAAAATCTTCAGTTCCTCTGCCTTATTTGGATAATCCACCTTCACCTTAAGCATAAACCGATCAACCTGCGCCTCTGGTAACGGATACGTCCCTTCCTGTTCAATCGGATTCTGTGTAGCAAGAACAAGAAAAGGATTATCTAATCGAAAAGTTTCTGATCCTATTGTAATCTGTCTTTCCTGCATGGCTTCAAGAAGTGCACTTTGCACCTTAGCAGGTGCACGGTTAATCTCATCCGCAAGAATAATGTTAGCAAAAATAGGTCCTTTTTTTACGGTAAACTCACCGTTTTTTTGATCATAAATAAGCGTACCGGTTAGATCCGCAGGAAGCATATCAGGGGTAAATTGTATACGTTGAAACCTTGTTTGAATGGTGGAAGATATGGTCTTAACTGCAGTAGTTTTTGCTAGCCCAGGTACCCCCTCTAAAAGTATATGTCCATCTGCCAATAAACCTATTAACAACCGCTCAAGCAAATCTCTTTGCCCCACAACCACTTTACGTGCTTCAAGCAATATTGCCTCAATAAAACTACTTTCTTTCTTAACCTTTTCATTGATTAATGTAATTTCATTATTTCCCATACCAAATCTCCTTTTATAAATAATATTCTATTATCTATATAACATACTAACCTCTATTTATCTATAATTAAAGTAATACATTTTTCATAGACATCTCTAGTTATTTTTTCTAATACAATTAATTTTTATAATATTTTTTTAAAGATTACAACAAAAAAACTATTTGAAGAATACATCTATCCGCTCTATCTTACGCTCGCGGACATCATTTGAATACGGAGAAGCAACGACATGAGAAGATATAGTAATCGGCCGTTTGCGATTATGGTAAGTCAACGTTATTCCTTCCACCTGAACTGCATTTTCGCCAAACGTATTGCCACGTTTTGGATTATGGTAGACCACAATTGTCCCACCGAGAAAATTAAATGCATAGATATTCTCATGGAGTTCTATTTTCTTTCTAGTTCCTTTTATGTCAAAATATTCTAAGCATGTAGGCTCAGTAGTAAATATCCAACCTGGTAGTGCAGGGTTAAAGGAAAGTATTAATTCTTTATTAGCATTTAAAGAAAACGGCTTTTTCCCAATATTCATATATAACCACATATGCAAAAACTCTGCTGTACTACCAGAAAGTCTTGCAACAAACCCCCTACCATGTAAAGAAGAATCATTATGTACACTACTTACAAGAAAAGACGAATTTTCAAAAATACTACGCCCATATTGTTCAGGATTAAGAAATGGGATTAGTGTATTGCGAAAATTATCATAATATTCTTCAAACAAATCATTACGTAAAAGTTCTAGAAGAAATTTATATTCCATATGCAGCCATACAGATTCATTCTCTAACCACCCTTTAGGGAAAATCCTTGTCCGGCCTATCTCTTCTGTCTCAGTAGAAATATCAGCACTAACTTTATACATCTTTAACTTATGGTCAAACAAACCACTTTCCCTCACCTTAACGTATAATTGTCTTGCTTGTTCTTTATCTTTTGCCACCCTTAAGGCATGGACATATCCTTCCAAAAAGGGTGGCAGCATATGTAGCTTAAATTTGGTTGGTCTAAGATAAGAGGTCCCTTCATTACCCCTGCCGTCTAAGAATTCATATTCTATAACCTCATGATAAAAATACGTACAAACTCCTCCATTACTATCTTTTGCCTTACTTACTGCCCCATCCACCCTCGCAACAACAAGATTCAGAAAATTTTTAATCTCAGAAGCTGGCATCTGCTTCTCTTCACCACTTATGCCTATCCTCACCCTCTGTCTGTAATGTTCTTTTATATCATTTGATTTAAGCCAATACTGATATGGATCTGTTTCAAAAGAAAGTAAATTACTTAATCCAGAGATAAAGGTAGCCAATTCCTCAAATACTGTCAAGCTATAATTATCATCCAATGCAAGTTGCTTTATAGCTTCCAATAAAAACGTAGCTAACCTTTTAATTTCATACGTCTCTGACACAGATGACCCTAATAATCCCGGTAGACCATTTAAAGAATCATACCAGTTAGGTTTTTCTGCCTCCATCTCAACGCCTATGCCACTAGGATCTAAGCTAGCAATCTTGTTCGCTATCAGACACAATAACTTACAGACAAGATTTGTATAATAAACAGCCCCTGTTCCATTTTTAATCCTCAATTTATTTCCTTTACCAGCGGCATCTATTTCCTCAGCCCCATCAACAACACTATGATACTGACGTACTCCTCTATCTGTTAATATATAACGTCTATGACGAGGCAAAACATAATGAGAGTTAAGATAAAAACTAAATGACTTGTTATTTAACAACAAATCTTCTAACTTTTCAGGATACAGCGATAGGTAACTTTCTATGATATCCATATTATACGTCCAATGATCCGTCCAAAACCCTTCCCCATGTTCAGCAATCTCCTGTTTACAGCACACCTCAAGTAAACGTCCCAAGAAATCCTTCATAGACAACTTTATTTGAATAGCTTTCTCCTCAATAAAACTAACCAATGCCCCAGGGAGGAACCCCTCTTTTATATACTCCTTTATGATATCAATAGATTTACCTTCAACATAAGAGTTCAAAATCTCATTAATTTTAGCATCTGTCTCTGGACAAAAAGTGGTGCCCTTCACTACCAATGGATTATAACCATCTGCTTGTATGAGATTAAGAAAATTTATGATATTACTATCACCAACGTCTGTATTAAACCAAATATCATTTCTTCGATTCTGGTTAACATCCCTATAATTACCATTACCTTGAGAGTAGAAAGTAGGGGAAAGGAAAAAATAGTTATAATCTCTCTCCAAATCCCCATGTTTGCGGCTATATACATTAAACGTAACATTACCTTCACTGGTCTTTATAGATACTGGAAATCCTCCTCTCAATACATTATCAAGAAACGTATGAGAAGAATATAAATCAAACTCTCTTGATGCACTTTTTGTTAAAGCAAAATTTCTAATACCTGCTATAATGGCCTCATTTTCTTCTGCCTTCTGTGCTATAAAACCAGGGTTAACTACCTGCTTAACAATCCTATCAACTTGTTCTTCACTATGTGCATACCCAAACAATGATACAATCTCTACCCTCTCCCCTGCCTTTAAGCTATATTTACCATACCCCATAGCAGAAGGTGTCCTATTCTCGGTGTGTTGTTGGTCTGGCAAAACAAATTCATCACTAAAAAACCTATATGGAGCAGTAAAATCACATACCCCACCAAATACACATGTACTATCTACTATTACATCTAATAAAGATAAACTCGAGTCTGCATTTTCATCTGTATTAAAAGAACCATTACCTTTATCATGAAAAGAAAAAAAGAAATTGCCCTGACGAATGTGTGTAACCTCAGGTCTGTCACATACCTCTACTTTTAATCTATAATATGGTGTATTTTTATCTATCCCACATACATTAACCCATGCCTCTATGGTACGTGAAATATTTTTATTTAACACATCTGTCACTCCATATGGGACTATTAAAGGTATTCCATCTATAACCTCAATACCGCAATCATCTCCTCCTAAATTTTCAAATGTAACTCTCCTTACTAAAGCAGAATAAGGTTCCTGTGGTAATGTAAAATAATTAACCTTAATAGATAATCCCAATTCATAATTAATCTCTTCAAGAATAATATCATGAGCAGAAATAGATAAAGTCTGTCTTTTTTTAAAATCCGTACCAATAAGACAACTCTGAAACGGTTCCCAATAATTACTCCCTTCAGACTTATTTACCTTAACAAAGCTACGAAATCCCTGTAAAGATACCAATCTATATGCCTTATTCGCAGGTTGAAACTCCATTATAGCTTTATCTTTTGATTCAATTCCAAAACTCGACACACACTGACCACGATTTACATAAAACACCCACATAGGTATTCCCCAAAGTCCAGCTATCCCGGGGAAGAAACTACTAAAAGGTTTACTTTTATTGTAATTCTCAATAACGAATCTTCCTCTACTATCAATATAATATTTAACCTTTTCTTCCGTTATGGAAAGATTGCTCATCTTTAAAGTCCTTTACTTAATTTATATACCCCTTCCTTATTCTATTTTTCTAACCTTAATCATCCTATCAAAAAGGAGCTCTATATCCCCTAAACAAATTATAATAACCTGATAACTTAGCCCATAAAATAATATCACTATTATCTTTATTGCTAAATTTTATTCGATTTAATTCAAACACATCAAGATTCTTTTTGTCAAAACCTCGATTTGTTGTACACGCGCCTTTATAACCTGCAGATACTAACATCTTCTTTATATCCTGTGTAAATCCACCAATAGGATAAGCAAAATAACTTATCTTCCTACCTAATTTATCTTCTAAAATACGTTTACTTGTAAAAATTTCATCTCTTTGCCGCTTTTTAGAAAAAGAAGGCAAATATTCTCCTACCCTACCATGACTGCCTATATCGACACCATGTTTTGCCATTTCCTTAATTTCTTCCCACGTTAACCTACCTTTAGTATTTACTAAATCTGATGGAATAAACATAGTTGCAGGAAAACCATATTGCTTTAAGATAGGATACGCATTAGTATAATTATTTTCAAACCCATCGTCAAAGGTTATAACAACAGTTTTCCTAGAGATATGTTGCTTTTCTTTTATCGCTGTTACAAGCTCATCAAGACTAATAACATTATAACCATGCTCTTTAAGATATATCATATGCCGTTCAAAATTCTCAGGTGTTATCCAATTCCCTTCACTATAATGTGTATTATCAACATTATGATACATCATAATAGGGACAACATAGTTATTCGATACCCATAGAAGAAAGCAACTTCCTATAAAAAAAATAAAAACGATCAATATTATAAAAATTTTTCTAACCTTGTCCATCCCTTTTCTATAAATATATAGATCTTTATTTTTCAATTAAAAAATAAACAGAAGTTATATTAATATATAGATAAAACTATGTCAAGCTATGTATAATATAATACTCACCCTATTATATCCTTTCAAATATTATCGTATCTAAAAAATAAAGATGCATCCCCTTTCTTTTAATCTCAACCCTTAAATACACGAAACACCTTTTGAGTTCCTAATCAATTCTAACACCTTCAAGTGGTTACATAGCCAAAAGTGTATTTCTAACTATCTCACTCACTTTTTTATTATCAGCCCTGCCTGCAAGTCTAGATATAACCAACTTCATCACCTTACCCATATCCTTAACAGAAGAAGCGGATACTTCTTTTATGCACTCTCTAACAGTAGGAAGTATTTCCTCTTCTGATAACTCTTGAGGCAAATAAAGTTTTAATATATCTAATTCTGTTCTCTCTTTTTGAGCTAAATCTGCTCTACCTCCCTTTTCAAACTGTTCTATAGAATCCTGTCTCTGTCTTAGCTGTTTTTTTATAACAACAACAACTTCAGCATCATCTAAGACGTCTTTCTTTTTCTCTATAGCCACATTTTTTAACTGAGCCCTTAAGAAATTCAATGTGGAAGACTTAACAGTATTTTTTTGTTTCAATGCATCTATATAATCCTTATTAATTTGCTCCTGTAACATCTACAGTCCCTCCTTTTATATCATACAATAAATGATCTAGTTATTTGTGTATAACAATCACCTTCTTTCTACTATGTTGCCCTATAGCAATTTCTACTTCGGATTTACGGACACAAAAAAATTCTGCTAACATGCTAATAACTGCCTTATTAGCCTTTCCATCAATCGCAGGTGCATTAACATAAACCTTATACCTACCAGATCCCTCTTCCTTTACCATATTTTTCTTTGCTTTAGGAATTACCTTTATCTCTACCTTCATCTGATAAAAAAATTAAATACCTATCATATTATAATATAGCCATATCAGAATAATGTTCTCTCAACCACTTTCTATTTTCTTTATATTTGGGTAAAATTTCTCCCACCTTATGCCAAAAATTTTTGGAATGATTAGGAAATATCAAATGGCATATCTCATGCACAACAACATAATCAATAACTTCTATGGGAGCTAATATTATCTGCCAATTTAATCTTATAATTTTAGCAGCATAATCACAATTTCCCCATAACCTCTTTTGGGTCTTTACTGCTATATTAGAAGGTTCTACCCCTACAACTCGTGAATAATAAAATACCCGTCCAGGAAGCATCTCTTTAGCCTGTCTCTTATACCATTCAATCAACTTTTTCTTTATAATATTTTCAGGGCTCTTACGCAAAGTATCTACTAAAGGCAACTTTATCTTCCATGATGCGCCATCAAAATCAATCCTTACTCGCCTAACTTTTTCATCTGTCTCTATTATTAAAGGATATTTATTTCCTAAAAATAAAAACATCGATCCAGTATCGAATCTTCTTTCTTCTAAAATAGATCGATTTCTTTTTACTTGCGCTATCTTTTTCACTATCCATAAAGATTTCTCACGAATAAAATCAAATATCATATCCCGTCTAACAAAAAATGGGGCAAAAACACTTACATCTGCATTCTCATTAACATAAATTGCTACCGTCCTCCTTCTATAAGAACGCACTAATCTAAAAGATAACTTCCCGTATTCTGTATTAATACTCTCTAAAATCTTTAAATCTTGATTCACAGAGGCTCCTTCATATATTCAACATTCAATACTTCATCATCAATCCATATATTAACGAGAATATTACTGCCCACTTTTAAAAACAGGGTAAAACTTTTATCTTATTCAAAGATAAAGCCTTACCCTATTTTATGATCTAACAAATATTTTTATAATAAACTCATAAAAAATAATAGTAAAAACACCCCATGCTCATTCAACAAACATTACATTGACAGCTACATTTCTCTTAACACGCTCTCCTTTAGGCAAAGAGCCAGAGCCAGACATATATTTCTTCTCATCGACTATAACTACCTTTCCATCCTTTAAAAAATATCCCTTATTGCCAAACATCATCCTTATCCTATCTTTTTCCTTGCTAGCTGCTATCCTAACAGCGAGAGCATCTTTTGTGAACTGTTTTATTTGCCTCTTTACTAATCTTAGCCTTTCTCTATAAAAGGCCACCAATGTCTTCGCCTCTGTTATATTATTAACCTTTCCTTCATAGTAGTCCAATTTCTTTTTTAATAGCGATAATTCCTTTACAAGTGTTTCATTTTTATTTTTAAGCTCAGCAATAGAATTCTGCAATCGTTTCTCCGCTTCAGTAATGGCATTAGGCCTAGAAATATTATTAGCTACCAATACTTCTTTTTCCTTTTTAACCTTTGCAAGCATCTGTTCTGTTTCTTTCAATATTGCCTTTGTCGCTTCCAATTCCTTCCCCATATTAAACAATAAACTTCTCTCTTCTTCATAAGAATGTTTTGCCTTGGCTAATTCTAATTTTATAGCCGAAAGTTCTGAAATAGAATCCGCTAACTTTTGTTGACTTTGTTTATATAAACTTGCATACCTATTTACTATATGTGACTGCATTGCCATTGCGGTTATCATCTCTCTATTTGCCTTATACATATTCTCATAAGCTGTGTAAGCTAACCATACAACATGTCCTGCCAATACAATAGCTACAACAATAAAAAAAATACTTAACATCCCTGTTATCTGTCTTTTCTTTATAAGTTTTATAAGCTTCTTCTGTATTCGTTCTCCCAACCGCAATAATACATCATTACTACATTCCATAAATTTTACACCACATCTCCATCTATTTCCCGACATATTAAGTTGCTTACGCCAAACAACACGTCCCTTCTTAGGAACAACAAAATCCACATCAGGAGATTCAAAAAATAGTTCACTGCCTTCGTTAACAATGTCTCCTGACTCTCCTTCTAAAAGCATGCCAGATATACTAATATTACGGACTATACCTTGCCTCTTTTCTCTTTCATCCTGACTATACCACAATATCCTACTATTCTCATCAACTCTCAAATGAGCTCTCGCATCCATAAAATTAGGATTTATTCTATTCCCCATATCAATAAATCCCCCTTTTTATAACCCCAACTCAATTGCATCAAGTGCCTCAGCTATAATCTCTCCCCTACTCTTACCATGTCCTTCAACATTCGAAACAACACCCTTCTTCTTCCCTATGACATCGCTCACTTTTGTCTCTTTCCCACCCTCTGAAGAAAAATTTATGCCTATCTTCTTCTCCTCATCCGAAACAAAATTTCCCAGTTCGTTAGAGTCTGACTCAAACATCTTTTTACCAAAGGCCTGTTCTTTATCTAATATTCTATCTATTTTATAGAGGTAAACTCGAACCTTTTTATATTTAGGCCTCATTTGTTCTATATCATTAAATATCCTCTGCGACTCTTTATATAGTCCCTTTTTATACAACTCGATTGCCCTATTATATAAATCACTAAGACTTCTCTCAAATTCAAGGAGTATCTTGTGTCGCTCTAACTGTAACTTCCGTTTCTTAACCTCTATAGTCTTTTTTTTATGATTCAAACCTTCTGCTTTTTTTGAAATATTAATACTTTTTTTCTTTTGTTTCTCAACAATCGGACTTTTTCCTGCGGTTAAAATTTTCTTCTTACTATTATCAGTACAAAACCTCTGCCTCTTTAGTCTATTTTTCTCTCGTTTTTTCTTCAAAAGTCTCTGATGCTCTCTTTCTTTCTCTTTCTCAATCCGAATACGTGCAAGCTCCTTCTCCCTCTTTAATCTCTCTTCTTCCTCGTGTATCTTTCTCTCAAGTCGCTCTATCTCTGTTCGCCTTCTCTCTTCAATTCGCTTCTGTGCCTCTGCTAACCTTCTATCTCTCCGCTGAACAATTTGCTCCTTTTTTTGCCGTTGCTTATCAAATAGCTTCTTAATCCTTCCCTTGTCAATATTTATCCTCTTTTTCATAATAGAAACATATTCCTTAGAAAGTCCGGAGGAAACCAATAATTCTTCACATTCATCAAATTTTGATATAGCTAAACTATACTTACCACTATCCCTTAAATCCAATGCCTCTCTATACATCTTATCTATCCTTAATTTAATTCGTTCCATCTCTTGCCTTTCTCTCCGCTGCTTCTCTCTCTGTTTCAAGATAAAAATTCTTTTTTCTGTGAGTCTAATACGTCTGAACAATCTATCTATACGGCATCTTGCCTTCTTAACATATGAAATAGGAAGCCCTTTTTTATTACTCACAAACTCTCTATACAATGTCAACTTAGACCTAGCCAAATCTGTCCTCTGTTCTTTACATAATCTTACTGCTTCCTTATACATTTTGTCTGCCTGACGAATTAATAACATACGGTACTTCTTTTTATCCAATTCTGGTTTAACCTTACATGAACGTAAATTAGGTTTCCTATTTTTCATATTCTTATTACGTTCTTCATCTTTACCTATCTTTTTACAACTTATCTTTTGTATAAAATGTCCTTCTTTTTTCTTATTATTTAGATACTCTTTACTTTTTTTCTTATTACTTCTTAAATTTTTTTTACTTTTTGCCTCTCTATCTATACTAACAATTTTCGATTTGTTTTCCTCTACCTCTAAAACTTTTTGATTATTTCCTTTTATCTTCTCATCTAGTTGTATCTGAAGATTGCAATTCTCTATATAAGCCTTAGCAGATCTATATCCAGGCCACATTAACTCCACAGAAGAAAACTTTGCTTTCGCTTTTACATACTCACCTAATCCATAAAGTCGTAAGGCATCTTTATACAAAGCAGCCACTGTAGATGCCAGCCGCCTTTTCTCCTCTTTATCTTTAAAAAATAGTAACCTCTTTATCTTCTTCTGCTGATAGGTCAATTCCTTCCTTTGTAATAGTTGCTTTCTAGTATATTTCAAATGTCTCTTAGCTAGTCTATTTTTTCTCTTAAACTTTCTTTCTCCTGAAGAAATCTTTGACTTTCTATTCTCTCTTTCCTTCAACCGATTCAATCGTTCTTCTTTCCTTTTTTTAGCTATCTCTTCTTTCCTTTTTCTCTTTAATTCACGAAGTTCCTTTCTCCTCAGCAGTCTTTGCCTGCGTTCTTCTCTTCTTTTAGCTAACTTCTCTTCTCTTTTCTTACGTCTTAATTCCTCCCTTTCTCTCTTTTCTTTTAATGCCTTTTCCCTTTGTTCACGTCTACGATCCTCTATCTCCTTCTTTAACCTCCTACTAATTTCCTTTCTTACTTTCTTTTTAAAAATCTCTCCCTTTTGTGTTAATTTAACCTGCTTTTGTCCTAAAACATTTACTTTAAAGTTATCTTGTTTGTTTTGTAACTTTTCCTTTTCCCGATTTTTCTCTCTTTTCCTTGCCAGAATCCTTTCCCTTTTTTCTTCCTTCATTTGTCTCTGAAAATCTCGTTCCATACGCCGTTCCATTTTATCCATCTCTCTCTCTGCCTTATCAAAACTCGCTTGCTTCTTCAACAGCATCTTTCTAAATGCCTTCTGTAGCTCCTTCTCCTGCATCTGCCTACGCCTCTCCTGTGCCTTTATCTCAAATACCCTGCGCCTACTCTCTGCCCTAAGTTTTAATTCCTCTTTTTCTTCTTTAGAAAGGATTTCATCTCCTTTCTTTTCCCATGCATATAAAATCTTTTTCTGCTTATAAACTTCTTCCTTATACCTTTTCTTCTTCAGATGTTTTAACCTTCCCGCAATCTTTCTTTCTATCCTCTTTAAATATCTTTTAGTAAACCTATATCCCGGACATAAACTCTCCACCTCTTTAAAAAGCTCACGTGCAGCACTAAATTTCTTTTTTCTATATAATACTACTGCCTTATGATAAATCTTTGATATTTTATCCTTCTTGTTTTTATTTTCTTTAATAACATTCTTTTCTTTGCTATTATTAGAAGCACCTCTAACTAATTCTTTTTGAATAACAACCCTATTCTGTCTATTAGAAACTACTCTTTTTGTCTGTTCACGTTCTTTCTTCTTTCGAATATCCTCGTCTATATGGCTAAGATATTTTAATGTATCCTTATATCCAGGATAATATGCTTCTAACTCCAAAAATTTTATTTTAGCCTCTTTAAATCGTTCCAATTTATATAATCGTAGCGCTGCTTCATACTTCTGTCTTGCCTCCCTTCTCATCCTTCTACGTCGACGCTCTATTGCCTTACGCACAACAAATTCTTCATCTTTACTAATTATCGGTTTCCCACCCTTAGCCAGCTTACTACCAATACTACCCTGTTTTTTCTTTACATCTACGGATGACTCTCCATTAGCTAACTTATTCTCCACCTCCTTAGCAGATGACAATATACTATCAATTTTTTCAAGATATCTTGATGTAAGTTTATAATTAGGAAACATCCGTTCTACCTGCAGAAAAATATCTTTTGATTTTTTATATTTTTTATTTTTATAAAACAAAACCGCTTGCCTATAAAAATTTCTTGCCTTAGCTTTAAGCTCATGCTCCCTTTGGATCTTTAATAATCTTTCTTCTTTTTTCCGCCTTGCCTCTTTACGTTTCTTGGCAAGTTTCTCTCTTCGCAATTGCTTTAACCACTCCTTTTGTTGAGATAAAATACGTCTCTGCTCTTGTTTCCGTTTAAACTCTTCTCTCTCCCGCGCCAACTTTTCTTCACGAGCCTTACGCCTTGCCTCTAACCGTGCCTGTCGTTCTTTTTCTCTCTTTTTAGCCTCTTCTCTCTTTCGTGCCAACCTTTCCTGTTTAATTTGTTCTAATTTCTCTTGTTCAAAGGCTAGCTGTTCTTCATATTTTTTTCTCTTCTGCTCAAGGAGAGCTAATCGTTCTTGCCGCCTTTGTTCAATCCTCTTCTTCCTTCGCGCCAACCTCTCTTGTTTTATTTTATGTAATAATCGTATCTTTCTTTCTCGTTCTGCCTTTCTTATATCATGTTTTATACACCGCAAATAATATCTTGTCAGTTTATATCCCGGGGACAGCTGATCAATCTCAAAAAATGCCTCTTTAGCCTTCGCATATTCCCCTTTCTTATACAAAGCCACTGCATCTTTATAAAATAGTTCTATCTCCTCATCAGATATACCTACTTCAGCAGTATCAATTTCAGGAATGTCTGAATATACCTTATCCTTATAAATATCATCCAAAAAAGAGGGTGTATAAGTATGCCCATCATAATAATTCCCCCTATCACAAATTTTATCTCTTACCATTCTACTCCCACCAGCCGAAGTTGAATGAAGGATAGCTTCTTCATTATTATTTATAAGCATAAGATACCCTCGAGTGGCTTTATAGTCTGGTAAGATGGCCTCTAAATATTCAAATCTCTTACGCGCTTCTTCATATTTTCCCTGTTTATAAAGAAGTATTGCTTTTTGATAAGTTCCTTCTATATCTGCTGAATCAGAAGAAAGTTCCAGTTTAAGCTCATTTAATATTCTCTTCTTTTTTTTCTCCAAATCTGACTTTTGCTGCTTCATACGCTCAATGCTTGCCTTCATGTAATCCTTAATCTCTTGACACCTCGAAAGTTTAAGTGCCATATCCCATAAGGCATCTGCCTCCCCATACTTACCTTCCACAAAGAATCGCATCCCTTTTTCATAATATTCCCATGGTCGTTCTCCCTTAGGAAGATATCTATCCTCTTGAACAGAGGCCTTTGCATCTGCACTTAAACCATCTATCTCTTTCATAAAACGATTAAAGGCCTCTTCTGAATAAATATCTTCCTCTTCTCCCTTAGAGACAAGAGAATCCGCATTATTTGCACTAAAAGAATAAGGGACATATAAAACACAGAAAATACACATATAGATAAAAAGACAGAAGAATAAAAAATTATTATTTTTTTTATTTTGAATATCCATATGGAAGGATTCCAATGATAAATATATTTTTATATTAATTATTATTTAATATATATTAAATAAGTAAATATATTTTATCATATTTAAATATATTTCTCTTATTTTTTTATATTAATTTTTATATTAAAATTATATTTTTCATGATAATTTTAGAATTTAGAATTAAATTTTATTATATCTTTTATAAAAATAAAAAATTGCTAGGACAAAAAAGGAGGGAACATTATAAAAAAATTATAATTTATTGTTCAAATTTAAATACTAACTAATCTTTCATATCTTTTTCCGAAAATACATCTGCAGTAAAGACCTCTAATTTAGTCCTTGGGTCTTTCCATGCATCAGGTGGAAGACCTGCCTTTTGAGAACATAACTCAGATAAAAACTTTTCTTTACTCCACCCTGTCTCTTTTGCTACCTGAGGCAAGAATACCCCTTGATGAAATAACCCCTGACTTACAATAACTCCGTGAACTCCTAGTTTTATCTCATCTGCACTCTTAACAACATGTGGCTTACTCAACACAGATATCTCAATCTCTATATCATTTAATTCATCCTCTTTTAATGGTGGGAATCTGGGGTCCTGAGAGGCTGCTGCAATTGCCATATCTCGTACTGTAAGATAAAGTGGACCACGTCCAATTATATTTCCTATACATCCCCTTAAAATACCATGTTTTGTTATGGTAACAAAGGCACCCTCTTCCTTGCACAACCTCGAATCTGTTTCCCTAACATTCAAAATCTTACCTGTTTTGACAAACTGTTCAATAGCCTTACGCGCTATATCAATAAGCCGTTTCTTCTGTTCCTTTGTTAAAGCAGGGACCTCATAAGTATCTTTGTTAACCTTAGAATTATTATCAGTATCATAGATTACAACTGACGAATACCCAACTACTCTTGAACTATCTCCTGTAACATCTGCTGAAGTAGCGTATTTTAACACCTTAACATTCTCTGGGCCTAATCCTTTAGCACGTGCATAAAGCAATGCTGCTGTAACTGGGACATATCCACATAATTCCATCGTTCTTACTTTGTTTTCTTTCCATAAACGTTCCGCATCTAATGCCTTTAATGCCTCTAATGTATGTTTATCTATCTTTCTAGCAAATGCATCATTATGAAAATGGGACATATCCGTACTCACCACTATGAGGATATCTTTACGACTACCTATAACCTTCAAAAGGGTATTGGCAAAATCTTCAACAGTCTTAAAATCTGGCTGTCCCATAATAATAGGAACTATCTTAAAGTCCTTAAATACTCTCTGCAGAAAAGGTAACTCTACTTCTATGGCATGTTCTTTCTCAAATGCCTTTGGTTCAAAATAAAAATTATCGTTAGCTGATATTATCTTTTCTGCCAATTCACGATCTACATGGATAATACCCAACGGTGTCTCAAACCCATCATGAAGAGATACCGAAACGCCTGAGAATGGAAGATAATGACTAGGAGCTATAATAATAATAGTAGAATATTTATTCTTACTAGCAGCCTTAAATCCATATGCAGCCACCCATCCCGAATACATATACCCTGCATGAGGAGATATAATTATATCTATATGGTGATCCAAAGGAGTTAGATCTGCTCTGTGCAAAAATGCATCTACTTCAGAAGCAAGCTGGCCAGAATTACTAGGATAAAATTGACCCGCTACATTAGGCCGTTTGATATTCTCTTCCGCATAGCTCATTATATTTATATCTCCAAGTTGAAAAAATACGAATAAAAAAACTATAAATAAAAAAGAAAAGCTTTGCCATTTATATTTTTTCCTATATATCATTCTATAAATAAAAAAATATAAAATTTAATATTATTAATCGTCAAGAACAGGACCCGCTTCTGATAAAATACGCCCCTTTTCTGTATCAGTAAAATTATTAAAATGACCTATAAACATCTTAGCAAGTTCTTTTGTTGTTCTATCATAATCGTCCTTATCTTTCCAACTATTACGTGGATTTAATAACTCCGGGGCAATCCCTTCTATTGATTTAGGTATCATTATACGAAAAATGGGCATTTGCTCAAATTCTGCATTGTCAATACTACCATCAAGTATAGAACTAACAATCTTACGCGTTACCGGTAAAGGAATGCGTGTTCCCTCCCCATATTTACCTCCTATCCAGCCTGTATTTACAAGATATGCATGTGTCCCATGTTTTTCCATTTTTTCACCCAAGATATCTGCATATTTAGTGGGATGTAATAATAAAAACGCCTGCCCAAAACATGCAGAAAAAGTTGCTTTAGGCTCTGTAATCCCAAGCTCCGTGCCAGCTACTTTCGCAGTATACCCACTAAGGAAATAATACATCGCCTGTTCTTTACTTAATTTAGCTACAGGAGGTAAGACTCCATATGCGTCACAGCTAAGAAATATAATTTTTTTAGGGTGACCTCCTTTAGATACAGGCTTTACTATATTTTTGATATGATAAATAGGATAGGATACCCTTGTATTTTCAGTCTTTGCATTCGAGGAAAAATCTACATGTCCATTACTATCCACAACAACATTCTCCAACAATGCATCACGTTTAATTGCATTGTATATATCAGGCTCTTTCTCCTTGGAAAGATTTATACATTTTGCATAACATCCACCTTCAAAGTTGAAAATTCCTTCATCATCCCAACCATGTTCATCATCCCCTATCAACTTTCTATTAGGATCCGTTGATAATGTAGTCTTTCCTGTCCCAGAAAGGCCAAAAAATAATGCAGTATCCCCATCTTTCCCCATATTAGCAGAACAGTGGAAAGACCCTACACCCCTCAATGGTAGGAAATAATTCATCATAGAGAAGATACCCTTTTTAATTTCACCCCCATACCATGTCCCACCTATCGCTGTCATCCTTTCTTTTATATTAAACGCGGCAAAAACCTCACTTCTAAGTTTATATTTTTTGTATTCTGTAGCGGTTGTTTTACATGCATTAAGAATAGTCCAATCAGGAGTAAAATTTTTTAGTTCCTCCTCTGTTGGACGAATGAACATATTCTTAAAAAAATGAGCCATCCACGCTACCTCTGTTATAAGGCGTACACATAATCTACTTTCTGGATTGGCACCACAAAAACCATCCATTACATATAATCTCTTACCTGATAGCTGTTTGACTGCAATCCCTTTAAGATAATTCCATGTATTCTCTGATATTTGTTTATTATCTGAATTATTTTGAGTAGGAGAAACAGGCCCTATTCCCCACCATACATTATATTTTGATGTCTCTTCCTCCACAATATATTTATCTTTCGGTGACCTCCCTGTAAACTTGCCCGTATCCACAGCAACCGCACCAAATTCAGTGACAACTCCTTTTTCATATCCTTCAAGAGACGGATCTGTCTCATGTTTAAACAACTCATCATATGAAAGATTGTAATATATTCTCCTTATATCCTTAATTCCTAGTCGTTCAAGATCTAATTCTGCCATTTCCCTTCCTTTGTTTTTAATAGCCGATCCTCTTATTTCTTATATTTAAAAAACAAAAAGCATAATTAATAAATATTTAACCTATTTTTAGACTACATTTTTTAATTCTACACAACGTTAATATATTTGGCAATAAAATTTTATTAATTATAACAAGCTGATTTAATTCTCATCTCTCGGGATATCCCCCATAGTTAAATCTACAGCCATGCGTTTCTCACCTGATATTTCAAAAGACACCTCATATTTTTCTTTCTCTCTCACATCATAGTCTACCCCAGGGCCAATCTCATCTATATAATTCATAAAATGTGACATTATAAGTTCTCTATAATTAAGCTGAATAAGGCCTGAGTTAAACTTAGCAGCTACTAAATTACAAAAGGTCCCACATGCATCCATTAAAGATGATTCGTCATTCTCATCAAGTATAGGATATCCCATCTCCCTAAACAATTTTACTATATATGTTTCCCTAATATATAAAACCAAAGCTCCTACCGCCCGGTGATTTTCATAATCTTTGCTATCGCGATAAAAATTTACTGCTGAAATATAAACCTTTTCTTCTTCAAATTTTTCAAGTCCCCATACCCTCATCTTCCTCATAAAATCAATAATAGGGACACGCCTTACTATAGGTTCAGAAGAAAGTTGCACCTCTGCTTTTTTCCACAAAATCCTCTTTACTACCTCTGCTATTAAGATAGCCTGAACATAAAGAGAGTCTACTCTTTTTTTGTTATTCTCCTCCCCCTTCATAATAACCATTATAGCCCTGCATTCTTAAAATTATTATAAAAATATTCTATTTAGTTTACAAACGGCTTTACAGTATGAAGCAATGTATCCGGTGCATATGGTTTCACTACATAACCAGCAAGTTTTGGATTAGTCTCATATGCCTTTTTTCTACTTTCCTCAGAACCTGACGCTGTCAACATAATAATGGGGATAGAAGAAACCTCAGGAACACTTATCACCGCTTTCATAAACTCTATACCATCCATTCTGGGCATCTGCCAATCTACTATAACTAGACCTATCTCACTATGATTCTTACTTAATATAGATAACCCTTCCTCCCCATCTGAGGCCTGTAGTATCTCGCTTTCTATCCCAGATCTTTTTAAAATACTAATAAGTAACTTTCTATCCAATAACGAATCATCCACAACTAATATCTTCAATCTAAATACCTCCATACCTGAAAATTATCATGGTGCAATAACGAACGCCTTAGAATAGTCCTTTCTTACATTCTGTAAAAAGTTATTTGCCTCCTTCTTAGTAGAAAACCTTCCAATGTAAACTCGATACCAAATCCCCTTCTTGCCCAAATCTCGTGTTCCTAAATATGCTTGATATCCTTTTTTCTGAACCTCTACCAGAACATCATGGGCTTTACTTTTAGTTTTAAAAGATGCTACTTGTATAGTAAATTTTCCCAACCGAGCAATGGTATTAGATTTATTAGTAACACCCGTTCTTGCTTTTTTAGCTACATTTTTTATATGCGACATACTAGAAGATGCTGCTTCATGCCTTACCGTTTCCTTTGCTTTTATAGACATTCCAACATCCACACCTTCTTTTTTTGTAGATGCAGGGTGTTCTTCATTATCCATAAATTCATATTCAACATCCACAGGCATAGTCTCATCTTCCGGGAAAATTTCATTTAAAGATACTCTTGCCTTCCCGTTAAAAGTAAAATGATAATTAAAAGCTACTAGCACTGTTATAATCACTACCAATATAAAAATCCAAACAAGCCATGAATTTCTCATTTTATTTCCTCCATCTATTACTATCAATGCTTTTCACATTTATATACAAATTACTTCTCTCCTTTATTGAATCTAAGTAAATCCCAAACTATATCCCAGAAAGACAACTTTTTGGGCATCTGTGATACCGCATCTTCCACACGATTTTTACATATAGTCGTCCTTCTATCATACCAACCAAATGTATCGCCATCCGCTTCAATAAGGATACCAATTCTAGCAGTAGCAGGCTCAAGTATAATTATGCCTAAACGTGTATGTTGCATAATAACATAATGTCCACCTGGTATCCAGCGGAAATTCTTTAAGGTTAAATCTCCTCCTCTATATTGATACCTTGGTATATCACTAATAACTGGCCGTCTTGTTATCTTATAAAGTCTCTTCCTGAACCATTTATTTTTTACAAAATATAAATTATCTTTATCATCTATCCCAATATAAGAACCGTTCTCTGAAATAAAACAATCCTTTTCTTTAAACTTAGAAAATATAAATCGTTCACCATTAAGAAAAAGTTTAATATGCCTAATTGCTAACTGTTCTATAGGCAGAGAAGCTTCTCTTGATGGTATTTCAGCTACAAATTCTGGAGTTAGCTTAGTTAATGATATACGATAAATTATTATCTCATATGCATATGGTTGAATAGAGGTGTCTTGAAGCTTGTAATGAAAAAAGTAAATATTTTCCCCCTTTCTATCCCAATAAAGTACATTTTGTTTTTGAAAGAATCCCTTAACCTGCTGTCTTCTATTCTTTGTCAAATCATAAATATACATATTATGCCTATCTGAATACTTCGACCATCTAGCTATAACATAACAAAAATGCCTACTATCAGGAGACCATTGTAACGAACTTATCCCCCTGTGTAAATCTGTGTCATTATTAGTGTTAAGAAGGGATTCAACAACAAACCATTTTCCTGTCTTAAGATTCATACAATATAGCTCTCTAGGACTAGAAACTAACAAATATCTACCATCTGGTGAAAAATCATATTCACGTATAGGTTCATTAGTTGTAAGTAATACTTTAGGATTACTACCATTAATACCTACTGTCTTTAGTTGATTATCTTTAATAAAATAAATCCTAAAATTTTGTTTTACCCAATGTGTGTTAGATGACAACATCTTAGAGAAATCTAAAACTTCTGCTGGGCTTTTATAATTTATCCAATATAAATAAGTGAAAAGAACTAAAAAAAATGCCTGAATACACATTACAATAATATTCATCATATATACAGCCACACGGTTAAAATCCACCTCTCGTAATTTCAAAGCTATCAAAACAAGTAAAAACATAAAAATTATTGAGATATTAATAGCCATTAATATCTCAAAATTATTGCTCAAAAATTGTATAATAAGTCGAAATGCCTCTTTTATCTTATCTATATCTATAACCACAATACAATTACTCTCCTTTCTCTAAAACAAATGCAACCTTATAACAGACAGTCTATTCCTAAGGGTTTTTCCTGCCTGCTTCAAAGCATATACCTTAGTATTTAATATAGCAGACTTTTCGACTGCACCGAACCTTTTTATGATGCGACTGTAATAATCATATCCCTCAGCATATCCCCCATTCTCAACAAAAGATTTCCTTAAAAAGTATGCTGCTTTATTATATGCTCCAAGTTTATATAAGGCCATTCCTAAAAAACACAAACAATAATCCTTATCAGCACATGTGTCAAGTGCAATACATCGCTGTGCTAAAATTACTGTATGTTTATATTGTTTTAAATAATAATATCCAGCCAAACGTAACAACTCCGCCTTACATCTACCTTGTTTTAACCTCTGCTCTATTCCCGCAGCAAAATCATTATCTGTATTTAATATACTCCTATGCAGTGTTTGAGGTGAACGAATATACATAAGACTTAAAGCAGGAGATGAAACTAACGATTTATCAAACATCTTAACAGCATCTTTATACCTGCCTTGCTGAAAGTATATCACACCCAAATTATAATAATACCAAAAAAAATTAGGGTTTAGTTCAATAGCCTTTAATAAACTCTCTTCTGATTTCTTATATTCTCCCAACCAATAGTAACAAAATGCTAAAATCCCATAAGTCTCTGCTCTTGTAGGATCTAATTTTTGAAGCTGTTTATAATAAGCGATATAATCCATAAATTCCTTCTTATCTACCTTGTCCTTACCCTCACTAACATTGATAAGATTATGTAAGGAATCAGGTACAAACATATTTACTCTGGCTATTTTGCAAGCAGTTATCGAAGCCTTAATTTCCTCATAGGAACCCACTATCCCATAGCCAAGAATAACCAATAACAATATGCTCACAACTAATCTAATACCATTTATTTTTAATTTATTATCTGAAAAATATTTCATAATCTCTTATCTGCAAGTATTAATTTACTAACTCTATAAAGCTATATTCGACTACCAAATAATAAAATTCAACATGGAAACAATCCTTCTGACATAAGATATGCACAACTTTGAAACGCACCTATAAACAACATGCCAATCAAAAAGACAATAACATTAAAAAACATCCATCTATCCTTCCTAAATGTATCCAGCAACCCCACTGCAGCCATAACAGTGGCTATAATAGCGACAGGAGTAAGATTAATAAAATATCTGTTATTTAAAGTATAGATACTATCCCCACTATCTTGCATCTTATATATCCCTATAAACGCAAAGGCAGCTGCAACCATAAGTATAGTAAAAATGATATAAACCTTTGACATTCTTATCTGTTCTAGACCACGACAATATTCAATAATATTACGTTTCCATTTAGATATAATAAACAAAGATATAGTCACAATACAATATACTCCTAACACTATAATTTTATCTAAAGGGAAAGCAACAACAATTAAAGAGAGAGGGGCATCAACTGAATATTTACGTAAAGGTGCAGCAAGAAAAAGATAGTAAAACAGACATATAGCTATCGGGATAAGAGTAATAAATATATACCACCTTAATGGTCTAAAACCTAACACTAATAATAAGGCAGATATAATAACAATTTGTGCTAAACTAATAACAATGGTAAAAGATAACAATATATGAGTCACAGATAAAGCTATACATAATCTATAATCGATAAAACAAAAACGTCTACTCCTATTCTTAATACTAAATATCTGCCTCAAAATTAGTATAAATAAAAGTCCCTGTACTGTAGTAAGAAAAAACCACATGGCATAAGGCCTTGCCTCTGCCCAATATAACCACACCATAGGAGAAGTAATCGCGGATAAAAAAACATACCATCCAAGCCATATAGAATAAAATCTGGAAAAAAAATAAAAAATAAGAGAAAGAGAAAGAGACATCAATATATTTGACCCTAGTCGTAATATAATCTGAGATCTTACATCAAATATATAAGGCTTTTTACCTTGAGGAAAGGGGAATTTATAATGGAAAATATCACAGATACCCTTTTGAAATAAATAAAACAAAGGATTGCTATTACCCTCAAATAAATGCATAGATAATATATCTACATAAGATTTTGAATCTATGCTAAAAATTTGAGTGTAAATTTCATCATTCCATAAAGGCTTGTTAAAAGACACCCATAATCCTATAATAAATAAAAAAATAAACAAAATCCCAGTATACACATAATATAGATATCTTTTATTTTCTTTAGATTTATTCAAAGAAGATAAAACACTCATAACGTCCTTATGGAGAGATAAAAATGATAAAAAGAATATATTAGTGACACAATAATAAATTTTTATTTGAGGAGAAGCTAAATAAAAAAATTAAAATAGCACAATTACTACATTATGCTCAATAATATACTAAAAGATTATAGTTTATTTATCTTCTATCAATCCAAAATAAATACATTTAAACTTATATTACACTACGATCTATTTCAAATATTTTTTCATCTTGAGCCATGTCTTAGGTCCAACTATACCATCAACCTTTAACCCATTATGCTTCTGAAAGGCCCTAATCGCAGCCTTTGTCTTCTTGCCTATCTTGCCATCAATAGCACCATTATAATACCCTGCCTTTTTTAAGGCCTTCTGAACCTCTTTGGCTCCAGTAGAAATACGTAAAACTCTATCCTCTGAAGAATTAAAAGAAGAAACTTCTCCTACACCCGAAGTAATATCTCCCAGCTCGTCCATATCGTCATCTGCCTGAAATTTTTCAAGGTCGTCTACACGGGAGGAAAGTTCATCTAGATTATACTCCAACTTCTCTATCTTAGAATCTCTATCTGCCAAAGCCTGTTCCAAATGAATTATTCTTGTCTGAAGTTGATTTAAAACAACAAAATTTGATTGGGTTGTTGCACATCCTGTGCAAAATATTCCAATAATAATTATTATAGTTATAAGTCTAAAAGACATATCTGCCTCCCTCTAACTAAAAATTTACTTATCTTATAAATTTATAAATTTAATAAATAAAAATCTATTTTTTATAAATATAAAATTTATAAATATATATTAACAAAAAATATTATATCCTATCAAGTAAATTAGATATATTTTATGGATAATACCATAGATCGTTGCCTCCCTAACTTAAGGGAATGGAATAAAAATATCTTGATTTTAAAAGAAGAAGTCTTAAAAATTCTTAAAAATTGTCTGTATTTCTTATTATGCTCACAGCAACACTGATTACTGTAAACACAATAATTGAGGTAATAATAAGCTAAGAAATGGGTGAAAGATATGTTCAAAAAATGGTTAAAGTTTTTTTAAAATTAAATCAACAAATAAAATACTATAAGCGACATAATTCATTGTCCTAAAATACTTAGAAATCTTTTACTAACTCTTTTGCTATTAGTTTGGATATGCTTTTAAATCAAAAACTAAAAAAACAATAAAACACTGGCTACTTCCTTGAATTTCAGTTGATAAATATTGGACATTAAAATATAATTTTTAATAATCTTTAATATCCTATAATTGGTTAACCTAACTCTGAAATGTTAAATTAAATAATAATCACTATTTTCATATCCAAAACACATAAGAACAATAAAGACTAATTTGCAAATCTTTCATGACATCCCGAAGACTACAAATAATACACCTTTTTATCCTATTTGCCCTTATTCTTTTTACCTATGCAAATAGCCTACATAATCCTTTCATGATGGATGACTATGAGTTAATCCTACAAGATACAAAATTACATAACCTCAAATTCATCCTCTACCAATTCATCCCTGACCAAAAAATATTCTTAGGGATAGAAAACAAAACCAATTCAACCTACTATCGTCCATTTGCACATATAATCCCTATGATAGAATGGCTGTTATTCGGCAAGGATGTCTTTGGTTATCATCTTATGAACTTACTATTATTTTACATATGTGTCTCTACCATATTTTATCTTATTAAAGACCTATTCCATAATAATATACCTCTGGCAATGCTAACAAGCATCCTATATGCTATACATCCATTAAATGGGCTATTTATAAACTATATAACAGCTAATGTATATGCTGTACAGATGACAGCATTATGTATCGCATTTATACTATTTTGGAAGGCAACACAACAAAAACATCCATTCTATCTAGTCGTATATAGTTTCTTTCTCTATATTATAGGTCTACTATGCCACGAATCATCTTTTGCCTTCCCTCTATATCTAACAGCTACCCTTCTAATATTAAAAGAGGGTTTACGAAAGAGAGATATCTTTCTATTATCTCCATATTTTGCAATCTCTATTATATACTTTTTATTCAGGTTGAAATTTGCAAGCCTAAATCACAATCTATTTGATAAAATCAAATATTCCAACATCAGCCTAATACAACTCACCGTATCTAATATCAAACTATTCTTTTGCTATATTTATAAATTTATATTCTTTGAAGGCATCACACTCAAATTTGCAGTCCAACCTGTTGCATTTAATAAATATATTATATGGATCATATCATTTAGTATGCTAATGGCAATATTAATATATTGGTATTACAAAAAAGACAAACTCCAAATATGGAGTCTATCTATACTATTAATAGGATTTATTCCTGTCTTTTTTGGGTCTGTATTTGAGCTTCAGTGTGGCATTATACTGGAACCCCACTGGTTATTCTTTGCATCTATAGGGTTATTTGCCTTGGCATCATTTTATATATTAAAAATAAAAGAAACCGCAGGAGAACTGATATTTTTAATTATCCTATGCATAATTCTATCTAATACAATCTCTTATTCAAAAACTATGAACAAATTATGGGCGAATGAAATAGCTTATTGTAAATACTGGCTAAAACATTCCCCCAAATACAAATCTGTACTCTTTTATATAGCATCAGCCTATGAAAGAAGAGGTGAATATAATAAGGCAAAAAAAACATACATAAACGGGATTGAAGCTAGATTCTCTGATTGGCAAATTTATACCAACCTCGCTTTAATAGAACAACACGCTGGAAACCTACGAATGGCTTATCAATACCTCATGCAGGCATATAGAATATTCCCTAATTCTGCTATAATAAACAACAATCTTGGTATCCTATTCAAAAAATCCAACAAAATAAAACAATCAGAAATATTTTTCAAAAAAGCTATTAAATATAACCCCTACATGACTGAACCATATCTTAATCTGGCAATACTATATGAAGAAAAACAAAAATATTTACAGGCACTCGAACTATATAAAAAAACTACGTTAATCGATCCCAACAACGAACCCGGAATAATAGGAGAAGTAAAACTACTTATTAGTTTACATAAAGATGACCAACTTACAAAAAGAATTCAACAACTGATAAACAAACCATATTCTACAGACCTATATTTAAATATCGCGGTATATCTAACAGAGAATGGCTATAGGAAGACAGCGCTTAGATTATTCAGGAAAGCACTAGTTCAAGATCCTAAAAATATAAATATTTATATAAAACTAGGGAAATATTTTGCAAATATGAATAAATTTGATATTGCATTAAAAATATGGAATACTGGATTAAAATTATATCCTAAAAACAAAACAATCAAAATGTTGATAAAAAAGACAAAAAAAATACAAAATAGCATAATACATATGCCACGTGCACAGCAGATAAAAAAACATACAAAAAATTAAAACAAATCAGGTTGTGGATTCTCTGAATCTCTTATCTTTGCCCTTAATATAGAATAATTTCGTTCGGAACTAATTAAATAATAATCCTTTAACCTCCATGGAGAAGGATCCATTGAAAAACAGTCTATATCTAATGTCTCCAATAATTTACCCGTGTCAAGCCTCCTCATACCAAGACCAGCATATCTTAAAATAGGCCAAGACCCTGCAAAATCCCATATAAACGACCTATCTAAAGAACCACACCCCCTACCTATGGTTGGCCAGCATAAATTAGCTGCTGCACAAGCAGTTATCAAAAGACGGCAATCACCATATCTCCATTGAAAATACCGAAAAAAATTATCAGATAATAGAAATAAAGACCTGTCAGTGATTTCCTCATCAACTGGTTTAATAGAAACCAGCTCCTCTGAAGAAGAAAAGGCATTCTTGACAAAAAATGCCTGCCTGCCATTACAAAAAAACATCTCACGTAAATAAGGGAAGTATACCACCCCTAACCATGGGGTGAGTTCTCTAATAAGACCAATAGATACAGCAAACAAAGGAATACGGTTAGCATACAATCTGGTGCCATCGATAGGGTCAATTGCCCAAATATAAGGCGTATTCTGAAGCAATCCTTTATCAAGATATTTACCTCTATCCTGAGACTCTTCATCTATAAGCACATGCCTACCCGTCTGAAGATATTTATCTAACCGTTGCCGCACCAATATAGATATCTCTTTATCAGCAGCAGTTATAACAGACAAGTCATCCTTTAATACTGGGTGGCTATCATTAATAAGTCTCATAGCTATCTTACCTGCATCCTGTGCCAATAATCTCATCTCTTTAATAAAATCAACTTCTTCCATAAAACCCCCTTATAGTATCTATAACTACATTTACCTGTGAACGATTAAGTGAAGGATATATAGGAATAGATACCGCTTCTCTCATAAGTCGTTCAGTAACTGGACATCTACCCTGATTGACATACTTATGTAAAGGAACAAACACTGGCGAAGCACAATAAATACCTTTATGGCGCAAATGGTCAATAAAGGCACTTTTTCGACTACTCTTAATTATATAACGATAATAAACCCGTGATGTATTATCTGTCTCAACAGGCAAAGATAATGGGCAATCTGCCAGACCTCTATTATATAAAGAAGCTATCCTTTTCCGTCTCAATATCATATCAGGCAACCTCTTGAGCTGAACAATACCCATAGCAGCCTGAAAATCTGTCATCTTATAATTATACCGTAACATACACTTCCTCTTATTATCATATTCCCGTAACTCCCTTATTTTTTTCAATAAATAAACATTATTAGATGCGACCATCCCTCCTTCACCTGTAGTCATCATTTTGGTAGCATAAAATGAAAATATACTTAATATACCAAAACTACCTACTCGCCTTGAACTATATTCTGCACCGACAGAATGTGCACAATCCTCAATTATCGGAACACCAAATGCCGACAGCCGATTCAAATCAGCAGGCTGACCAAACATATGCGCTACAATAATAGCCTTTGTCTTTTTATTAACCGCCCTTACCACTGCCTCAGGACAAATATTCCCATCCTGCTCTACGACATCCACAACTCTAACATCCGCACCAGTATACCTAACAGCATTCACAAGTGCAGTACAAACAAAAGAAGGAACAATTACCTCATCCCCCCTACCTACACCCAACACCAGTAACGCTAAATGTAATGCTGCCGTACCAGAATTAACTGCAACTGCATCCTTAACACCTATAAACTCTGCAAACATATGCTCAAATTCCATCACCTTCCCTGACTGCGCCAACAAAGCAGAACCTATAACAGAAGCAACAGCCCTTGCCTCAACAGCACCTACCATAGGTCTTGAATGAGGTATAATCATTTTCATATATAAATCCCCTTAAAAATATCAACTAGCATCCAATTTAAGATACCTTACAGCCTTAAAGCCTTCCGCATAATGAACCTTGCCATTAAATCCCCTAAAATTAGCCACAGCCTTAACACTTTCTATAATATTAAGCCCTGATGGAAACACCCTAGATATCTGAGACTCAAATGCCTGCATAACATATATCTTTTCATCAATAACATCAGCAATATCAACGAATATTTCAGGTATAAAATTCTGGGAAGTATAGTCCTCATAATAAAGTACCCGTTTTATGTATCGTGCAGCAGAAATCACACATTGAGCAAGGGCCCTATGATCCTGATGAGTATCATCATAATAATTAACATATACCTCATCAGGTTTAACCCTATTAATTACATCCTCAATAAAAGAAACCGTCTCCTTATCAACTTGAATCCGTGTATCAACGCAATTACCCCATATAAGTTCCTTTGCGTTCAGTCTCCTCGCTGCCTCTTCCTGTTCGCGTTTACGCACCTGAGGATCCCCTGCCTGGCTGCCATCGCTTAACACACATAAATATACACTATTACCTGATTTCGCAAACTTAAGCAACGTCCCTGCACATCCTAATTCAATATCGTCCGGATGTGCTCCAAATGCCAATATATTCCTAGCCATAATACCATCTCCTTTTTACCCACATACCATTATCCTGCACAATTCAACCTTGTTGATTTGTGCATTTTTCACAAATCAACAAGGTTGAATTGTGAAATAAAGACATAAAACAAAAAACCTTCACTGAAATAAATGCCTGTTATCGCTAACCCATTTATACAATAGTTCAACACCTGCTCTTGGGGATACTCTTGGCCTCCACTTAAGCAATCTTTTGGCCTTGCGTATACATGATACATACACCTTCTGATCAAATTTACGCCAATCACCATATCTCACAGCTATCTTCTTCCCGCTAATATCCTCAAACATATCAATCAACTCCAAAAGAGAAATTGTATTGTCCGCCCCGCCACCCATATTAAAAACCTCAATTGACAGATTACTGTTTATAAAACAATCAAATGCCCTAGCAAGATCCTTAACCCATAGAATATCTCTGACCTGGCGTCCATCTCCATAAATTGATATCGGTTTGCCTAATAAAAAACATCTTGCGAACCATGCAAGCCATCCCTGATCCTCAAAACCAAACTGACGGGTGCCGTAAATACAACTCATACGAAAAATACCACATCTAAATCCATATGTATAAGCATAATCCTGAGTATAAAGATCTCCAGTGAGTTTAGATACACCGTAAGGAGTATGTCCTGTCAGATCAACAGAAAAATCCTCTTTTATCCCCTCAATATTCTTAAAGGCATATCTTTTCTTAAACTTTTTAATTGCAACCCTATTAACGTTCTCTCCATATACCTTATTGGTAGAACAATATATAAAAATCCCATTTTTATTAACTTTATGAAATGCCTCAAGTACATTAATAGTCCCTTCTGCATTTATAGAGAAATCTTCACATGGATCTTCCAAAGAAAACCTTACCCCTGGCTGACCTGCTGTATGTATAACCACATCAGGGACCTCTGCTGAAAATATCCGTAACATAGCAGTTCTATCCCGGATATCCTTTTTTATCAATTTTACCCGTTTTATACCCTCAAGAAAATGCCAATTATATTCAACCGATTTTTTTCTAGACTTAAATATCTTAGAACGCATAAGATTATCAACCACAACAATATCATTGCCTGCATCTGCAAAATACTCTGCACAATGCGACCCTATCATTCCTGCCCCGCCAGTAATCAATATCTTCATATCATCCTCCTTACATCATCCTGCACTATTTAACCTTGTTAAATAGTGAAAAATGCACAAATCAACAAGGTTAAATTGTGCAGAATAAGAATTATGAGCTTAATATTTCAAGGCTTTTACTACCACAATTTAATAATAAGTCAATAATCGACATACAGGGGAGAAATCCCTCATTAGCCTTACCGAATACCTGGGTATAAACAGGATGGTTATAGTCCTGAACTATCACATTAATATTATTTTCTTTAAACAGAGACATATCCATATAATCAGGGCCAGATACACCAGACAGATATGTATCTGCACCTAACAGCTTGCACAAATCAACTAATCTTTGTGTCCTTCTGCTAGATACAGCATAATCTGATGCCCTTACTATCTTCGTCTTAATGCCAAGTATCTCCACTACTCTTAATATAATTTCTATATTCAGCTGAACAAGATATTCCCATTCCTGCGTATAGAGTGAGTTCAACAAATCCATAAACTCATCTAAAAACGGTGCCTTACAATAATTTAAAACTATACTTTTAAAATGTTTCTGCCGCCAATTAGTCTGATTATTAATCCTTACCTCTGATATCTTCTGCCCAAAGTTATGCATAACCGGCACAGTTAACCATTGCCATCCAGTAGCCGTTCTTATACGATTTCTGTTCTGCCATTCATTCTTCTTAAATTGTACATTATCAAGAAGAATAAATACATCGGATTTATCAATTTTATCAAAATACCCAAGCCAAGGCCAATATTGCGGCTGATGAATAGACACAATCATTATCCAATACCCCCCTCAACAGAAAAGCATGAATCATATAATTTCTCAACATCCTCAATCATCCTCTCAATACTAAACCTATCCCCTGCCCTCTGCCTTGCACTTTCTCCCATAATCTTAACCTTATCAGGATTACTAACAAACTCTTTCATCGCCTCTGCTAACCGTTGCACATCTGCAGGAGGGACAAGCACACCATCTATACCATCCCTGAGGAGTTCTGGTAGACCACCTGTTGCAGACGCAATTACAGGCCGACCACATGCCATTGCCTCAATAACAGCCCTGCCCATCCCCTCATTTAATGATGGTAAAATAAACACATCCATAATATAAAGAAGAGAAGGAATATCTTCCCTTATACCTGCAAAGACCACGTGCTCTGATATACCAAACTCCTGGCACTGCTTTTCTAAGGCCGAACGCTGGCTACCATCTCCTATAATAAGGAGTTTTAAATCTTGAAATTTACTTAATATCCTCGCAAAAGCAGATATCAAAAACCTATTACCCTTTACAGGCTCCAGACGAGTTACTGTCCCAAAGACAAAATCATCCCGGTCAATGCCCAATCCTTCCTTAAGTTTATCTATATCTTGTGGGCATGACTGTCTGAACAAATTAATATCTATACCGCTGTAAATCGTAACAAACTTTTGTTTTCCTGCAACCTTAAAACGCAAATGGTCTTCTACCCCTATATCCGTAAGACATATAATCCTATCTGTAATTAATGCTGTTGCCCGTTCAAGCAATATAAAAAATAAAGTAAGTGGCCTATTAAAATACCCGTAAAAGATATGCCCATGCGGAGTATGGACAATACGCTTAACACCTGCCAACCAAGCTGCCCACCTACCAAGAATGCCTGCCTTTGAAGAATGAGTATGCACCAAATCATAACCTCCCATGGCAATAATACGATAAAGCCGAACAAACGCCTTTATATCATGCCATAAATTTATATCTCTGCGCAAATCATCTATAAAGACGCAATCTATTCCCCTATCCTTTAACTCTCTTGCTATCCTGCCATCCGGGTCATAACTCCTACCGCTTATCAGAAAGACCTCATATCTGGTTTTATCAAGCCGGGTCACTGTTTCTATAGTATTTGTTGCTGAACCGCCTGCATCCAGACGGGTTATTATATGCAATATCTTTTTACGTCCCATAATATATTTTCAAATACCATATTTGCCAAAACTCCTAAAATATTACCTGTGACACAGTAATGATAGACAGCCATATAGCAACTTTCTTTACTTTTACCCACATGCCACAACCAAGCCCATCTTAATACTATATTCACTAAAAATCCTCTCTAAAATACAACGATTGTGTCTTTTTCAACTAATGTAAATCAAATTATATATCTATATCATTTGCAAGTGCATATTTTCTCAAACAACATTCACTAATTTCCTTCATGGATTATTAGCCTAAAGACATTAGTCTTATCCACAGCCATTCCGCATATAGGATCTTTTGACATTTTTATTCTCCTATTAATTTATATTATCCAGTAAAATTCTCTATGGCAATTCGGGATCAATCTTCAAACAAAAAATCCAATCCTCTAACTCCGCATTTATAGTCAAACTCCTGCTCTACTCTTCTCCTGCCTTCCATACCTAACCGTTTGGCATATTCGGTATCGGTGAGCAATAGAGTTATGGCATCTGCTATTTTCTTTATATCCAAAGGATCAACAAGAAGACCTGTCAGCCCATGCACAACTGCATCTGCTATGCCTCCTGAATTTCCTCCAACAACAGGTTTGCCCGCGGAATTCGCCTCTAAAAAGACTATACCAAATCCTTCCGCATCGCCTTTTTCCTTAAGTTCTCTACTTAACATAACAAATACATCGCAAACATTATACAGTTTAACAATATCATCGTCATCCTTAACAGAACTTATAAAAATGACATTATTTTTTACGCCTTCTTCAATAGTAATAGTCTCTAATCTTTTTTTATAAGGCCCATCCCCCATAATAATATAAAGCACATCAGGAATATTCTCCTTTATCAAGGTCAACGCCTTTATTACAATATCATTGCCCTTCCTCTCTACAAGCCTGTTTACACTGAGGATAATACGCCTGCCTTTAAGACCATATCTTTGAATTATATCTGATGTATCCACATCTCTACTAAACCTATCAAAATCTATCATAGGGTTTATCTTAATTATCTTTTGTTCTTCTACGCCCAAATCCAGCAATCTTGCCTTGGTGTATTCGCTGTTTGCCACCACCTTATAAGCATGCCTCAAAACAATTAGAAGTAGCATCTTTATAAGAGGATACTTCTGGTATTCCATAATATCCGCTGAATGGGTATAAAGAACATACTCCTTGCCGGTGACAACCTTTAATAAAAGACCGACTATACCTGTAGACAAAACATGGGCGCAATTGATATAACGAATATCTTCTCTAAGCAATATAGGAATAGCATAAAAAAATGGCAGGACTATCTTAAACAATTTCTCTACAACAGGAATCGGCACTAAATATGGACGCCTTATGATTTTGAACTGCTGATTTGCATCAAACTTCTTATAACCTAAAGAACAATGAGCCAAAACAATAATGCTTTCGGCAGGCAGTCCCCTGCATAGATTATAATAATACACAGACTGTCCGCCAATAATCGGAGGAAAATCATTTACAATAAACAGTGCCTTAACATTATTCCTATTACCCTTCTTTGCCATAAGCTATCCTTTTAAAAAACTCATACATTCGCGCGGCAATCTCCTTACGACGAAAACCTTCGGCCCGCCTTAACCCTTTATTTATAAGAGACTCCCTTAATTTATTATCTACTAAAATACTACGCATAGCAGCTGCAATAGCATCTACATCCATAGGATTTACCAATACCCCTGCATCCCCTATTACCTCAGGGATAGAGGTGGTATTCGAGGCAACAACAGCTACACCTGATGCCATTGCCTCTACCGGTGGAAGGCCAAATCCTTCGTAAAGAGAAGGAAAAACAAACAGCTCAGCACCGTTATACAATAGATTAGGTTTATCCTTACTTGTAATCTTGCCTGTAAATATAACCCTTTCTCCTATACCAAGGTCTGTGGCAAGCTGCCTTAAATCATGATATAAAAATTCCTTTGGCGCAGCTAAAACTAACTGTAAATCGTCAAACTCGCAGGCAATCTTATTAAACGCCTTAATGAGGGTGGCAACATTTTTATGCAGCTTCAGATTGCCAACATAAAGGATATACCTCGAGCCTATATGAAACCTCTTTTTTATAGTATCGAGCTTAAGACTATCATCAACAGGGCGGAATTCATCACCTATACTAAGATGGATCACCTCAATCTTTCTCTCATCTATCCCATACAACCGAATGATATCATCTTTGGAATACATAGAACATGTAAGCACCTTATCCGCACTATTAATCATATATCTGGCGAAAGTAAAATAATACGCTCGTTTAAAAGGGCCTAATTGCTCTTTATATTCGTCAAAGACAAGATACATAAGGTCCAGCACAGAACTTATTTTACGGCAAGGCGCAAACAATGGAATTTTATAATAAGGGGAATAAAAAAGGTCTATTACCTCTCTCTTTACAGCTGCAGGAAGCCTTAGTTGGTCCCAGACAAATGTAGAAGCTTCCTCTATAACAACATTTCTCACATTCCTGCCAAAATCATGTTGTATTGGGAAAGAAGAAAACAGCACACACTCATCATTTGTCTGAATTGTTGAAAAATATTCCAAAAAATTAACAAGCGGTTTGCCAATACCTGTGTAGGCGCCAGATTGTATTTCCCTGGCATCAATCCCTAAACGCATATATTATATCCTTTTACCACGGATTTTAATTACAAATAGTAATCCGGCTTAAAGCGTTATAAGGCAAAGGTATAACCTATCTACTGGTATATTAATTTTAGTATTTTTATAGAAAATTTTATAAGCCCTTGATAATATATTATATGGTATTTCACCCATGCATAAAAGGGCTTTGGCAAATATTTGAGTTTGTCATAAAAAATAATGTATATTGAGGATGACATTTACTGAACTAAAAAAAAATCTAAAAAAAGATACCGCTGGGCTTACATGCATAAAGATAGCAATATCAGCAGACACCCCATCGCAATTACTTACTCAGGCATTGAAAGGCTATGGTTACGAGGCGGGTATAAACTTTGATATTTTTGAGGCGGGCTTTGATCAAATTGAACAGGAAATATTTAATATTAGCTCAGAACTTTACAAATTCAACCCTCAGTTTATAATTATCTTCCAGTCAGCACATAAACTTCTCAGACACTTCTATGAACTTCCAAAAGAAAAACAGCTTCTTTTTGCAGATGAGCAAGTAAAAAAAGTAACCGACATCTACCACGTAATAACAACCACCTCCCCTTCTTCAAAAATCATATATTTCAACTTTGCAGAAATTGACGACAGGGTCTTTGGGAATTATGCAAATAAGACAGCTTCCTCCTTTCTATATCAAATCCGTAAACTAAACCTGTCTCTCATGGATATAAGCAGGGAATCCTCTAACCTTTTCATCAACGATATATCTATACTACAAAACAGGTATGGCTATAAATTCATGACAGATATTCGTGACTATGTAAATACTTCTACAGTCCTAAGTATTGATGCCTTGCCTATTGTTGCAAAAAATGTAACAGACATCATCCTTGCTGCATCAGGACGGTTTAAAAAGTGCATAATATTAGACATGGATAATACATTATGGGGTGGCATAGTCGGAGATGATGGGATAGAAAACATACAATTAGGTGAATTGGGTATCGGCCGTGCATTTACAGAATTTCAATTATGGCTAAAACAATTAAAAAGGCGCGGTATTATATTAGCCGTATGCAGTAAGATGGAGGAGGCTATTGCTAAAGAGGTCTTTGAAAAACATCCTGATATGGTACTATCTTTAGATGATATTGCTGTCTTCGTAGCCAACTGGAACAATAAGGTAGATAATATCCAGTATATACAGAACATTCTTAACATAAGTTTTGATTCTATGGTATTCATAGACGACAGTCCGTTTGAGCGCGCTATGGTAAAGGCAAACATACCTCAGATAACTGTAGCTGAGATGCCTGAGGATCCTGCTGAATATCTAGACTATTTACGTTCTCTCAATTTGTTTGAAACCGTATCTGTACTAAAAGACGATGAAAACCGCACAAGGCAATATAAACAACAGGCAGAGAGAATAAACGCACAGCAGTCCTTTGCCAATGAGCAAGAGTTCCTTGCAAGCCTTAATATGAAATCATGCGTTAAACCGTTTGATAGATTTACAATTCCAAGAATAGCCCAGCTAATACAACGTTCAAACCAATTTAACCTTAGGACTATACGCTATTCACAGGAAGAGATAAACGATATAGCTGCCTCAGACGAATTTATTACCCTATGTTTCTCGTTAGAAGACAAATTCGGAGATAATGGTCTAATAAGTGCGGTTATATTAAAAAAAATTACACCAACAGACAAATTTAGTGAAATCGCACACAATATAGCAGGGCTATTTATAGATACATGGGCAATGAGCTGTCGTGTCTTAAAACGTGGTATGGAAGCGTTTATAATGAACAAGATAGTAGCACTTGCAAGGGAAAAAGGATTCTCTCTCATTATTGGGGAATACATCCCTACGAAAAAAAACGCCATAGTAAAAGACCTATTAGCCTCACTTGGATTCATCCAAAAAAGAGGATTATGGGTAATGGATATAACATCTTATAAGGACACCCCCTGTTTTATCAAGGAAAAACCATGAAACAATGGCATATATTAACTATAGCAGAGAAGATAAGTGAAAAAAACCCGCTGCATGCTAAAAAGATAAAAAATACACTGAAAGGATATTCTGAAAAAGACCTTCAAAGAATAGAATATTTTCTAAAAAAATACATAAAATATCTAACAAAAATTAATAAAGACTTAGAATATGGGATAAACTGCTACCTGCAGATGATAGCTGAGCTAACATATGAACAAATAAGATTTATGGAAACCGGCAAATATTCCTGTAGCTCTTTTGAAGAAGCAAGGCAAAAAGTGTATAATAATCCGCAAATCATGGACTCATACATGAACGCACTTATACTATCACAATTTTTATGGCAACACCATTACCGCATATTCTCATATTTCATTGACTCGATTCCACAATATAAAGAAAAAATAAAACGCTATCTGGAGATTGGTGCGGGCCATGGATTATTTACCGCAGAGGCAGCAAGAATTCTTGAGGATAATACTTACTTTGAGGTTGTTGATATAAGTCCTACCTCTATTAAGATGGCGGCTGAATTCATTGATAACTCAAAGATACACTATACGCTGAAGGATATCTTCAATTTCGATACAAAGACAAAATTTGACTTTATTAGCATGGGAGAGCTACTAGAACATGTAGAAAATCCTGTAAAACTATTATCAAAGCTAAAAACCCTTTTGAATGATGATGGACTATGTTTTATAACCGTGCCTGCCAATGCACCGGCAATAGACCATATCTTTTTATTCAAAAATGAAGATGATATTATTTCAACAATACGTGATGCCGGGATGAAAGTAATCGATAAGATATGTGCCTATGCAGAAACTCCTCAATCAGGGGAAGACATACCTGAACAAAAAATTGCAATGATGTTTGCAGCCTTTATCGAGAAAAAATAAAATAGTAAAATCGGAGAAACATATATGGAAACAAACAAAATAATCACAGAGCTAAATCAAATATTCATAGATGTTTTAGATAACCAACAGATACAGCTTACACCTGATACCACTGCTGCTGATATAGAAGAATGGGATTCGCTTACTAATATTCAGCTTATTGTAGCAATAGAAAAACACTTTGGTATCCGTTTCAGCTCCGCTGAGATACAGCAATTTAAGGATATTAACGGCCTATGCGAATGCATAAGACAAAAATTAAAAGGATAACCCATGCTAAAATTAAATCATATAGGCTGTTTGGTTAACAATATTGAAGAGGCAACGGACACATATAAAGCCGTGTTTGGAGAGCAAAGCATTGGCAAAAAGATATTTATATCATCAGAGAAGGTTTATATATGTTTTATAAAAATAGGGGATTCTGCCTACTTAGAGCTCATTCAACCTACAGATGAATCATCAACAGTATGGCAGTTAGAGAAAAAAGGCCTTACATATTACCATATAGGCTATATCTCAGATGACTTTAACAATACCATTAAGTCCTTAGAACAATTAAACTTTAAACAACTATCATGTTTTAAATCTGAGGCCTTTAATCAAAAAAGGTGCTCATTTCTCATTTCACCAGAAGGGCACCTAATGGAAGTTATAGAGAAATAACCTAAGCTTATGCCTTTCAATTCTATTCAATTTCTTATATTTTTCCCGATAGTAATAATATTATATTTCAGCATTCCACATAAATATCGATGGGCAATGCTTCTTGCTGCCAGTTATTATTTTTATATGTGCTGGAACGCCGCCTATATCATTCTAATTATCATATCCACCCTTGTGGCATATACATCCGGATTGTGGATAAGCAAAGCAAAAGATTATAAACAAAAAAGACATGCACTTCTGTTAAGCCTGATTATTAACTTAGGAATACTATTTATTTTCAAATATTTTAATTTCTTTGTTAATAACCTGCAAAAATTATTAACATATATAAATATCAATATACCTCTGCCCTATCTTAACATAGTGCTCCCTGTAGGAATATCTTTCTATACGTTTCAGGCACTAAGTTATTCTATTGATGTATATAAAGGAGAAAAGAAACCGGAAAGACACCTAGGAATATTCTCCTTATATGTGGCCTTCTTCCCCCAACTTGTCTCAGGACCTATAGAAAGGTCAACTCATCTGTTGCCTCAATTCTTTGAAAAACATAGAATAAATTACAAAAGGATAAAAAACGGCCTCTTGCTTATGTTATGGGGATTTTTTAAAAAATTAGTTATCGCCGACAGGACCGCAATACTTGTCAACCAGGTATATAACCATGCCCATGAATATACAGGGATACCATTAATTACCGCTACAATATTCTTTGCCTTTCAGGTATATTGTGACTTCTCTGGTTATTCTGATATAGCAATAGGTGCAGCAGAGACAATGGGGTTTGACCTGATAAAAAACTTCAACCGTCCGTATTTCTCCAAATCTATTACTGAACTCTGGCGCAGATGGCACATATCATTATCAACATGGATACAAGATTATCTTTACATCCCGTTAGCCATAAAATTCAGATACTATGGGACAGCTGGCACTATTACGGCCCTGCTTATATCCTTTAGTCTTATTGGGCTATGGCATGGTGCAAAATGGACATTTATAATATTCGGAGCCTTTCATGGCACTCTCATCAGCATAGAAACATTAACACGCAAAATAAGAAAAAACATATCTAAAAGAATCCCTGCATGGATATTTAACCCTATAAGTATATTGACAACATTCATAATATGGTGCCTTTCCATAATATTTTTCCGCGCTAATTCCCTTAACGATGCAATATATATAATAAGTCATCTATTAAAATCTATAGAACTAAAAACCAGCGGCTATAATATGGGATTGGGGCCTGCTGAAACACTTACAGCAATCTTTTTCATCTCCTTTTTAATGGGCGTGGAAATATTTCAGGCCAAAGGGAGTATAAGGGCATGGATTGATAAACAGCCTATATATATAAGATGGACATTATATTACGGACTCATATTTTGTATATTAATCTTTGGAAAGATTGAATCCAGTATGGAATTTGTGTATTTTCAGTTCTAAGGTATTAAATATTAAATGAAAGAGATAATATGTATACAAGAGCTATCATAATCAAATCAATAGTATTTATAACAATATTTTTTATATTGCTTAACGTGTTTATTATAAAAAATAATCCCTATCTACATGAAGAAATAAGATATCATACACAAATACGTAACATTGCTAAATCAAAGGCAAAATACCTCATACTTGGAGACTCACAGGCAGCAGTAATCCCTAAAGACTATTTAAACAATGATTTTTATAACATGGCATTTGGAAGTGATGGGATAAATGAGATGTATATAAAACTCCTATACGCACTCGAACACAACCATAATATCAAGGCGGTTCTCTTAAACTGCTCCTATAACATTTTCGCTGAAAGCAGGAAGATAACAAACAACAAACTTTTTATAAAACCGTTTACACCACCACACATTTATGAACAACTGTACCACGAACCTTACTCAAAAGGCATACTTATAGACACTATAACCAAATACCCCCCATTTAACCCAAATATCTATGTATTCACTCGCAAAAAAATATTCAAAATAATAAAGAATATAATCCAAAAACCAGAATATTCTTTAAAACAAGGGGAAAAAAGCTGGGCAAATCTTCCTGAAGGCAAAAGAAGGGAACTTGCAGAACAACGGACAAAAGACACATTAACTAATATCATCATTCCGGAATTTGTTAAAACATTAAAAAAAACAGTTGCCTTATGCAAAGATAAAAGTATCCAAATAATAGGAATACGTTACCCTTTCTCAAAAGACTATATGAAAGCAGCCTCTAACTATAATATAAAAAAAGTCAATGGAATCATCAAAAAAATACCTTTTGACTACTTCCTAAATTATGAAAACCTATGCCAAGACAAAAAATACTTTATAAACCAAGACCACCTCAGTCCATATGGTCTAAAATTAGTCGTAAATAGACTTTTTCAGGATTTAAGAAATCTAAAATAAAAAAGCACATCTCCGCTACAATATAAAGCATAAGATGTGCTTATAATCCTTTTGACAATATACCTTTCTAAATATAGCTTATCCTTTAGCAATAATATCAGCAACCCTCTCTTTCATATTAGGATATAAATCAGTAGGGACCTTATCCCTGCCTAATTTCTTCGCTACAATATATCTAGCGCACTCTGAATTATCTCCAAGACAATATTTCTTTTTATAAATAGCACCCAAACCTGAAGTATCTGGCATCTTATCATTAAAAAACAAACATCCGCCCAATAATTCACATTCTGCCATATCTTAGCCTCCTTTGTAATATTGATATATTCATCATTTTATTGTAATTAAACAATAAATATAATAATAAATATCTTTAGTAGAATCAAGGTAAAATCAAAATAAATTTTGGAAATGATACCATAAATGGTTACCCTCTAATTAAAGGGATGAAATTAAAAAAGATCCTGATTTTAAAAGAAGAAGTTTTAAGAATTCTTAAAAAAGAGTTTTCAGTATTTCAAGAAGTTTATAAACAGAAAAAAATTAAACAAACATTAACAAGTAAGACTGGAAAGCCACCTCCTAAGAATC
>CAZHWM010000021.1:0-69135 GCA_964535935.1 uncultured Planctomycetales bacterium
GATATGGTCCAACGTCCTCATCATTTTGCTATTGTCGATGAGGTAGATAGTATTTTGATAGATGAGGCTCGTACTCCTCTTATAATATCAGGTCCAGCAGAGGAATCTACTGATAAGTATTATAAGGCAAATGAGATAGCAAGAAGATTAAAGGGTAGAAGGATTACAGAAAAAGATGAGATAGAGGCAAAGCATTCTGGTGAGGATTTAGGAGAAGGTTATGATTACCTGGCAGATGAGAAGGCTAAATCTATTACATTGACGGAAGAAGGGGAAGAAAAGGTTGCAAAGATGTTTGGTATACCTAATTTGCACGATATGGAAACTATAGAATATAGACATCATATTTTGCAGGCACTTAAGGCACATGAATTTTTTGCTAAGGATGTGGATTATGTGGTTAGGGATGGTGAGGTTATTATTGTTGATGAGTTCACTGGAAGGATGATGCCAGGCAGAAGATGGTCAGACGGATTACATCAGGCTGTGGAGGCAAAGGAAGGGATTAATATAGAACGAGAGAATCAGACTCTTGCTACTATTACATTTCAGAATTATTTTCGTCTTTATGAGAAGTTGGCGGGTATGACTGGTACTGCTTATACAGAAGCAACAGAGTTTAAGGAGATATATGGATTGGATTGTATTGTTATCCCTACCAATAAAAGACTACGGAGGATTAATTATCCTGATTGTGTTTATAGAAGTTTGAGCGAGAAATATGAGGCGGTTGTTAATGAGATAGAAGACCATTATAAACGGGGGCGGCCGGTATTGGTAGGTACTATATCTATAGAGAAATCTGAGCTTATCTCTCGTATGCTTAAGCAGAGAGGTATTCCGCATCAGGTATTAAATGCGAAGTATCATGAGCGAGAGGCGCATATTATCGCACAGGCAGGTAGATATAAAGCCGTTACTATAGCCACTAATATGGCAGGGCGTGGGACTGATATTGTTCTTGGCGGTAATGCGGAATTTTTGGCAAAGAGTCTAGCGGAAGAGAAAGCTAAAGAGGAAGGAGATAAGATTAAGAAGGATGAATTGGTTAAGAAGTTTATTGAACAGTTTCGTCAGAAATGTAAAGAGGAACATGATAAGGTGGTAGAGCTGGGAGGACTTCATGTTCTTGGCACAGAAAGACATGAGTCTCGTAGGATAGATAACCAGTTAAGAGGTCGGCAAGGTAGGCAGGGAGATCCTGGTTCATCAAGGTTTTATGTGTCTATGGAAGATGATCTTATGCGTCTTTTTGGTTCAGAACGGATGATAACGCTTATGGATAAATTGGGTCTTGAGGAAGGTCAGGTTATAGAACATCCATGGTTGACAAAGACTATAGAAAATGCACAGAAGAGAGTAGAGGCTCATAATTTCGAGATTAGAAAACATCTTTTAGAATATGATAATGTCATGAATAGACAAAGAGAGGTTATATATGGTTTGCGACGAGAAGTTTTAGAGAGAGAGGATGTTAAGGATTTAATAATGCAGGCAGTAGAAGATGTCGTGGATAATGTGGTAAATCAGTATTTATCAACAGAAACAGACGATGGTTGGGATATAGATGGGCTTAATATTTATTTTAAGTCAACCTTTGGATATGAGTTGATAAAAACAGACGATGATAAGCAGAGGTTATCTGAGATGTCTCAGGAAGGAGTAAAGGATTTAATTTTTAATGGCTTAAAAGAGTTATATGCTCAAAAGGAAGCTGAGATTGAACCTGCTCATCTGAGATATATGGAGCGGATGCTCCTTTTACATACTATAGATTCAAAATGGAAAGATCACCTTTATGCAATGGATCAGTTAAAGGAAGGGATTAATTTACGTTCTTATGCCCAGCGTGATCCATTAGTGGAGTATAAACGTGATGGCTTTGAGATGTTTAATATAATGTATAATTCTATTAATCAGGAGGTAGCAGAATTAATATTTAAAATACAGCCAATAACTCCATCTCATAAACCTGTTGGAGTGTTTAGTTCTTTACCACAAAATCTCATTCATAATGAGGTTTCTAGTTTGTCAGAGACGGCTTTGCCTCCCTCATCATCTTCAAATAATAGTAGCTATACCCCTTCTCTTAATTCAGATACGCAGTCTTCTTCTAGACCTAAGCCATATAGGAAGTCAGGGCCTAAGATAGGCCGTAATGCCCCGTGTCCTTGTGGAAGCGGTAAAAAATATAAAAAGTGCTGTGGTAGATGAAATGACGTTGACGGATGATATATTATTATAGAGATTGTTTAAATGGAGTTTTTGTATGCGAAGATTGTTTCTTAGTTTTATGTCTTCTTTTATGTTGGCCTTGCCTTTTTTTTCTCCACGGTGGCATTGGTTTATATGGATATCACTAGTTCCGTTAATAATATTATTGGATGAATTGCATGGATGTCTATTTTTTTATCCCTCGTATCAAAGAGTATATACTAGTATTACTAAGACATCATTTTTAAGACAGTTATGGTTGAGTTTTATTTTTAGCTATCTATGCGGTTTTATATTTTTTCTATTAGTTTTATATTGGCTTAATAATGTAACAGTAGCTGGGACCTTGTTATTAGTAGGGTATTTGGCTTTATATTTTGGCTTATTTGGTTTTTTTACTGCATGTATATCTAATGAAAGAGCCGGATTAAAGATATTTATTATTCCGTGTATATGGGTTAGTTTAGAGTTTATTCGTGCAAATTTGTTTACGGGCTTTGGTTGGTGTGCGTTGGGATATTCTCAATATGAAAATATCGCACTTATACAGATAGCTGATATTACAGGGGTTTATGGGGTATCTTTTTTGATTGTTTTGGCTAACGTGTTTTTTGCTAATGTATGGAAATATATTTTGAGATATAAGTTAGGGGTATTTAAATGCATTAATAATGAGGGTAAGTTTTTATGTATACAATTTTTTTTAATTAGTTTTATTTTTTTAGGGATATATGGCTATGGTATTCTCCGTCTTAGGCAAGAAGATTCTGAAGCATCTACTGCTGTCTCAGTTGCAGTCGTGCAGGCAGATATTCCTCAACAGATAAAGTGGAATGAGAGTGCATGGCCTGTTATTATGGAAGAATATAAATCCTTAACTGTTAGGGCTGCAGCTTATCATCCTCAACTTATAGTATGGCCGGAGACATCTTTACCTGGTTACCTTGGAGAGCGTAATCCTTTCTTTGCTGAATTAAAGGGATTTGTTAAGGATATTGGGATTCCATTATTATTTGGAGCAGTGGTCTTAGAGAATGGTCGTTATTATAATTCAGCGATTCTTTTATCATCCACGGGAGAAAAGCTAGGCAGATATGATAAATTACATTTGGTCCCTTTTGGAGAATATATTCCTTTACGTGGAGTTTTTCCGTTTCTTGAGGATATTGTTCCAATAGGGGACTTTACTGCTGGTAGCAAATATAAAGTATTCCCTTTTTTAGGTATTCGTGGCGGGAAAAGTAGTATAGAAAGGGGTTTTTCTGTTCTTATATGTTTTGAAGATACTGTTCCAAAATTGTCTCGCAGGTTTGTAAGAAGAGGGGCAGGACTGCTTATTAATATAACGAATGATGGATGGTTTAAAGATACAATCGCTCCGTATTTGCATCTTCAGTCCTCTGTTTTTCGTACTATAGAAAATAGAAGACCTCTTATTCGTGCGGCAAATACAGGAATAAGTTGTTTTATTGATAATAGAGGAAAGATTTATAATTATGTTCTAGATTTACAAGGTAGGAAGACCTTTATTTCAGGGTATTCGGTTGGACAGGTGCATTTTGGGACACACAAAAGTTTTTATACAAATTTTGGAGATATTTTTGTTGTGTTGTGTTTTGTTCCTTTTATTCTATCATTGTTTAATAACTTGGCTAGGTTAGGTATTCAAAAATTAAAGAAAATATAATATAAATAATAAAATAACTCTTTATATATATAAAAAAAAATATATATAATATTTTTATAAAATTATTGTTTCTAAGTTAATATAGTTAAATAGTATAGTTAAAACTTGGGAGGATAAATATGAGAGAAAAGACAATTGTTATAAAAACAATAGGATATTTATTAGCACTATTATATGGGATAATCCTCCTATTTTTTTTGTGGGCAGTATATATCCAAGATTATGATGAATATGTGATATTTTATTGTTTGCTTTTTGCTGTTCTTTTTATAAGTGCAATAGCAGTAGCACGTTTACGGGAGTGGGGCAGAAAACTTTTAATTGCTTTGAATGTGCTTACCTTAGTATGTCTTGCAATTAGATATGTCCCCAAGATAGGGATAGTTCCTACAGGGTTTATTTTTATGAATATTATAGTGTTTTTATATTTTACTCAAAATGAGATAAGAAATCATTTTTTTGTAAAGAGTTTCGATAAATGGATTTCTGTTTTAGTAATAGATGACGATGAGGCACTAATTAAAACTATACGTCCTTTATTAATATCTAATGGCTATTCTGTTCTTACAGCAGATTCAGGAGAGAACGGTTTAATTATTGCTGAAAGCCAACAACCGGATATAATTCTTCTTGATGTCATTTTACCGGGTATAAAGGGGCGAGAAGTATGTAAACGATTAAAATCCAATGATAAGACAAAGGATATCCCTGTGGTATTTGTTACAGCAAAAGATTCAGAAGACGATATTAAGGCAGAAAAAGAGGTTGGAGCGGCAGCTCACCTTACCAAGCCTATTAATAAGAAGATGCTTATGGAAACTTTAAAAAATGTTTTAAAGAAAACAATTTTTTGATATTTTTTAGGAAAGTAATTGGTTTGTTTAGGTAATCGAAAGTTGGGAAATTATGGATATAGATAAGATAATTAAAATATTTAAACGTGCAATGGCGCGGTATGGTATGTATTTTACTGTGTGGCTTTTTAAGGTGTTGCCTTATGGGGCAGTACGGTATATAACAGGTATTCTTGTTTCGATTGGTTTTAGATTCACCATAAAACAACGTAGGATTGCAAAAGAGAGTCTTACCATTGCTTTTGGTAAGGAGAAAACACAAGAAGAAATAGAACAAATTATTCGCAATTGTTTTGCCAATTTAGGTAGAGGTATGGTTGAGATGATTTATTTTTTTTCTCATCCTGAGAAGGTAATGGAAAAGGTGTCTTTTCAAGGTCGTCGGCATTTGGACGATGCTCTTGCCAAAGGACATGGTGTTATTGCTGTTACTGCACATTTTGGTAATTTCCCCTTAATGATGTTGGCATGTGTGCGTGCCGGATATAAGACCAGTGCTATAATTAGACCTACACGTGACAAGGAGATGGAGAAATTTCTTTTTAATATGCGTACTAAGATGGGATTAAATACGGTTTATGCCTTACCAAGACACACGTGTGTATCTTCATCGCTGAGGATATTAAGAAATAATGAAATTTTGTTTGTTCCACTTGACCAAAATTTTGGAAGAGGAGGCGGTGTTTTTGTAGATTTTTTTGGATATAAGGCTGCTACCGCTACAGGTCCTGTAGTCCTTGCAATGAGAACAAATGCGGTGATTCTGCCAATGTTTATTATTAGAGAAAATAGAGATAGACATAAAATCATTATTGAGCCACCTTTTGAATTGGAATATATAAAAGATGAAAAGGAAATGGTTCATATAAATATTGCCAGGATTACAAAATTGATAGAGCAATATATAAGAAGGTATCCACATGAGTGGGGTTGGATGCATAGAAGATGGAAGACCCGGCCAGAGATTAATGTTTAATATTATTTTAGATTATTACTTAACAAAAGATGGATATAGATTGTGATGTTAGGGAGGTAAATGATATAAGATGCTGGCAAAGACATATGCTTATGGGGTAGTAGGGCTTGATGTTTATCAAGTGGTAATTGAGGTTGATTTTAATAGAGGGGTGCCTTCAAGTGTAATAGTGGGACTACCAGATAATGCAGTTAAGGAAAGCAAGGAACGAGTCCGAACCGCTATAAAAAATAGTGGTTATGAGTTTCCAGCCTGCAGATTGACAGTGAATCTTTCTCCTGCAGATACTAAAAAAGAAGGTGTTGCTTTTGATTTGCCTATAGCAATAGGTTTTTTGGCCGCAAGCGGGCAGATTTCTTCTGATAGATTAGCTGATTATGTTATGCTGGGTGAACTTTCTTTGGATGGTAAGGTTAAACCTGTAAAGGGCGTATTGCCGATAACTTTGGCGATTAATAGGAAATTTAAGGGAATTATTGTCCCGGAATCTAATGCATCAGAGGCAGCTATAGCACAGAAAACAAAGGTGTATCCTGTTAAGACATTGAAGGATGTTGTGTATTTTTTAAGTAATGAGGATAGTATTTTGCCATATCAGGTAGATATTAAAGAGTTGTTTTCTGATGCATGTCACTATGAAATCGACTTTTCTGATGTAAAAGGGCAGAGACATGCTAAACGCGGGTTAGAGATTGCTGCTGCAGGTAATCACAATGTTTTGCTTATTGGTCCACCTGGAACAGGTAAAAGTATGCTTGCAAAAAGATTGCCTACTATTCTTCCTGATATGGATTTAGAAGAGGCCCTTGAGACAACAAAGATATATTCTATAACAGGACTTTTAAATAAAAATAATGAGTTTATAGCTACAAGACCTTTTCGTTCACCACATCATACTACTTCAAGTGCTGCTATTATTGGTGGCGGCTCTAATCCTAAACCGGGGGAGGTTACTTTAAGCCATAATGGGGTTTTATTCCTTGATGAACTTCCGGAGTTTCATAGGGATGTGTTGGAATCATTGCGCCAACCCCTTGAAGACCATTATGTTACTATATCGCGTGCAAGCAGGTCATTGCGTTTTCCATCAAGATTTTTATTAGTTTGTTCGATGAATCCATGTCCATGTGGATTTTTATCACATCCCCGTCGTGAGTGCAGGTGTACGCCTAATAGGATAGAAAGGTATATGTCTAAGATATCAGGTCCTTTATTAGATAGGATAGACATTCATTTAGAGGTTCCAGCTCTTGTATCTTCTGAGTTAACTAGAATAGTGCAAGAAGAATCTTCTTATGAAATAAAGAAACGTGTTATTAAAGCGAGGCAGATACAGAAGAAGAGATTTAAAGGGCTTAGGGTAACTTCTAACGCTTATATGGGGCAGGCTCATATTAAACGTTTTTGTGTATTGGATGATGAGGGTAAAAGACTTATTAATATGGCTATTGAAGAATTAGGGCTCTCTGCGAGGGCATATGATAAAATATTAAAGCTAGCTAGAACAATTGCAGATTTAGCAGAAGAGACAGATATTTTGCCTGCACATATATGTGAGGCTATTCAATATAGAAGTCTTGATAGAAACAATATTAGGTAGTTTTGAGAGGAGGAAATTGTATTATGAGGACAGTGTTGCATAATAAGATATTAATGATTACTTTACTTGCATGGGCTATTGCACAGTTTGTTAAGGTTGTACTTGGGGTTATTCGAGAGAGAAGGTTTGATTTTAAATGGTTCATTGGTACTGGTGGAATGCCATCTAGTCATGCAGCTGGAGCAACTGCTTTGGCCACCACATGTGGTTTGTATGTAGGTTTTGACTCTGTGGATTTTGCTCTTGCTACTGTATTTGCTATTGTCACAATGTTTGATGCCCAGGGGGTACGCAGGTGTGCGGGGCAGCAGGCAGCCATACTTAATCAAATTTTGGATGATATATATTGGAAGGGCAAGATTGAGGCAGAACGGCTTATGGAACTTATAGGTCATACACCATTACAGGTTATTATGGGTGGAATCTTAGGGATTGTTTTGGCGTATCTTTTATATAGAATATGGTAATGGAGTTATATATTTTTAAATAGGAGAAAAAGTTTAATCTTTCAATGATTTTTAATCTTTTTAAAATATGAAGATAACTTTTGTTGCAAATGGATGGGAACAGCTTGGTATAAGTCTGCTTTCTGCTATCGCAAAGGCTCATGGCCATGAGGTTTCTCTTGCATTTAGTGTATCTCTGTTTAATGATAGATTCCATCTTACCTATCAACCATTGGCTGATTTTTTTGATGATACAAAATATGTTTTGCAGGCCATAGAAAAACAGTGCCCAGATGTAATTGCATTTTCTCCTGTTACTGGAACATATCAATGGATGGTTTATGTCGCAGAGCAGGCAAAAAAGATGTTCCCGCATGCAAAGATTATTTTTGGTGGTGTGCATACAACAGCAGTCCCAGAAAGAGTATTATCCCGGCCATTTATTGATTATGTGTGTGTAGGAGAGGCTGATATTGCCTTTCCTATGATATTAGATGCAATAAAGGATGGAGGTACGCACAGACCTATTCCTAATACACGATATAAACTTTCAGATGGTAGTGTTGTAAGAGGGCCTCAGATGGGATTTATACAAAATTTAGACAGTTTGCCCATTTTTGATAAAACTCTATGGGAAGATTATATGCAGTTTAAGGAATCGTATATTACCATGGGTTCAAGAGGCTGTCCATATAGATGTATTTTTTGTTTTAATAATTTTTTTGCAAAGTTGCCAGAAAATAATAGGCCGGGAAGATACGTCAGATATAGGAGTGTTGCTCATTTGATGAATGAATTGAAGATAGCAAAAAAACGTTATGGCTTTAAACTTATTGAATTTTTTGATGATGTGTTTACTTTAAATAAGAGATGGCTAAAGGATTTTTTAAATGAATATAAAAGAGAGATAAATGTCCCGTTTCAGATATTTACGCATATAAAATTTATTGATGAAGAGGTTGTTCGCTGGTTGGCAGATGCAGGGTGCCGTTCTGCACAAATTGGTATACAGAGTATGGATGATAGGTATAAAAGAGAGGTTTTGCATAGAAATGAAACCACTGAGGATATTGAAAAGGCCTTGAGGATTATGAAAAAATATAAGGTGCTGGCTAAATTTGATCATATGTTTGGTCTCCCAGAAGAGCCAATTGAAGCTCAGGAGACAGCCTTTAGGTTTTATTTGAGGAGAAGGCCTTATCGGGTCCAGACATATTGGGCTAATTTTTATCCTGGGACGGAGATGTTTAAGAGGGCAATTGAGACAGGGCTTATAAGTCGTGAAGATGCTGAGAAGATATATGAAGGAGAAGGGTTGGATTCTTTTACGCGGCATAATAGCTTTATTGATCCTAAAAAGGTGCCGGTTTATAAAGGATATGAAGCGATTTTTAAATTGATGGTAGGCTTGCCAGTTTTCTTAAGTAGACGCATTAATCCTAAATTTTTTACTCGTTTACCTATAATAATTAATTCTTTTATTACACTTATTTCTGATATAACAATAGGCTTTTTGAGACTTGATATCGATCATTTTTGTTATGCTAAATATTATTTATATCATATATATAGATTTTTTCTACTTAAAATAGGCGTAAAGCCCCCGCCTGCTACCCGTGTTAAGGTTGATGAGCCTTTTATTTTTAAAGTTTCCTATCGGATCTCTCAGGAGTATTCAAATGATAGTAAGTTAAATATTAAGGAGGATATACAAAAAATAACAGCTTAGATTTTTATGATTAGTTGGAGAGGCTAAAACAGGATGTTTTATCTTGACCTGATTTTAAGAATAGTGTTATAGTTAAACTTTAAAAGAATATGGAATGGGAGAGTTAGTTTTTTTATGTTAGTATCTGGTAAAAATATTATATCTATTTTTGTAGCTATCATATTATTAGTAGTAGGAATTGCTTTGATATTGGCTTGGTGGGAAAACATTGTTATTCTTTTTAAAGCAGTAATAGGAATATTTTTTGCATTAGCAGGTTTATTATTGTTGTATTTATTTACTAATAAGCAAATCTGAAAAAAGTATTTTTTAAAAGAATGAAAGATTTGTTTAACAAATTTTTAATAAATGTATTGGCTTTCGTTTATATTTAATGCAGCTCTCATTGTTTTTGCAGGCACTAAGTTGACACAGTGTGCTGATAGATTTAGTGAAGAATTTAATATAGGGAAAGTGTGGCTTGGGATTATTTTACTTGGGATGGTTACCTCTTTGCCCGAGGCGATTAGTAGTTTATCAGCAGTTATTTCTCTTCATGCATATGATTTGGCAGTAGGGAATTTACTTGGAAGTGATAATTTTAATTTAATGCTTTTGGTTGTTATGGATTTGGCATATCGTAGGGGTGCTATTACTGATAATATTCGTTCAGATAGGTCCAACATTGTTTCTGCAGGAAGCGTTGTCCTGCTTGAATTGATTGTTATTGCAGAGATAATTTTTTCAAAGTTTTTTTCTCATTCTATATTTGGCTGTTTGAATATAGGGATGCTGTTGATTATGGTTTTCTTTTTTATTGGGATGAGATTATTGTATTCTTTTCAAGCAGATAATGTATCTGAGGTTGTTAATAGGACAAAACAGGATCTCTTGAATCAATCTCGGATAAAAATAATTATAGGGTTAATTTTAAGTGCAGGTGTGGTTATATTTGCTGCTATGAGGTTGGCATCATCAGCAGATATTATTGCAAAGCAGACAGGATTAGGCAGGACTTTTGTAGGTAGCATATTCTTGGCATGTGTTACTTCTTTGCCGGAGATGGTTGTATCTTTATCAGCACTTAAATTGGGTGTTATTGATATGGCCGCTGGTAATATTTTTGGAAGTAATATGATAAACATTTTTATTATAGCTGTATGTGATCTGGTAAGTAGAGGAGTTTTTGTTTTATCTATGGTATCGAAGTTGCAAATATTAACTGCTAGTTTAGGGGTTATTTTGGTATGTATTGCTGTTATTGGGATAGGTGTTAAACATAAGAGAACATATTTAGGATTAGGGATAGATTCTATTCTGATGTCTGTTTTATTCTTGTCAAGTATATGGATTTTGTATAAATTAAGATAGAATTAATGGGGAGATTTTCCGTGTTTATTTTGTAATAATTATAATAAAATTATTTGTAACGTAAGAGGAATATTATTTGTATTTAAATAGAGGGATGAAATGGAAAAATTATTCTGCTTTTAAGAAGGAGCAGGATGATGCCAAAGAAAGATATTGATATGTTTAGTAAGTTACGCAAATATTTTATTTCTGGATTGATGGTGTTTTTGCCAATGGGGCTTACGGTTTATCTTTTTATTATGGTGATAAATTATGCGGATCGGCTCCTTGGTAAGTATATAGAGCCTTATTTTTATAAAAATTTTGGATTTTATTTCCGGGGTTTAGGTATTATTCTTTTAGTTTATTTAATTACTGTTGTTGGTTTTCTTGTTACCAATTTTTTGGGACGTAAGATACATCATTTTTTTGAAAAGCTTTTTTTACACTTACCTTTTTTTAAGCAAGTGTATCCTGCCTTAAAACAGATGGCGGTTTTTCTTTTCTCTCAGGAACGTATAAATTCTTTTAAAAAAGTAGTTTTAGTAGAATACCCTCGTAATGGTATTTATGCCTTTGGTTTTCTAACTAATGAAGCACCAGATAAAATAAATAAGAAGATAGGAGAAGAGGTATGTAGTGTTTTTCTTCCTAGTGCTCCAGGTCCGTTGACAGGATATGTTGTTTTTGTGCCTAAGGATCAAATTATCATAACAGATATAACCATTGAAGAGGCAGTTAAGGTGATTGTATCAGGAGGGGTGGTGAATCCATAGGAGGGATTGTAGTGAAGAGCAAGTCTTTTAATGGGCGGAAGATACATCTCATTATTTTTGACCTTGACGGGACGCTGATAGATGCATATAATGCGGTATCTTCAAGTATTGCTTATGCATTAGAAAAATTGGGGTTGCCACCTGTAGATGATGATAAAATAAAAAGAAGTGTAGGCTGGGGAGAGGTTAGTCTTGCTCATGCACTAGTGCCAGAGGAATATGTGGATGAATTAGTGCAGATTTATCGTAGTCGACATGAATATGATTTGCGTTCCGGCGTAAAATTTATGCCGAATGCACAGGAGTTGATATGCAGATTGAAAGAGCAAGGGTATAAACTTGCTATAGCAACTAATAGGGCCTCGGTTTTTACAAATATAATATTGCATCGGTTAGATATTCGTCATATGTTTTCATATGTCCTTTGTCGCGACGAGATAGACTTGCCAAAACCATATGGGCAGATGATCGAGAGGATATTGAATACATTAGGCTATGATAAAGATGAGGCGGTATATATAGGGGATATGACCGTAGATGTTCAGACGGGTATTAATGCAGGGGTTAAGACTATAGCGGTTGCAACAGGTTCAAGTAAACCTGATGAGATAGCAATATTGAAACCATTTTCTTTAATTTATAATATAAGTGATGTCCTTGAGATCCTTAATAAATTAAATGGGTATAATTTTAGTTAAAAATATTTGGTGTTTATTAGGTTTATATTGACAAAATATAAAATAAATGGAAGAAAGGATGTATTATGAGCAAGAGGAAGAGACGAGGAAAATTAAATTGGCGGTCTAAAAAAGCGAATCATGGTAGAAAACCAAATAAGGGATAAAAAAGAATGGTGTTTGGAAGACCGATATATATTTTAAAAAATATTAATACTAGATAATTAAAATATTTTTTAGGAGGGGATTATGAATAATATCAGTTTTACACCTGCAGTATGGTGGATTGCTCCATTGGGGAGTATTACGGCTTTGAGTTTTGCATTATTTTATTATAAAAAAATGATGTCTTATGATGAAGGCACGGAAAAGATGAAGGAGATAGCAGGATATGTTCGTGAGGGGGCTATGGCATATTTATTCCGTCAGTATCGTGTCGTGGCTATGGTATTTTTGGTATTGTGTCTTATTTTCTTTGTATTAGCGTTTAACCGTATACAAAATCCATTTGTCCCCATCGCTTTTCTTACAGGAGGATTTTTTTCTGGATTATGTGGTTTTTTAGGGATGAAGACAGCTACTAATGCTTCAGCGCGTACAGCAAACGCTGCAAGGAAAAGTTTAAACCAAGGTCTTCAGGTGGCATTTCGTTCAGGAGCAGTTATGGGATTGGTTGTTGTTGGGTTTGGTTTGTTAGATATATGTTTATGGTATCTTATTTTAGATAAATTGGTTTATACTTCAGCTCATATGCAAAATGGTTTTTATTTATTTGGGTTACCTTTGGTGCATCCGGGGACCTCTCAGGCAAAGAAATTGGTTGATATAACTATTACAATGCTTACTTTTGGAATGGGAGCTTCTACACAGGCATTATTTGCGAGGGTTGGAGGGGGTATTTTTACTAAAGCAGCAGATGTGGGGGCCGATCTTGTAGGAAAAGTTGAGGCAGGGATACCGGAAGATGATCCAAGGAATCCTGCTACTATTGCAGATAATGTTGGGGATAATGTCGGTGATGTAGCAGGGATGGGCGCAGATTTATATGAGTCATATTGCGGATCAATTCTTGCGACAGCTGCTATAGGTGCATCGATTGCAGCACATAGGGCAATGGATAATCCCTCTTTTGAGATATCTAAGGAAATAATGTATGTTATTGCACCTATGATCGTTGCAGGTTTGGGAATTTTTATGTCAATTATTGGGATGTTTTTTGTAAAGTGTAAAGAAGAAGCCTCACCTAAGAATCTTTTGAATGCACTTTTGACCGGTACGCTGGGCAGTTCTATTTTCCTTATGATAGCAATTGCTATTATGGCATCAGTTGGGATGATTACTTGGGGTATCTTTGGAGCTATTATTACGGGTTTAATAGCCGGAGTTATTATTGGACAGAGTACAGAATATTTTACGTCTAACCATTATCAGCCCACTAAACAATTAGCTGCTGAAGCAAAAATGGGTGCAGCAACGGTTATAATAGACGGACTAGCTACTGGTATGTATTCAGCTGGCTGGCCAGTGATAACAGTTGTTATTGGGATATTATGTGCATTTGGTTTTGCTGGAGGATTCTCTGATTTTTCCTTAGGGTTGTATGGTATAGGGTTTGCAGCAGTAGGGATGTTGGCTACTTTGGGAATAACGCTCGCAACAGATGCATATGGTCCTATAGCAGATAATGCGGGTGGTAATGCAGAGATGGCAGGATTAGGGGATAAGGTAAGGGAAAGGACAGATGCATTGGATTCCCTTGGTAACACCACAGCTGCTACAGGTAAAGGATTTGCTATAGGATCTGCTGCACTTACTGCTATGGCACTTATTGCAGCTTATATAGAAGAGGTAAAGATGTGGGCAGGCACATTTGCTAATAATGGTACATTTCTTGTTGGGGTTAAGAAATTAACTGCTGCTGCTATATCAAAATTAGGCATTCTTGATTTTGTTGAGGTGTATAGGGCTCATCTTATGAATCCGCTTTTGTTATGTGGACTATTTATTGGTGCTATGACAGCGTTTGTATTTTGTGCCATGACTATGAAGGCGGTAGGGAGGGCTGCTGGGGCTATGGTTAATGAGGTGCGTAGACAGTTTAAAGAAAAGCCTGGTATAATGGATGGAACACAAAAGGCAGATTATGCACGCTGTGTTGAGATCTCAACGATTGGTGCCCAGAAGGCAATGATTATGCCTTCTTTTCTTGCTATATCTATACCTGTAGTTATTGGATTAATTTTAGGCGTGCCTGGGGTTATAGGCGTTCTTTCGGGAGGGCTTACATGTGGATTTGTCCTTGCCACTATGTTGAATAATGCTGGCGGAGCATGGGATAATGCCAAAAAATATATTGAGGCTGGACATTATGGTGGCAAGAAACTCCCTGATGGTTCAGTTAATCCTGTTCATGCTGCTGCGGTAATAGGTGATACAGTAGGAGACCCTTGCAAGGATACAAGTGGACCTTCATTAAATATTCTTATTAAGTTAATTAGTATGGTCAGTATTGTTTTTACTCCAGTGATTGTAAAGTTTTCTCCTGTTATACAAAAATGGTTAGGAATTATGTTGAAGTAAAGTAAAATTTTGAGATTAAAATAGTAATATTTATAATATATAAATATTAGTTAACTATCCACATAAACAATAAATCCCGGATAACAGGAGGATAAATGATGAGCAAGGCTAAATTAAGTGAATCTCATCACCCACGTCCCCAATGGAAAACCCGAACAGGTTTTATTTTGGCGGCTTTAGGTTCTGCTGTAGGTCTTGGTAATATCTGGAGATTTTCTTATCTTTGTTATAAGAACGGGGGTGGGGCATTTTTGATACCGTATTTGGTAGCCCTTTTTATAGTAGGTATTCCATTGATGATATTGGAATTAGGTATAGGTCATAAGATGCGAGGCTCATCTCCATTAACATTCGCGAAGATTAACCGTGGATGGGAATGGTGTGGATGGTGGTCTGTAAATTGTGCTATGTACGGTATTATGTTGTATTATTCTGTGGTTATTGCTTGGTGTCTTAGTTATATGTTTTTTTCCTTTAACCTGTCATGGGGAGCGGATCCTAATGATTTTTTCTTTAATAAATATTTACAGATAAGTTCTGGTCCTTTTCATTTAGGAGATATACGTGTTCCTGTAATATTATCGCTTCTTGTTGTTTGGGGCTTAAGTTGGCTTATAGTATTTTTTGGCGTCCAAAAAGGGGTTGAACGTGCCAATAAAATTTTTATGCCTATTTTATTTGTCCTAATTTTTATCCTTGTAGTTTGGAGTATTAATCTAAAAGGTGCCTTTCACGGTATTGTTGTTTATTTAAAACCAAATTTTTCGTTGTTAGCAAAACCTCAGGTATGGCTAGATGCTTTTTCTCAGATATTTTTTACTTTATCATTAGCCTTTGGGATAATGATAACATATGCCTCTTATCTCCCACGAAAGGTGAATATAGTAAAGGATGCATTAATAATTTCTATTGGTAATTGCGCCTTTTCTTTTTTGGCAGGGTTTGCTGTGTTCGGCACATTAGGATATATGGCTTATACCACAGGGCAGCCTATATCAGAGGTGGTCAAAGAAAGTATCGGGTTGGCATTTGTAACCTATCCTAAAGCTATAAGTATTATGCCGGCTTTGGCGAATCTTTTTGGAATTGTGTTTTTTTCATCGTTGGTTATTGCAGGTTTATCCAGTGCGATTTCATTGGTAGAGGCCTTTGCGTCTGCTGTTGTTGACAAGTTCCATTATAATCGCAAGACAGTTGTTTCTGTAATATGTGTAACAGGTTTTCTTGGAAGTATAATATTTACAGCAAAAAGCGGGTTGTTTTGGGTGGATATAGTTGACCATTTTATTACACATTATGGATTGGTAATTATTGGTATTATAGAATGCGTACTTATCGGCTGGATATGGAAGGCAAATAAGTTACGCGAACATATAGATCATGCTTCAGATAAAAAACTTTTACCATTTTGGGATATATGTGTGCGTTTTATTACCCCGATAGTATTAACAATACTTTTAGTATATGATTTGTTTACAGAATTTTCTGCTCCATATGGTGATTATCCTTGGCTTGCCATTATTTTGATTGGTAGAGATTGGCTAATAATAACGATGATAGGTTCTTTTTTTGTCGCAATGCGACCATGGAGAAAGGAATTACAGGAAGAAATATAATAATAGTAATATTTTGATATATTAATTAGTCAACCTTATAATTTTAGGAGGAAGAACTGTGAAAGGTTTCCTATTTCCCCAGAAGAAAGTATTTATGTTAGCATTACTTATTCCATTAGTTATCTCATTTAGTGGGTGTATATATTTACTAGTTGGAGGAATAGGGGCAGTTGGAGGCTATATAATAAGTCCTGATACTGTAGAAGGAATAACTAATAAAGATGAGGATGTGGTCTGGAATGCAGTTGTCAAGATAATTTCTATTATGGGAACTATTGAGGAAGAAATACCGGAAGGTGGCACCCTTATAGCAAGGGTAAATAATACTAAAGTTACAGTTACTGTGATGCCTATTAATGATTCAACCGTAAAGCTTAGTGTGAAGGCAAGAAAACATTTTTTCCCTAAGATTACGGTCGCTCAGGATGTATTTGTTAAAATTATGAATTATCTGCAAGATAAATAATCCTGTTTTTTTAAATTGACAATATAAAAAGCTTTGATAATATAATAATCTAATAAAAAGATAGGAAGCTTGAAATTATATCCTAAATAGAGATATTTTTATGCCGAGATAGCTCAGCAGGTAGAGCGAAGGACTGAAAATCCTTGCGTCCCCAGTTCGATTCTGGGTCTCGGCATTTTTTATTTTAGGATTGTTTAATGCCGACGTAGCTCAGGGGTAGAGCAATGCTCTCGTAAAGCATGGGTCGTGCGTTCAATTCGCACCGTCGGCTTTTGTTATTTTTATCATTGTCCTTCCTTCATTCTCCAGTTATTATCATTCTTTTTGAGGCTTGTTTCTAAATATTTAGGCTTATTCTTGATTTGTTAAGAGACTCTCATTAAAATGCAAATATATAAATCTGTTTTTTTCTCTTATTTCACAAATCAACCTTGTTAAATAGTGAAATAAGATTTTTTAGAGAGGGGTTGTGAATACTATGTATAGATTTCTTACTCACATAAAGAATAGAAATTTTTTACGGCTTTGGGTTGCTCAGCTTATTTCCCAGTTTGGGGATAGGATACATCAGCTTGCATTGGTGGGATTAGTTGCAGAAAAGGCATCATCTTCACCAATGGGACTTGCCAAACTCATGGCGTTTACTATTATTCCAGTTTTTGTGGTTCAACCGTTTGCAGGTGCATGGGTTGATCGATGGGATAGGAGGATGACTTTATTTGTTTGTGATATTTTCAGGGGTGTTTTGGTTCTGCTTATCCCTACGATTTTTATGTTTGGCAATTCTATGATACCTATATATATTATTGTGTTTCTTGTGTTTTGTTTTAGCCGTTTTTATATTCCTGCCAAGATGTCGATAATACCTGATCTTGTAGATGAGGATAATTTGTTGGCAGCTAACTCATTGGTTTCAACCACAGGTATGCTTGCCTTTGTTATAGGATGTGCATTGGGTGGTTTTTTTATAGATTGGTGGGGTGCAAGAACAGGTTTTTTTATAGATTCTGCTACGTTTTTTGTTTCTGCTATAGTAGTGTTTTCAATAGATATGTCTAAGTCATTATTAAAACAGGAGGTTATTGTCAGTGCTAAGCAGGTAGTGAAGATAAAGAAAACGATATGGCGAGAGATAAAAGATGGATTTGATTATCTTAAAGAGCATAAAGAGATACGATTTATTATTGATATGTTATTTGTTCTTTTGGCAGCAGCAGGGGCAGTATACGTTGTTATAATTATCTTTGTTCAGGAGGCATTTCATAGTGTGACAAAACACCTTGGTATATTAGCAGTGTGTGTGGGGGTTGGGCTTTTATTAGGTGCTGTTGGTTATGGTAAATTTGGTAAGCGTTTTATGTGGGCTAAGACTATATTTTTTTGTTTGATTTTTGGAGGTGTTATGCTGATTATATTTGCATTAGTAGTATATAATTATCCAAATATTTTTGTTTCCATGCTGCTTTCTTTACTTTTAGGTTTTATTATAGGACCGATTTTTATAGCATCAAATACCATTGTGCATATAGTTAGCGATGAGCAGATGCGAGGGAAGGTATTTAGTGCACTTGAGATAGTTATACATTTTGCTTTTCTTTCATCTATGTTCATAAGTTCATGGCTTGCTGGCATTGTAGGCAGATTATGGATATTAATATTTGTTGGTATTATTATAACCTTTATTGGCATAGTAGGCTTTATTCGTATGGGGAAAGGAAGACTTGCATTCCCTGTATAAAAAATGGCATACTTATGATAATGGGTTGTGTGTATTATTTCTACCTGTTATTTTGAAATATTGTATTATTTTTTGTAGATATTGTGTGTTTTTATGGCATTTATAGCTAAGATCAAAAGGAGGGGATATTATCATGAGGTTTGCTATTTTTGTATCAGGGGAAGGAACGAATATGGAGGCTATAATATCAGCAGTGAAACATCATCATATAAATGCCGAGATAGGACTGGTTTTCTCTAATAATAGAAGGGCCCATGCTTTAAAGAAAGCTGCTGCAGAAGGATTAAAGACCCTATGCCTTTTGCGTAAGGATTATGCAACACCACAGAGTTATGAGCGAGATATTGTGATTTATCTTAGAGAGCATGAGATCGATTTTGTGGTTTTAGCAGGTTTTATGTTGGTATTATCTCCGTTTTTTGTAAAAAAATTTCCTAACAAAATCCTTAATATTCATCCATCCCTGCTTCCTGCATTTAAAGGTAAACATGGGATAAAAGATACATTTACTTATGGGTGTAAGCTAGGTGGGGTGACTGTCCATTTTGTAGATGAAAAGATGGATCATGGTCCTATTATATTACAAGAGGCAGTTAAGATTACAGAAACAGACACTTTAGAGACACTTGAGGAAAAAATTCATAAAATAGAACATAAGTTATATCCGAAGGCAATATCTTTGTTTGTTGATGGTAGACTTAAGGTGAAAGGGAGGAAGGTAATGATTTTAGATAAATAACCATGGAGGATGAAGATGAAGATACTTGTTATATTTTATTCTTTGGATGGTAATACTCGTTTTATTGCGAAGAATATAGCAGAAGAGACAGGTGCTGATTTGCAAGAACTTTGTCTTAAAAAAAGGGTGTATCCGAAGGGTTTTTTAAAATATTTGTATGGGGGAAAGGATATTGTCTTTAAAGTTGCCCCAGAGTTATTACCATTAGAGAGAGAGCCATCTTCTTATGATATATTGTTTATAGGTAGTCCTGTTTGGGCAGGAAGTTATTCTGCTCCATTGAATAGTTTGTTTTCAACGGTTTCTATAAGAGACAAAAAGATAGCTCTATTTTGTTGTCATATGGGGATGAAAGCTAATGTGTTCAAAAAGATGCAATCTGCACTTGCCGGCAATCGTTTTTTAGGTCAGATAGATTTTTTCTCTCCACTATCTTCTTCTAAAAAAAATATTATCTCTGTAAAGGTAAGGCGATGGGCAAAGGCTATGGTTGATAGGGCATCATAGTATAATTTTGTTAAAGATAGAATATTAGGTTATTTATTACTATGTCCTTTCTTTTGTGGAGTAAAGTATCCATAAGGTGATAGTTGGCAAAAGGGCAAATATTATTCTGTCTAAGGTTACATTAAGCCACCAGTTAATTTCAAAGTATGTATTAATAAAATAATAAAAGCTGATTATGCCCATGTATATCATTAAATAAATTGGAATAATGATAATGTATCGGTCAGATGCCTTTTTTTGGTGTGCTATTAGTAATATAAAAAGAAAAAGTAATAATCCATGCCACTGGTTTATGTTAATCAAATTCATAAAATAAGAATAGAATATAGCCCGTATCCTAAATAGAATTTCAAGTAGAGGCATAGATAATATTTTATTTTCAAATGTGATATTTGTAGGAGCGTATATAATATAAAAAATAGCAGGTATGATAGATGTAATTGATAGGCCTGCAATGAATTTGAATGTTATTTTTTTTGCATATATGATGTGCCTTTTATTTTGATATACAAGATAAGGAATATATAAAAGGAAAAGGATGCCCGCAGATATAAGCCCTTCTGGTTTTGTAAAAGATAGTATGCCTGTGAACAATCCTGTTAGGAAACAAAATGGAGTTTCTTTTGTTTGTTTTGCCATAATAAGACATGAGATAGTTGCAAGAAGATAATAGCCTAATACAATATCACAATACTGGCTGGAGGCTAGTTTTAGAAATAGAGGATTTGTAATTATAGCAATTATTGTTAAATATAATAGAATGAGGTTTGTATGAGGTTTGAGCATTGAGAACAATAATCCCATACTAATAAATGTGAATATAGTAGCTGTTATTGCAGGAGTTATATTAGATGGTTGGGATAGTAACGACCATCCCCATACATTGATGAGGGGTAATAATATGGGATAATGAGGGCTTGAACGCCATAATATAGGGGAGAAGATATCTTGCCAGTTATCTTTTGCCAGAAATAAGAATCGGGCTTTTAGATTCCATACAGACCAAGCATCCCATCCTCCATAAGGATAGTGTATATTCTGTATATATAATAAAGGAATTAGTATTGTAAATAGAATGACAAATTCTATTATTTCTTTTTTATTTTTAAGTATCCCTTTATATTCTATATGGTTTTGTTTTTGTTTTGACTGCCTTTTATATAATTGTAGCCCTGCCAAGATAATGGCTATGGCAGTGTTAAATATGATTACAAAATATTGGTTAAATTGTTTTAATAGAAGAAAACTTATAAATGTGGTCTCACCATTTATTCCAAGCCCAAGTCCCATACCAAGACATAAATGCATTAATGATGAAATTTTATATTTATGTAGTATAAGGCCTATAATAGCCCATCCTATATAGCAGGATATAAAAAAAGGAAATATGTGTAGTATATATTGCATTTTTAGTAATTTTGATTAGGGCAACATCCTTTCTGCCACGATTATGCCATATTGGTTGATTTTGATAGGAATTGCCTGTAGTTGCCTTAATTTTTTTTCTACTATAGATTTATCGGTACAATCGAGTATAACAAAGCTATGGTTTAGATTATTGGTATCAAGTATAGTAGGAGCTAGTACAAATTGTGCTTGGGAATATCGTTTATTATTTTTGGGAATAGATAAGTTTCTATTTGTATAGTATCCCACATATTCAACACCTTGAAGTAAGGGTTTGATATCTTGAAAATGTGCTCCTATTATAGAAGAAAAGGTTTTATATGAAGATATTTGATGGAATAGAGTTTCTTCTTTCAGCAATTGATGGATATTGAGTATTATAATTAAGATAACTCCTAGAAAGAAAGGCAATATTTTATAGTATTTGTTTAATTGTGTTTTTATTATTTTGTTCATGATGACATCATTCTACTATAAAGTCAGGTTATTGCAACCCACTATTTGATTTTTAAAGTCTATAAATTAAGGCTTTCTAATTTTGGTTTTGGCAGGTATAATATATTAATTATATTTATAAAATATTATTTTTCTTCAATATAAATGGGAGGGATATTGTGATAAAAGTTGGTGTTATTGGGTGTGGTCATTGGGGACCTAATCATATAAGAATTTTTGCAGGGCTGCAGGAATCCAGATCGGTTATGTGCGCGGATGTTGATAAAGCACGGCTTAAGAACATGCAGGAGTTGTTTCCGGGGATAGAGGTATCTTCCGATTATATGGATATCTTAAACAATAAAGAAATAGATGCAGTTTGTATTGCTGCTCCTACAAATCTTCATTTTTCCATAACAAAACAGGCACTGGAGTCTGGCAAACATGTTTTATGTGAGAAACCACTAGCACTTAAGGTAGATGAGTGTAGATATTTAAAAGAATTGGCAGAGCAAAAACAATTGGTTTTAATGGTGGGGCATGTTTTTTTATTTAATGCAGGTATAGTATGGCTTAAAGAGTATATTGACTCAGGGGAGTTAGGTTCTATATATTATGCCTATGCCTTAAGAACTAATTTGGGGCCATTTCGTTATGATGTAAATGCCTTATGGGATCTTGCTCCGCATGATATATCTATTTTTAATTATCTTTTTGGTTCTTCAGCGATTAATGTTTCGGCAAGGGGACAGAAGTGTCTTGGAAATTCTCTTGAGGATCTGGCATTTGCTACATTAGAGTATCCGTCAAATATAATAGCCAATGTACATGTAAGTTGGCTTGATCCAAGAAAAGTAAGACAGATTACTATTGTAGGTGATAAGAAGATGGTTGTATGGGATGACCTTGATAATATTGGCCCAATTAAGTTATATGACAAACATGTTGAAAAAACATCTATCTTTTATGAAACATATGGTGAATTTCAGTTACTTTCAAGGGAAGGGAGTATCACAATTCCTAAGATACCGGCACGAGAGCCGTTAAAGGGGCAGAACAAATATTTTATTAAATGTATAGAAGATAAAAAGCATCCTCATTTATGTGATGCCCAGAAGGGCGAGGATGTGGTTAAGACTTTAGAGGCAATACAACAATCTATAGATAGGAAGGGAGAGTGTGTTCGGTTATGAATTATTTTGTCCATGAGACAGCGCTTATCCATAAAGGGGCAAAGATAGGAGAAGGGACCAGGATATGGGCGTTTGTTAATATTCAGGATGGTGCTATAATAGGAAAAGGATGTAATATTTGCGATGGTTCTTTTGTTGAGAAGGGGGCGGTTATAGGGAATAATGTTACTATAAAACATCATGTATCTGTTTTTGATGGTGTTGTTATAGAAGATGATGTTTTTATTGGTTCTAATATTGCGTTCATTAATGACAGATATCCCAGAAGTAATAGAGAAGATGAGTGGGTTTTGGAACCTACTCGTATAAAGAAGGGGGCCACTTTGGGGACTAATGTAACAGTTTTGTGTGGGATTACTATTGGAGAGTATGCTTTTGTAGGCGCAGGTAGTGTAGTAACAAGAGATATTGGAGATTATTGTATAGTTGTAGGTAACCCTGCCAGGTTTATTGGGTATGCCTGTATTTGTGGTCGAAGGCTTGATGATAAGTTAAGGTGTTTGGTTTGTAATAGACAATATATTCTTTACAAAGACACATTAAGGATAACTGGAGGCAAGGATGCATAGGGTATTGGTGTGTCCTATAGCATATAATGAAAATGTAAAATTAAAACGTGCAATTGAACGTTTTCTTGATAGTGGAGCACGCGCATATGCAGATTATCTTATTATTGATGATGCATCAGATGATGGTACTACAGAGATGATACAGTCATTTGCAAAGCGAGGAGTCAAGACAATTAGGCATCCTGAGCGAAGGGGGGTTGGGGCTGCGATAAGAACAGCAATACGGTATGCTCAAAAGAAAGGTTACAAAATATTGGTCATTATGGCAGGTAATGATAAAGATGATCCTTTGCAGATACCAAGGCTTATAGAGCCTATTTTAAATGAAGGATATGATTTTGTACAGGGCTCCAGGTATAAAGGCAAGGTAGGAATTGGAGGAGATATGCCTTTTTATAGAAAGATAGCGACAAGGATGCATCCTATGATAATGTCAGCTATAACAGGAAGAAAGGTTACAGATTCAACAAATGGATTTCGGGCATTTAGTTTGTCTATTTTTGAAGATAAAAGGATAGATATAGCTCAAAAGTGGCTTAATGAATATGAATTAGAACCATATTTACTTTATAAAGTAATTACACTTGGCTATAAATTTACAGAAGCCCCTGTGACAAAGATATATCCACCTAAAGAATTAGGATATACAAAGATGAGGCCATTTACAGGGTGGTGGAGTATTTTGAGGCCTTTATTTTTTCTTGGTTTAGGCATTAAAAAATAGTATTCTGCACAATTTAACCTTGTTGATTTGTGAAAAATGCACAAATCAACAAGGTTAAATTGTGCAGAATGTTAAAGGGGAGGGGAAAGTGACTTAGTTATGAGGTTGTTTGGAAAGAATCCTGTTATAGAAAGGTTGCGTAGGAATCCGTCAAGTATACGAAAGATCTATCTCCAGCAGGGATATGGATCTGCTGGCTATATTTATAAAAAAGCAAAACAGTGGAATATTCCTGTTCTGTCAGTACCTAAGACAAAAATTGTAAAGATAGCGAGAAATACTAATACTCAAGGGATACTGGCAGATGTTGATGAGTTTGTATATTGTCAGTTAAATGAGGTTTTGGATATATCGGTTAAAAAAGGGCGATCTTTAATTTTTTTAGATAGGCTTAGTGATCCGCAGAATTTGGGTGCTATTATACGTGGGTTGGCATGTCTGGGAGGATTTTCTGTGGTATTGCCAACCCATGATTCAGTGCAGGTAACAGAGGCTGTTTTACGAGTTGCTTCTGGTGGAGAGAATTATGTGCCTATAGCAAGGGTTGCTAATCTTGCTAATGCTATTAGGAAGACTAAGGAGTCAGGTTTTTATATCGTCGGTGCTGTTGTAAGTGGTGGGGAACGATTAACAGGGTTGCGATTGCCATATCCTATAAGTATAGTGATTGGTTCTGAACAAAAGGGGATAAGACCGCGTATACAGGAGTTACTGGATTTAAAGGTCACAATTCCTATGCATGCGTCTACTTTGTCTTTTAATGTTTCGCATGCAACAACAATATTTTGCTATGAAATTACAAGACAAAAACAGACATATAGGCAGGAAAGAAAAGCCTAATTGGGATAAAGCTCTGGAGTTTTTTGCTGAGGCAGGTTTGTTGAAACATGTCAGGCGAACTGGATGGTGGGTTGCAGGGATAAAGGATCCTGAGACAGTGGCAGAACATTCTTTTAGATGCGCGGTTATAGGATATTATTTAGCTCATTTGGAAGAGGCTGATCCTTTTAAGGTAGTGATAATGGCATTGTTTAATGATATTCATGAAGCTAGAATTAATGACTTGCATAAGATGGGACATTTTTATATAGATTTTAAAAAAGCAGAAAAAAAGGCCTTTTCTGATCAGATAGAAGGATTGGATAAAACAGTCAGAAAGCAGATGCATGTATTAAGAGAAGATTATGATGGTCAATTAACAAAGGAGGCAATTATAGCAAGGGATGCCGATATTTTAGAATGTCTTTTACAGGCTAAGGAATATTATGATTCAGGCTATAATAAGGCTGTAAAATTTTTTAAAAAGGCACCGTCATTTTTAAAAACCGATTCTGCAAAACAGATATGGAGGCGTATAAAGACATGGGATAGTAGTAAGTGGTGGGAAGATGTTGTCAAATTCGAGAGATGATAAATATAGATATTTTTTGTTCAGCAGATGGTGTGGTTGTAGACTTAGGAAATTTCTTTTTATTTTATTCCTTGTAGCTTTATCCGGATGTGCCTTTATAGGTAGTTATAACCCAGCTACTGGTCGACGGGAATTTATTGCTATATCTACTCCCACAGAGGTAAGGATGGGGAGGGATATACATCAGCGGCTTTTGAGAGAGTATGAATTTGTTATTAGAGGAGGATTGCTTAACAGGGTTCGTTCTATTGGCGCAAGACTTGCAGCGGTTTCAGATAGGAAGGATTATAAATATAATTTTTATGTAATAAAGAAAGATGAAATGAATGCATTTACCACACCAGGGGGGAATATATATATTTTTACTGGGCTTTTGAATAAATTGAAGGATGACAATCAAATAGCTGCTGTTATTGCTCATGAAATGGGACATTGTGCAGCAAGACATGTAGTTAAGAAGTTTCAGGCTATTTTAGGGTATGATTTATTAGGTAGTTTTATTTTATCTAATATAGGCTTGAGTCCATATGCAAGAAGTATTGCAAGATTAAGTTCGTCTGCTGTAATGAGATTAGTTTCTTCTGCCTATAGTAGACATGATGAGTATGAAGCGGATAGGTTAGGGGTTAAATATATGCGATTGGCAGGGTTCAATCCTCAAGGGATGGTGGAGGTATTAAAGATATTAAAGAAGACATCAAGAGAACCGGGTGGGTTAATTATTCTTCGTAGTCATCCGTATTTAAAGGATAGGATTATAGCAGTTCAGCATGAGATTCTGTGCAGCAAGGAATAATGTTGTTTGGAGAATAGGTTTTTGGGAAGGTTTATTTTATGAAAAGAATTGGTATTGCAGCAAGCAAGATATCAAAAGGTAATTTGGTAATCTATAATTTAATGGTGGTTTTATTGTCTTTTTTATTTTCCTTATTTATTTTTTTGATATCAGGTTGTGCTGTTCTTTTGGCCCTTACGATTATAGCTTATATTGCTAGCGGACTTATGCCTCAAGGGTATGAGAGGTTTTGTTCTTTTTTGTTTGTAGTGTGTATGGCCTCTCTTACAGTAGTGGTTACTATTTTTACTGTTATGGTGATATTGCGTAATATAAGAGTTAAAATATCAGGTTATTCAACAAAGGTGAAATAATATGGAGAAAAAATCGCCCCATATTGATTTTGAAAATCTTGTTAATAGTCTAAAGATAGGTGTGTATCAATCTGTATCAGGACTTACTGGTAGATTTGTTTATGTGAATAATACTATATGTGAAATGTTCGGTATAAGTCATGAAACATTTTCAAATATGAAAGTACGTGACATTTTTGTGGAAAAAGAAGCATTGATTAATTTTAATAAAAGGATGCTTAAATATGGAGAGGTTAGAGGGTATGAGGCAATGCTTGTTGGCCCCAAAAAGAATCCTTTTTGGGCAATATTATCCGGGACGTGTATCAAAGATAAATCTTTAGGTAAGAAATTATTTAACGTTGTTGTTGAGGATATTTCAGTTCAAAAGAAATTTGAGAAAGAGCTGTTCGAGTCAAGAGATTTGTTTAGGGTGGTTTTTGATAATACTGCAGCAGCTATTACAGTAACAGATAAGACCGAGAAGATTGTTGCATGGAATCCGTTTACAGAGAAGTTGCTTGGTATGAGAAAAGAAGATTTATTTAATAAACCTGTTAAGGAGTTATATCCACCACGAGAATGGCGTAGAATGCGGGCATTTCGTATACGAAAGAAGGGTATGTTGACTGATATTGAAACACAGATATATCGTAAAGATGGTAGTCTTATTGATGTAAATGTATCTATCTCTGTGGTCAAGGATTGGGAAGGGAATATAGCCGGTTCTATTGGTATTATAAGAGATATAACTGAACGTAAGCGGACTCAGAAGATGTTACTGCAGGCTAAGCTTGCAGCAGAAGAGGCTAATAGGGCTAAGTCGTTGTTTTTGGCAAATATGTCGCATGAGGTACGTACTCCTATGAATACTATTATAGGTATGATCGATCTTAGTTTGGATTCTTCTCTTAATCAGGAACAGAGAGAGAATCTTTTTGTCGCTAAAGAGGCTGCTGATAATTTGTTGGGATTGTTGAACGATATATTGGATTTATCCAGAGTGGAAGCAGGTAAGATTGTTTTGGAGAAAATAGCATTTAATATTCGTTCTCTAACAAAGACTGTTTCTAAGGGTATGATGGTTATTGCAAAAAATAAGGATATTAATCTTATTATAAAAGTAGCAGAAGATGTCCCTGAGGTTATTTGTGGCGATCCTACTCGTTTAAGACAGATTTTAATTAATTTATTGAATAATGCTATTAAATTTACTCCTAGCGGAGATATTGTTACAGAGATAAAGATTGTTTCAAAGAGAAATAAGAAGGTATGTTTGCAGTTTATGGTTGAAGATAAGGGAATAGGTATACCAAAGGATAGGCAAGAAAAGATATTTGAGGTTTTTACTCAAGCAGATGATTCAACAACACGTAGATTTGGAGGCACAGGGTTGGGATTGGCTATTTGTAAAAGACTTGTTGAGATGATGGGAGGTCGTATCTGGGTAGAGAGTGAGGAAGGTAAAGGAAGTAGGTTTTATTTTACTGCCAATTTTACCTTGCCATCTGTAAGAGAAAAACAAAAAGATATTATGTGTGAAGAAAGGGATAGTATTTATTTTGATAAGGTATATAGGCAACTTAAAGGTGTACGAGTTCTTGTTGCTGAGGATAATATTGTAAATCAAAGAATGATGGTTAGGATACTTGAAAAATATGGTATAGTAGTTGAGGTTGCATGTAATGGTGCAGAGGTTGTAGAACGTGTTTTTAAGGAGGCTTTTGATTTGGTTTTGATGGATGGTCATATGCCTATATTAGATGGGCTTCAAGCTACAAAGAAGATACGAGAAAAGGAAAAAGAAATAGGGGGGCATATCCCTATTATTGCTATGACAGCGCGTGCGATGCAGGATGACCGACAAAAATATATAGATGGAGGCATGGATGGATATGTTTCAAAACCAATTGATAGGAAGAAACTGATTTTGGAAATATGGCATCATATAAAGATTAAGAAAGGAAGAGGAAATGAGTGATAATATTTTTGATTTACAGGAGTTTATGGAACGGGTCCAGAATGATAAGGGATTGTTGTTGGAATTATTAGATATCTTTACAGAGGATTATAAAACCAAAAGACAACTTTTATCAGAGGCCATTGATAAACAGGATTATGAACAGGTTAGAAGTATCGCCCATTCATTAAAGGGAGCAACAGGGAATATATCTGCCAAGGTACTAAGAGAGACTTTTAATCAGATAGAGAATATGGCGAAGGCAGAAAATCTTGAAGGTATAGATAGGATTCTTGTTGTATTAGATAGTCAGTATGAAGAACTTAAGAGCCGTATTGATGCTGTAAGGACTGAGGGAAAGTAAGCAGAAGGTAAACAGAGATGTCGGTTACTGTTAAGATGATTATATCTATAGGGCTCTTTCTTATTTTTTTGCTTCTTTTGTTGCTTTTTTTGTTCCCTACAGAAGAACGTAGACGTAAGAGGAAAAAAAAGAAAAAGACTTCTCTTTCTCAGGAACAGAAAGATTGGAAACAGGCAGCGTTACGTATGGAGAGGCATATACGTGTTTTGAAGGAAGAAATACATCGTATGCAAGTTAGGGAGAAAGAAAAGGAACGACAGATTTTAATAGAAAAGGCCCGTAATAAAAAATATCAGGAACGACTTGCCCAGGAGAAGGAATGGCATAGAAAAGAAGAAGATTATGTAGTTAAGAAGACAAAAGAATTTGAACAACTTAAAAAAGAGCTAGCAGACTTACATGAAATTTATGCAGAGGAACATTCTACAAACTTGCACCAAAAACGAGAACTTCAAGAGTTAAGGAAAGAAGTAGATAGACTTAATGAGATTAGGTTATCTTTGGAATTGGAAAATTCAAGGTTGAAGACACAGATTGAAGAACAACGGAAAGAGATTTTGCAGCTACGTTCTGATGTTATAAGGTTGACTAAGAAAGAAAATGATGTGCAGTGGATAGCTAAGTCTGAATACAAAAAATTAGAACGGCAATTAAGAGAGACAGAAAAAGAATTGGAAAGGATAAAAAGGCGTTTGGATGCACAGGGAGTCTAAGAAGTCAGGAATATTTGCTCATAGAACAGATTGGGAGCTTTCATTAAATCCAATAGCAAACACACTCAACAGGATAAGAGACACAGGAGTTGAGGTAATAGATCTTACTATATCCAACCCAACACAGGTAAATTTTTACTATCCACAAGATATATTAAGGGCATTAAATAAGAAAGAAAATTTAGTATATCTGCCAGTAGCAAAGGGAATCCTTCCTGCAAGAGAGGCTGTATGTAGTTATTATGCCCAAAAAGGAATAGATGTGTCAGTAGAGAATATTTTTCTTACCTGCTCTACCTCAGAAGCATATGCTTTCCTATTTAGGTTGCTTGCTGCCCCAGGAGATAGTATATTATTTCCTAGGCCGAGTTATCCTTTATTTGATTTTCTTGCAAGGATAAATGATGTGAATTTATCTTTTTATACGTTAAAATATAGTGATGGCTGGTTTTTGTCACAAGAAAAATTTAAAGAATGTTTGATAGGTAATCGAGCGGTTGTTATTGTAAATCCTAATAATCCTACAGGTTCATTTTTAACCAGAGAAGAGATAGACTTTGTTAGTGTCGAATGCATACGCAATGATATCCCGATTATATCTGATGAAGTGTTTGCTGATTACATTTTTAATTATAAGTCAGATGAGAGAGTATTTTCAACGTTTATAGGCAATAAAGATGTACTTACATTTACATTAGGTGGCTTGTCCAAGGCCTTAGGGCTCCCACAGATGAAGGTTTCATGGATTATTGTAGACGGCCCTCATGATTATGTTAAGGAAGCAATAGCAAGGCTTGAGGTTATTGCTGATACTTTTTTGTCAGTAAATATTGCTTCACAGAATGCATTATTTGATTGGTTCAAGATAAGTAGTTACATTCAGAACCAGATTCTTGATAGAGTGCGTAACAATTATGCAATATTAGCCCATGCATGTCAGGAGACTGAGAGATGTGAATGTTTTATGATTGAAGGCGGCTGGTATGCTGTAATAAAGCTTAAGGTGAGGGATAATTTTGACGAAGAGGAATTTGTTATTGATTTGTTAGAAGATCAAAATGTATTTGTTCATCCAGGATATTTTTTTGATTTTGATGAGAATGGTTATATGGTTATAAGCCTTTTGCCTCAGGGAGAGCATATGAAAGAAGGGATTTCTCGTCTTATGTCACAAATCAACAAGATTAAATTGTGACATAAGCATAAGAATAAGAGCTTAAATAACAAAAGGAAGATAGATGCATGTCACTTTTGTTGGTATAGGATGGGAACAATTAGGGATAAGTTTACTTTCTGCTATAGCAAAGCGGTATGGACATAGTGTAAATCTTGCTTTTAGTGTATCTTTGTTTAATGACAGGTATAATTTTGATGTTCCTGTACTTTCTTCTTTTTTTGATGATACGAAGGATGTGATTGATACTATAGAAAAACAACACCCAGACGTGTTGGTTTTTTCTCCTTTGACCTGTACTTATCAATGGATGTTATCAGTTGCAGCTGCGGCGAAGCAGATATTACCAAACGTCAAGGTTGTGTTTGGGGGAGTGCATGTGTCGGCGGTCCCAGAGTTAGTTATCTCAAGAGAAGAGGTGGATTTTATATGTATAGGAGAAGGAGATATTGCTTTTCCTCTAATACTTCAGGTTATTGAAAAGAGATTATATGGCAAGATAATTCCTAATACACGTTATAAACTTGCTAATGGTAAAATCATTATCGGGCCTCAGACAGGATTTATTCAAGATTTGGATTCTTTACCCATATTTGATAAGCCTTTATGGGAGGATTATATGAGGTTAGGAGATATATATTTTACATTGGCCTCCAGAGGTTGCCCTAATAGATGTAGTTACTGTTTTAATAGTTATTTTGCTGGGTTGCATGGTAATTCTCCAATAGGATATGTACGGCATAGAAGTCCAGAACATATGCTTGCAGAGTTGCGCTTTGCTAAAAAACGATATAGACTTAAAATAATTGAATTTGAGGATGATGTTTTTACTTTAAATAAAAAATGGCTTAAGGAATTTTTATATAAGTATAAAAAGGAGATAGGGCTCCCCTTTCAATGTTTATCACATCCCTTATATATGAATAATGAGATAGCTAGATTGTTGGCAGATGCTGGGTGTATTTATGTGCAGATGGGAGTACAGAGTATGCATGATGGATACAAACGCAGTGTGCTTAACCGTTATGAGACACAGTCACATATAGAATCTGCATTTAATGCTATGCGTAGGTATAATATTAAGGTAAAGGTAGATCATATGTTTGCTCTTCCTAATGAGCCTATTGAGGCTCAGGAACTTGCATTAAAGGTATATATGAAATACAGGCCTTTTCGCATTCAAACCTTTTGGACTAATTTTTTGCCGGGGACAAAGATGTTTCATGAGGCATGTGAATCAGGGCTTATAACCGAATCAGAGGCAGATTTGCTTAATAATGGGATAAATAGTGACTTTTATAGAAATTCTGCTAAAATTAAAGATCATAGTAAGGAAAGGATATATCATAGATATGAGGCTTGTTTTAAGCTGATACAGTCCTTACCACCAAAGGCTGTGCAGTATAGTATAACGGTATTGCTTCATATGCCGGTTGTTGTATGTAGGCTGATTAGTTTTTTTATAGATATTTTTAGTGGACTTATTAAAAGGAATCCTGACCATATAGGGTATGCTAAATATTATCTTTTTCATATTATTAGATTTTTGTTGAAGAAGGTAGGAGTAGAAATTGGTCCTGCTACTAAAGTAGATAGACAATTAAATTATAAGGATAAGATAGTTGAATGTAGGGAGTATTTCAGAGATATCTCTAAAGAAATAAGTGATAGTAAATTAAAAGAGGAAGAGGAGGATATGTGCCGTGTCTAAGAAATTTTTTATATTAATTGTAGCAGGGATTGGCATCGGATTATTATGGATGTCTGTGAATAAAAGAGAACAAAAACCGGCAGAGGCAGTTGTTTCTCCTGATAAAGAGGCGAGACAGCTCTATACTAAGGCACAGGCATTTGAAAAAGATGGAGAAATGTTGAAGGCCAAGAAGCTATATCAGAAGATTATTTCTGATTATCCTGAATATAGTGATATAGAGGCTGTACAAAAGGATTTAGAATCGCTTAATATGAAGATAATTTTTTCTAATGTTCAGACACCAGATACTATAATACATGAAGTGGTTAGTGGTGATACTTTGGGTAAGTTGGCCAAAAAATATGGGACCACAGTAGATCTTATAAAAATATCTAATAACTTGAAGAGCGATATAATACGCGTAGGCCAGAGGTTACGTATATGGACAGGGAAGTTTAATTTGTTAGTAGATAAGTCTCAAAATATTTTAATGTTACGTAAAGGTAATGAGATAATAAAAGTTTACAAGGTTTCTACAGGGAAAAATAACAGTACTCCTACAGGTGAATTTAAGATTACTGTAAAATTAGTGGATCCAGTGTGGTTTAACAGAGGAGTCATTGTTCCACCAGAGAGCCCGCAAAATGTATTAGGAAGTAGATGGCTTGGATTTAATATTCCAGGATATGGTATTCATGGTACGGTTGAACCAGAAACGATAGGTCAGCAGGTTACGGCAGGTTGTGTGAGAATGCGAAATAAAGATGTAGAGGAGTTGTATTCTATCATTCCTTTAGGAACAAAGGTAACTATTGTAGATTGATGATATATATACAATATATATTTGTGGTATCTACTATTATTTATTTTTTAACATATTTGAAAATAAGGTAAGAGTATGGTTATACTTGACTTTGAGAAGCCCATATTTGAGTTGGAATCAAAGATTAGTGAATTGAAAGAGTTTGATTCTGCCAATAATGTTGAGCTTAATCCAGAATTAAACAGGTTGACGCAGAAACTGGAGAAAATGAAGAATAAAATATATAACAATCTTTCTACTTGGCAGCGAGTTCAGATAGCACGTCATCCAGATAGACCTTATACATTGGACTATATAAATATGATGATGACAGATTTTATTGAATTACATGGTGATCGACAATTTGCAGATGATCAGGCTATTATTGCAGGATTTGCCAAAATAGATGGGGCCAAGGTAATGGTTATAGGTCACCAAAAAGGTAGAGATACAAAAGAGAATGTTATGCGTAATTTTGGCTGTGCTCACCCTGAGGGCTATAGGAAGGCAATTCGGATTATGAGATTGGCAGAGAAGTTTAATCTTCCTATTGTGATTTTTATAGATACACCTGGTGCCTATCCTGGAATTGGCGCTGAAGAGAGGGGACAGGCTCAGGCAATAGCTGAAAATTTAAGAGATATGTCAAGGATCACATCTCCAATTGTTGCTACAGTTATAGGTGAAGGTGGTAGTGGTGGGGCCTTAGGAATAGGGATAGCGGATAAAGTTTGTATATTACAACATGCTTACTATTCTGTCATTTCACCAGAAGGATGTGCCTCTATATTATGGCGTAATAGTTTAAAGGCACCTGAGGCCGCAGAGGCATTAAAGATTACAAGTGAATATTTATTGTCTTTTGGGGTGGTCGATAAAGTCATTCCTGAGCCTTTAGGAGGAGCTCATCGTGATCCTGCCGCAGTTGCATCCACTCTGAAAAAAAGTATTTTGGAATATATAAAAGAATTGTCCTCTTTATCTAAAGACGCCCTTCTTGAGCATCGTTATAATAGATTCCGTAGAATAGGTCAATTTTTAGAAAAGTGATTGTATATATATTTACTGCTTTTTGTTTTTTACAGGGCGGCTAAATTGACACACATAGTCTAAATTTTTTAATAGTTAAATTTATTTTAGTTGTGTAGTTAATAATATAGTTTTATGGATAAAACAGATATTCGTGATTTATCATATCAACAACTGTCTGCATATCTGATCTCTCAAGGAGAGAAATCTTTTCGGGCAGGACAAATTTTTGACTGGTTATATAAAAAGGGAGTTACGGATTTTGTTAGTATGCATAATTTGCCAGTTGCCTTGACCCACAGGTTGGAGAAAGATTTCTCTTTTTTTAAGATTATACTTGAGAAAAAGGAAATTTCTAAAGATAAGACAGTAAAACTGCTATTTAGGCTGCATGATGGCGAGAAGATAGAATCCGTGCTTATCCCTTCATCAGATAGACAGACTGTCTGTATTTCAACGCAGGTTGGTTGCAGGTTCGGATGTAGTTTTTGTGCTAGTCGTATTAATGGTTGGAAAAGGAATTTAACCTGTGCAGAGATTCTCTCTCAGATACTTTTTATAAAGAATATGATTAATAAGGGTAAGGTTACACATATTGTATTTATGGGTATAGGAGAGCCTTTAGATAATTTTGACAATATTATGAAGGCTATAGATATAATTAATTCAGATAAAGGACTCATGATAGCAGCTAGACGTATAACAATTTCTACTTGTGGTATAATTCCTAAGATAAAAAAATTAGCAGATGATAGTAGGCAAATAGAGTTATCTGTATCTTTGCATAGCCCGGATGATAAAGTTAGAAGTTTGCTTATGCCAGTAAATAAGAGATATCCTTTATCTGATTTAATCTCAGCATGCAGGGAATATATTGAGAAAAAACAAAGGCAGGTAACATTTGAATATTTATTAATAAAGGATGTAACATCTACACCAACAGCTGCAAGAAAATTAGGGCGTCTTTTAAAGGGTATGCTTTGTAAAATTAATTTAATTAATTATAATATAGTAGAGGGTTACAATTTTCTGCCGGCATCAAGGGAAGATATTAATGTCTTTAAAGAAGAATTACAACGTTATGGTCTCCATTTTACATTTAGAAGGCCGCGAGGTAGAGATATTTCTGCTGCATGTGGGCAATTAAGAAACGATAGGGGCTTTGATTGTTAGTTAGAGTATATATAGTTATAAATTAACTATACATTTTTTTAAGAAAGGAGATATTTTTATGGGGAAAAGGCCTGATTGGGATGAATATTTTTTGAAGCTTGCAATGTTAGCATCAGAACGAGCTACATGTCCTAGAATGCATTGTGGATGTGTATTGGTGAAAAATAAAAATGTTATAGCAACAGGATATAATGGTTCGATACCAGGCGATGACCATTGCGAGGATGTCGGATGTCTTATTGTTGATAACCATTGCCAACGCACAAATCATGCTGAGATGAATGCATTGATGCAGGCAGCTAAGAAAGGAGTTGCTGTCGATGGTGCTACAGCCTATGTTACTAATATGCCATGTACTACATGTGCCAAGGCTCTTATAGGAGCGGGGATTAAGAGAGTTGTTATATTTGCCGATTATCATGACACATTGGCAGCGGAGTTTTTTTCTAAAGCAGGAGTTATAGTCGATAAGATACCTATGCCATCTACAGAAATAAATTATAATCTTGAAAGTTATACTTCAGCGAGGGCCTGATGAGTGTATTGACAGGTTTTATTGTATTAAGTTCGGTATTATTTTTCTATTATATACGAAGGCTTGAAAGAAAAACGCTTTTTGTCCCGTCTAAACATATATCATTTATGCCTTCGGCCGTAGGGTTGCAATACGAAGACATATATTTTAAAACCCGAGATAAACTTCAATTAAACGGTTGGTTTATTCCTGCGGAAGATGCGAAAGCTACATTACTGTTTATTCATGGTAATGCAGGGAATATAGGAGATAGAATTGATAAATTTAAATATTTTCATGAAATGGGGATGAATGTATTTATATTTGACTATAGAGGATATGGTAAGAGTTTAGGTCGGCCTACAGAGACAGGTCTTTATACGGATGCAGAGGCTGCTTATGACTACCTTACAGTCACAAAGGGAATTGTTCCGGATAAGATAGTGGTGTATGGTGCGTCTTTAGGAGGAGCGGTTGCTATTGATTTGGTGTCTAAACAAAAAGTAGCAGGACTTATTGTAGATTCTTCTTTTAGTTGTGCTGCAGATATGGCAAAAATTCTATATCCTTTTGTCCCGTCGTTTTTAATTAGTGTAAAATTGGATTCTGTATCTAAAATAAGAAATATAGCTGTGCCGAAGTTATTTATACATAGTAAAGATGATGATGTAGTCCCCTATGCCTTGGGCAGGAAATTATATGATGCTGCTATGTCTCCTAAATTTTTTGTAGACATAGACGGGGCTCATAATAGTGGTTATATTGTTTCAGAACAGCGATTTATTCATGAAATCAAAATATTTCTAGATAAGATATTTAGCTAAATACAGAATTAGTTTTATTTTGAAATGCATATTTTAAAGATAAAAAGTGTCTCCAACCCCAAGATTAAAAGGATAATTCGTCTTAGAGGATATAGAGATAGGGCAAAAGAGAAGATTGCTGTAGTTGAGGGAATTCGGGAATTTATGTTGGCGGTGGATGCTGGAGTTGAGTTTTTGGAAATATATGTATCAGAGGGATTTCTGTCAGAGGGAATAGGTAAGATTATTGCGAATAAGATAAAGTTATTTGATATATCTGTGTTTGAGTTAAGTAAACCAGCATTTAGTAAAATTTCTTATTGCAGGAGTACCAAGGGGATATTAGGTGTTTTTAGAACTAGATATGTTTGCTCTTTAGATTCATTTCCTTTGAGAAAACATGCAATATTTTTTGTAATAGAAGGGATAGAGAAACCAGGGAATATAGGGGCTATTTTACGTACATGCGATGCGGTTGGAGTTGATGGAGTTTTTTTATGTGACTGTAAAACAGATATCTATAATCCTAATGTTATTCGTTCAAGTTTGGGCACGGTGTTTTCTTTAAAGACAATATCCTGTTCTAGTTCACAGGCATTGGATTTTTTTAGATTAAGGGATATTAAGATATACGCAGCATCTCCAGATGCTGAAATAGATTATTTTTCTGTGGATTTTAGACAAAAGGTGGCGATTGTTGTAGGCAGCGAAGATAGAGGATTGAGCGATTTTTGGTTGAATTCCTCTGATAGATGTGTAGGGATACCTATGAGAGGAAAGATCGATTCACTTAATGTATCAGTTTCTGCAGCTGTATTACTTTATGAGGCGTTAAGGCAGAGAGGTGCTTATGGTTGATAAACCAATACGCCTTCAGGTTTTTCTTTCTCGTAATGGGGTATGTTCTAGGAGAAAGGCATTGGATTTAGTAAAGTCAGGGGTGGTTAGTGTTAATGGAGATATCATATGTGAACCATCCTTTAGTATAGTGCCGGGGAAGGATATAGTTGCGGTTAATGGTAAATATGTTAAACCTGTAAATTATGAGTATGTGCTTTTAAATAAACCTGCAGGGTATGTAACAACAAAAGCAGATAGATTTGCCAAAAAGACAGTATTTGACCTTCTCCCCAGACATTTACATGTTTTAAATCCTGTAGGCCGTTTAGATAGAGATACAGAAGGTCTTCTTTTTTTGACCAATGACGGAGAGTTAGCGTTTTCTTTAACGCACCCTAAATTTAATATTGAGAGGCAATATTTTGTTAAAATAATAGGGGATTTTAGTAACAGAGATAAAAAATTGCTGGAAAATGGGATTATTATTGACAGCGGAAAGACATTGCCCGCGAGGATACGATATTTATGTAATAAAAGAGGGATCAGGCAACTATTTATTACAATTTATGAAGGTAAGAAACGCCAGATAAGACGGATGTTTGAGAGAATAGGATGTAAGGTGATTTATTTAAAGAGATTATCTCATGGGCCGTTGATGCTTGGTAATCTAAGGCTTGGAGAGTGGCGACACTTAGAAGAAAAAGAAGTAGATATGTTAAAAAATTATATTGCACAATTTAACCTTGTTAAATAGTGAAAAATGCACAAATCAACAAGGTTGAATTGTGCATTTAAGCATATGCTCATAATAGTGAGATAGATATGATTACAATAAATAATCTTACAATGGGATTTACACAAAGGACGTTGTTTAAGGATGTAAATTTTAGTATCTTTCCAAATGAAAAGATCGGTCTAACAGGACCAAATGGTGCTGGCAAGACAACTTTATTTTCTATAATTTTGGGAGAGACAGAACCATTGGGTGGAGATGTTCAGATACAGAAGAATATAAACATAGGATATCTTCCACAGGAAACACAGTTTTCATCTTCAAGAACTGTTATGGAGGAGATGACGGAAGGGGATAGTCGTATACAGGCTTTAATGGAAAAGAAGAGAAGATTAGAAGATGAAAATAAAGCGTATACTATTCAATATGGAGATATTTTGCAGGAGTTGGAACAGCTTGGTATTTATGAATTGGAACATAGGGCAGAAAAGATACTTTCAGGACTTGGTTTTTCAGAGGATGATTTTTATCGACCGATAACTGAACTTAGTGGCGGTTGGCAGATGCGCACGCTTCTTGCCAAATTGTTGACTTATTCATATGATTTATTGCTATTGGATGAGCCTACGAATTATTTAGATCTCCCCGCAACATTATGGTTGAAGGATTTCTTGTCGTCTTATAAAGGTGCCTTTATCCTTATTTCACATGATAGAGTATTTTTAAATGATGTTACTAATTATACTATTGTGCTGGATAATGGCATGATGTTTAAAGTAAAAGGGAATTATGAGGCATATGAACAGCAAAAGCAGATACAACTAAAGACTCTAGAGAAACGACAGAAGGTTATTGAAAAGAAACGCAAGCAATTGGAGAGATTTACCCAGCGTTTTCATGCTCAGCCAAATCGTGCGGCGGCAGTCAGAAATAAACGTAAGATGATTGAGCGCCTTGAGCGGATTGAATTACCAGAAGAAGGGAAAAGTGTTTCATCTTTTGAGTTTTCTGATATAGCTGAGAGTGGATATGTTGTTTTAAATATGGAGGGTATAAGGAAATCCTATGGAGATAAGAAGGTCTATGATGGCCTTGATTTGGAGATAATTAAGGGTCAGAAAATATGTCTTGTTGGCCCGAATGGTGCAGGTAAATCTACTTTACTTAAGATGATGGCAGGTGTCCTTCCCCCTGACAGTGGAGTATTGAAATATGGTCATAATGTTAGTAAAGGATATTTTTCTCAGACAAGATTGGATGTCCTTAATCCTAATAATAATGTATTTGATGAGGTTATCTCAGCAGCACCAGCAGCTACACCAGCAGTAAGGGTGAGAACCTTATTAGGTTTATTTAATTTTCGTGGAGATGATGTTTTTAAAGCTATCAAGGTCCTCTCAGGCGGTGAAAAGAGCAGGGTTATACTGGCAAAGTTACTCATTAATCCTCCCAATTTTATGCTTCTTGATGAGCCAACAACGCATTTAGATCTTGATGGGGTAAAGGCATTAACTACGGCCTTTAAAGGCTATACGGGGACAATTTGTTTTATAAGTCATGACTTGTATTTTATACGTGAGATTGCAAATTATATAATAGAAATAAATAATGGTTGTATTAAATCTTATCCGGGTGGTTTGGAATATTATTTAGATAAGAAAAAAGGAAATGACAGTACAAGCCTTCAACATTCATCTATTGCAGGTAAAGGCACTGATAATTTGGGTAGTGAAAAGAAGACTTTAAAGGAGAAAAAGAATAAGTATAAAGATAATATTAATTTGGATTCTAAATTAGATGAATTGCATAAAAGGCATAAACAGGCATTAAAACGTTTGTCTCAGATAAAGAATGAGATTAAAAAATTAAGAAAAGAAGAGAAAGAACTTGAAACAGAGAGTTATGTAAAATCACGGCTGCTTTCTGAGTCATTTTCTGGCCGGGATCCGCAGACGTTGAAAGAATATGGGAGGAGATTAAAAGACATACAACGGAGATTGCGTCAGATAAATACAATTATTAAACAACTTGAGGAGGAAAGAGACAGGATAAGTAGATGAGATATATAATTGTAGTAGCTTTTATTTTTTTATTGTGTGTATCTTTATGTGGATGTTGTATATTATCTCATATGAATGAACTTATTGTATTAAAGAGGTTTGCAGCTGGTCAGGAAGAGATATCAACTCTGATACAACAACAGGAACAGGCCTTTAGTCGCGTAATAGAAGCAGTTAAATCAGGACAGATGGGGATGTATAAGGACAAAGATAGTATTATGAAGACATTTGGTCATCCTGTATTTTCCAGAACAAAAATAAAAGATGGCACACCATGCGAGGTGTGGTTATATAGACATCCTATTAAGTATTTTAATTCGGCTAAGGTGTATATTTTTTTTAACAAAAACGGAAAACTTAAGGAATGGAAATATGTCCCTTAATAAATATTATGTAAAAATGAGAGGAGGTTATTATGTCTGTGATTAAGGTGGAAAAACTTAGTGAGGATAGAAAGAATGAAATGAATATTCCTAATAGACCTGAGAATACATCAGAGTGGTCTGTGTGGGAATGTGAGCCTTCTGAATTTGACTGGCATTATGATAGTAAAGAGATTGCTTATTTATATGAAGGGAAGGTTATTGTAAAGACTTCAGAAGGAGATGTAGAGATACAGGCAGGTGATTTGGTAGTTTTCCCCGAAGGATTATCGTGTAGATGGAAGGTAATAGAGAAGCTACGTAAAGTATATAAATTTGAATAATTTTAGAGATTTATGGGCAGGAGAAAGAAGTTTCTTATATCAGTATATAAGATACTATTAGAACATTTTGGACCACAGCATTGGTGGCCAGCTGAAAGTCGTTTTGAAGTTATAGTAGGGGCCATACTTACGCAGAATACTAATTGGTGCAATGTGGAGAAGGCTATTGAACGCATGCGTTTAGGGGGATGTTTAGAGCCTGTGGTATTACGCGACATTGCAGAAGATAAGCTTGCTGAATTTGTTAGGCCAGCAGGATATTTTAATATAAAGGCGCGTAGGCTTAAAAATTTTATGCATTTTTTTTATAAAGAGTATGATGGTAATATTTCAGTGATGAAGAAGGAATCTCTAAATATCCTTCGGAAGAAGTTGTTGAATGTAAATGGGATAGGGCATGAAACAGCAGACTCAATATTATTATATGCATTAGATAAGCCTATTTTTGTTGTTGATGCATATACACGACGATTGCTTTTACGGCATAGAATTATTGCTGCTGAGGCGGATTATGATGATATCCAAAAGGTATTTATGTCAAGGTTACCTCATAATGTTGATATGTTTAATGAATATCATGCCTTGATTGTACGACTAGGAAAAGATTTTTGTAAAACGACCCCTGTTTGTGAGGAGTGTCCACTTAATAGATTAAGAGATAAACGGAAATAGATATTATGGGTATATTAAGTATAGTAATAATAGCAGTGATATTAAATGTTGTTTTTTTGGTTGCGGCATTCCTATTTTTGCTAGGTGTCCTTAAGCGACAGATAAGTCAGGAAGTTAGGACAAATCAGGAACAGTTTCTTCGTCTGGCAAAACAGCAGTTTGAGGCAGAACAGAATAGATCTGTTACGGAGTTGGAGTTAAGAAAACAGGCAGTCGAGAATTCCGTTTATGGGTTAAAAGAAGAGCTTGCAAAGTATCAGGCACTAATTCATGAATTAGAGAAGGAACGTGATACCAAATACGGCAATATAGAGGCAGCTTTACGCAATACGTCAGAGGCAACATTAAATTTACAGGATACAACAAATCGATTGGTGAATATATTAGGTAATGTGCGTATTAGAGGTCAGTGGGGAGAAAGGATGGCGGAGGAGATTGTTAGGGCATCTGGTCTGATAGAAGGGATTAATTATAAAAAGCAGACCCGGCTTGACACATCTCTTACGCGACCAGATTTTACCTTTTTATTACCTGATGGGCATAAGGTAAATATGGATGTAAAGTTTCCTTTAGATAATTATATGGAGATGGTTAATGCGGATCAAGATGAGACAAAAGAGAGATTTTTTAAGGATTTTGAGAAGAATGTCAGAAGGCGGATAAAAGAGATTCAGAATAGAAATTATATTAACCCAGATGAGAAAACTTTAGACTTTGTCCTTTTGTTTATACCTAATGAACAGGTTTTTGGACTTATACAAGAAAGGATGCCCGGGTTGATGGATGAGGCATTGAAACAGAAAGTGGTTTTATGTTCGCCATTTACTTTATATGCAATGCTTTCTGTAATAAGACAGGCATTTGAGAATTTTAGGTATGAGAAAGATATAAAAAAGATTATTCGTTTAATTGATCAATTTGTAACGTTATATACTCGATTTAAATCGCGATTTGAGGAGATTGGTAAGGCAGTTGATAAATTGGTAGTTGTGTATAGTGATATTAAAGATAAAAATTTTAAAAATATGGATACTAAAATACGACATATAGATAATTATAGAAAGGGTCGAGTGGAAACCTCACAGAAGGAAATGGATGAGAATTTTATTGAAAAAGATGCTTCAGAAAATATTCCTTGATTATATTTGATTGTTTATAAATGAAAAGATATTTTAATGAAATAAGCTCTAGCATAAATAAGAGGATACTTTAAAAAATGTATATATTAGTTTTAATAACAGCCAAGGATAAAGAGGAGGCTGAAAGAATAGCAACTTATATGATAAAAAATAATCTTGCAGCATGTGCTAATATTTTGGGAGATATTAATTCTATTTTTTGGTGGAAACAAAATATAGAGAGGGAACAAGAGATTCTCATTATTTTAAAAACACGAAAAGATAAGTTTCCTAAAATAGTCTCTACTATAAAGACCATCCATAGTTACTCTTGCCCAGAGGTTATAGCTATTCCAATAATAGATGGAAATAAAGATTATCTTAATTGGTTGAATGATAATCTTTGCTGTTAAACTCTATTATATAACAGCTACGTTAACAATAACGAGGAAAGACGTATTAGGGGTTGTTAGTTTTTTGCCTTTTTTCCATTTCTGCTATATTATCTTTGAGTTTTGCCTTTGATCTTATATCTTTTATATACTCATTGAAAGCCTCATTTTTCCTTTGCATTAACAATCTTTTAGATAGTTTGTTTCTTTCTTTTGTATATTTATCCATATCCACAGGGATATACTTTTCTAAATATAGGATACAAAAACCTTTTGCTGTCTCAACAACACCACTTATTGGATGATTTTTTGTTAGGCTAAATGCTGCTTTTTGAAAATTGCTAGATATTCCAATAGTTGGTAAATATTGACCTCTAGTAAAAATAGGTGTTTTATGAAGTTCCAACCCTAATTTTTTAGCTGTTTTTGCGAAGTCTTTTAATTGAGTTTTATTCATTTCTGCTTTGATAGATTTTAAATATTGTTCAGCTGTTTGTCTTGCTATTTTTTTTGCCTCAAGTTTAAGTATGGTATTTCTTACCTTTTCTTTTACTTCTTCATAGTTAGGAAGATGACTTTTTTTTCTAGCTCTTAGCTGAATTATGCATATACCTTTTGGTGTTTCAAAGGGTTCCATTATGTCTCCCGGTCTCATTTGAAATACTTTATTAAGTATTTTATAAGACCAGCCAGGTTTCAGGTTTGGTTTTTCCATACTGAAAAATCCGGTCGTATGCATTTCTATCCCGTTTTTTTTAGCTATATCCTTAAGACTGGGGGTTAATATTAATTGTTGGTATATTTGTTTTGCTTTTTCTATTATTTTTTCTTTATCGTTTTGTTGTTTTTCATTTTTATTACTTTTTTTCTCAGATTTATTTTTATTTTTTTTGCTAGGAGCAGGAAACTTTAAAGTTATATATTTTACATCTACCATAAGTGGAACCTTAAATTCTTCTTTATGTGAGTTAAAATACTCTTTTGCTTTTTTTTCGTTAAATACAGCCTTATCAATAAATTTATCAATAGGCACAAATACATAACTTACTTGTACCTTTTCATTTCTTAGTTTATAATTATTAAATATCTCTTTTTCTGAAACCGATATGCCAGCCGTTTTTTGTTCATATAATTTAGCCATCATAATTGTCTCACGGACACTTTCTTCAAAATCTCTTGGTTTGATATGAAAGTACCCACGCAGGATACGCGTGTATATCTTATTATTAAACTGGCCGTCTTGTTGAAAAAATGGATATTGTGCTATTGTTTCTATAACTTCTTCATCAGAAACGGTTATTTTTGCCTTTTTAGCCTCATGCAGTAGTATAAGTCTATCCCATGCTTCCCTTTCGAGATTAAGGAATGGTCTGAGTTTATCTAGGTTGTCTCCATATTGAATGAGTGCTTGAATATTTACAGCTTTATATGCTTTCTTATATTGGTCAAAAGATATTTTTTTCCCAAATATTTTTCCTGCATAGTTAAATTGATTTTTGCCTCTGCCATTTAATAGATATGCCTTTCCTGCAAAACCGAAGGCGACAATTATTAATATTACAATGCCCCCACAGATGCGTTTTGCTACGCCTTTTTTTCTAAGTATTTTCAACATAGTTATAGCTCCATAAATAAATTATTTATTCTCAAAATTATTTAAATTATAGCTAGTAACTTTACATTTGACAAGAGAAAAGAGATAGAACATACCCTTTACTTATTAATGTTTTAGTATATAATTTAATTAATAGCAATTATAGAATAAGAAGAATAATTAAAAATGAAGGAGAAAAAAATGAATTCTGCAGGAAGAGTACTCATAATCTTTTTATTAATTATTTCTATATTACTTTTATCTACTACGGCTTTATTTATTTTTTTCTTTCAAAAAGAAATAGAAAAAAGAAAATCTGTTGAGGTAAATTTGTCCGAAAGTATGGAAAGGATAACGGATCTTGAAGAGGAGCTTTCCAAATTGAAAAAACAAAATACTTTACTGGAAAATAAAAATAAAGAGGCGGATGACAGGATTAATAGTTTGTTGGATGAATTAGATCTTCAGGAAGGTTTAAGGGATGAACTAAAATCAGAGATTCTTTCCTTGAAGAAAGAAATGGATAAACAGGGAAAAGTTAAGGAGCAGCTTGATGAAAAGTTAGCGTCTACAGTAAAGGGTTTTGAAAAAAAGATAATTTCGTTAGAGTCTAACTTAAAGTCAGCAGTGCAGGAAAAAGAATCATGTGCCCAGCAAGTAAAACAGTTACAGGAAGAAAATAATCAATTACAGAATAAGATAGATGAGTTAAAAAAGAAGCTAAAAGAAGCAAATACGCGTGTTGCTAGGATTAGTAAACAGATTTCTGCCTCTTCGACAGATATGGCAAATCTGAAAAAAGATATAAAAGAGGCTAATCGACAGTCGAAGGCGATTGATATTGGAGTTCGTGGGTTAAAAAAACAATCGGGTCCAGAAAATGGAGAAGAGAAAAATGTTAAACATATAAGAGATGGGCGAATAATTAATGTGGATAGGGTTGCGGAATTTGTGGTTATAGATTTGGGTAAGAAGGATGGTATTAAGGAAGGCACTGTGCTTGCTGTATATAGAGATAATAATTATCTTGGAGATATTAAAGTGACACGATTGCAGCTTGAGATGGCTGCGGCTGATTTAGTCCCTCCGTTTTCTATTCGCAAAATACGTAAAAACGATAAGGTTGTTGTAAAGAGATGATTTTGTATGTTCACCCCGTATCTATGTTAAATGGTAGGGTTCCTGCCCCTGCATCAAAGTCTTATTCTATTCGTGCCTTTATTATTGCAGCCTGTGGTGGAGTTTCTGAGATAGTTAGACCTTCTGAATGTGATGATGCCATTGTGGCTATGGACGCAGCAAGGTTCCTTGGAGCTAATGTAGTAGTTCCTTCTCCAGGGGTGTGGAAGGTGATAGCATGTAAAGAAGGTATATCTGTAGCAGCTCCTGTAGAAGGCAAGGGTTCTATAAGGAATGAGTTTGATGTAAGAGAGTCAGGGACTGTCTTAAGATTTCTTTTGCCTCTTCTTAGTAAATGTGGCCGGAATATTGTTGTTACAGGAAAGGGGACGCTTAAAGGTCGTCCAAATTTATATCTTATCCATACGCTCAGGGATATGGGAATCGATATCTGTGGATATGGAGATAAAGAGAGTATACCTGTTAAGATAAAGGGAGGCAGTCTAAAAGGAGGGGATATTTATATAGACGCGAGTCTTAGTTCTCAGTTTATTTCAGCGCTTCTTATAACTGCTCCAATGTTAAATCAGGATACTCGACTGCATTTGACAGGCAGAAAATTGGTTTCGTCAGATTATATAGATATGACGATAAATGTAGTTAACCGGGCAGGAGTTAAAATTATAAAAAAGAATAAAAGGCTTTATGTGATAAAAGGGAACCAAAGATTTAAGGGGCTTGGCAGGTTTGTTGTCCCCTCTGATTATGGGCTTGCAGCTTTTATTATGGCGGCTGCAAGTATCATTAAATCGAATGTAATTTTATCAGGCAATTTTTGCCCTAATTTTATACAAGCGGATGCGAGGATTATCGATATTTTGTCGAGAATGGGGGTTAATTTTATTCATAATAGTCGCACAATAAAAATAACAGGGCCTTTTGACCTTAAGGGAGGAGATTTTTCTTTAAAAGACTGTCCAGATCTTGTACCAATAGTATCTATTTTGGCGTTATTTGCAAAGACAAGGACGAGGCTTTATAACATACAGCATGCAAGGGTAAAAGAATCTGATAGAATAAGCGATTTACGTAAAGAATTGCTAAAGATAGGTGCCAGGGTTAAGGAAAGAGATAATGAAATAATAATTTATCCTGCTATTAATAAATATAAAACAAATGTTGTTTTAGATGCACACAATGACCATAGACTTGCAATGTCTTTTTATGTATTAGGGCTCAAGCTTGGTGTACGGGTAAAAGGTATAGAAAGTGTAAGCAAATCATATCCCGGATTTGTGAGGGATATGGAAATTATATCGAGATAGGATGAAACTCTCTTATTATACCATTATTGTTGACGATTATCCTAACAAAGGAGAATCTCTTGTATATAATACCCGTACACAGGCATTGATTAAACTGGATAGAGGACTTAGTGAGGCGATTAAGAATTTGTCTGAACAAACACAACAGCGGTATAGGGAGGAAATAAAGCTACTGCATAATAACGGGATACTTGTTTTGGATGAGGAGGAAGAAAATAGGAGGATAGAGGATTTTTTTCACCAATTAAAAGAAGGTATCAGAAAGGCAAGTTTTCCTGTATCTGTCCTGACTACATATGCATGTAATTTTGATTGTGAATATTGTTTTCAGAAGAGTTCCCGTGTTAATGAAGCTATGAGTAAAGATACTGCTTATGCACTGATAGAATGGGTTGAAGCTAGGGTGTTGAGGTTGGGATACGAAGAAGTGTATATAGTTTTTTATGGTGGAGAACCTTTGCTAAATACATCTGTGATTGATATTATAGCATCTAAGATGAATAAATTTTGTAGGAGCAAGGGACTTAAATTTAGGTTTATGCTTCAGACAAATGGCTACCTTTTAAACAGAGAACATGTAGAAAAATATCTCCCTTTAGGGCTTAGTCAGGTGAGGATTTCTGTTGATGGTGTAGGGTATGCACATGATCGCAATAGGCATCTTCCCGACGGCACACCTACATTCGACAGGATTATGGATAATATAGTTGCATGTGTGGATGATGTGTCTATAGGTATATCTTGTAGTTATGAGAATGGGGATATAACTCATATAGAAGAATTATTGGATTATCTTGATGATATAGGTATTTTATATAAACTTGGAGAGTTTATGTTTTCTCCTATTCACCCGTCATTAGGACCGTCTGGTCATGCGCAAGATATCTGTCAGTGTGAGCATATGAATAACTATGCGGAGGGAAGTCTGATAAATGCTGTTTATCAAATCCGAAAACTAATGGCAGAGAAACGGCTTCCTATGCGGAGTGGACTTTCTATTGTAGCATGCCCTTTAACTAGGAGGTATGGTGGGGTTACTATTGACCAGAGAGGAAGGATATTTAAATGTAATTCTATGCTAGGACATCCAGAATTTTCTGTGGGGAATATATGGGAGAATAGTTTTAATAAAACGCATGAGGACTTTTTAAACCTTGATGTTTGGGAAAAATGTCCACGGAGTTGTCCTTATTTACCAATGTGCAGTGGAGGATGTAGGATGTTCTCATTTTTGAAAAACCGTAGTTTCAGCACACCAGTATGTTTTAAATCTTATTTAGATGCATTGGCTCCAGAGTTTATTAAGTGGGATTATAATGCTATAAATTCTAATGGTTCCTAATATAAATTCGTATTTATCCATTTTGAGAAGTTAGCGGAGATAGTTGATTAATATAATGAACTTTATCTCTCTTATAAAACCATACCAAAAAAGGATTGCATTTATCCTTTTTTGTATATTTTTTTCTAATCTACTTTCCCTTGCCCTTCCATGGTTTATAAAAATAATGCTTGATAGATTGCTTCCCGCAAAAGATAGTTTTATGTTAAGTGTTTTTATTTTTGGGTTAGGAGTTGTCCTTTTAATACGTAGTTTGTTAAATTTTTTGCGAAAGAAGCAAACTGCTATGTTAGGTGAGATAATGGTTTATAAATTACGAGCAGATATATTTAAGCATCTAAGGAAAATATCTTTACGAAGCCTTAAACATTTAACTCCGGCGCAGATATTAACAAGAATATCAGTAGATACAGAGAGTGTACGGGCGTTTATAGCTTCGGATTTAGCAGAATTTATTTATGCAATGCTTAGTACAGTTTTTATAGTATGTGTATTAGCATGGATTAATATACGTCTTACTATTGTGGCCATAGCAGGGTTGCCTTTATTCGCGGTTTTTTATTTTCGTGTTTTGCCCAAATTGAGATGTAGTTATAAGTTATTAAAAGATAGCACAGCAGATATGGTTTCCGGTATAAATGAAATATTATGTGGTATGTCTGTTGTTAGAATTTTTTCTGGATTTGCTTATGAATACCATAGGTTTTTGAAGTTACAGCAGAATATATTAAAGAACGCCAAAGATACCTATAGTTTTAATGCGTTATTATGGTCAGGGATGGATTTTTTTTCATCATTTGGTATTGTATGTATATTGTGGATGGGAGGTATCGAAGTAATAAAAGGAGTAATGACAGCAGGTGATCTTGTTGCCTTCTATTCATATTTAGGCATGTTATTTTCTCCATTAATACGTCTCGGGGTGATTAATAGTTCATATCAGGAGGCATCAGCTGCTTTAGTTAGAATTAATGATATATTTTCTATATCTGATGAAGTAAAAGTTGTTTCTCATCCTGTAAAATTGGCTCCTTTGATGGGTAAAGTGGAATTTAAAGATGTGTCTTTTGCGTATCAAGAAGGGGAATATGTTTTGGATAGAATTAGTTTTTCCGTAGAATCAGGAGAAGTGATTGCTATTGTAGGTGCAAGTGGTGCTGGTAAGACTACTTTAATAAACCTACTGTTAAGATTTTATGACCCATCAGAAGGAGATATTTTTATAGATAATCATAATTTGAGATATGTTGATCTTGATAGTTATAGAAGGCAGATAGCGGTAGTATTTCAAGACGATTATTTGTTTAGTGGCAGGGTAATAGATAATATGAGATATGGCAGGAGAAGATCTTCTCTACAAGAGATAAGGGATTCTGCAATAATAGCACAGGCACATGATTTTGTGTCAGGAATGAAGGAAGGATATTTTTCCTGTATTGGCGAAAGAGGGGAAGGGCTTTCTGCAGGACAGAGGCAGAGAATAGCTATTGCCAGAGCACTTATAAGAGACCCTGCTATGTTAATATTGGATGAGGCTACCTCGGCAGTAGATGCTATAACAGAGAATGCAATACAGCAAGCAATAAGTAGAAAAATGCGTGGTAAGACGGTTTTTGTAATAGCACATAGGTTTTCAACTATTATGAACGCGGATAAGATTATAGTTTTGGATAAAGCTCGTATTGTAGAGATGGGGACTCATAAAGAACTTTTAGCAAGGGATGGTTTTTACCGACAATTATACCGTGAGCAATTTGATAATAATTTTGATGTAGAGACTCAGTGTTATTGATTATTTTTTAGTCTGATTTAGATCTAAAGATATGAAAACACCATCTTTTTTTAGAAAGCTTAGTCATTTAATCCCACGTAGGATATGGGTTCAGATATTTTTGCTATTAACAATATTTGTAGTTATTCCCTTGATTATTTTAGGATATTTGTTGATTCACACCAGTCAAAATGCCGTAAAATCTGCTGTTCTGCAGGATTATAAAGAGATTGTGTTTCACGCATCTAGAGAAGTGGAGGAACATTTTTCTAGTATCAAAAGGGCGTTTTTAATGACCGCCTCTATATTAGGAACATTAAATATAAGTAAGTGGCAACAAGAATCAGTGTTGGTGGAGTTATCTTTGAGATATCCTATTTTTAAAAAGATCTCTGCATTTGGTATTAATGGAGAAGAGATTTCTACTTCAGAGTTAGGTAAAAATTTTGAAGATATAGTTAACACAGAAGCCTTTAAGAACGCCTCTTCAGGTAAGTTTTTTGTCTCTGAGGTTAGATTGACTTCAGAGCATTTGCCAGTATTAACTATGGCAGCACCGTTACATAATATGGATGAAATTTTAGGAGTTCTTATTGCAGAGGTAGATTTAAGAGGAATATGGGATATAGTAGATAGTATAAAGATTGGTTTGAGTGGCCATGCATATTTGGTGGATTCAGATGGAAAAGTCATAGCAAGGCCTGATAAAAAAAAGGTGTTATTAAATGGTAATTTTGTATATCCAGAAATTATGAGGTTGGTTCTAAAAGGAGAAATCGGTAGTCAGAAATATATAACATCGACAGGAGAAAGTTTTTTGGTAGCATATGCTCCTATACATTCTCTTCATTGTGGGTTGGTTATTCTACACCCAGAGCGAGAGGCATATGCATTTCTTGAGATTATGAAGATACAGTCATGGATACTTATATTATTAAGTGTCATAGCTGCTGTTGCTATAAGTTGGTTAATTTCTAGATTAATGAGCAGACCTATTTATACATTTATAGAAGGGACTCATAGATTGGCACGAGGAGGATTTGACTATCCTTTTCGTATCCGACGTAGAGATGATATAGGCAGATTGTTATATTCTTTAAATAGGTTAGCTGTAAAGATGAGAAAAGATAGAGAGCTTGAAAAGATGTCTGCCATAGGTAAGGTGGCTACAGCAATAGCCCATGAATTGAAGAATTCTTTACTTTTAATAGAGACTTTTATTAGGTTGATACCAGAAAGACATAAAGATAAGGGATTTGTCAGAGAATTTTCAGAGATAGTCCCCAATGAACTCGATTCTTGGAATACTATGCTTAGAAATATAGTTGAATATGGTTCGATGTACAAACTGTCTTTGACAGAAACTCATTTAAATTCTCTTATTCGTGACATTATTGCCTTATCTTCACAAAAGATAAGACAGGAAGGCATACATCTTAAGGTTACTATGCAGAAAGATATTCCTGTGATTATGGTAGATGTAGATAAATTAAAAAGGGCATTGCTAAATCTTTTGATTAATTCTATTGAAGCGGCAGGCAAAGAAGGGACTATTATTATAATAACCACGCGAACAAAATATGTGTCCGGGGAATACGCAGAGATGAGGATAACTAATACAGGTGGGGGTATGAATATTAGTGATTTAAAAGAGATGTTTGAACCATTTTATAGTACCAAAAAAGATGGATTTGGTTTAGGGCTATCTATTAGTAAAGAAATTATAGATCGACATGGTGGAGAGATAGATGCGGTTAGTGATATGGGGACAGTGACATTTATTGTTAGGATTCCTTCCAAATCAACAATAGCTGGTATGTATAGGATGGTGAATAGAGAGTATAAACAGAAGAGGGATATGTAAAGAGGAGAGATAATATGATATCAGACAGAATTGTAGTTATAGACGATGATCCCCGTGTTATAAAAAGTATAAAATTGGTGTTAAGGAAATATGAGATAAAGGAATTTTTGGATAGTGAAAAGGCTTTGGCTTTTTTCAAAAAACCCAGAGATATAAAAATCGTTCTTTTAGATGTGATGATGCCGGGAATAGATGGACTTAGTCTACTTAGTGAGATAAAACGATATAATAAGGATATTTCTGTTATTATAATGACGGGCTATGGGACAAAAGAGATAATCTTAGATGCTTTACGCTCTCATGCAGATGATTTTATAGAGAAGCCGTTTAATTTTGAAGATTTAATAGAACGAATAGACAGACTTTTACAGGAAAAACGATATTCTTTTAAGGAAAGAGAGGATGATAAAGGTAAAATTGATAAGATAAAAAGTTTTATTCGGAGAAACTATCAACAGGCAACGCTTGATATAATAGCAGAAGAGATGTGTATGAGTAGTAAATATTTAAGCAGGATGTTCAAAAGGAAAAATGGAGATAGTTTCAGGGATTTTAAGTTAAAAATCAAAATAGCAGAAGCAAAGGCTATGTTAAAGGATACGTCTTTTAATGTAAGTGAGATCGCATTAAAATTAGGCTATAAAAATCCAGAATCTTTTATGCGTATCTTTAAACGTATTACAAATTGTACTCCTTTAGAATATCGTGCTAAAATTAGGGCAGAAGAGCATAACTCCTCATAAAATGGGATTTTAATTAGTAAGGTAGTATAAAGACAGAAAAAAGTCCTATAAAACCATTCCATTTTTATAAATTTTCCCCTATAAATATAAAATTAGCCATTGTTTAGATATTATTTTAATAATTTTATTATCTATTATTTATTATTATATTACTTTCTTCAGATCGTCGGAGGAAAGTATGAAAGATTTTTGGTATAAACAGGAGGATTGTCGTTTGGATATGAGAAATTTTGAAAAAGATTATTCTGTTAAGAGTGTTAGAGAGATTCTTTCTGATTTACAGAAAGAGAAGGAAAGATTTAGGCGTAGTGAGACATGGCGTAGGCATGTTTTAGATGCAGCAACGCAGTTTGCAATTATAGCTACATCTCCGGAAGGGGTTATCACTATTTTTAATTCTGGGGCAGAGAAGATGTTAGGGTATTCAGCTTTGGAAGTGATAGGTAAACTTAGATTAGAAGATCTCCATGTTGAAGATGAGCTTTTATCGTATGGAAGAGAATTGAGTAGAGAATTTGGTTATGAGATAAGAGGTTTTGCTGTTTTAACTATAAAACCGCAATGTGAAGGATATGAAGAGAGGGAGTGGACATATGTAAGGAAGGATGGTAGTCACTTACCAGTCAATTTGATTGTGACAGTAGTACGTAGTGATGCGGGAGAGATTATTGGGTTTTTGTCTGTTGCACAGGATATCTCAAGGCGAAAAAAGGCGGAGCAGAGACAGATAGAGTTACAGGAGGAATTATTGCGTTCAGAAAAACAACTAACATTAGGTCGCCTTGCTGCAGGGATGGCACATGAGATAAATAATCCGGCTGCAGCGATTAAGAGTGATTTAAGTATGTTATGGAAACTTGTATCTGCTTTACCAGAATCTCCTCAAAAACAGAAAATGCTTAATATTATTGAGCGTGATAGAGAAGCTATCTCCCGTATAGAAAGTATAGTTATAGCAGTAAAAGGTGCGTATCGCCCAGAACAGTGGCATTTTGTGGATATTAACAAAGAGATAGACCTGCAATTAACTATTTTACATCGTCTATATAAGGGGCGAATAGAAATTGTTAAACAATATGATAATTTACCTCAAATTAAGGTATATGGCAGCGAAATAGGACAGGCAATATTGAATCTTTTGACTAATGCTATAGAGGCAATAGAAGATGAAGGGAGAATAACTATTACTACTAAAAATATGTTAGATAAAATAACAATAGATATAGCTGATACAGGTACAGGGATATCAGAAGATATTCTTCCTCATATATTTGAATCATTTTATACCACAAAAGGGAAGAGTAAAGGAACAGGTTTAGGACTTTCTATGTCAGCACAGATAGCTAGGCGGCATAAAGGGAGACTATATATATCAAAGAATATTGTTGGTAGGGGGGCGACTTTTACATTAGAAATATCCAAGGATGCGGAAAATGGATAAATATTCTATCTTAGTTGTAGATGATGATGAGGCAGTAGCAGATTCATTAAGGGATTCCTTAGAGATGTTGGATATATATAAGGCTACTGTTGTAAATAGTGGTAAGGAAGGAATAGAAGAGGCAAAAAAGAATAGATTTGATGCCTTCTTAGTGGATCAAAAGATGCCAGGTATGGCAGGAGTAGAATTTATATCTGAATTGGTAAAGATAATAGATGATCCTCTCATTTATATTATTACGGCAGAAGATGACGGAGTTGCTCTTGCTGAAGCGGAAAAAGAAGATGAGAGAAGATTGCCTATAAAGAGATATGTGCCCAAACCATGGCCCCCAGGGCTTTTTTCTGTAGATCTAAGAGAAGATTTGCGAGAGCGTGATTTAAAAAGGAATATGCTTGAACAGATAGAAAAATATTCTTCAGAACAGAAACAGGTTCAACATGCCTTGGATGAGGCAAATACCAAACTAAAAGAACAGCAGATAGAATCAAAGAGGTTGTTACAAAAGACAGCTAAGAGATATAAGCTTTTAGCAGAGGTATCTCCTGTAGGTATATTTTATACTGATGCTGACGGTAGTTGTATTTATGTAAATAAGAGATGGCGAGAGATTACAGGGATTATTCCACGTATGGCATTAGGAGAAAAATGGACTAAGTGGCTACATCCAGAGGATAGAAAGAGAGTAGAAGAAGAATGGAACAGATGTTTGAGAGAAGGGATTTCTTTTAAGATGGAATTTAGGTTTCAGTCTTCAGAGGGAAGGGAAAGATGGGTGTTAGGGCAGACAAAGGCGGATTTTGGTAGTAATAAAGTTATATTGGGGCATGTTGGGACTATTACAGATATTACTGATAGGAAGAAAGCAGAAGAGGCCCTTTGTAGATATAGTGAAAATTTAGAGGAGTTGGTAGCAGAACGTACAAAAGAGGCATATGAAGCTAAAATAAAGGCAGAAAAGGCCAATCAGGCTAAGACAGAATTTTTGGCTAATATGGGACATGAATTAAGGACGCCTATGCATGGGATACTGAGTTTTTCAAAATTTGGTTTAGAGAAGAGTAAATCAGAAGGATTGGAGGTTTTACATCGTTATTTTAAAGAAATACATGAGAGTGGACAAAGGTTGCTTTCTTTATTAAACGATTTGCTTGATTCTGAAAAGTTAGAGGCAGGTAAGGTTAAATATGAATTTAAGGAACATGATTTAATTAATGTAATCAAAAACGTTGTATCAGAATTCAGTACCTTGTTGAAAGAAAAGAATATTAATATTAAGTTAGATCTACCTAATAAAAAATGTATTGCAGTGATAGATAAGATTAGAATGATGCAGGTTGTAAGGAATTTATTGTCTAATGCTGTCAAGTTTTCCTTAGATGGAGGAGAGGTTGTAATTACGTTAAAAGATAAAGGTGGCATTTTTATATTGTCTATAGCTGATAGAGGTATAGGAATTCCAGAGAATGAGTTAAATCAGATATTTGACAAATTTGTTCAGAGTAGTAGTTCTAGGACAGGTGCAGGTGGTACAGGGTTGGGACTTTCTATATGTCGACAGATAGTCTGGGCGCATTATGGAGAGATTTGGGCAGAGAATAGATATGGTGGGGGAGCGATATTTTATGTAGTTATTCCTAACAATCGTTCTGGGAGGAAAAAGTTGGGACAGTTGTTGGTGGAAAACGGTATTATAACACATCAGCAGTTAGCGGAATTTTTGAAAAAGCAAAGAGAAGATTAGGAAGATATTTTTTAAGAGAATGGGAGTAAAGAAATGACAAAATTAGATAGAATGCTTGTGGTAGATGATGACCGAACTAATATAGAGGTGTTGAAAGAGATATTTTGTAATCGGTTTAATCTTTTAGTGGCTAGATCAGGAGAGGATGCTGTGACCATTGCTAAGGAATGGATTCCGGATATTATTTTATTAGATATCATGATGCCGGGTATAGATGGATACGAAACGTGTCGCAGAATGAGGGCAATAGAAGGGTTAAAGTATTCTAAGATAATACTTGTTTCAGCAAAAGGGATGTTAGAGGATAGATTGAAGGGATATAAGGTAGGTGCTGATGATTATATAATGAAGCCGTTTGATGATGAAGAAATAAAGGCCAAAATAGAGGTGTATTCTCATTTAAAACATATAGAAGAAGTGAATAGATTGAAGAACGATCTGCTTATGCTTTTTTCCCATGAGACTTGTACACCACTTAATACTATTTTAGGTTTTTCTGAATTGTTAAAAAAACGAAAGGAAGATCCTCAGGCATCAGAAAGATGTATGAAGTGTGTTGAGTGGGCACATATGATAGAAGAATCAGGAAAGGATTTATTAACATTTGTTAAGAAGACATTATTTTTGTGTGATTTGCAAAAAGGATATGAACTTTCTATTGAGCCTTGTTCTATGTCTGATATAATAACAGATGCAGTTGCAGATGCTAGGAGTAATAGTTTTAATACAGAGGTGTCTATTATATTCGTTAATAAGATTAGCAGGAAGATTTATTTAGATTCGAATCTATTTTGCAGGGCGATTTCTTATGTTATAGCGAATGCTATAAAGTTTTCTCCGGAAGGTGCTACAGTCTCTATTTTTTCTGAGGTTAAAAATGATAGATGTATTGTAAGTATTTCAGATCAAGGAGAAGGAATAAACGATGAAGATAAAGATAGAATATTTGAGTCGTTTTCTGTTCAGGATGTATGTAGACATTCGAAAGGACAAGGATTAAGCCTTGCTATAGCCAGAAGAATAGCACGGTTGCATGGGGGAGAGCTTTCTGTGCATAATAATGAAGAAAAAGGCGCGTGTTTTATATTTGATATTCCATTAAAGATATCATCAGGGAGTAATTAGTGGTGTAAATGTGGGAGAGTAAGGATATGGCGGTAGGAAGGATATCTTTAATAAAGTCTTTTTAAGAAAGGAGGGACGATATATGAAGAAATATAAATGTCCTGTTTGTTCTTATATATATGATCCAAAAGTAGGCGATCCAGATTCTGGTATAAAGGCAGGTGTGGCATTTGAAGATATCCCTGATGATTGGGTATGTCCTGAATGTGGGGCATCAAAAAGCGAATTTGAACTTATAGAAGAATAAATTTTTATTTTCGATAAACATATGTGAGAGAACTATTAGTTTTGATGTGATTAACATTTATGTTTGTTGTCGGTCTTTGGAGGAGATAACCTTGTCCTGCGTCTACGTGAGAATTAATTACTGTTTGCAATTCTTTTTTTGTCTCTATCCCTTCAGCGATACATAATATATTATTTTCTTTACAAAAAGCTACTAAGAATTTGATAAGACTTTTTTTATATATATTTTTGTTGCTTTCTGCGATGATATGCCGGTCTATTTTTATCATTTCAGGCATGATTTCTACAATAGAATCTAAACTTGCATACCCTCCTCCTACATCATCAATAGCAAATTTAAACCCTAGATTTCTATATCTCTTTAATTTGTTGTAGAATAAATCAAAATCTTTTACCGCAGAACGTTCAGTTATTTCAAGAACAGTATTCTCTATAGGTATATTAGTGGTGTTAAATATTTCTTTGATTTCCTCAAGAGATGTTCCTTCAATAAGATATGGATCGCAATTAAGGAATAAAGTTTTATCTCGGAGGTTTTTGGAGGCATATCTTAATGCCTTTTTCCATGATGTTATTTCTAGTTCATGATAGAAACCCAATCGTAAGGCTAACTTAAATAATAATTCAGGGTTTGATAATTTAGTTGATGTAGGTCTGCTTAATACTTCTAATCCTATCCATTCAAATGTTTTCAGGTTAAATATAGGCTGGAAAAAAGGGGTGATCAACTCTTGATCGACAATTCTTCTTATTTCAGATACCAAGTGTTCATTATTTGTATGGAGATAAGGGGTTCTATATGTTTGACTACGCCGTATAACCGCCTCCATTCTTGCTATAAGTTCTTCACATTCAAAAGGTTTAGTAATGTAATCATCTGCGCCAAGGTATAATCCTTCAATTATATCTTCAGATAACGCCCTAGCACTAAGTATGATGATTGGGATATGTGAACTTTTGTCACTATTTTTTAATTTTTTGCATAATTTGAAACCGTCAGTATCTGGTAATGAAATATCTAATAAAATAAGGTCTATTTGTGTAGATATTTGTTTACTAGCTTCTCTTCCTGAATATGCAAAATCCACTTCATATCCTCTAGTTGATAGTAACATACGTAATGTATTTACCAAGGATATATTATCTTCTATTAAAAGTATTTTTTTATTCGAAGTAGACTTTCTCATTTTTATAGAAAAGTTTTATCAGATCTATTATAAATATAACATATTTTTTATATAATTCACACTTCGATATAATTAGTATGTATTGTTTAGGAAAAATTTATTTAGATTGACTATAAGATATCTTTAGAGTATATTTTGATAAAGTTGTTTAGGCTTATAAAAGGATATAAGGGGGATATTATATGGATATGAAGGAAATAGGAGATTTAGTTTCTAGATATGAACATGCCGTTACCAATTCAGAGAAAGAAACGTCTTCAATGTTGCAGGAGATTATAGAGTTTGCAAGATCTTATCCTGTAGAATTACGTAAGATTTTAAGGGCATATCCCTGTTTGTTGAACCGTCCTTCAATAGAAGATTATATAGCAGAGTATTCATCTGTTCTTGGAGAGGATATTGCAAAAGGACTTGTTGGAGATATAAAACAATTAGCACAGGAATTAATATCTCGCGGTAAAAAGAAAGTTGTGTTGTTTAATGCCACTTATACTGCGGGTGGTGTAGCTGAGATGATGCCTCGATTAGGGCATATTTTAAGTCTTGTTGGTATTGATTTAGAATGGCAGATGATACGGCCGTCTACCGCTTCGTTTTATGATGTAACAAAAAAGATGCATGATATTATTCAGGGTGCGAATGAGGAATTGACCAAACAGGAATGGGCAATATTAGAACAGGTTGGGAGAGAAAATTTTGAGTTATTTTCTTCTATTTTTTATGATGAAGAGGTTTGTGCGGTGTTTTTTGAGGATCCACAGGTAGTTGGCTTGATGAGGTATGCGCTCGCGCAAAGGTTGAAGGGTAAGTTAAGAAAGGATATTTTGTATAGTTTTCGTTTGCATATAGATGTGAGTGGCATTAAGACCCATCATACAGGTGCTATGGCTATATGGTCGTGGATACGTGATGCAATCAGGCAGTTGTATCCGCATGAAAAGGCTATGTTTCAGCCTTATTGTGTCCCGGAGGATATGCAGTATGATGGTCGAGTGATAGAGGAGCCGCCCGGGATAGATCCATTAGCTCCGAAAAATCGTCTCATTCTTAAGGAAGAGATATTTTCTGTTTTGGATAGATTAAAGGTCAAGGAGATGCGAGGCCGCATTATCCCTGTGGATAAGGCCTCTATTGTAATTGGCGCAAGACTTGATGGATGGAAAGGTTTGTTTGAGTCATTTCTTGCAGCTCTTCCTATTATTGTTGAAGATAATAATTTGCAGTTGATACTTTTTGGCAATGTTGCTCCTGACGCACCTGACGGTAGACTTATATATGAACAGATACAGAAGATGTTAGCAACCCCTGAGGCAGGTGCATGCAGGGATAGAGTTTTTTTCGTGGAGTCTCCGGCAGGTATGGAGGTTGGGGTTTTGTATAGATTGGCTGCTTTAAGTTGTATGCCCTATATAGCTTATTCATTAAAAGAGGGGTATAATTTGATGGTGGTAGAGGCAGTAATGCAAGGTGCACTTATATTGGTTTCGAATGCAGGAGGATTGCGTCGTTATAAAGAGGCTGGATATAGATGGCTTGTCCCTTTGCCAGAAGGACTTGAGCATATAAAAGACCCGTCACATATCGAGCCTGGCCTTAGAAATGAATTAGTGAAAAGGATATCTACTGGGTTAAGGGATTTTATCTCAGCTAGTAAGGACCCTGCGTTTAGATCGAATTATGAGCAAGAAAGTGTTTATTTAAAAAGACATGCATATATTACTTCTATTCTTCCTATGGCAAGAGATTATCTTAGAATTGCTTTGGGGAAGAACGCATAATATTTATAGACATCCCTAATTTCATATATTTTTTATTTGGCATTAAATAGAGTTCTATATTTGTGTATATAAAATATCTGTCTTGACATTTGACAAATATATTGCATACTTATTAGTAGAGATGTAAGTTTGACGATAATGGCAAACCCATCGTAAGGTGGGGGCCCCGTATATAATATGTTTGCTGTATACGGGCTCCGGGAACTTCCCGGAGGCAAAGCTATAGGGTCCTTATTTTTAAGGATAGCCTAGCTGCCGAACCAAGCTTTATATAGTAGGTTTATTGCTATGCACAAAGCTATAGTATGAGGCAGGCCTGTCCTTATAAAAGGACAGGCCTTTTTTGTTGTTAAAGAGGGTTGGGGGGAGGTATTTTAATATGCAGTTGGATGTTAGATTAAAAGAATGTCGAGGGATTTCTTTAATTGAGGTTTTACTAAGTGTATTTATTTTGTCAGTTGCAGTGATAGGAGTTATTCGCATATATTATTTCGCAGCATATGAGATTAACCTTGCAAGGCATAGTGCCATGGCTGTTAATTTAGCTCAGGCTAGACTTGAGGAACTATTAAATACAAAATATAACCATTTAGATACAGCGGATTTTCCTATATCTGAAAATAATGAGGATGGTTTTGTTCTTGATCCTAATGAGAATTTGAATTGTGGTATGGATACGAAACTTTATAGTATAGGGACTGAAGCATATATGGCTGTTGTTACTGTGTGGTGGCAGGAACCGTTCATGGGTGCTCAACGGGATGTGTCCCAGACATTACGTACAATAATCACTGATTATGAAGGAAGTGGAGCATGAATATGGAAGTTAATCCAATTATTGGAAAAAGTATAAACAATAGAGTTGGTTTTACTTTAACTGAATTAATGATAGCAGTCCCACTTGCGGTTGCTATATTGGGACTTACCTTGGGGACATATATTAGTATGGATAAGATGGTCCCAGGTGGTATTGCACAGGTGGTTGTTCAATCTTATGGACGGAGTATTTTGGATAGAATAGCACAAGATATACGTTTGGCAACAGAGGCTTACATAGAAGATGCCGGGGATACTCTTGTGTTAACCATTGATCCGAATGGTACATATGATATGAGTTCGGATGATAGGCATATTGCTTATTATATATCAGGAGAGAAATTATTTTATGATCCTAATATATATGTATCGGGGGATGAGGTTGTATTGTTGGATGGAGTAGGGCATGCGGTGTGGAAAGAAGGGGGAAAACAGATTTTGCCATATTTTCAACGGGATGATGAAAGGTGGTATAGATGGCATGATGGTGAATATTTTAAGTGGGGCGGGCACGGCAATGCTTATATGTATGGGGGCAATAATGGCAATATTATAATTATATCTTTTTGTATTCGTAAACATAGTGGAATATTCGCTGATAAGACTTGTAATATGACCACTTCTGTAAAGATGAGAAATACGGATGAGGATATATAGCTTTTATAAGAAAGAGAGGGCTATGATGGACAGAAAAGGTTCTACATTATTGATAGTTTTGAGTGTGATGTCTTTGCTGTCTGTATTAGGTGCTTCTTTGTTAAAGGTTACAATAAATGATGCAGTAAATGCACGTAGGCAAGTGGATAGTCATAAGGCATTATTTCTTGCTGAGGCAGGATTACAACGTGCAGCATGGTTGATAAAACAGGATGATGGTTCTTTAAAGACAAAGGATCATACTGAGAGATTTAGTTTTAAAGATGGCCAGATAGTAGTTAATGATGCAGGTGAGGTTACTATTAATATCCATTATTTAGGTAACGATAGGTATAAGGTAACTTCTTCTTCACAATATGGTTCGGTTTCAAAGACATTGTATTCTTTGGATCAGGCAAATGCCCCTGCTAAGGTATTTGATTATGTTTATTTTATTAATAATTGGGGGTGGTTTTACGGTAGTCCTATCACCTCTTATGGAGACGTGCGATCTAATGGCAGATTTGATTTCAAATATGGGCCTACTGTAAACAGCGATATATATGCAGGCAACGAGGTGGGTATTAATGGAACAGTTTATGGTTATGGTAGGCATGAACAGTATCAGCATGGCCATTCAGAGACATTGCCTATGCCTAATTTGAATGATTTATCTTATTATAAAAATAATGCTACAGGTACGATTAAAATAGATGGCCATATTCTAGTTAATGGAGTATTAGGTGATAATTCAGGAGAGAAAGACAATATTGTCCTTATAGGAACACAAAATCATCCTATTGAAATAAATGGGACAGTGGTTATAGAAGGCGATGTAGTTGTTTCTGGCTATATTACAGGGCAAGGCGTAATCTATTCAGGGAGGAACATATACGTGCCTAATAATATCATTTATGTTAATCCACCTTCAGCGGAACGGCCGGAATATCCAGTAGATGCACCTCCGGATTGGAAAACTGTTGATACATTTGTCGCAGAGAATCAAACCAAAGATTTAGTTGGATTTGCTGCAAGCGAAAATATTGTTTTAGGAGACTATACTGCCTCAAAAAATCAATGGATTTTTAATTATTATTTATATTATATGGGGGACGAAGACGTTGGTATAGATGGTATTCCAGATACAGGAGATGAAGGTGAAGGGGATGGTATATTTGAAGCTCGGTATGAGGACCTTGATGGAGATGGTATAAAAGACGATCATTATGTTTTTGCTGATCTGGATACACAGGTAAGTATAACGGATTTTGCTAATGTACCAGCAGGAGTAAAGAAATATTCTGATATAGCTACTAATCCAGATACCTATACACCAGGAGAGACGACAATAGATGGGATATTTTATACAAACCATGCTATAACTGGCAGGCCAGAAGGCGCATGTACTATTAATGGGGCGATTATTTCTAAGGATGAAGCTATAGGAATTTCATCTATTGTTATGAATTATGATTGGAGGATTAATTCAAGATATAGTGAAAACGGCAAAAATATAATTGATTTGCCTTTTGCAAAAAAAGTAACAATATTAAGGTGGTGGGATTAATTATGAAGATATTTAGATTTGTTTTTTTTATTGGGATTTTTTTCTTTTTTCCTGTTTCTATTTTACATTCTTTTATTATAGATAAAGGTAATATTTCCTCGATGGATACATTAAACTATAATAACCATTCATCATCTACCAAAGATGCTAAACAAAAGAAAAAACTAATTAAGGAGACTAATCCAGCCTCTGGCAGTAGTGCTACAAAAAGAGATAATAGTTTTCAAGATGCAATATATAAATTACAAAGAGATGCTATGTTAAAGGAAAAGAAACGGTTATTACGCCAGTCCGCAGACAGAAGAAATAAGTTGCATTCATATATTAAAACCAATAAACATCCCGATTTAAAATACAGTTATTTTAATACTTCTCAGAATATAAATAAATCAGTGCGTAGTTACAAGATTGTGAGTCATAAAAAAGAAAAAGATACTTCTAAAGAATTATCAACAGTTGATAGGATTGCAAATTTTTTGGGATTTATAGTATACATTACGTTTATAGGGGCTATTATAATGTTTTTCGTTAAAGGGGGAAAAACGGCAAAGTGAAATTATAGCTTTTTAAAATAAGCCTATATATTTTTTTAATAAGGCACAATAAAATTCTTTACAATAATCATCCTCAAGGATATAATAACCTTTCCTTTTTTATAAATTTATTTTAAACTATCTTGTAAGTTTATTTTTTTAATATATTATAATAAAAAATAAAACAAATTAAGAAGAATAAAAACTAATAATATGGAGTAAGCAGTAAGATGGAAAAGTTAAAACTAGGTTTGCCAAAAGGAAGTTTACAGGAGGCTACAATTAAGGTTTTTGAACGAGCAGGTTTCAAGATATATGTATCCCATAGGTCGTATTTCCCTTCAATAGATGATCCTGAGATAGAGGCTGTTTTGTTACGGGCACAAGAAATGTCAAGATATGTTGAAGAAGGTGCTCTTGATTGTGGGATAACAGGAGCTGATTGGGTATTAGAGAATGGTTCAAAGGTTGTATCTCTTGCTGATTTGGTTTATGCGAAACAAACTTCAGTAAAGGTGAGATGGGTGTTGGCGGTCCCTGAGAAGTCCACCATTAATTCAGTAAAAGATTTGGAAGGTAAAAGAATAGCAACCGAAGTAGTTAATATTACTAAAAATTATTTAAGAGAAAATGGTGTAAATGCGGATGTGGAGTTTAGCTGGGGTGCAACTGAGGCAAAGGTGGCTACAGGGCTAGTAGACGCTGTCGTGGAATTGACTGAGACAGGAAGTAGTTTAAGGGCGCATAAACTTCGTATAGTTTCTACGATTTGTGAATCTACTACACAATTTATTGCTAATGAGCAGGCAATAAATGATCCATGGAAGAAAGCAAAGATGGATCAGATTACCATGCTTTTAAAAGGTGCTATTGCTGCCGACAATATGGTCGGGCTAAAGATGAATGTCGAGAAAAAGGATCTGGATAAAGTTTTGGAAATATTACCGTCTTTAAAGAAACCCACTATTTCTTCTTTAAGTGAGGATGAATGGGTTGCAGTGGAGACGGTTGTGGAGGAAGGCAAGGTTCGTTCGTTTATTCCGCTTATTAAGAATGCAGGGGCACAAGGAATTATAGAGTATCCATTAAATAAATTGATATATTAATTATATTGGAGTATTGTAAAAGATAGAGGGTGGTATTTATGCCGTGTGGGAAAAAGAGAAAAAGACGAAAAATTAGAACACACAAACGTAAAAAATTAAGAAAATCATTAAGGCATCTTAAGAAACGTAAATCCAAGTAATTTATTAAACAATATGTGGCCTTTAGTGGCTGTTAGACACAAGCTGGCAGTTTCCATAGAATTTGGGAATTGTCGTAAAGATAAAAGGTACGGCTATGCGCAAAACAATTTTTATAGTATGTCTCTTATGCGTGTGGTTGTGGACACCCGTTGTTGCTTCTTATGCCGATGAGGATGTTTTATTCTATCAAGACAGAATAACTACAGCAGAGGGCTTAGCGCATTATTGTCTTGGATATATGTATGATCTTCTCGGTAAAGAGAAAGATGCAGTTATCGAGTATAAAGCAGCTGCTGAGGCAGATAGGGAATGTTATCTTATACACCTAAGACTTGCTACGGATTATATCCGATTAGGTAAACTCGATGATGCTGTGTTGGAGTTAAAGTTAGTAAGTAAATATAAACCTTCAGACTTAAATTCTCATTATCTTCTTGCGTTAATATTTTCTTCCAGAAAAGAATATGGTAAGGCAGCGGATGAATATGAGATTATTCTTAGATCATTAAGTAAAGAGAATCCGAAGAATATCGAGATTTATGGTTACCTTGCCCAGCTTTACTATTCTCAGAAGAAATATGATAAGGCAATTAAACAGTTTGAGAAGATGATAGAACTGGACCCTAAAAACGCCAATGTTATGTATCTATTAGGATCCATATATTTAGAATTAGGCCGTAAGAAGGAAGCGGTTGATATTCTTAAAAAGGCTATAAAAATAGATCCTAACAACGATGGTAGCTTGAATACACTTGCATATATATACGCCGAAGAGGGGCAACGGCTTGATGAGGCATTAGATTTTGCGACTCGTGCCCTTGTCATAGATCCGGACAATGGCGCGTATCTTGATAGTTTAGGTTGGGTTTATTATAAAAAAGGTATGTATAAAAAGGCATTAGAGATATTGAAACGAGCAAATAAAAGATTACGTGATCCGATTATATCAGAACATTTAGGAGACGTTTATTATAAGTTAAACCGTATAGACGAGGCCTTGAAGTACTGGCAGGGGTCTTTAGAGTTATTACCAGGGCAGACGGAAGTTATACGTAAGATAAATAGTGTGAAAAACGCTCAGGTCAAGAAAACAGAAAATGCTCCTACGACAACAACCGTTCCTTAAATATGAAATTTTATATTTTTATAATTTTTGTTAAGTTTAAGAGTAGGACATATTTTACTTAATAATGAAACACCTTACAATTAAATCCCCTGCCAAGATAAACCTCTTTCTTAAAGTTATTGGGAAGCGTAGTGATGGTTATCATAACATCATTACACTATTCGAACGTATCAGTCTTTGTGATGAGATAACATTATCTGAAACAGATGATGCCCAAATACATCTGTCATGTCCTTATTTTGGGGTCCCAGAAAATGAAGATAACCTCGCTTATAAAGCAGCCCTTCTTTTAAAGGAAAAGATAAAAACAAGACAGGGAGTAAAAATAAAGATAAAGAAGAATATCCCTGTAGCTGCTGGACTTGGAGGAGGCTCAAGCAATGCAGCTGCTGTATTACTTGGTTTGAATAGATTATGGGGGCTTAACCTGTCCCGTAGAAGTCTTCTATCATATGCTAGAAAAATAGGCAGTGATGTCCCTTTTTTTATCTATGACTGTTGTTATGCTATTGGTACGAAACGCGGGGATAGTATACGAGCTGTTGATATAAAGACTCGGTTATGGCATGTGGTTGTGGTTCCTAAAAGTGAAATACGAGCAGGTGATGTCTATTATAGGTTAAGTAAAAAGCTTAAGGGGACAATGAATATATTGACAAACCCATCTTATAATGTTAGTATTCTTATTCGTTATTTAAAGTCTAATGATATTTTAAGTTTGTCACGTGTATTAAATAATGATTTGGAGCAAACAGTTCTTAAAATAAAGCCTTCTTTATTAAGATTGAAACAACAACTTGTTTCTCTGAAGGCAACAACAGCTATGGTATCAGGTAGCGGTCCTGCGGTTTTTTGTATTACAACAACCCGGGATAAGGCCTGTTATATAAAAAAGATTTTGGCTAAAAGGTTTAGCCGTGTATTTATAGTAAGTACATTTTGATACTACGGCCAGAAATTATTTAATCATAAAAACATGGTCGAGATAAGACACCCTCAGTGAAAGGAGTAGATCCTATGGAGATTACAGAGATTAGAGTATTTCCAAAAGAAGGACAGGACAAGAAATTAAAGGCATACACAACCGTTACATTCGATAATGTGTTTGTTGTTAGAAACATAAAAGTTATTCAGGGTGGCAATGGTTTATTTATTGCAATGCCATCCAGAAAAATGAAGACAGCATGTCCTAAATGTGGTGGTAAAAATGAGCTAGGAAGCAAGTTCTGCAATCATTGTGGGACATCTTTAAAAGAAGATACTACATCAACCCAGACTGTGTCTGATGCAAGGGCAGAGCATAGAGACATTGCCCATCCAATAACTCAACAGTTTAGGGAATATCTGCAGAAGGAGATTCTGGCAGCTTATGAAAAAGAAACAGGAGCCTCTACTGCTGCCTCTTTAGCAAGCAATGAGGCATCTACACAGCAAGAGACTTCTTCTGCCTCATAGTGTTATTTATACTTAATTATGACTAATATTGCCCGGTGGTGTAATTGGTAACACACGAGAATTTGGATCTCGTTTTCCAGGTTCGAGTCCTGGCTGGGCAGTTAGATATAATATTTAGCTATCCCATGAGGGCTAGCCTCTAACGCCTCACAGTTTTTGTGAGGCGTTTTTTGTTATTGTTAATTTATATTGAAATCAGTGAAGTATAACTTGATATAGAAGAAGAATTGTTTGAAGTGGAAGTATATGCAAATGAAACAGAATTTATGGGAAAAATCTATGCGTATCTGCTTTACTTCAATTATGTGCGTAAGAGGTGGTATCGTGATAATATGTCGCCAGCAGATGAGATTAAACAACGATTCCCAGATATGGATGAAGGGATTAAATTTGCCACCTGTAAGGTGTTAGAGGCTGCTTAATAATCAATTTAAGGGTGGATATTATGTGTATGGATAAGCATAGAAAACAGAAGAATATGTTTGACAGAGGAAGAATAGTAAAATTTATATTGTATAAAAATTTGCGATATTTCCACATAAAGGAAAAATGAAAAAAAATAATACAATGCAGTATATGAGTCCCAGAGAGAGGGAAGTCGTAGCGAGGCTTACTTATGAGAAAGTTTCCATAATAACAAAAGCGCAGTTTGATTCATATTTTGGCTTTCCTAAAAGGATAAGAGAAAAGACCATTTTCAGGCTCAGCAGTAAAGGGATACTCACTCCTATAAAGAAAGGTGTTTATTTTTTCTCACCTCTTGAATCAGGTCCTAAAGGAATCCGTATAAACGAGTTTCTTATTCCATCGGTTTTCTTCCCAAAAGGAAACTACTATATCGGATATTCGACTATGTACAGTTATTACGGCTTTACTGACCAGATTTTCCAGACAATATTCTGCACTATTTAACCTTGTTGATTTGTGCA
>CAZHWM010000022.1:0-28618 GCA_964535935.1 uncultured Planctomycetales bacterium
CTCATGCCATTACTTATCAACAAAATTTCACTTATTAAAAAATATAACTAATTTATCAATTTTTTATATCCCCTCTGATTTATATAACCAATCCCACCAGAAGAGAAAGTCTTAACTATACATTATACATACTGTTCTGAAATTATGATGTCTTGTTATTATAGTAGGCGGAAATCACTTACAAGATACAATTTAATTCTAATAAAGTTAAATCGATTTCTCAGGACACGGGAGGTGTATATAATAAGGCTAAAGAAATTTAATTTCCATCCCAACATGTCCCGGGAGGACAGCCTGTATTATCACATGTCCCTGCAGGACATGATGGGGGGACATAAATTGTCCCTGGAGGACATCCACATGTTCCGTTTGAAAAACAAATAGCACCTGGAGGACATGGACAGTCACCCGGACAGGTCACACAATTTTCACCTTCAGTTGGTTCACATGTACCATTTCCACAAGTTACAACACATGGATTTTGGAGATTTACCCAACTTCCAAAATTACAAGTATATGTCGGACTCCCAACATAACCCACCCCACATTCACTTATAGTATCTGTCTCACCATGATTTGCAGGCCCAAAACAACCTGTGAGCCCTGCTCCTATATTCAACCCACATGTATAAGCACATCCTATTGGAGTACAATCATCATATTTATCTGTTTTCACCCAGTCACTTCCTGTTGGTCCCAATTGACATTTCCTCTCTGGATTCCCTTCATAAAGTGATGGACAACCAGGATTTCGAACTTCTCCAGGACATGCCCTATCATATTTACCTATTAATCCTGAACCTATGTCTAATTGAGCTGTCGGACAGGCTATTGCAGAAGGACAATCAAGAACGGGTACCAATTCATTTGTGTCTAACAGAGGATCATTAAACGTATCTACCACTGAATCATCCCAACTTTTTACACTTGCATTCCATGAACGTACCACATATGGACCTATTATAATAACTGCTATTGCAGCTATAGTAATTAAAACAATATACTCTATAATATGTTGCGCATCTTGAGATAATCCTTTAGGAAAAATAGAACATCTCATTAGTTGAAATAATTAAATAATTAAAAATATTAAAATTATAGTTATATAAAAAAGTATAATATATAATTAATTAAAATTCAAGATTTGCTTTCTCTTTCAAAAGTATTTATTTATGTAAATACCCACCTAACTTTTAGTTATGGAACCGGACAAACATCCTCATAAGTATCTTTACACATCATCTGCGCGTATCCTCCATCCTTACTTGGGGTATATAAAATTACGTGCTTTAAATTAAAAAATTCTTCTTTCACGGAAAAACTATTTAACCATGATTCCAAAACACTATTTAACTCTTCCAATCTTTCAAAATGGTCTAAAGCTACATTCTTTAACTCATAAGGATCTCTCCTCTTATCAAATAATTCATACCATACATTTGTCCTATCACTGTATTTTACAATCTCTTTTATTAATTTCCATGAACTATTTCTTACACTAGCGACTAATGTTGAATACCTAAAAATCGAATTTTCATCCGATGAAGTTATATACATGGACCCTGCAAAGACATAATCTCTTATCACATCTTTCTCCCCTGTCAATAAAGGTATAAAACTCTTACCCTTAAATTCACCAGGGGGATTAATGCCCAAAAAATCTAAAATTGTAGGGGCGATATCAATAAGAGATACTAATGCCTTTATTCTTTTATGCTTCAAATGGGGATGATAGATTATGAGAGGGACATGGAGAACATCATCATAAAAAGTTCCTCTTAGTGGCCCCCCCCTCATAACCCGACCATGTTCCCCAAACATATCCCCATGTTCTGAAAATAAAACGATAATAGTCTTATTTAATAATCTAAGTGTCTTTAATTTATAAAAAATTTTTCCAATTAAACTATCTAAATTAAAAATCTCTCCATCATACAATGCTATCATATGTTGGAGATCCCTATTAGTTAAAAATTTTTTCCATATAGGAGGAACTCTTCCTCCACTCATAAGAGAAAAAAATTTCTTTAACTTGCCATTCTTCAATATAAACGTTGGTCTAATTCTATCAAATGTCCAGTAACAATAGGAAAAATCAATACTCCCTGTATAATTCCTATCAAACATCCTGTTTTCTTCTGGATACGCAAATGGACAATGTGCGTCATAAGCTTGGATATGTACAAAAAAAGGTCTATCTTTATTTTGTGTCAACCAATTTTCAATATGAGGAAACATACTTCTAATAGAACCTTGCTGTGCCCATAACCCTTTATTCTCCACCAACACAGGGAAATTTGACTTAAACCTACCAGTAAGTCCAAACTTAGGGTCATAATCCCACGAGCCATTAAATGAAGCTGTTTCATAGCCATTTTTATTTAAAATATCTATCAATGTTATTATTCTATCAGGCAACTTACTTATCACTATTTTATCATTAATTGGATATCTACTAATAACCCTGTGCGCAAATGGATAAGTTGAAGTATAAAGAGAAACTGCAGAAGATAACGTCCAGCTGGATACACTATAAGCATTATCAAAAACAATTGACTTTTTTGCAAAAGAATCTATTACTGGAGAGGTATTTCTACTATAACCATAAACACCAAGATGATCACTTCTTACATTTGTTAAGCTAATAAAGATAACATTACAATCTTTACATAAAACTTGTTTATTTAAAATATTATTTACCTTTTCTTTGGCCACAAAACTATTTATTTCTGTACATGAAGTGCACATAAATAAAAAAAATAATATTTCATAAAAAATATGACATCTTTTACTTATATCCATAATTATTAATTTACTCTCTTAACTCGTAGTATCTACGAAAAAACTATTTAATATAACATTTGCTACATTTTCTGCTAACAATCTATTCCCCAAAGCTGTTCCATGCCCTAATATACCACCATAATTATCAAAAAAATATTTATTATATCCATTTAATCTAACCGCGTCCTTGAAACTTTTCTCATTATCAACAAAAACCACCCCCGGAGCCTCTCCAACCATATTTTTAAGTAACTCCACATTTAGCATCGGATACTGCACACACACCAATTTCCCTACCCGCCTTAAAACTATCTCCTTTAACCTTTGATAATTATACCGTGTAATCCCTGTCCCTTCTATCGTAGACATAATCTCTTCTGCCTTACTATCCTTGCCTAAAATCTTATAACATATTGCCAACTCAACATACACTTGTTCTATTCCTGCAGCAAATACATCCATTCCTCTTTCATGATAATCCCATCTTTTTTCACCCAAGTCCATTGCTTTTTTAAGTGTCTTTATTGCTGTAGTTAAATCTCCTTTTCCCTTAAAACACATAGCTAATTCAAAATATGCCCGACCTGATGGGTAAACTTCTATAGATTTCTTAAACATATCTTCTGCTTTATCATATTCTCCTTCTGCCCTATAACATTTTCCTAATAATGCGTACACTCGAGCTGTAGGTTCTATTTCCAAGGACAATTTAAACAATTGTTCTGCTCTTTTATATCTCTTTATTCCATAATAATATCTTCCTAATAATGCAAAAGACCATGCACTGTTTGTCTTTCTTATCGCTAATTTAAAAACATCCTCTGCCTTAGATTCCATCCCCTGCATTCTATATAAATCATGCAATTCAGTATATAACCTTATACACGAAGGGAATAGTTCTATAGCTTTCTTTAATATCTTTTCTTCCTTCTCATACTTGCCCTGACTCATATAAGACATAGCAAGCAACACATAACTCCTTGGATTTGACCTTCCAACCCCTTCTACTAATTTTGTAAACATTTCTTCTGCCTTCTTATATTTACCTTGTTCTAAGAAACAATTACCTAATTTAAAGTATAATCTCTGATCCCAAGGATGCATATACAATGCCCTTAATAATCTTTTCTCCTCCTCAGCGTACCTGCTTTTATGGCGTTTATTTTTCAAATTTATAGTTAAAAATTTTATCAATTTTAATACCCTTAATTTCTCCCAAAATCCCTCCCTATTTTTACCTGATGTTTCATCCAAAGGCAATGTTCCGAAACTGGGCCGTTTACCATCACTTAATCCCATCATTACAACAACAATGTCAGGCTTATATGTATCTATATTATCTTCCAAATGATCTAAAACAGAACTAGAAGTCCCTGCAATAATACCTTTATTAATCACCTTAAATTTCACACCTTTCTTCTTAGCATTTAAAATCCTTTCCAATTGTGCAGGATAAGAATTTCTCCCCCCCAATGCAGTATGCGACTCTCCTACGCAAAGAATAATACAAGTATTATCAACGTATTTATCTTTTTTATTATTGTTGTCCTGAACAAATGACAAAAATTTCCCTTCTATCCGTAGCCCAATTTCAAGCACAACAAAAAACACAAAAATACCTAATATAACACAAAAAATCTTTTGCCCACTTTTTATCCACTCATCAATATGCATTTTTATCACTTTTTGATAACACAATTACCTAACACCAAAAAATCCATTTTTGTATTAAAAAAACACTCGCAGGCATCCTTTGGACTACAAACAATAGGCTTACCTTTATCATTAAAAGAAGTATTAATAATAAGAGGAACCCCTGAAATTTTTCTGAATTCCTTTATCAATTCATAATAGATACCATTTTCCGACCGCGTAACTGTCTGAATCCTGGAGGTTTCGTCAACGTGCAAAGCTGATGGGATCATTGATTTCTTAGACGGGCGTACTTTACCAACAAACAACATAAAAGGACTATCTATATCCAAACTAAAAAAATCACTTAGTTCCTCCCGCAAAATACTAATACCATATGGTCTAAAAGGCTCTCTATGTTTTACCTTATAATTCAAAATATCCTTCATTTCTGGATTGCATGGATTGGCTAAGATACTCCTATTCCCAAGTGCACGTGGTCCCCATTCCATCCTTCCCTGAAACCACCCTACAATCTTATTATCATATATCTGCCTAGCAATATATTTGACCAAATCTACATCCTCAAATTCGGTATATCTAATTCCTTCCTTTGTTAAATAGTTACTAATTTCTGAATTAGAAAACTCAGGTCCTAAATAAGCTGTTGTCATAATATAGTCTCTATCTATATTAAACAAAGAATGCTGTATATACTTAGCAACACCCAAAGAAGTACCAGCATCTCCTGCTGCAGGCTGAACAAAAATCTCATTAAAAGGAGTTTCTTGCAATATCCTAGTATTCGCTGTAACATTCAAAAATACCCCACCAGCAGCACAAAGTTTATCTACTTTTGTCTCGGAATAAACAAACCTTGCCATTTTAATCAATATTTCTTCTGTTATATTTTGTAAAGTTGCTGCCATATTATAATGTCTTTGTTTAATAATATCTCCTTCTCTCCGAGGAGGACCAAATACCTTTACAAATTTATTGCTATACATCCTATTACCCCTATTAAACCAAAAATAGTCGGGATTTAATGAAAAACTGCCATCCTCTTTAATATCTACCACTTCCTTTTTAAAATGTTCAACATATTCTGGCTCTCCATATTGAGCTAAAGCCATAACCTTCCCTTCCCCACTAAAAACACGAAACCCCAAATATGCTGTGATTATAGAATATAAAAACCCCAGAGAATTAGGGTAACACATTTCTTTTAATAAAAAAATCTTATTCCCCTTTCCTATTCCATAAGTAGCGCTTGTATATTCTCCTATTCCATCAACAGTTAAAATAGCAGCTTTTGAGAAAGGAGAAACTAAAAAAGAACTAGCAGCATGGGATAAATGATGTTTACCATATAAAATTATCTTTTCTTCCCCAAACTCTTCTTTTAAAAGTAAAGGGAAAATTAATCTTTGATCAAGCCATTGAGGCATGGACGTTAAAAAATTAGGAAGACTAAAAGGGTAGGTTTTTAAATAATTTAATACAACTCTCTTAAATTTCAAATACGGTCTTTCATAAAAACCAACATAATCAATATCTCTAAACTTAATGTTAGCTGCCTTCAAACAAAATCTTATTGCATTAGAAGGGAATACTTCGGAATATTTACTCCTATTAAATCTCTCTTCTTGTGCAGCATATATATTATCCTTTGTTATAAGACATGCTGAGGAATCATGATGGAAACAAGATATTCCTAAAATGTTCATTTAACTTATGTCCTCATACATAAAACAAGATAAAACTTGTTCCACCTCCTAATAAGATCAAAGATAAAAACTATTTTCAAAATAAAAGTCATACCTTCATAATATAGTAAAAATTACAGTACCTGCTTCACTGAAATGGATTCAATTCACCATCAGCAAATTCTTCTTTTTTAAAAGGAAAGTATTCTGGATTAAAAAATTGCCACGTCACAGCATCTACAAAAAACATCCCCCTATGTGTTAATCGTATTTGTTCTGCGTCCTCTTCTACTAAATCATATTTCTTTAGTCTATCAATAATATGTCCGAAACGAAGATTTAAATCTAAAGAGGTAATATCTTTATATGTCTTTTTAGAAACAAAGCCACAAATCCTTAAAGGTGTAATTACTGCCTTTCTAACCACATCATCTAAACTAAAGACCTTCCCCTTTATAATAGGAACTTTATTCTCATCAATTAATGAGTAATATTCTTTAAGTCCTTCTCCTGTATTAACAGAAAATCGATCCAAAAAAATAGTCGCAGCAGATAATCCTCTACCTAAAATATTATTTAAATCGCAAAACATATCCTTTATAAAAAAAGAAGTATTTTCTTGTGCTTTCACGTAAATTCCACCAATTGTATTATATTTAAATCCATATTCCACAGCAAACAATCGACCTATCTCTTGCATAATACATATTTCTCGTGTATCAGGGAATTTCCCCTTATCTTTTTGATACTGATTAAAAATAACAAGATTTTGATTGGTAGTAGCTCTAAATGGTAATATTCTAAGTTGATTTATTTGATATGATTGAATATCAAAAGACAACATTACTTCGAGAGTCTCTATTAACTGTTCCAATGTTCCTCCAGGATATCCACATATCAGGTCAATAGACAAATCAGCAAATCCTATTTCTTTAATTTGAGAAATTGCTTCCTTTATATCATTCGAATCATGGTATCGGCCCATTTGCCTTAACACTTCATCATTAAAACTCTGTGCTCCAAGACATATACGTTCCACCTTAAAATCTTTTAAAATCCTCAACCTCTCACCCCCTATCGGACCGCATAAAGTTTTGGGATCCGCTTCTATTGAAAACTGTCGACATAAGTTTAAGTCAAACTCCTGATAAATTATATTAAGCAACCTAGCCAATTGCTTAGGAGCAAGAAAAGACGGAGTTCCCCCTCCTATCAAAATAGAATTAGGAGAAAAAAAAGAAATCTTTTGTTTATCCTTCCAAATAGCAATCTCCTTTTCAAGATACTCCAAATAAATATCCATTTCTTCCAAAGAGGGATTTATTATCGTTGAATATTGACAATACCTACAGTGAGACTTGCAAAAAGGTATATGTATATACAAACTGAATGGACCATCTGATGGATAGAAGAAACCACCATAAACATCCTCATAACTACATCTGGGGTAAATTGCATATGGAGGATAATGTAGTGTAAGATAATAAACTTCACTACGCGGTAAAAATCCAATACCTACAAGTTCATCTATATTTAGTTTATCAACGTTCTTTTTAGCTATATCTATTAAATCTTTATAATCTCTCTCCATAATAATTCATAAAATTAATTCAAAAGAATTAAACAAACTCCTATCACCGAAATGATAGCACCAAATATTGAATGAAAAGAAATACTTTCTTTCAAAAAAAAAGATGATAATGGTAAAACAAAAAGAGGACTAGTTGAATTCAAAACTGTAGCAATTGAAGCATCTGCAAATTTTAGCCCTAATAAACAAAACCATGTACCCAAAACAGCACTAAAGAAAGAAACGATAAAAAATTGTTTCATTAGTTTATAATCTGTCAATGTCCCCCTCCAGTCTTCTGACTGTATCGTTTTAGCCCCCCAGCAACATAATCCCAAAAAACCAAAGAGATTACGAAAAAATCCAGCTTGCAAAGAAGATACTGTAAAAAGAGCAATCTTTGAAATAATAATACTACTTGAATAAAAAAAAATAGAAAGACATCCCAATTTTATTCCAGATATAAAATCACTACTCTCTTTACGCTGCTCAAAAGACTTAACCCACATAACCCATGTTATCCCAAAAATAGTCAATATAATACCTAGCCAAGCGATGTGTGAAGGTCGTTCTCTTAAAATAACTAGTGCCAAAAAAACTGTAAAAACCGGTATTAAATTAGATAATATTACCACTATTTTAGGACTAAGCCTTTTTAAAGCTGAAATATATATTGTATCACCAAATGTATTGGTTAATATCCCTGCAATGGCTAAAAATAAAACTGATTCAAACGTAATAGGTCTAGGTCTAACAATTAAAAGCAGAATGCCAAAACAAAATAATACAATAATACTCTTTATAATATTAAAAAGTACAGGTGAAAAATTCCTTTCTATCTTTTTTAATAATACAGTACCTAATGCCCATAAAAAAGCTGAAATAATAGCAAAAATACCACCTATAAAATTAGTATCTATTAAATTCTCCATATAATAATATTATATCTTCATTCTTTTTGACTTTTAATAATAATAAATCCTGTATTAAGAGAATTTTCCTCCTTCTCTCTAGGAGGGCTTAAATACCTCATTAAAAAAATATCCTCTTGTGAAAAATTAAAAGCATCCTGAGGGACATGTTCACGAATAAGGATCCTTTTTAAATATGAGTTGAAAATTGCACCTGCTTCCAAAGAGGTCAATCCCGAAGGTGGCCAATTTTTAACAACATAACCACAATATCTTGCAAATTTAACGATAACTTGATGATAAAAATATGAATCATATAAAAGAATTGCTACCCCATTTGAAGTTAAATGGTCCTTCAACCCCCTTATTATAGAAAAACCCAGATCACCATCATCTGTACAATTTAAAATACGATCCTTTATTTGTTCATTATCAATTGCATCAACTTTATCAGAAATATCTACATCAAGAGAATACGGTGGATTTGAAATAATTACATCAAACCTCTCTCCATCTCTTATAACTGAAAAAGCAGATTTATCTTCTAAAGGAACAAGTCTCGTTTCAATTATTTTAGAAAATTTCAATTTTTCTGCATTATATTGAGTTGAATCTATAGCAGCCTTGTTAATATCTGTAGCAACTACCTTTCTAGCACCTAACTTTGCGGCATAAAGAGCCATAACCCCACAACCTGTTCCTATATCCAATACAACTTTATCTCTAAATAGTTCGGCATGCTTTTTCATAAAAGGGAGGACCTTCTTTTCTGCCTGATAAGGTGATGCTGTACCTTTAAAATAAACAATTTCAGCCTGTAAATATTTAGAATAAAAACTATTGGAAAAAGTCGGTTGGATAGATTCCTTTGAATAACATGATGTAATAAAAAAAAACAAATTTATTAGAATAGAATAAACAACAAAAATTGCCATATAAAAAAATATTCCTTTTTTCATCTAAAATTCCCCCCTTTTTAATACCAACAATAAGGGTATTCTGCAAAGATATCTCCTGTTATATTATATGCTGCAGCTCTACACCCGTAACAATCAAAATTATAATTACAATCTTTACATTTACCTTTAACATTCTCTCTTATATTTCGTATCTTCTTCGTAATATCTTTATTTAATATTACAGATAGCTTTTCATTTTTGATATTACCAAGTACTATATCTGTAGCAGGACATGGTTGTACATTACCTGATGCAGTAACATATATCGCTGAATAATAATAATTACAAGGTGAAACTGCTATAGGAGGTCGCGGTATCCATGTATAACCATATTTGTCCTGATCGATTTTCAACAAACTATAAAATACCTCTTTGGCCATCTCTGCTGAAAGTATGCCAGAATATTTCTTCCCCCTCCCAGAAGGAGTAACCAATTCGAGAAAAGGATATATATTATTATCTCTTGCATATAGAAATATCTTCTCAATTTGAGAAATGTTATCTACTGTTATCACTGACTCAATACCCATCCTCGTTGGATTATGCTTATTAAATCCAACATCTATCAAAAAAGAAAGGGTGTTATGTATTTTTTCAAAAACCCCATCAATATTTCCTGCCAACTTTTTTTGAATACCAGAATCATCCATACTATTTACCTTTACTATAATAGAAACATTCTTTAATAACAAAAACATAGCTAGTTTCTTATTCATTATGGTACCATTTGTAAATATTAAGGGGATCAACCCCTGTTCATCTATAAAGGATACTAATTCTTCTAAGTTAGGGTACAATAATGGCTCTCCTCCTATTAAAGTAATGGTGATAACCCCTATATCTTTTGCCTGTAAAATAACGTTTTTGATATCATTCAAAGAAAGTTCATCATCTATTTTAGAATTAACATAACAATAGATACATCTTAAATTACACTTTCTAGAAAGCTCTATCGATAATCTCTTAAGTGTAAAGTCAATCTGATAATCTAAACCTCTTAATGTGGGTGGTTTCTTATACCTCACTTCTTTTATTTTCTCCATTATTCTTCAGTATTTTATATTCAAACACATCTATAAATGCCTTTAAAAATGCGCTATAAATATCATAAGAAATTCCAATAGTACAATAAGTTTCATTTAAACTCAAATCTACCGCCTTTAATACCAAACTAACTCTCTGTGAATCACTATGTTCATAAAAATAATCCGATTTTTGTATCTTAAAACCTATTATTTTAATATAATCTACAAGATCCTTATAATACTTCCCAACTATTTCCTTAACTATCCTGCTTAAAATCATAAATGGATTGGTTTTACAAATAACAGATATTTCTTCAATTTCTTTATTAATAATCAATCTCAAAAAAATATTCATATCTATAATTTCCTTCTCTTCTTCTAAATGGGTTAAATCCCCTCTCCATTCCTTATTTATGCTTAAACTAAAATCTTTTACTTTTATATTAGGTTTATAATTATCTATAAAATATTTGAATAAAATAAATCTACTAGCATCTGCCTCATCAAATCGTAATCCTTTACGTTCTTGTTTTTTAATATAATTAAGCAAATTAACAATTCTCAAATCATTTTTATCGATATTAATCCCATATCTTGAAGCCCAATAAAAAATATTTGCTTTGCCAGACAACTCTGATACTGTTGTAGTATATTTATTCCCAACCCATTCAGGAACTATATGATTGTACGTCATAGGATTTTTTAAAACAGCATCAACATGTATTCCTCCCTTGTGGGAAAAAGCACTTTCTCCCACATAAGGAGAATACTTATAAACATCAAAACCTCCACATTCAGCTACAATATAAGCAATCTCTCGCAATCTTTTAACTTGAACCCCTGATATACAATTTATTCCCATCTTAAACTGCAAATTAGGTATAAGAGTACAAAAATCTGTAATCCCACACCTCTCTCCAATTCCATTAATAGTCCCGTGAAGTATATCTGCTCCACATTCAATTGCTTTCATAGTAGCAGCGATAGCTAAACCTGAATCTTGATGGATATGAACTGCTCTTACTAACTTCGAAATTTTTCTTGTCTCTGTTAATATCCTATAGACCTCATCTGGTAAACAGCCACCATTGGTATCTGCAGCTCCCACCCATATAGCACCCGCATCTTCTGCTACTTTAATAAGTCTAACTATATATTCAGGATTAGCCTTATATCCATCAAAAAAATGTTCTATCCCAAGAGAAACATTTGGAATATAACGTTTAAGATATTGAATAGAGTCATAAACCAATTCTAAATTTTGCTCTAACGTTATTTTCAAAACCTCTCTTACATGAAAATCCCATCCCTTAGCAAAAATATTAACATGTTCTACTTCTGTTTTAATTAATGCCTCTAAAAAGGGGTCATCTTCTACTTTATTATCCACTCTTCTTGTCATCCCGAATGCTACTAAGACAGCATTATCTAATTTTTCTCCTTTCATAATATTATATAAATCAGTATCCTTAGGATTTGTCCCCGGCCACCCCCCTTCAATATAATCCATACCTATCTCATCCAAAAGATGAATTATTTTTAACTTATCCTTAATAGAGAAATAAACCCCTTCAGCCTGTGATCCCTCTCTTAAAGTAACATCATATAGTTTAATTTTTGATGTAAAATTTTTCTTATTCATATATATCTTTTCGAATCTTTAAAGATACTTAGTCAAAAATAAAAAATACAAAATCTATTTTTATTAAATTAACCTAAAGATTATACGCCTGCATAGATAAAAGACGTGATGACCGCAGGGCCTATATAAAAGGCTATCAAAGATAATATAGCTAACAATATAAAAATCGGAAATAAAACATACATTTTATATCTTCTTACAACCAGTAACATCCCTTTTAGCAGATAAAAAAATTTCCTAATAACTAACATAATGCTACAATAATCTTTATTGATTGAAGTGTTAAATTTACAAAGGTAGTTTACAATTATCTATATCCAAAATATAATCAGAAGTATTCAACCAATAGGTATCACTTTTTTGGGCATATTTATCTTTATACAAAAAATGTCTATCAAATAATAATACAACCAAAAAAGTAATCCCAAAACCAATAATATAGACCCCTGAAAAGCATATAAATATAATAATCTGATGGATTACCCTAATTAAAAATTTAATACTTTTACTATACCTATATTTTATTTCCTTAAATACCTCTTTCATCGTTTACCTTCTTTTAGTTCTCCTTAATAGGTAAATCATACCAAGAAATTAATTTCCAGTTCTCATTTTTCTCAAATAATAGAAAATAATATTTATGTGCTTCTTTTTTCTTATGTTCAGGTAAAAGTTCTCCTTTAAGTCTACATCGTAACACTACCCCAGCCTTATTTGCTATAATATACATCTCCATCTCTATATTATCCAAAGAAGTCAAAGCAAATTTTTCCCATAAAGAAAGTACTTCCTTTTTAAAACCCAATTTATCAACAAATTTCCCATCTTTTGAGACCCTCATGAAACTATTCGAAATATTCTTCATAAATCTGTCGATATCTGCTAATCTAATTCCTTCTAAAAAATCTTCAACACACCTCTGTATTTGTTCTTCATCTGATATTTGTGACCAACATATCTTTACACTTATTACCATATTCAATAATATACAACTTATTATTATAATAAAAAACTTATTCAGATATACTCCCTTGTGTAACATACCCCTCCCTTTTAAAAATAATATTATATTTATCCTTCATAGAATAAAAAAATATAAGTTAAAAACGACTATATAAAAAAGGTCCTGGCTGATATTTTAAACAATATAGTACTCCTATTGTAATAAATAGAATCAAAAATAAAAATACAAGCAAAAAAAAATCTTTATATTTCTTATACTTCTCTTTCCTCTCTCTCATCTAAAATCTCCTTTTATATTCTAAAAAAGACACTTATTGTCTATCTCTGCCTCCCTAGATATATATTCCTTGTCATAAAATATAGATGAGTAAAATCAGAGAACTGACAAAAGTCAATATTACGATAAACATCCTTCTCATCTATAATATCATATAGTTCATCTGCCACTAATTCTGAAAATACAACTGCTCCATTTATATTCAAATGGTTTACATCATCAAAAAATTCATGATGTTTTGCAAAGAGATCCAAAAAATCTAAAATTTTATAAATATATTTACTATATTTAGGATTCTTTAATATTTTCTTATAAAAAATATCTCTTGTTATATAATTTGAAGCAAATTGCAAATACGAATCCGTTACTGGACATAAAATCACAATTACTTTTATATTATGATTATGGCACAATTTTAATATCTTTTCAAAATATATCAAAAAAGTCTTATCAAATACCTCATATCCTTCAAAATGATGTCTTACTCTTTGTCTTGCAAATTCCTTTGTGATATTCCCCTTTCCAAAAGCAGGGGACCAGCCATCCAGAACAACTCTATCTGGATAAAGATATCGTACCAGGACCTCCCATTTCTCCAACAAAAAAGCCATATTAGGTCTAAATAATACAGGAAAGATGTGGAAAAATTCTCCCTTAACAACCGTCCAAAACCCCTCAAACTTCCCAAACTCCCAAACATCCTTTAATTTCATATAATTATAAATATAAAAAATATCTCGTCTAAATACCTTATTTTTATTATAAAAATGCCAAAGTGATGAAAAAATGGATAAAGGCGTCCCCAACACAACTACCTTCAATTTAGGCATTCTATTTATACAATACTTTAATTTATAGTAAGACTCTGTCATATCCTCTGCATTAGGAGAAAAATTAAATGCCTTAAATCTAAACATGCTAGGAATAATAGCAAACTGAAGTTCAGAGGGGCCACTGAATAATATTTGAATATCCTCCTTTTGCCGTTCAAAACTTTTCATAGTTTGAAACAGATATCCTCCTGCGATAAAAGACTCTTGAAATAAATAGTTTAAAAAAAGGATACACACAATTAATATAACTGCTGTAACACATAAAGCACCAAAAACTATCTTCCAATTAAAATTTTTTCTCAATATATAAAATAAAGAAAAAACGCTCAAACTAATGATTACATAACATAATAAATACATTTTCTGCTATCTCTAAGGGGAAATATCCCAAATTAATCACAAATAAAAGATTTAAATAATGATTCCATATTTTGAAAATCTTCCTTAAGACTACAAAAATACTTAATAGTATATAATTCTTTTCTTTTAAAACAATATAACCACCCTATTAAATGTTTATAATAGATACTATCTTTAGTACATGCCCCTAATCCAAACCGACTCGTACTATACAGAAGAAGATATTCATATACAAAAGTACTTACGGTAAATACCTTATGGCGAGGTTTATATTGGTCATCACAAACTATTTTATTCGACAATTCTCCTGGGTAGGCAGAAACTGAATCCATAAATATACCTTGAATTGCGGTAATATCATCATTAATAAATACATCTGCTTCTGCAGGTTCTACATCAACCCGTTTCTCAATCTGTAAAATCTCCTCTCCCCTCTTAAAAACAAAAATCTCTAATCCATATTGTTTGAAACTTTTGACAAAAATAAAATCTCTAAATTTATCTGACCTTATATGTATAATATCTCCCAATAAGGCAAAACAAAAATTGACATTTGTAAAAATAAAAAAGAAAAATAAAAAAGATATAAATATTTTTTTATTTAAAAATTTCATTTAAAACTCTACCATCACAATCTTTATCAACCTTCGCTCCCAATAAAGTCATAATAGTGGGATACTGATCTACGTGGCGAATAGGTTGTTTTATTTCATACCCCTTCTTAACTCCTGGGCCTACAATAATAAAAGGAGTCCACATTCCCTGTTCCCTATCAGCCAAAATAGCTTGTTTATAGCCTGTCTTCAAAGGAATGCCAAAAATTTCACCATCTTTTGTCAACTCTTCATCCCAACCATATCCTGCTTTATTTACTATAACCAAATCTCCTACTCTATCTATTGGTAAAGAAAGGAAATGTGGGACATCTTCCCAATTATAGGCTTCTATAACAGGCTTTATCCCTGTCTTAGGATCTTTTAAATTTAAAAGGGTTTCTTTTACTTCTCTTCTTAAGACCTCATACTCTGGACCAGATGCCCTGTACCAATTACCACCTAATCCCTTTGGAGAAATAAAAACATTCATCATTTTAAGATATATCACCTTAGAATGCTCCCAATCTATTTTAGGAATACCTGTCTTAGGATCTATCGTAAATTTAAGCCATCCTTTCTTAGCAAAAAGATTATTTAATCTTACAGATCTATCCAAAGGAACAGCCCCATGATCAGAGCTTAATACAATATATGTATTATTATCTGCATGCTTTATCAAATCACCTACCATTCTATCTATATATTTATACATCTGCTTAACTTCCTTCCATAATTGTCTTCGTTCAGTATCAGACACATCTTTATATCTAGCACTTGATGGATCTATATATCCCATCCACCACCGACTCGTTAACATCTGATTAGGGGTATATATATCATTGATAAAAATATCTGGTCTATATTTATCAAGAATAAAAGAAATAGCTTTATGATGCCAATCAAAAGACATTTTAGCTTCTTCTAAAAAAGTTTCTTTATCTTCTTTATAATAAATTAGTTGTGGGGGGAAATTATCTACAAAATCTACCATAGGACCAACATTATCTATTAACTCCTCTGATACTGCACCCGGCTTTGTTATGTATTTATTGAGGGTGTTAAAAACCAACCTAATCCTAAAAAAACCGTCCTCATCTAACTTTATTATTTTAATCTTAAAAGCTGTCTTAATTGGAATATCTTTATCTTCAACATACCAAGTCGTAATTATGGGTATCCACTTACTCCACTCTCCCTGCTTTAAATCAGCAACCACATTAAATTTATCTGTAGAAAAAGCGACTTTATCATAATTTACTTTTTTATCATCTGTACTGTCATAAATAAAAGCGTAAATTTCTGCTCCAAAACTATCACAACGAACTTCCTTAACAGGACTAAATGAAATAACAGGAGCGTCTCTAACTATTTTTGAACCTACATATTTTGTCAAGGGAGGCCCGAAAAAAAACAATTGGGCTGCCCTGCCTCGTTTATATCTCATATTATTATCATAATCTGGTTCGAAATTAAGACTATAAAAATCTGCACCCCACCCCCCCCATCGACCTCTAATGGTAATACCCATATCTAACTCTGGGGGAGTAGAACCTGGAATAGATAATAATACAATTCTTTTACCATAAAGTTTTTCTAAAGTAACCCATATAGGAGCCCTCTTCTTTGCTGCAGAACTAAATCCTCCAATAGAAACCCTATTCAGGGGATTTCCTTCCGTATGCATAGGACCGTCTGCAACCCCATGTTTTAAAGGATATCTCCCTGTAAAAAGTGTAGCAAAATTTGTGGGTGTATGTGAAGGAAAAGTTGGTATAGAATACCCATAACTTCCATGTTCCATCATCCATTTTATATTTGGCAACTCTCCTTCCTGCGCCCATTTAAACACGTTAAATACCTTAGGGTCCGCCCTCATACCATCGGGGATAAACCAATACAACTTTACATTTTCCTTTTTTTCATTATTATCAAAACAAAATCCCAATGACTCATAAAAAAAGACAAAAATGCAAAGAAAAATAAAAATATTATTGACTTTCATTCGATAAACTCCTTTTTCCCCTTTCTTTATTCTTTATTTCATTAATAAACCATATATTTACAATACCACTCAGGTCTTCTAATTGTTTAAAATTAGTATAACTTAAATTGTTTCTTTCACAAGAATCTTTATTGATATCATATAGTTCATACCTAGAGACACAATTATGATTTTCACCGCAACTATGTTCTATTATTAATTTCCATTTCTTATCCCTTGTTCCCATAACTCTAAATTGCCGTTTAAAGAGAACTTGCTCTTTAGAAGGAGTATACTCTGCTCCAAAAAAGATCCTTCTATTTAGCCTATCCTCCTTTATAGCTCTAATAACATTCTTACCTTCAAAATCTTTAGGTATATCTATAGTTAGGAAATCCAATAAAGTGGGCGCCAAATCTATTAAAGATACTAAACTCTGAATTCTTTTTGGTTTTAAATGAGGATGATAAATCAACAAAGGTACATGCAGCACATCATCGTAAAAAGTCCCTTCTAAAGGCATTCCCCTCATAAACTGTCCATTCTTACCTAACATCTCCCCATGCTCAGACAAAAATACAATTATTGTTCTATTCATTAATTTTAATTTTTTTAATGTACGTAAAATATAACCGACATATTTATCTGCATTATAAATCTCTCCGTCATATAGAGCTACCATATGATAAATATCTCGTTGTGTTAATTTCACAAAAGATGAAGAAAACAAAAAATTTTTCTCATTATTATCTAAAATTTCCTTTCTACGTAATACGCGTAAAATATAATATTTTTCTTTTCCTTTTTTCATAAAAGGAATTGTCTTTCCATATGTCCAATATAAATCATTAAAATCAAAATTACCATAATAATTTGGATCAAACATATCATTCCGTTTAGGATATGCATGGGGACAATGAGCATCATATCCCTGGATATGAATAAAAAATTTTTTATTTCTATTTTGCCGTATCCATTTAATGGCTTTAGGGATAACCTTTTTTATTGACTCATATTGCCAATAATCCGTGTGAAGAAAAAACGATCTTTTAAATCGATCTGTTAATCCATATTTAGGTAAATAATCCTTACCACAACTGAAAATAGCGGTCTCATACCCATTATTATTTAAAACATCAACTAATGTAAGCATCTTTTTATCTAAAGCTTTTTGAGATCTCATCATCATTCCATGATTAAAAGGATATCTTGAAGTATAAATAGATATTAAGGCAGGCAAAGTCCAACTGGCTACTGTAAATGCATTATCGAAGATTATGGCACTTTTGGAGAAAGCATCTAAATTAGGAGATGTATTTCGAGTATATCCATATACGCCTAAATGATCTGCCCTCACATTAGTTAAACTTATAAGTACGATATTACACCCTTTACATATAGGTGTATCATTTAAACCTTTCCCCATATGAACTTGATATGTAGCACAAGAAGAAATGAAAAAAATAATTAATAGTAGAAATATGCTCCATCCTATGTTTTTATACTTGCCAAATATCATTCTTAAAACAATTTAATAAAATCTATAAACAGAGACTATTTACATACTACCCTACAATATTTACATACCGTAGTATCTCCATAGGCATCAAAAGAAGAAGAAACCAAAGAATATTCTTCACCCGGAGAAACACAATTAATCACATCTACACAATCTAAACGACAGGAACAAGAACAAGTTCCCATCTCATCTGCTCTAACCGTTGTTTCAGAAAAAATAAAATTAGATAAAATAAAATAAAAGCAAAAAGAAAAGGGAAAAAATAAAATTATCAAAATTTTATAAATAAAATTTTTAGATTCTTTTCCCAATCTCTTCAAATACATATTATTTTTACCTCCTTAAAATACAAAAATATACTTCTAAAAATTTCAAATCATTCTTTCAATAATATCCCTAAATAATTAACTTATATTTACTAGTGCCTCTCTGTCAATCTTACCTGTGGGCAAACGTAACAAAGAATCTTTAAATATTATTTCCTCTGGTACCATATATAAAGGAAGTCTATGGGCACAAAAGGAACGCAAATCCTGCTCATTTATAACTGCACCATCAAAAAGAACAACAGCTGCCTTCAAATTTTTTTTTATACTATTATCCCCTAAACAAAAAACACCAGCCTCTTTTACTGCTGGATGGCTCAATAAAACCGATTCGATTTCTTCCGGCTCAATCCTGTACCCCCGCAATTTTATCATATTATCATATCGGCCTATATATATCAATTCTCCTTTATCATATCGCACCATATCTCCTGTTTTATATACCTTCCCTTCTGGACACAAACGGCTATTCTGTAAAATAACAGAGTCTGTCCGTTCTCTATCATTCCAATACCCATCCATAAGTGTCGGAGTTTTAACATACAATTCCCCAATATCAGTACCTTTAACAAGATTTAAAGACTCATCCACTACAAAAACCTCTACTCCCTCACAAGGCCGACCAATGGGCACCGGGCCTTCTAATTCAGGTAAGGCCTTTAAATGATAGCAAGTAACAACATTCGTTTCCGTAGGCCCATATAAATTATAATAACTAGCCTCTGGGATTAGTTCCATAAGTTGGCGTAAATACCGTATAGGGAAAACCTCACCGGCAAAAAGTATGCTCCTTAAAAAAGGAAAATTTATCTTTTTTAATTCTCCATATAATGCCAACTGAATTAAAGGATAAGGGACTGAATACCATATACTTATCTTTTGTTCATGAATAAATCTTGCTAAAGATACAGGGAAAGAACTAATCCCCGATGGAAGTAAGCATAATGTAGCAGCAGCCATGGCACTTACATAAATATCAAAAATAGAAAGGTCAAAATGAAAAGGAGCATGGGAAGAAAGGATATCCTCACTGGTAACTTCAAAATATTTATAAGCCCATTTAATAAAAGATAAAGCTGCTCGATGTGAAATCATCACACCTTTTGGATTCCCAGTAGAACCAGATGTATATAATATATATGCCAAATCTGAAGCTCTAATAGTTGGATAAGAAACTATCTTTTTAGCTGCCATTATTTTATTATAAGAAATAATTTGTATTCTATCACATATCTTATCTCCGGGGGGAAAACCAGATAAAACAAAAATAAACTGTAATGCATCTATCGGATTCAATTGACCTTGAAGTTTCTGTAACTTATCTGCAGAAACAATTAAATAACGTGCTTTACAATCAGAAATTATCTTTGCTTGCCTTAAAGGGGGGCCCATTGGATCAAGTGGGACATAACATCCCCCAGCCTTCAATATCCCCCAAATAGCAATCAATGCCTCAATGGATTTGTCTATATAAATACAAACCCTGTCTCCTGAAACTAACCCATTTGAAATTAAACAAGATGCAACTTTATCACTTAAAAAATGCAGGTCATTATAACGAATTTCCCTATCTTTATGTCTTACTGCAATTTTATCTGGTACAAAATCTACAGATTTTAATAAAATCTCGTGCAATGAATGAAACATTATCCTCTCCTATATCCCTGCTATAATATTTTTCTGTATCTCAGAGGTTCCTGAATAGATAGTGCTGGCAATAGCATCCCTTAATTCTCTCTCCAATTCCATCTCAACAGTATAACCGTATCCACCATGTATTTGAATAGCATTCAAACAACTATACACATAAGACTGACTTACGTATAATTTTGCCATGGCTATATCCTTTACAGCTGTTTTCCCCTGCTTTAGTAACCATGCAGCTTTATATAACAACAATCGTGAAGCCTCCAACTTTAATTTCATCTCCGCAATCATACCTGAGATGGACTGAAAATCCTTAATTGGCTGCCCGAATTGCCTTCTTTCTTTGATATATCTATCACATATCTCTATCTGCCTGGCCATGCTACCTAAAATAGGGGCCATCATGCAAATCCTTTCTATATCCATTACGGTATAAAATATACTCATTCCCATCCCCTCACTCCCAAGAAGATTTTCCTCCGGCACAATGCATTCATCAAAAAATATCTCTGAAGTAAGATTTGTCCTCAACCCTGACTTATCAATATTTCTTCCTATAGATAAGCCTATTGTTCCTTTTTCTACTAAAAAAACACAAAGCCCAGCCAATCCTTTTGATGTATCTGTTGTAGCGAGTACTAAAAACAAATCAGCCACAGGCGCATTACTAACAAAAGTCTTGGCTCCATTCAAAATATAACAATGTTTATCTTTTTTTGCTGTTGTTTTTAAACTAAAAATATCAGAACCCGCTTCAGGTTCAGTAGCTGCAAAGGCCCCTATATACTCACCCTTAGATAACTTGGCTAAATAAATATCTTTTTGAGTCCCGTCCCCGAACCTATATATAGGTACAATACAACCGCACATATGGGCAATTATCGAAAAAATTAGTCCTCCATTCCTGCAGCCATAACCGAATCCTTCCAAGGCATAGGCCGCTGTTAAAATATCCAGTCCCATGCCCCCATAAGAGGCAGGGCACAATAATCCATGAACACCATAATCACCACACTTTTTCCAATCATCCAAACAAAATTCTGCCTTTTCATACTTCTCACAAATATTATCATTTAATTCCCTTTTAGCAAACTCCTCTAGGCCTTTCCTAATATCTTCTTGCATACTATTCCAGCTAAAATCCATATTACCTCCTAGTTATCTTTACTATCGAATCATATAATCCTTTACAAAAACCACATTCTTTGCAAACTTTATTACAATGAATCTTCTTCTCAATTAATCCATCTAAAGCCCTATTAGGAATATTAAATATAGAACTTAATCCCGTATCAAACAACTCAACATAATTGCCGTCAAAATATTGTGCTTCATATGCCTTTATTCTGTTAATCAAATCGTTAACTGGAACCAATCGACCAACAATCTTAAAATCATTTGTAATATCCTCATAAAAACATAAATCCTCTGGACGAATAACATTATTCGTCAACAAAAGATAAGGATTATTAAGATATGTCCTTTTACAATGGACATGATAATCTATTTCTACATCAGAATGGGAATAATGTGCATGGTGAAACCGTCTCCAAGGGCAGTCACCCAAACAATGTTCATTAACTATTAACCTAATATGGGCAGTTTTAAGGGATGTTTTCATTAATTTTAACTCTGTTATATTCATATTTAAATTCATTGATGGAATTATAACATCTGCCCCCAACTCTTCATAAAATAAAGCTGAACGCGTACTCATTATCTCACAAATCGTAGATGCTGTTATCTTAAGTTGTGTATATGATTTAATTAAATCCATTAAAAAAGGATGGCTAACTATAACCCCATCAATACCCATGTCTTCAAGTTCCTTAACATACCCCTTCAACATCTGCCACCAGCGCTTATTTGAAAAATCCCTAAACCCACAAGGGGCATTTAAGGCTAACTCAAATAGCACTCCTCTTCTCTTTGCCAACTTTAACTGATCTTCTAATACCTTTAAACTATCTACATACTGAGGTCTACCCCCGCGAATAATGTCAGATACGCCTCCGGTATATACACTTTTAACCCTATCAGAGGAATCTAAAATTCTTTTAAGATCCTCTATATTGCCATTATAACCAACAGATAGATATAAACTCATCATTCTTTCTTGTTAAGTTTCTGTTTTATAAAATCAGCTATCTTTCGTACAGAATCAAAATTTTCTATTGTAATCTCACTCATATTCACAGCTACACCAAGCTCTTTCTCGATAAATGAAAGCAAAAGAATAAATCCCATCGAATCTACTATGCCAGACTCAAAAAGATTTGTGTCCTCAGATAAGTGACCTTCACCATTCATAAAATTTTTTATAATGAAATCTGTAATTTTGTCTTCCATAAGAACCTCTCTTTTTTTATGTTCAAGAAATTCCTAAGACATATTTACATACCATAAATCCTGTCTTTATAGGTAAAATTAAAAAAATCATACCCAAACTTACAATATTAAAAGTAAAAAATGTCGTGCAAACTCTAATAAACCGCGGACTGATATACCCTCTCTTAAATCGAAACCTTCGTTTTATTGCCTGCCACAATGTCCACATAACCAAAATAAACCCATGATAAACACCTAACAACAAAAATTTCACAGAAAATCCATGCCAAATATGAAATATTATCATGGAAAAAAATATCCCCAAATATAAACTATAAATAGAGGCGTTCTTGCCGAAAATCGGCAGAAAAAAATAATCCCGTATCCATATATACAAAGATATATGCCAATTCCTCCAGAACATAGCTATATTTGGTTGAAAAAATGGAGAATTAAAATTTTCCATAATTTTATATCCTAATAATCTTGCACTCCCAATTGCAATATCTGTATATCCTGAAAAATCCATATATACTCTAATAGCTAAAGCATATATACAAAAAATTACAATATATTTAGGGTATTCCATCGGAGAATATAAAACAGAAACAATAAATTTAGCCATAACATCTGCTATAAACGCCTTCTTAATAATTCCCTTTATGATTCTGTATAATCCATAATTAATCTCTCGCATATCAATATCTTGTCTGCTAGCAACAGAAACAGTCTCTTCATAAAATTTATGAAATCTCTCTATAGGACCTGACAAAAATATAGGGAAGAACAACATATAACATAGAAAAGACCATAAGGAATGTTGAGAGAATGTTCTCCTATAACTCTCTATTATATAATGAATGGTTCTAAAAATAATATAAGAGGTACCCCAAAAAAATAATCTACCATGTAACCCATCAAAAAAAGCTGCATGCCCACTGTCTGCAAAAATTTTAATAAGGCATAAAACCATTATAAGACTAAAGAGTACATACTTTAATAGCTGTCCTCTATATTTTTCTGAAGGAGTATATGAGAGAATAATCCCACATCGATATGATATAAAACCCAATAAACACAAAAGGCATGCTATCCTAACACTATAAGTACATATAAAAACAAAACTACTAGTCGTAAGAAAAGCTACACGAAATCTATTTGGAATAATTTCCCAATATAGTATTACTACAAAAAATAAAAAAATAAAATAAGTTAAACTGATGAGTGGCATCTAAAATCTGTCTTTACATTAAATATTATATCAAACAATTATAGATCTCTTTTTAAATAGCGTTTCCCTGTATCCTTTCCCTATTCACTTTACTCCCTTAACAATAACAAATTTCATTGAATCATAAATATCATCATTACTAAATTCTATATTATGCCTTTCTATAAAACATTTTGAAGCATTATGATAAACCTCTTTTATAGCTGCCATCCTTTCTTCTGATATAGCACCATTATTAATCCATTGATTAACTGATTCTCTGCTCATATATTCAGTATATTCTATATTTTTAAAATTCAACCGTTTTAAAATATTAGGGAAATAAGTGGGAACAAAAAATTTTTTCCTAGCAGGATTACGTAACCGCTGTATATAAAAAGAGGTATCTTTATCTTCCTCTCCATAAGAGGTTAAATGACATAATACTATTCTACCCCCCAATCTCAAAATCCTGAATACTTCTAAGAGAACTTTTTCTACATTCATAAACTGTAATCCTTGCCTACACACACATACATCAAAACTATTGTCCTTAAAAGGCATACATTCCGCCTGACTTAAAATAATATTATCCGCTGTACTGAAAGCCTTTGAAATCATATCCCAACATATATCTATACCTATAACACGCCTTACCCGTCCATAAAATGCTTCTGATATCTTTCCCGTACCAATTGCTATATCTAAAACAATGTCATCCTGACTAACTGACGACATACTATATATCTTATCGATTAAAACATCATCCTGAACCCAATTAGAGGAATGGTTATATATCCTTGCCCTTTTTATAAAGTGAGTCTCTGTCTTTTCTTTAAAACAAACTGAACTATCTCTATTCATAATAAACCTCTCGTTCTTTTGTAATATTCCAAATCTTCCTAAAATACTTACGTAATGTCTCATCTGGCAAATCTGTCATATTTATAATCTCATCATCATAATCTCTTATCTTACGCTTAGATAACATTCTTAAAAACGAAATCACATCTTTAATCTTTCCAGTAGCTACTGCATGTTTATAAATACTTGTTCCTGGAAAAGGAACTAAATATTTTACTAATGGCAAAAATTTACTTTTCTTAATAAATTCCAACATCTTCTTTAAAGATTCTTCTGTTTCTCCATATAACCCCACAATAAATAACCCTCTAACTGCAAGACCAGCCTCTTGGGCCAATTTAACCGCATTATTTATCTCTTCTATACTAATATTTTTTCTATTATAATCTAATATAGTCTGTTCATAAGATTCTATACCAAACCATATGCCAAGGCATCCTGTCTCTTTTAATTTTTCAACAAATCTCTTGCTCACTCTATGTACTCTAGCAAAACAGTGATATTTCACTTCATATTTCTTTAGTATATCACTTATTTTCATCGCCCTATCTTCCAAAACATTAAATGTAAGATCATTCAACCAGGTATAATTAAATCCTGTTGTTCTTTTTAAATAAGAAACCTGCTCTTCAAACTTATCCACACTTTTATATCTCAAAGCAGGTATTGTTTTAAAACAAAAAGAACATTCTTGTGGACAACCTCTCATAGAAGAAATCAATATTTGACCATTCTTTATAATACTATTATAGTTTTCCCATATAGTATAATCTAAAAATGGAAGATTATCTAAATTTTTTATCTGTGGTCTAGGGGAATTGATTATTATTTCTCCTTTTTTATTTTTATATGCTATTCCTCTAATATTATAAAAATCAAAATTATCATCAAAAAAATATCTTTCAAACAACTCTATCAAAGTCAGTTCTCCCTCTCCTAAAATAGCACAATCAGCTGACGTATTCTTGAGAATAACATCAGGTAAAGAAGTTACTAAAGGTCCTCCTAAAAATAAAATTTTATTCGGATATCTCTTTTTTATTTCTACAGTTACCTCTTCTAAAAAGACAAAAGAATCACAATATGTAGCAATACCTATAATATCAGCTTGTTCTATATTATTTAATACATAATCTATAGGATTGTCCTTTAATCTACAATCTACTACCTTTAAATTACACCCCATTTTTTTTATAAGGGTTGCTATATAAGTAAATCCTTCAAATGGACCTGTGACAAGGAATTCTCTACCCGGAGTGGGAACTTGAGGAGAAGGAGGGACAACTAAAACTACTCTTAAGGATATATTCCCCGCTGAAAAGTTTGATTTTGATATAGTAGCAAGTTTATCCTCATAAGGATCTTTCTCTGAGGAATAATAATATCCACACCTCGGTAACTTATGTATACCTGTATTCATTTTAACTCCCGCTATAAACCATACTATTATAAATAAGTTTAAACTTTTTTGGCTTTTTTAAATATCGATTAACAGGATTCCAATATTCATATGGCCGTACCTCTATCTTTCTATTAATTGCTCGATACGCTGCTCTCAAATCCTCCTCGGGTAAATCGGTAAAGTTTAATATCTCATCATCCTCTACAGATCGTTCCCTGGCAAGAAAATATAAATGTTCTAATTCATCTTTAATTATACCTTTTTTTATAGCATCATAATATAATTTCGTTCCTGGTAATGCAGACATGTATTTAACTCTTGTAACCTCTTTAAAGGTACGGCAAAATTCTATAGTATTCTTCAAACTTTCTTTTGTTTCTCCTGGGGCACCTATAATAAAAAGACCTCCTACTTTCAATCCTGCCTTACGCGTAAGCTCTATAGCATTAATCATTTGGGTCTGGGTTATCCTTTTTCTAAAATAATCCAATATTTCCTTAGTGATAGACTCGAACCCATACATAACAATATCACATCCCTCATCTTTCATATGTGACAACACTTCTAAATCTATTCCATCCACACGCGTAAAACAACTCCACCTAAAATCTATACCATGAAAAGCCTCACTCATTAACCTATGAACTCTCTCTTTATTATCTATAAAAGTAAGATCACTCCACCATACAAAACGATACTTATATCGCTTTAAATATAATAATTCTCTCCTAACCCTAGCAAGAGACTTATACCGTAAAAGAGGCATAGCTCTAAAACAAAAACTGCAATTGCCAGGACATCCTCGACTGGATGTCATATAAATTTCCGGTACAATACCTGTTTCCATCACAGTAGGCCAGGACTCAAAATCCTGTATAGGTACAGCATCCAAATTCCGCATCTGTGGCCGTCGAGCATTTATCACAACACTTTCATCTTTATCTTTCCACGCCAATCCTTTTATATCTTTCAGCGGCATACATTCATCATTATTATTCATAATAAAATCCATCAGTTCTATAAGGGTCAATTCTCCTTCTCCAAGTACTGCATAATCTGCTTTTGTATTTAACATTATTAACTTCGGAACAGACGTAACTAAAGGACCGCCTAAAATAACAGGACGTGCGGAATCCTCTTCCTTGGCTATTTCAATCGCTCTTTTTATAAAAGGGAAACTATCTTCATAAGTTGCCACCATCACAAGATCTAAGTGCCTCAACAGCCCACCTGCTAACGACTCAGGATTGAAATCTCTACGTTGATCAAGTATCTTAACTCTCAATCCTAGCCCCTTTAATACTGCTGCTATTACAGAAGGCCCTTCAAAAGGAGCCTTATGTACAAACTCCCATCCATTTGGGACAACGAATGGTGACGGAGGGACCAAAATCCCTACAGTAAAATCATGTAATGGAGTATACCTATCCTTTGAAGATATTTCTTGTAATCTAATATAAGCTTTTATATTATCCGGATGTTCTTGCATATTACTATTTAATATTTTCTGCAACAATTATAATCCAATTCCAATCCTCTAATAATTCTCCATTTCGTATTTCAACTTTATGTATTTTTTTATATGCTTCAGGAGCAGAAACAATCAAATTCTTTACTTGTTCTTTTATAGAAAAATCTAACTCCGGAGCACAATCCATCCATCTATTTATAGACTCTCTTATCACTAACTCCTTACTTGCTCTTACTTTTAATCCTGACGATTCTAAATAATATATTAAATCTTCCCTAGTAAAAAAGTTTTTAAGTAATTTTTGTTTTGTAATATGTATATTTTTCAACCACTCTTTGTCCATATCCCCAAATGGGATGGTTAAACTAATTATAAATCTCCCTTTGGGGCATAAAACTCGTTTTGCTTCATCTAAAACGCATCTTACATCTAAAAATTGAAATGACTGCCTGCATACCACCAAATCAAAACTGTTCTCTTTAAAAGGCAGAGCTTCTGCCTTTGAGCGATATACAGGGAAATATCTTGAGGAAATCTTTAGCATATCTTTAGATATATCTATCCCCACTACATCCCATCCCTTTTCCTTAAAGGCTCTTCCTATTTGTCCTG
>CAZHWM010000023.1:0-25480 GCA_964535935.1 uncultured Planctomycetales bacterium
TAAAAAAATAATAAAAAATATTGACACATCTATTATGGTGTGTGAAAATAGGATGCAATATTAATTGGTGCTGTGTTGAAGACCCTGTTGTTTGGTCAGACATGGCACATATTACTTAACCCAGTGATGATTTCATTCCGACCGAGAGAGGGGGTGATGGATAATAGTAAGGTCAGGAATCATCAATATACTGGTAATAACCGAGGAAATAGTTTTTAGGTAGCAATACCTAATTGTTATATATAAAAAATAAAAACTATTTTCTTTGCACTTTGTCAAATAATAAAAATTATAAAAAGACAAGTTAAGAGATAAAGTGTAATGGAAAATGGAGGAGAAAATATGAAAAAATTACTTTTAGCAATTTGCCTCATAGCTGTGGTAGCTGTTGTTGCCGCACCTGCTTTTGCAAGCGTACAGAACATCAAGATAAGCGGCAGCATCAATTCTACCTATCTTTTTAGGAATAAATTCGATTTTGGGGCTACTGTTGGTGCTAATGATGAGACTAAGCAACAGGCGTTATTCATTACTCAGACCACTTTAAGGGCTGATGCTGACCTTACTGACAATATCTCAGCAACTGTTGCTCTTATAAATGAAAGGGCCTGGGGCAAGCATCATATAGATGGCAGCAGTAGCTATGAATTAACGACTGGGGTAAAGCTACATCTTGCTTATGTTACTTTAAAAGAGTTGCTTTATTCTCCATTGACATTAATTGTTGGTCGCCAGTCATTCAGCTATGGTAATAGTTTAATTTTTTCTACAGCAGGCGCTAGCACAGATGATTCTGGAATAAATAGCTTTGCCTCTGATATGGCATCAGCTACAATGGACGCCATAAGAGCTATTTTGGATTATGATCCTCTTACTGTTGAGGTGATGTTTGCTGTAGATAACCAAAATACAACAGATGCTGATACTCAAAGTGATAATGTATATGTCTGGGGGCTTAATACAACATACGAGATAGGAGACAAGATGGATTCTCTCGTAGAAGCCTATCTTTTTGCTAAGAAGGATAAAGAAACTCAGTATACTACAGGTGAGAAGACAGATTACATCAAGGTGGTAGGAATTAGAGGAAGCACAAATCCTATTGAAGGCTTGAATCTTCAATTAGAATATGCTCATCAGAGTGGAACCAAGGCAATTCCTAATAATAATAAAAAGAGAGATGCTAATGCATTGCAGGTTATGGCAAATTATCAATTGCCAGTTTTGCAGGATTATAAGCCAGTTGTAAGTTATACCTTTAGGAGATTGTCAGGAGATAATAATTATACCAACGGAAGTTGGGGCAATGAAGAGCATTATGGTGGATGGGACCCATTCTATGAAGATCAAGGTGGTGGCACTATATGGAATACATTGTTTGATGCAACAGATTGTGTAATGCATAGTATTTCATTCTCTGCTAATCCTATAGAAGATGTTACTGCTTCTTTGACCTACACCAATCTTTGGCTGGATAAACCAATCTTAAATGCCAATGATTTGGACCTCAATCAGCCAGATGGTAATACTGTAACTGGTGTTGGTGTTGCTGGTAAGAGAGGTTTGGGCCAGGAAGTTGATTTCAAACTTTCTTATGATTATACTGAGGATGTTCAGTTTGGTTTGAACCTTGGATGGTTCTGGCCAGGTAATGCAATAAATGATCAAGGTAGCGATGTTGCCAATCAGGCATTGCTTAATGTCCTCGTAAACTTCTAATTTGAAGAAGTGTTATGTGAATTTAAGAAAAGCCTCTGCTGTTTTTAACAGCAGAGGCTTTTTATTTTTCTCCTATCGTTATTTTCCCATCTTAATTTTAAAATAAAATTTTAGTATAAATTATAAACTAAGGTTGATAACAGATATAAATAAAAAAATACTTTTCCCTTTTAAAGAATATGATATTAAATTTTTAAAGATTCCTCGACGTAGAATTGTTTTGATATACTTAAAAAAAATATAAATACCCTTTTCAAATATTTATAAATTTGTTATCATAAAAAAGCTAGGTCAAAGTTACCCCGCGTATCTTAAGTCTGTATAATAAAACGGTTTGTAACTCAAATTTATTATGTTCATTAACTCCATTCTTGATAGGGTTAAAAAATGACAAGGGATGAGATATATGATCATCTTGCTCAGGTTTATATAGGCAAGAAAAAAAAGGCAGATGCACAGAGGCGTCGCCAGCTAAATGCCTGGCTTGTTATTAATATTCTAATTACAGTTCTTATATTTGCTAGTGCCTTTTATGGACTTACTGCCTTTTTAAAACACAAAAGGGCAGAATTAAAAAGTAATGTTATATTTTTACTACAGAAAGGTCCAGTAAAACTATCTTATAATTTTCAAGAGTCATTTCCGCCAGTAGAGAGCTTTTCATTAAAAGTCCCTCCTATAGATGCTGGAAAATATAAAAGTATTAAGTTTTCTATTCGTGCTAAAGAAGAGGGTAATCCGGGTATTGTCAAGATAGTTTTAAAGAATAAGCGCAATGAGACTGCTTTTTATTATGTTCGTGATATAAAAATGTCATGGAAAGAATATGTTATTCCTTTAGAGAAGTTTAAACAGATAACAGATTTTAGTAGTTTGACAGAATTGTCATTTGTTCTTGAGTCATGGAATGTCCAAAAAAATAAAGGAATAATTATGATAGAAGATATTAGTTTTTCGAGTTAGTTTGGGTTTTTGTAATAAATAAAATTATATGTTGTTATGATAAACGAAGGGGGGATTAAACAAAATGAAGGTTATCTCTATCGCTAACCAAAAAGGAGGGTGCGGTAAGACAACTACAGCTATAAATTTAGCGGCTGCTTTATCTTCTAATGGGAAGAAGGTAATTTTGATTGACCTTGATCCTCAGGCTCATGCTTCTTTAGGTCTTAATATTGTTAGTCAGGATAGTATATATAATACTATTTCTAAACTTACTCCGAGAAAATTAAAAATAGAGGAGATTATTCGTGCGGTTAAAGGTAATTTTGATATTGTCCCCTCTAATATATTGGTGGGTACGCTTGAACAGGAGTTAGCTGATGAAATAGGCAGAGAACTAAAGCTAAATGAAGTTATATCTACGATAAAAGATAGGTATGATTATATTTTAATTGATTGCCCGCCTAGTTTAGGTATTTTAACTATAAATGCTATACGTGCAAGTGATGAGATGATTATACCTGTTGAAACTAGTAGGTTCTCATTGCAGGGAGTTGATCATTTGATGGATATAGTTGGCCTTGTTAAAGACAGGTTGAATCATCCTGTGAAATGCCGGGTACTTATTACTATGTTTGACTCTAGACTAAGGCATTCTTTTTCTATGCTGTCTACCTTTAAGGAAAAGTTTGGAGATATGTTATTTGACACAATAATACATATCAATGTTAAGCTTAAGGAGTCTGCGGTTGCAGGTAAATATGTCGCGGCATATGATAAGTATTGTAGAGGTAGTAAAGATTATAATAGCCTTTCAAAAGAAATTATCTATCTTTACGAACATGAGAAACCCAAACAGTCTGTGCCTGCGTTTCAACCCATGTCTTCTAAGATGGAAGAATTGATAGAAAAAGAAACCAGACAGTTTTATAAAACAAAATTTAGTATTGATGCACCTGATGCCAAAAGTGTGTATGTTACAGGAAGTTTTAATGAATGGTCTTTGGATGATAAATGTAGATTGCGAAGAAATAGTTCTAATGGCAGGTGGGAGGTGGAGTTGCCTTTAAAGCCAGGGATATATGAATACCAGTTTATTGTAGATGGTATATGGAGAGAGGATCCTGAAAACCCCCGCAAGCAGAAAAATCCTTTCGGTGATAGTAATTCAATAATAGAGGTTAAGTCTTTAACCTGAGATAATAGATGGAGGAGAATTAGTAAAGTAGAAATATTTATTGATTATCTACGATAATCCCGTAATATTTGTTTTTGCCTGTTTCTAAATCTTTCGTAGTCATGTTTTGTTTGTTCAATATGGGCTTTGTATTCTTTTTCCCTTTGAGGAGGCATAGTATTTTCTACCTTAGGTACTGGTTTGAATACTTTTCCTACGAATTGAATAGTACCTATAAAGATACCGGTGAAGAACAGGATCCCTGCTGCTATAAGTAAGATTAAGTCATAATCTTTCATATTTAAATTATATAATTATAAATTTTTTTCTTCAATAAAAAAAATTGTTATAAAAGATTTGTTTATGATTTAATAGATATAGCAGAGAGAGGAGTCCGTTATGGATGGTATGCAGTTTGATTTTAAAAAGGAATGGGAGAAAACAAAAAAACAACTTATGAAGTTTAGTCAGGAGGCTATAAGTATAGCTAAAAAGGGGGAGCAAGAGATATTAGATTTTTCAAAAAAGGGGAAATTGTTTATTGATTCTAAGGCGATAAGTTTAAAGAAGGATAGTTTATACAGACAGATAGGCGAGGTATATGTAAAGTTAAGAGATCCTTCTAAACCCACGGTTAGATTAAAAAAATTAGTTGAAGAAGTAAAGAAAATTGATAAAGAGGAACGTTCTTTAAAGAAACAATTGAGAGTAAAAAGAAATAAATAATTATATGAAAGTAATAGTTATATTGATTACAAGTATTTTTTTTATAGAGTATTCTGTATGTGCTAATCTTGTTTATGCTGAAGGTGGTGATAGTGAAGATAATGTTAAGATTTTTGTAGGTGGGAAGAGCTATAGCGGTTTAACTGATTATCGTAGGCATAAGATTATTGCTAAGATAAAAAAATTTGTTTCTGAACATAATAAGTTAAAATTTTCGAGTTTGTTTAGCATGTTAAGACAGGAGATTTCATCTTTAGATATACAATGTCTTGGTGGAAATGATAATTTTTTTGTAATTGTTCGGAATTTTTATAAAGATTATCATAAAAATGAGATACAATCTTCTTCAGATAAGGATAAGACATTTACTGAAATGAAACATATGTTAGATGATTATCTTAAACGACATAAGGGAGTTGCGTCTGTTGAATTAGATCCCAACAAAATTAAGACAGTTATTATCTCACCTAAAAAAAACAAGTCTAATGAAAACATTTCTAGATAAACCAAATAAGATAGATTTTTTTATTCTTTCTTTGTTTGTTATTTTTATAACTTTTACCCCATATTACCTGTCTGGTCGTATTAATATATTTGAATTAGGTATATACTTACCAGGTATTCAGGCTATATTGGATGGTCATGTACCTTATAGGGATTTCTTTTATTTACGGGGGCCTTTTGAATTATATTTGCCTGCTATTGCATTTGCTATATTTGGGAGTAATGTGGCTGTATTGAATACATTTTTTTACTTTGGAACAGTTTTGACGCTTATTTTATGCGTGTTGTTGGCCTCATATATGCTACGTATGAGGGCTATTTTATATATGTTGGTGTTAGTGTTAGTAGCCAGAACTTTCCCACGTGTTGTATTTACTTTTTGGGGCGGAATGCGTTTTGCTATTGGAATATTATCTCTTTATTTTTGTGTCTTATTTTTTCAGAGTAAAAGGATAAGATGGCTGTTCGCTGCAGGGGTTACTGCGGGGGGTGCTTTGTTTACAAGTGCTGATGTAGGATTTTGTTCATTTTGTGCCTGTTTTGGTAGTTTGATTATCCTTTTTTTATCTACATCTCTTAAGAAAGAGAGAATGACAGTTGTGATTTATGCTGTGTATTTTATTTTGTCTGCAATGGTAATAGCTCTTCCATATTTATTATATCTTTATGTTAACCATGCATTTTTACCATATGTGGATTCTGTTATTTCTGTTGTCTCCGGGTTACAAGATGTATTTAGTATACACTTTTCAAGCGATACTCCTAGGACGTTTGGTGAGGCTGTTGCAGCAATGATAAATCCTGCAAACCATAATTTTAAATATATGACACCTGCATATTTATACATAATTTTTGCAGTGTTTTTATTTTATCGTTACAGGTATGCAGATGATAAAGATAGGATTCTTTATATGTCTGTAATCCCTGTCTTTTGTTATGGTTTGGCCATGTATATCTTATCTTTTAGGAATCTGGAAGGTGCACAATTTGAGATGGCCCTTCAGCCGGAGAAGATACTTCTATTTTTTCTTCTGGAAGAGATATATTTTTTATTTAAGGAAAAGAATGTAGTTGTTTTGGTGCATAAGAAAATAAAAAATAGGCTAAGTTTAGCCCATTTTATATTATGCATTATCATGATATCTTCTATTTGTTATTCCATAGCGAGGTATAATCATAGGTTTTTTATGTTTAAGTATTTAAAATATAAAATATTAGAGAAAGATACAAGTGTGCTTAATCCGATGATTGAGGAAAAGACAGTAAAGCTTAGAATGCCACGTGTTAAGGGATTAGTTGTGCCTCTATGGCAGGCCGAAGATATACGTAGATTGACTAATTTTATTCATAAAAATACAACTATAGAAGAGTCTGTGTTGATGTTAGATGAATTGTCATTATATAATTTTATTGTAAATCGTCCATTTGTGGATAGATTCCCGATGGTTATATTTACATGGTTTAGTGATCGATGGCATAGAGAATTTATGTCAGAGATAAGAAAACACCCGCCTAAAATAGTTGTTAAAGAGGCCCATCCTGGGGCATGGTTCGAAGGAGGATATCTTAAAGTGACAAGAAATAAAGAGAAGTATGAAGAATTGCTGTCTTTTATAAAACAGCATTATATCCTTGTGAAGACTACACCATCCTTATTGATTTACAGTCTTAGAAAATAGAATTTTCATCTCATCATATACACAATTTTCTTAAATTTCTTTGAAAAGTAGTCTTAATCTTAGGGTATTTCTTAAAATAAGGTGAGCAAGTAAATTATATAGTGATTCAGATTTTATATTTCTTTCTTTTTTTATTTGCATAAACCATAGTGGCAAATCCACTTCCAAGTAGTATCATAGTCGCTGGTTCAGGATTATGTACTCTTACTACATTATTGTAGATATCATTCCTGCTGGAATAATAAAAACTTATTTCCCCGACAGCAGATGTCTCAGCTTCGCCACTACTATTGTTACATCCATAGGAGGTTAGTATTAGGAGAAAGACAAATATTATAAATTTTATTTTAGGAAACTTTTTCATATATAATAAAAATTTTTTTAAATTTTAGTCTTCTTAATTAAAGATTTAAATGCTATTGCTTATATCCTATTCCTTACTGAAAGCAAGAAGTATGCCAATTTAATGATAAATTATATAGAGTTCTATCTCTAAATGTTTCAATATGTTATGTGATAATGACTGTTTATGCTATTAAAATAATAAGATAAGTATTATATTTATTCCTTTATATATGTTGAAATTTTTAGACAGATTGAGATATTTTTATATTTATAGGACAAATATAGGAGAAAAGTAATTGTTAAAAAAAAATAAGATGTTAAAATATACAAAAATCATAATAAACTTGAGAATAGAAATTAATTACTATAAATTTATATTTTAATTTTATTTAGAGATATATCTAACTCAGTGAAAGGTAAGGTATTATGCTTTTGATGATAGATAATTATGATTCCTTTACTTACAATTTAGTGCAGTATTTTGGAGAGCTAGGAACTGATTTGGATGTAAAGCGAAATGATGAGATAACTATATCAGATATTTCAAGACTTGCTCCTAAAAAGATTGTTATCTCTCCTGGTCCTGGTAGACCGGAAACTGCAGGTATGTCTGTGGAGGTTATACGTGAATTTGCTAACAAGATACCTATTTTAGGAGTGTGTTTAGGCCATCAATGTATTGGTTATGCTTATGGAGGCAAAATAATAAGGGCCAAGAAGATTATGCATGGTAAGACCTCTATGATTAGGCATAATAATAAAGATATTTTTCATAAAGTAGAGAATCCTTTTGAGGCTACTAGATATCATTCTCTGGTAATTGATAATAATACTTTGCCAGATTGTCTTGATATTACTGCTTATAGTGAAGATGGTGAAATTATGGGGGTAGGTCATAAGGAATATCCATTGTGGGGGGTGCAGTTTCATCCTGAATCTATATTGACTAAGGTTGGCATGGATATATTAAGAAATTTTTTGCAATTATAGAATTTAATTTTATCCTGCACAATTTAACCTTGTTAAATAGTGAAAAATGCACAAATCAACAAGGTTGAATTGTGCAGGATAGTAAAATTAGGGGGCCTATATTAATGAGAGAATATATTCAAAAGATTAAGGCTAAAAAAAATTTAACTAAGGATGAGATAGCTTCTGTTATGCATTCTATTATGTCAGGAGAGGCCGATTATGATGAGATTTCAGATTTCCTTTTGGCTTTGAGGCAGAAGGGACCTACGGTTGATGAAATTACAGGTGCAGCGGAGATTATGCGTAAATTTGTGATTAGTATTGATAGCAGGCAAAAGGATATATTGGATACGTGTGGTACAGGTGGAGATAGAAAGAACTCATTTAATATTTCTACAGTATCTGCACTGGTGGCAGCAGGTGCAGGGGCTGTTGTTGCAAAACATGGAAATCGTTCGGTTTCTAGTAAGTGTGGTAGTGCTGATGTGTTGGAGGCGTTAGGGGTAAGGCTGGATATAGAGGAAAGGTATTTAGGGGAGTGTTTAGATAGTGTAGGTATTGCATTTTTGTTTGCTCAAAGATTGCATCCTGCTATGAAAAATGTTGCCCCTGTAAGGAAAAGGTTGGGGGTGGAAACAATATTTAATATATTGGGACCTTTAACTAATCCAGCTGGTGCTACTCATCAGATTATGGGTGTTTATAGTTGTGATTTGGTGGAGCCCCTTGCTATGGTATTAAAGAATCTTGGTATTAAGAGAGCGGTAGTTGTACATGGCAGTGATGGTCTGGATGAGATTACAGTAACAGGTCGAAGTTTTATAAGTGAGTATACTGGTGAGGATATCGTATCTTATGATATATCTCCTGAGGAGTTTGGTATGGAGATATCACCTCCTTCTGCTTTGGAGGGTGGAGATATCGAGGAGAATGCTAGAATAGTGAATGAGATATTGGATGGTGTTCCTGGACCTAAAAGAGATATTGTCCTTATCAATGCAGCATATGCTCTTTACGCTGCAGGTAAGGTCGATAGTATAACTATAGGATTGGAGATGGCAAGAGATTCTATTGATACAGGTAAAGCACGTAATAAGTTAGAGCAATTAAAGGAGTTTACTCATCGTATAAGTAAGGTGGATGTTAGGCATTGTGAATAATGAATATTTTATTGGTAATATTTTAATATGTGAATATGTATTTAGTTTGTGAAAGAATTTTACTTTTTTATGTTGATTAATAAAGGGTAGTTGTTAAGAAATGAAGTCTAATTTTTTAAAAGATATTTTGGCATATAAGCAGCGGCTTGTTAAGGATAAAGAGCCTTTTTTTGCGAAAATAAAAGAACGTCTTAGTAGTACATCTCTTAAAAGATATGGTTTATTCCGTCGGGTAATTTCTTCAGAAGGTAAACTTAATTTAATAGCAGAGATTAAAAAGGCCTCACCGTCAAAGGGAATGATTCGTGAGGAGTTTGACCTGTTGGAAATAGCTAAGACCTATGTAGACAATGGGGCTGCTGCAATATCTGTTTTGACAGAAGATAAATATTTCTTAGGAAAACCATTATATGTAAAGAAAATAGTAGATAATTTTGATATACCTGTATTGGCAAAGGATTTTTTTATTTCAGAAGGCCAGTTTTATGAGGCAAGTCTTAATGGAGCAAGTGCTGTACTGCTTATTGTGTCTATACTGGATGATACGCAATTAAAATCTTTTATAAAACTTGCCGGTTCTTTGGATCTTGATTGTCTTGTTGAGGTCCATAATGAAGATGAAATGAAAAGGGCAGTTGATGCAGGTGCGGATATTATAGGAGTTAATAATCGTGATTTGACGAGTTTTGAGGTTGATTTAGCTACAGTTGAACGGATTCTACCCAAAGTCCCCAAGGGTATTGTCACTGTTGCAGAAAGTGGTATTAAGACACATGAAGATATAAAAAGGCTGATTGATTTAAAGGTTAATGCTGTATTAATAGGTGAGACGTTTATGTCAGCTAAAGATATAGGGAGTAAGATACAGGAGGTTATGGTTGGATAGGATTTTATTAGCGGTTTATATTTTTAAAAATATTAAAGAGATTTATGGGTTATGATAAGAGTAAAGGTTTGTGGTATAACTAATATTGAAGATGCTAAAAAATGTGTCTATTATGGAGCCTGGGCATTAGGATTTGTATTTTATAAAAAAAGTCCACGGTATGTATCTCCAAGTAAAGCTAGAAAGATTATAGAAGCACTTCCTCCCTTTATAACAGCTGTTGGGGTATTCGTGAATCATAGAGAAAAGGCTGTACGTGATATATGTGAGTTTACACGGATAAAGACTGTTCAGTTTCATGGAGATGAGGACCCATCTTATTGTAGACGTTTTAAGGAATATAAAATCATTAAGGCGTTTAGGGTTAAGGATGATTTTGATGTTAATTTGGTATTGAACTACAAGGTCGATGCTTATCTTTTTGATAGTTATCAAGAAGATGTTTACGGTGGGAGTGGAAAGGTATTTCGTTGGGGTATAATAAAATCTGTAAAATGGGAACGGCCTGTTATATTGTCAGGAGGCCTGGGGCCTGATAATATAAATAAGGCGATAACAGTGTTATCTCCTTATGCTGTAGATGTGTCAAGTGGGCTAGAACGTTCCCCAGGTATAAAAAATCCACGACTTATAAGGACTTTTTTTAATAATATTATTTAAAGTCTCCATTTAGAGAATATATAAAAATAATGGTTCAGAATAATTATTTTCTTGATTTGGTAAGAAAACGATATAGTTGTAGGTCTTATATAAATAAATCTATCCAGAGAGAGAAGATTGAACGTTGTTTAGAGGCTGCAAGGTTAGCCCCTTCTGCATGTAATTCTCAGCCTTGGCGTTTTATTGTTGTTGAGGCAGGTTCTTTAAAGGATAAGTTATGTAAAAAGGCTTTTTCTGGTATATATTCTATGAATGGTTTTGTAGCCGGTGCACCTGTATTGGTAGTTGTGATAAGGGAAGCATCAAAATGCGTAACTAGGCTAGGAGGTCTTGTTAGAGGGCTGGATTTCGCACTTGTTGATATTGGAATAGCGTCTGAACATTTTGTTCTTCAGGCAACAGAGGAAGGTCTAGCAACATCTTGGATAGGATGCTTTGATTCTGATGCAGTTAAGAGTATATTAGGTTTACCTAAAAAGGTTCGGGTGGATATATTGATAAGTTTGGGATATCCTGCTCTACAAACGAATGGTGTTAAGGATAGGAAGGATATTAAGGAGATAGCAGAGTTTCGTGTATAAAACAGAGTAATATTATTTCTTTGAAATTGTTGACAGAAATTATAAGGGGTGTTATAAAATAAGTTAAAAGAAAGGTAGAATATGAAGGAAAAACTTTATGAATATTTATTAAAAAATAGGAAGGTTATAGAGGAGATAAGTAGACATCAGTGGATAGAGAGTGAAAAGGCAGGTAAAGAGATTAGTTTTGATAAGGCAGCTGCGGATTGGTTGGAACGTTTCTCAGAAGCATGGATGCGGTATCATATGCCAGATAAGATATCGCTTTTTAAAGAAAAGGCAGGAAAGGGTTCCTCTAATAATAGCACATCTAATAATTCCCACATAATAAAAGATAAATCCAAATAAGGTTTGGTTAGCTTACTTTTATAAGGGTTTCCCTTGATAAGGAGAGAAAACCGTTATATTATTTAATTTAGTGTGATATTCGGAAAATGTTATCTGTTAATTATTTTTTATAGAAAGAAAGGTGGTGGGTATTTATGGAAAAGATAAAATTGGTTTTACTTAGACATGGTGAGAGTGTGTGGAATAAAGAAAATAGGTTTACTGGATGGACAGATGTCGATTTGTCTGATAAGGGGAAAGAGGAAGCTAGGGAAGCAGGTAGGATTTTAAAGGATGAAGGATATAGCTTTGATGTGGCATATACATCGGTATTGAAACGTGCGATAAGGACCTTATGGATTGTTTTGGATGAGATGGATTTGATGTGGATACCAGTGTATCGTTCATGGAGACTGAATGAACGTCATTATGGAGCATTACAAGGGTTGAATAAGGCAGAGACAGCTAAGAAATATGGGGAAGAACAGGTTCTTATTTGGCGCAGGAGTTATGATGTTGCACCTCCTGCACTTGATAAAAATGACGAACGTTATCCCGGTAACTTTCCAATGTATAAGAATTTAGAGGAGAAGGATATCCCTCTTACTGAACATTTAAAGGCAACTGTGGAAAGGTTCTTACCCTATTGGAATGAAACAATTGCTCCTTCACTGAAACAAGGTAAAAAGGTTATTATAGCTGCACATGGTAATAGCCTTCGTGCTTTGGTAAAGCATATTGATAATATCTCAGATGAGGACATTGTTAAGTTAAATATCCCCACAGGTATACCTTTAGTATATGAACTAGATGAGAATTTAAAGCCAATAACTCATTATTATTTAGCAGATGATGAGAAGGTGAAGGCAGCGGTATCTTCTGTGGCTAATCAGGGGAAAGCAGCTTAATATAATAATATGGTCAAGAGGTATAATATATTATTAAAAAAGAATTTTTGCTTTTATTTTTAAGAATTAGGAATATTATATTTATATCTTTGTCCAAAAGATGAAAGGAGCGCACAGAGATATGTGTATACGAGTTAATTTATTGACTTTTGGATAGGCATATCTTTGTGCGGTTATATGATATAGATGTTATTGAATATCCTATTCTGGGTATTTGTTTTTTTGTTTTTTAGTGGTGCTTTTTGTGTATTTTTTGATCAGGCAATATTTTCACGAGAAGGGACTATTTATAAAGTTAATACAGATCAAAAGAAGGTCGCTTTGACATTTGATGATGGGCCATCGCCTATATGGACACCGCAAATATTGCATGCGTTAAAAGAAAAAAATGTCAAGGCGACTTTTTTTATGATAGGATATCATGTTCAGAAGTATCCAGATATAGCAAGACAGGTAGCCAGAGATGGTCATACAATAGCTAATCATGGTTATGCTCATAGTGTTATTCTTTATTATAAACCTGCAGAGATAGAAGAAGAGATAAAATATACTGAGGAGGTTATAAGGAATATAACCGGCAAGACTACACGCTTTTTTAGACCACCTAAGGCATGGCTTCGACCTTCCATAAAAGAAAAGATAATCTCGATGGGATATAATGTAATACTTTGGTCCTTAAATTCAAAGGATTGGGTATGTTTTAATCATAGGTATATAGTATCTAGATTAGTAAAGAGAATACGGGCAGGTGATATTATTCTTTTTCATGATAGTGGGAATATATATTCTACTGAAGGCGGAGTTAGAAGACAGACAGTTAAGGCAATACCTTTACTTATAGATACCTTAAGAAAAAAAGGATTTGAGTTTGTATCTATAGATGAACTTATTAATATTTCTAAATAGGGATTGCGTTATCTTTCTCAGATATATTAAATACTTATTACATGTAATTAATCCTGCTGTGATGAGAGATTTTCGTTGTTTTGTAAATTTGTTTTAATGGAGGCATTTTTAGAGGAGTATAATTTTGTAAAATGAATAGCCTTTCTAATATAAGCCATGGGAAATTAATCTTTATACTTATAATTTTTTCTTTCTTTACTTTAATGTTTGGTAATGGCATTATTAGTCTTACTCATCCAGATGAGGTTTTTTATATCCAAACAGCCAAGGAGATGTTATCTCATCATAGTTGGTTAACACCTATCTTATTTGATCATCCTCAGTTTGAGAAACCAATATTATCATATCTTTTGTTTGCATTGGCGATAAAGGTATTTGGTGATACTCCGTTTGTTTCTCGGTTTTGGCCTGCATTTTTTGGTATGATGGGGGTGATTGTAGTTTATTGGATATCATGGATGTTGTTTAGGAAGAAACGACTTTCATTACTTGCAGGTATTATTTTGTCAAGTAGTTTTATATATATGGCCCTTTCGCGAGCGGTACTAACTGATATGATATTTTCTACTTGGATAGCTTTGTCGATAGGTTTTTTTTATTATGCATATATAAATCAGTATCACAGGAGCAGGGGTATTGTTCTTTTTTGGTTTTTTTCTGCTATGGCAGTGCTTACAAAGGGATTGTTAGGACTGTTATTCCCTTTAGCTACGGTTGGGATATATCTTGTATATAAAAAAGATATTAAATTTTTTGTATCTCGTGGCATGTTATGGGGGCTGGCTTTGTTTTTTGTTATTGCATTGCCATGGCATGTCCTTATGTATATTAAGTATGGGCATAGCTTTATAGATGAATATTTTTGGAATGTCCATATTAGAAGATTGCTGGTTGCAGAACATCCTAAATTAGATAATTGGTATTTTTATCTTGTATTAATGTTTGCAGGAATGCTTCCATGGGGGATATATTTGTTTCATACTATCCGTAGGGTTTGTTTAATTATAAAACAAGGGACATCCGATAAAGATAAATTGTTTTTCTTGTTATCTTGGATAGTGGCAGTGTATATATTTACCCAACCAGCACATTCGAAGTTGGCTAGTTATATTCTTCCTCTTTTTTATCCGATAGCGATTTTTGTTGCTTTTTATTTTGATTATGCATTGGATGCAAAAGAGAGGATAATTAAAACAGGGGCGATGTTGGTGGGTTTTATTTTGATAATAATGGTTATCGGTAGTGAAGTTTATGCTTTGAATTATATACCTATAGTTAGTAATATTAGAGCATATATTTTGTTAGCTTTTGCTGGTGTGTTTTTTATAACTATTTGGTATCTTAGGCAGAAAGAATTGTATTTTTTCTTGGTGCTGTCTAATGTATTTATGAGTTTATGTTTATTAACTGCATTATTTTTATCTAAACCGTATCTGGAACCATGGGTTTCTTGTAAGTCTATATGTGAGAGGTTTAAGGATATTGTTAAAGGGGAAGGTGGAGTTTTGTTAGTAAGTAAGTTTTATGTTCGTGGTGTGAGGTATTATACTGGAGAAGATGTTGCGGTGATAGATATCAATGGAAAAGGTTTTTTTAGTCCTCATCCTATACCTTTTTTGAATACAGATCAAAAACTGCTAGATTTTCTTAAAGATAGGAGAGAGGTCTATGCTATTGTAAAAGAAGGTAATCTTGAGGATTTAAGACGCATTTTAAAGGGGCGTCCTTATGTTATCAAGGAATTAGGGGGAGAGGGAGGAAAGTATATTTTGCAGATACGTAACATGAATATATGAAACTCGGAAGATAGAAAAAGATTAAAATATTTTATATTAATTGCTGACAAAATGCCTTAATCTTGATAAACTTGCAATATATGTTTTTAAGTTATTCTGGAGGAAGGAAATATTTTATTGACAATACTATAATTTCAAGTGAGAGAATTTTTAGAAAGGGTTGGTTATGGAATTTAAGGTGCCTGATACTCCGGAGGAATTATTTCGGCAGGCGAATAAAAATGTTAATAATATAAACAAATGGATGCCATTTGTATTTTTGGCTCTTGTTGTATTGTTTTTTATAACTACAAGTTTTTATTCTGTTGATCAGGATGAGGTGGGTGTTATTCAACGTTTTGGTAAGTATAATAGGACTACTCCTCCGGGTCTGCATTGGAAGATACCATTTAATATAGAGAAACTTACCAAGGTTAAGGTGACCAGGGTATTTAAAGAGGAATTTGGATTCCGTACGGTTAAGGCTGGTGTTAGAACTCAGTACTCTACAGCCCCTTATAAAGATGAGTCTATAATGCTTACAGGTGATTTGAATATTATAGATGTAAAATGGGTTGTCCAGTTTAAAATAAAAGATCCTGTAAAATTATTATTTAACATTCGGAATCCAAGAAAGACAGTAAGAGATCTTTCAGAGTCTGTGATGAGGGAGGTAATAGGGGATAGTTCTGTATCAGAGGCCCTTACTACAAGGAAGAGTGAGATAAGTCTGCAGGTAAAAGATAAATTGCAAAAGATACTGGATAGTTATGAGAGTGGGATATTAATTTATCAGGTTGCTTTACAGGATGTCACACCGCCAGATCCTGTAAAGGCATCTTTTAATGAGGTTAATGAAGCAGAACAGGAGCGCGATCAACTTATAAATCAGTCATGGGAGGCTTATAATAAGGTGATTCCAAAGGCTAAAGGTGAGGCAGATAAAACAATAAGAGAAGCAGAGGGATATGCCCTTGCTAGAGTTGAGAGGGCAAAAGGTGATGCTGCAAGGTTTCTTGCGACATGGAAGGCATACAAAAATGCTAAGGATGTTACTCGAAGGCGTATGTATCTTGAGACACTTCAGGAGATTATGCCAAAGGCTGGGAAGATTTATATTTTTGATCCGCAAGCAGATGGTATTTTGCCGTTATTGAACCTTAGTGAAAGGAAGTAGGAATGATGAATAAGGTTACTAATATATTTGTCAGTATAGCTATTGTTGTTGCCTTGCTTTTTGTAAGTGGAGCGTTTTATACGGTTGATGAGACCCAACAAGTTGTTGTCACACAATTTGGTAAACTTGTTGGTAAACCAAAGACAGAGGCAGGGCTATATTTTAAGATCCCTTTTATACAGGTAGCTAATTATTTTGATAAACGTATTCTTGAATGGGATGGTGATCCTAATGAGATTCCTACTAAAGAAAAACGCAATATATACGTTGATACGATAGCTAAATGGAGGATAAAGGACCCTTTGAAATTTATGCGTTCTGTTCGCACTGAGGAAAGCGCTCAGACTAGATTGGATGATATAATAGACGCAAAGACAAGGGAGGTTATTTCTAGTCATGATTTTGCAGAGATAATAAGAGATACAAATCGTTTGGTCTCAGAGGAAGATAGTTATGATGATAGCTCTAAAGGGGAAAAACAGAGTATTGGGAAAATAGCCCTTAAGCCTATTAAGTATGGTAGGGAGAAACTTACTAGAGAGATATTGACACGGGCGGCTGCAGTTGCATTAAGCTATGGAATAGAAATAGTAGATGTTAGGATAAAACGTATTAATTATATTCAAAAAGTACAGGAGAAAGTATATGAACGTATGATATCAGAACGTAAACGTGCAGCAGAGCGGTTTCGTTCCGAGGGTTATGGGAAAAAGGCAGAAATAGAGGGGCAGATGGTAAAAGATCTGGAAAAGATACGTGCAGAAGCATATAGAAAGGCACAGGAGATTAAAGGAGAGGCTGATGCAAAGGCTATAAAAATATACGCTGATGCATATAATAAGGATCCTGAATTTTTTTCTTTTGTTAAGACATTGGAAAGCTATAAGAAGGCAATAAATAAAGATACTACTTTGATATTGTCTACAGAAAATGAGTTTTTCAAACATTTAAATAGTAGTAAGGATAGTAAACCAGAAAATAAGTAATAGTTTTTGCATGGGAGGAAGGATATTATATGGTTTCTGAAGAAGATATAAGATATGTAGCTGCACTCTCTCGTATATCTTTACGTGCTGAAGAGGTGGATAATTTGACAAAAGATATGGAACAGATACTTAATTATATAGAAAAACTTAAGTGTCTTGACATATCTAATGTTGAACCTACAACCCATGTCCTTCCATTAAAGAATGTTTATCGTGAAGATGTAGTCACGTCCTCGTTGTCTTCGGAGAGGGCCATAGCTATTAGTGTAGAACAAAAGGAAGGTTTTTTTAAGGTTCCTAAGGTTATAGAGTAAATTAATATGTAGTTTCGAAATTATATATTAACATGAGATAAATAAAGAGAGAAGGTATTATGGAACTGTATGAATTAACAGCTCATGAGATATTGGATATGGTAAGAAAGGGAGAGGTCGCGCTATCTGAGGTGTATGAATCTTTATTCCATAGGGTTGCTGTTTGCGATGATAAACTAAATGCTTATGTTAGACTCTTTAAGGATGATTATTTGAAACAAGATATTTTTATTAAAGAAAAGGACTTGACAAAGTCTTTCCCGATTCCTATAGCGGTTAAAGATAATATATGTATATTAAATAAAGAAACAACATGTTGTTCTAAAATTTTGGAAGGGTTTAAGCCACCTTATGATGCTACGGTTATTAGCAGGTTAAAGGCCGTAGGTGTGATGTTTTTGGGTAATGCTAACATGGATGAATTTGCGTTTGGTTCCTCTACCGAGACCTCATGTTATGGCCCTTCAAGGAATCCTTGGGATTTGAATAGTGTTCCTGGGGGATCAAGTGGTGGGTCTGCTGCTGCAGTTGCTGCTGGTGAGGCTATATGGGCTATAGGTTCAGATACAGGGGGGTCAATTCGACAACCCGCATCATTTTGTGGGGTGGTAGGATTAAAGCCTACTTATGGTCGTGTCTCAAGATATGGATTAGTTGCATTTGCATCGAGTCTTGACCAGATAGGTCCTATAACAAAGGATGTTAAGGATGCTGCTATATTACTAAATATTATAGCAGGCCATGATCCCATGGACTCTACTTCAGCAAATTTGCCAGTAGTTGATTATACCTCAGCGCTTGTAAATGATGTGAAAGGACTCCGCATAGGAGTGCCTAAGGAATATTTTGTGCAGGGGATAAATCAGGAAGTAAAAGAGGCTGTTATGCGAGCAATAGATACTTTAGAAAAATTGGGGGCGGTTTTTGAAGATGTATCTCTTCCACATACAGAATACGCTATAGCAGTATATTATATAATTTCTACAGCAGAGGCAAGTTCTAATTTAGCACGTTTTGATGGTGTGCAGTATGGTTTAAGGAAGTATCCATCACAAATAAGGAAGACCCCTATAGTTGATATGTATGAAGAGACACGAGATATAGGTTTTGGCGCAGAGGCTAAACGCAGGATAATGTTAGGTACGTATGTGCTTTCTTCTGGATATTATGAGGCCTATTATATGAGAGGTCTTAAGGTCCGTACTTTAATAAAACAGGATTTTGATAGAGTGTTTGAAAACTTTGATGCAATTATAACGCCTACTTCGCCTACTACAGCCTTTAAAATAGGGGAGAAAACAGATCCTCTTGATATGTATCTTTCTGATGTATACACGGTTTCAGCTAATTTAAGTGGTATACCAGCTATATCAATCCCTTGTGGGTTTTCAAAGGATAATCTTCCAATCGGTCTACAGATATTAGCAAAGCCGTTTGATGAGGAAATGTTGTTTAGAATAGCGTATACATATGAACAAAATACAGATTGGCATAAGAGAAGGGCTAAAGTAATATGAATCAGATAGTTCAAGAATACGAACCGGTCATTGGTCTTGAAGTGCACCTCCAACTGTCTACGAATAGTAAGGTTTTTTGTGGATGCGCAAATGAGTTTGGCGGAGAACCTAATAGTAGAACATGTCCTGTATGTCTTGGTCTTCCTGGTAGTTTGCCTGTACTAAATAAAAAGGCATTGGAATATGCAATCAAGATAGCACTGGCATTGAATTGTAAGGTAAATCCGTATATTAAATTTGATAGAAAAAATTATTATTATCCAGATCTTCCAAAGGCATATCAGATATCCCAGTATGATAAACCTATTGCAAGTAATGGTTATATTATGATACCTATTGATGATGGTTCTTTTAAAAAGATTCGTATTAACCGCGCGCATTTAGAGGAGGATGCTGGAAAACTTATTCATGATAGTGATGGGAATTGTAGTTTGGTTGACTATAACCGTACAGGTACTCCGTTAATGGAGATTGTATCAGAACCTGATATTACATCCCCTACAGAGGCGTATGAATATTTGCAGAGTTTGAAACTTTTACTTCAATATTTAGGTGTATCAGATTGTGATATGGAGAAAGGAAGTTTACGTTGTGATGCCAATATATCAATTAGAAAGAAAGGCGATGTGAAGTTAGGAGTAAAGACAGAGTTAAAGAATATGAATTCATTTAAGGCAGTTAAGGCAGCATTGGAGTATGAGATAGTGCGGCATAAAAAAGTCATTTGTTCTGGGCAGGAGATTGTCCAGGAGACAAGACTTTGGGATGAAGAAAGGCAGGCTACTTTTGCTATGCGTAGCAAAGAAGACGCACATGATTATCGTTATTTCCCTGAACCAGATTTGGTGCCGTTTGTTGTGGAGCAACAGGTTATTGATCAAATACGAGATTCTTTACCTGAACTGCCTATGGTAAAATTTAATCGGTTTGTCAATGAGTATTCTGTATCTGAATATGATGCACGTATTTTGGTTCAGGATAAGAACTTGGCATCATTTTTTGAGGAATGTTTTAAGTATTTTTCAGATGTTAAAAAGGTATGTAATTGGATTAATGGTCCGTTGCTTAAGGAGTTGAATTCAAGGAAAGCTACTATATCTGATATAAGCCTTTCTGCTAAAGAATTAGCAAATTTGATTAAGAAGGTAGAAGATGGAGAGTTAAGTAATTTAGCAGCTAAGGATGTTTTAACATTTATGATTAATACAGGCAAGGAGGCGGATGAGATTATTAAGGAAAAAGACCTTGCACAGGTTTCTGATGATAATGCATTGGAAAAAGTTGTAGATGAGATAATTGCGGAGAATGAAAGGGCTGTTTTACAAATAAAACAAGGGAAAGAGTCTGCTATAGGATTCCTTGTTGGAGAGGGGATGAAAAAGACTAAGGGCAAGGCTAATCCAAAGAAAATAGGAGAGATTATAAGGAAGAAATTATTAGGGTAGAATTTTTATTATGTTTCTAGTTTAGTAGCAAAATTAGGAATTTATTAAGTTATATTTTAAAGGAGGGGGTTATGAATAGGAAAATAATAGTTGTTTTAGCTGTTATAGTAGGTATTTTGTCTTTTTCAAGTTTTGCAGTATCTCAAATTGAACGTAAGTTAAAAGATGATTTGTATTCTCAGATAGAGTTGTATAGTTATGTGCTTGCAACGGTTCAGGCAGATTATGTTGATAAGAAGGATCCAAAGGAATTGATATATTCTTCTTTAAAAGGTATGGTAGGCTCATTAGATCCACATAGTCAGTTCTTAACTCCGGAGGAATATAAAGAATTAAAGACAGAGACAGAAGGAAAGTTTGGAGGCCTCGGTATAGAGATATCAATTAGAGATGGATTGCTCACAGTTATTAGTCCTATAGAGGGAACTCCTGCGTGGAAGGCAGGGGTTAAAGCAGGGGACCGTATTGTTAAGATAGAGAATAAATTGACAAGAGATATGAGTTTAAGCGATGCGGTGAAAAAATTGAGAGGGAAACCCGGCACAGATGTAACTATTACTATTTTAAGAGAGTCTGAGTTTAAGATCTTTGATCTTACTATTAAACGGGCTATTATTAATATCCCTGATGTAAAAAATACACAGATATTAGAGGACCATATAGGATATATCCGTTTAACAGAATTTAGAGAAGATTCTGCTATTGAGTTTAGAAAGGCACTTGATAAATTAAAAAAAGAGGGTGCTGATAGCCTTATATTGGATTTGAGAAATAATCCTGGTGGGTTGTTAAAAGTAGCTATAAAGATTACAGAGGAATTTCTACCTGAAGGCACATTGATTGTTTCAACTAAAGGGAGACATCCATCTCAGGATATTAAAACCTATTCTAAAAATAAAGATCATGTCATTACATGGCCAATGGTGGTTTTAGTTAATGAAGGTAGTGCTTCTGGTAGTGAAATATTGGCAGGTGCATTGAAAGATAATAAACGTGCGATAATTTTAGGGACTCAAACTTTTGGAAAGGGATCAGTTCAGTCAGTAATTCCTCTTCCTGATGGTTCTGGTTTACGTTTGACTACAAGTAAATATTTTACACCGTCTGGGAAGTCCATCCATGGAAAAGGGATTACCCCTGATATTATTGTAAAATATGTCCCTCCTCCTAAAAAAGAAAAGAATGAAAAAGAGAAAAAGGTAGAGGAAATTTTTGATAATATAGAAATGCGAGAGGCCAAGAATCCAGAAAAATTAAAGGCAAGCAAACAAGAAAAAGAGGAACATGATAAATTGATGAGGGATAATCAAATTTTGGCTGCTATAAATGTGTTAAAAGGGGTTAAGGTTTTTAGTTCATTTGAGAAGAATGGCAAGTCTGATATAAAATAATATTATTTGGGATGTTATAAGTTTATTTTAAGAAAATATTATGAATATATTGGGTATTGAAACATCATGTGATGAGACTTCAGCAGCTGTAGTAAAGGATGGGAGAAAGATACTCTCGAATGTTGTTGTATCAAGTTTGAGAGAGCATAAAAAATATGGTGGGGTGATTCCTGAAATTGCTTCAAGAAGACAGTTAGAGTGCGTTAATCCTGTAGTTGAGAAGGCTTTGTTTGATGCAAGGATTAGTTTAAATGATATCGATGCTGTAGCTGTGACCTATTCACCTGGACTGATTGGTTCTTTACTAGTTGGAATATCTTTTTCTAGAGCATTGGCATTTGCACTTAATCGGCATTGGTTGAAAGTAGATCATATTAAGGCTCATTTATATGCATGTTTTTTACAATATGGTAATAATAGGTTGATGCCTAAACTTCCAGCGATAGGACTGGTGGTATCTGGAGGGCATACGAGTTTATATTATATTAAGGATTTTAGTAAATTTATTATTATAGGACAGACATTAGATGATGCAGCCGGAGAATCTTTCGATAAGGTATCTAGGGTATTAGGTTTGGGTTACCCAGGAGGACCTGTTATTGAGAAGCGGGCAAAGAGATGTAAGTATGTAAATTTGAGGTTTAATTGTGCAAAATTGCCTGGCACTTTAGATTTTAGTTTTAGTGGTATTAAGACAGGAGTGCTTTATTATGTAAGAGATAATAATATAGGGAAAGAGGATACTAAAAAGATAAATGAAATTGCCGCTGCCTTTCAAAGAAGTGTTGTGTCAGTATTGGTAGAAAAAAGTATGGCAGCATGTGATAGATTTAAGGTTAAGACTATGGTTGTAGGTGGGGGGGTATCAGCGAATAATTTTTTAAGAGAGGAATTTATAAGAGAGGCTTATAGTCGTAATATCAGAATATTTTTTCCCCCTATAGCTTTGTGTATGGATAATGCTGCTATGGTTGCGGGTTTAGGGTATCATATCTTGAAAAAATAAGAAGAAGGGAAGAGCAACAAAGCTATAGGCTTGTTTTGATGTGTAGAAGATATTTTAATGTTTGGAAAAGGAAGATATGATAGAGCTAAATGTGTGGAATTTATTTGTTAAGATAATACTTTCTATTATTTTGAGTGGTTTGATTGGATTTGATCGTGAGTTAAGACAGAAGGGGGCGGGGTTACGTACTCATATTTTAGTAGGTGTTGGTTCTTCACTCATTGTATTGACTTCTTTGTATATTTTTGATATATACAAAGAGATTGCCAATATCGATCCTACGCGTATGATAACGGGTATTATTACGGGGATTGGTTTCTTATGTGCAGGTACAATTATGAGGGCAGGTTCTCAGGTTAGGGGTCTAACCACTGCTGCTACATTGTGGATTGTTTCTTGTGTTGGTATAGCAGTTGGTGCAGGAGATTATAGTGCAGCTATTTTGGTTTCGGGGGTTGTTTTCTTGGTCTTAAGAGGATTGCCTTCTATAGAAAAGAATATATCGTCATTATCTCACGGTAGAAAAGATTATACTAGTAAAGGAGAATCCAATTTAATATAGCGGAGGTATATTTATGGGGTTGATGAATCGGAGAGTTCCTGAAGAAGAGAGAGAGAATAACAAAGTAATCGAGATAAACGCTCAAATGCAGGGGAGTCTGGTGTTTAAGGATTCAGTTAACCTTAAGATAAATGGTGACTTTAATGGTAGTCTTGATGTAAGAGGAACACTTACAATTGGGGAAAAAGCAAATATCATTGCTAATATTACTGGAGAAAATATAATTGTTGCCGGTCATATAAAAGGAGATGTTGTAGCCTATAAAATGTTGGTGTTTATGCCTACTGCGGTAGTTGAGGGTAATATAAAAACACCTAAGTTAAATATAGTCGAAGGAGCAGTATTTCATGGCCATTGTTCTATGGGGAGTAGTGATGAAACAACACAATATTCTGATATGATGGATATAGATGAGGTAGCTCGTTATTTGGAAATAGACGAACAGGAGATTATTAGTTTGGTAAATGCAGGTAAAATCCCTGCAGAAAAGATAGGTGATAGCTGGAGATTTAAACGTAGTCAAATAGATGCATGGGCATCATCTGGGCGGGTTTAGTATTTTAGATAGTTTTTATGTTTAAAACGATTTCGTGGATAGAGGTATAATGGCAGGCTCAAAGTTTATTTCAGTAAGAGAGGCAGCTCAGATACTCTCAGTATCAGAAAAGACGGTAATGGATCTCATTGAAGAAAGGAAACTCCAGGCGTATAAAATAGCAGACAAGTTTTTGCGTTTAAAAAGAGATGAGATAATAAGGCTTAAAAATACAGGTGAGGTAGATAGCGAGAACGAAGAATTCCCTTATACTTTTGGAGAACGAATAAAAGATTTTTTTTATTTCAATGATTTTTATATAATTTCTGGTATTATTATTGTAGTATTATTGTATTTTATATTTCATGATTAAACGGTTAATTAAGTGAATGGAAAGTTTTTTTATGGATTGTCCAAATAGAAAAAAAAATTTGGAAAGTTGTAATTGTACATATCCAGGATGTCCTAAAAAAGGCATTTGTTGTGAGTGTCTTAGATATCATCGGGAAAAGGGGGAATTGCCGGCCTGTTTTTTTTCTAAAGAGGATGAGAATACCTATAATAGGACTATAGAATTTTTTATAAAGAATCTTCCTTAAAAAGTATATTTAATATTTTTAGACATGGCGGGGTAGCTCAGTTGGTTAGAGCACACGGCTCATACCCGTGGCGTCGACGGTTCGAATCCGTCCCCCGCTACTATTGAGAGATGATTGGTAGAAAAATAGGGATACATTTCATTTTTTAATGATGTGTCCCTATTTTTTTGCATCTTTTTAAGATAATAAATAGATAATGCTTTATGGATATGGGGTTTGTAATAATAAAGACGAATAAATTTATAACTATATAGTCAAATGAAGTGGTAATATCTAGCGTGTGTATTGTTTGTTTTTTATAGTATTTTTACAGGACATTAGATTTTATAGCCAAGCATAAGCAAGGCTTTGAAAGGAATTTATTTTATAAGACAACAGATATATTCAACCAGGAATTAGACCTAATCATGTTTGACACAACGGGCATCAAGTACTGGGGAGAAGGCAAGGATGCTGGAATACTCCAGCATGGTTACTCTAAGGAAAAACGTAGTGATTTAAAGCAGATAATAGTAGGGATATTGATGACAAAAGAAGGGGATCCAATAGCCTGTGAGATAATAAAAGGCAACGAAGCGGATGTAAACAGTTTTGAGAAGATTGTAGAAAAGATAAAGAGCAAATACACCATAGGCAAAATCATATGGGTGGCAGACCGAGGAATGATATCAAAGAAAAACA
>CAZHWM010000024.1:0-64513 GCA_964535935.1 uncultured Planctomycetales bacterium
CAAACAGAACATCCTTTGCCTTTACATATATAACATGATATATCTACCTCAGCAGAAGGCTCGGTAAATGGAAAAAAATGTGGCCGTAGCCTCATCTTGATATCTTCGCCAAAAAATCTCTTACAAAAAACAGATAATAATCCCTTAAGATGAGAAAATTTTACATCTTTATCTACCAACAACCCTTCTATCTGATGAAACATAAAAGAGTGGCTTGCATCAACTGCATCTGGTCTATAAACTCTCCCTGGGATAACAACTGCAAATGGTGGAGTATTTTGCTTCATTATCCGTATCTGTCCTGGTGATGTATGGCTACGTAAAAGTAGGTATCTGCCTTTATTTTCTTTATCTTCCTGTTCGAGGTAGAAAGTATCAAACGCATCCCTAGATGGATGATCAACAGGGATATTAAGTGCAGTAAAATTATGAAATTCTGTCTCAACCTCAGGTCCCTCATGTATAACAAAACCTAATCGCTCGAATAAAGAACATATCTCATCTATTGTCTGGGTAAGTATATGTTTATGTCCTTGTTCTGTTGCAACACCCGGGATAGTTACGTCTATCAAATTCCTAATATCTATATCAGATGATGCATGGGAAATTGTCTTTTTCTTTTCTTTTATTATATTTTCTATTATTTTGCGAAGACTATTAGCCTGCTTTCCAATAACAGGTTTTTCTTCTACTGACAAGGCAGCAAGTGAGGCATATATTTGAGCAAGCACTCCTTTTTTTCCCAAATACTTAATACGAAACGACTCTAATTGAGACTGAGATGATATTTCTTTTGCCTCAGCCAATACATCTTGTTCTATCTGTTTAAAATCCCATTTCATATTCATTTGGCCTTTGCAATAACCTTAAATACAAATTTAAGTTTATTGGTTTATTAGAAAAATTTACTTCCTCCACGTTGACGGCAACAAGAGCACTAAGATAGAATAAAGTTCCAGCCGTCCTGCCAGCATGAGAAACGTTAATATCCATTTGCCCGGGATAGATATCCATGCATAATTCTGTACTGCGCCTACTTTGCCTAAACCTGGTCCTATATTGCTTAATGTAGCTATAGATGCTGTTATAGCTGTTACAATATCACATTTTTCTGTAATTGTCATCAATATTGCTCCAAAGAAAAATAAAAAGATAAATATAACAAAATATGATATCACAGACATTATGAGTCTATCATTGCATTTTGTTGAATTAAATTTAATTGGTAATATAGCATTGGGATATACCATCTGGACTATTGCCCTTAATCCTACTTTAAGTGATAAAAATATTCGGACAATCTTCATCCCGCCTCCTGTAGAACCGCCGCAACCGCCTATAAACATAAGACAGACAAGCCCAAACCTCAACGCATTCGGCCATAAGTCAAAATTTGCTGTAACGTATCCAGTAGTAGTTGTTATAGACACAACCTGAAAGGCTGCTGTCCTTATAGGCGCGGTAACGTCACCTCGATTGTAAAGTGCTGCTGCATACAGAATTGTTGCAATGAAAATAAGCCCGAAATAATACCTGAATTCTTCATTCCTAAAATAGGTTTTAAATCTGCCTCTCATCATCTGATAATGCAACATAAAGTTAGCTCCTGCCAGAAACATAAATACTATTATTACCCATTGTATATATGGTCCATATGCTGCAATGCTGGCATTTTTGGTAGAAAACCCTCCTGTTGCCATTGTGCCAAATGTATGACATAAAGCGTCAAAAAGAGGCATTCCTCCTGCCATCAGAAGGATTGTTTCTAAAAAGGAGAGAAAAAAATATACTCCCCATAATATTTTAGCAGTTTCTTTTATATTCCCCGGCTCTATTCGCTCTACAGTAATCCCTGGAGATTCTGCTTTATACAAACGGTATGCATTCTGACCTAATGCCGGCAGCAATGCTAGACAAAGAACTATGATTCCCATACCACCTAACCAATGCGTGAGGCTCCGCCAAAACAATATCCCTTTGGGCAATGCTTCTATGTTTTGGATAACTGTCGCTCCTGTGGTTGTAAAACCGCTCACCGTCTCGAAAAATGCATCTGTATACGTAGGAACCGATCCTGTTAAAAATAATGGCATCGCTCCAAATAGTGATAAGACTATCCATGAGAGTCCAACAATAGCAAGTCCATCTTTGGCATTGACTTTTTCATAATCTTGTTTTTTTATAGGAAATTTCTTTAATATAACAAATGATAAAACAAGCCCGCTAAATATGGTAACAAGAAAAGAACTCACTTCTTTACTATGAATGTTGTCTTTTATTGCCCAACCAAGAGGTGCTATCATTACGCAGGAGACTATCATCAAAATCCTGCAAATAATATTAAAAACAAATCGTTTATGCATAGGCAAAAAAATATATAAAAATAAATTTTTGCAACCGTTTGTTTATTTTTAGTTCGTTAAAAGATATCTTGCTATTCTGTCTTTTTATTAAATAGTTCTGGCAAAATACTTTGTTTTCTAGTAAATAATGTTTGTAATTTTTTTACAGCTGTATGTTGACAAAATACTATAACCTTCTCATTTTCTTTAATTTGTGTATCGCCATTGGCAAGGACTACTTCATCATCACGGCATACTGCACCTACAATGGAATTTTCAGGAAATTTTATATTCTTTATCGGTGCCTTTGTTACTATCGACCCTTTTTCTGCTATTAATTCTAATGCCTCTGCATTTCCTTCCATTAATTTTGTTACTGCGCTTATGCTTTCTCCTCGTACAAAACTCAGTATTTGTTCAACTGCTAACATTTGAGGGTTTATAGCCACATCAATCCCTAAGGCATCTATCATAGAAGTATAGTCTGTATGCTGAGTAATAATTATAGTGGTCTTTGCTCCCATCTTTTTTGCAAGAACAGCACTAATAAGATTTGTATCATCGTCATCTGAGGCGGCAACAAAAATATCTGTAGCCTCTATACCACTCTCAGCCAATATATCTAATTCTGAAGCAGAACCATTTAATACCCTCACAGACTCTAACCGTTCAGCTACTGCCTCTGCCTTAATAGGAGATTCTTCCAAAAGAATTATATCTTTTATGTGTGTTGATAAAGCATTAGCAAGTTGTTCGCCAGTATCTGTTGCACCATAAATAATTACCTTTGACGGCCTTTTTATCTCTGGGTCTACAAATGAAAGAAATTCTCCTAAAGATTCGAACGGCAATAAAACATAAATCCTATCTGCTGCCTCTATCGAGGTCTCACCTGAAGGGATAATAACCTCTCCTTTTCTGCTTATAGCTATTATTAAAAACGGCCAAGGAAAGTCTTCTTCTCGTAGATTTTGTATCTTGATGCCGCATAAAGGAGAGTTTTCAGGGATATCAAATGCCCGTAAGAGAATTCTTCCGTTTGCAAAATCGCCTACTTCTCGAGCACCTGGGGCCGCAATTGTCTTTTCTATTGCCTGTGAAGCAAGATGTTCTGGATTAATAATAGCATCAAGGTTAAAATGACTATAGCCAGAAACTGCTATTTCTTTACTTAGGGATATATTTCGTACTCGTGCGATTTGACGCCGGCAGCCAAAAAAAGAGGCTAATGAACATACAACCAGATTAATCTCATCTGATCTAGTTACTGCTATCATTAAATCTGCTTCAGAGATATTCACCTTTTTAAGCGTTTCAGGGTCTGTTCCACTTCCACAAACAACCTTTACATCCAATTTCTCATCTGTTTTCTCAACTAATATTTCATTTCTCTCTATTAGATATATTTCATGATTCTCTTCTGCTAAACTTTTACAAAGATTATAGCCTATCCTGCCAGCACCAACAACAATAATTCTCATACACAACCCTCGTGGTTCAAACCAATATGAAGTAAATAAAGGACGCCAGTAATTTTGGCGTCCCTATTTTTTAACCCAACCAATATATATTTTTCTAATTAAGATGGATTTCTTGCTATATCCACTAACTTCTTAAATGCAGCAGGCTCATGGACAGCTAATTCTGATATTTCTTTACGGTTTATCTTTACATTGGCATCAGAAAGACCTTTTATGAAACGACTATAAAGGATACCTTCTTGCTGACATGCGGCATTTATTCTAATAATCCATAGTCGTCTAAATTCTCTCTTTTTTATTTTCCTGTCTCTATATTGATAAACTAACCCTTTTATTACTGAACGCTTTGCCTGAGAATAACGTCTACTTCTATGCCCAAACTGCCCTCTCGCCTGTTTTAAAATTTTTTTCTTTCTTTTATGTGATGCTACATTTGTCTTTATTCTAACCATAAGGGAGCAACCTCCTTATTTTCTTTATATCTGCTTCAGAAACATAAGATGCCTTTTTTAAATTACGTTTTGCCTTTCGCGACATTTTACCTAAAATATGCCCACGACCGGCACTTCTCTTTTTAATCTTACCTGTTTTTGTAATACTAAAACGTTTCGCAGCTGATTTGTTTGTCTTTAATTTTTGCATTTTTCAATCCTTATTTTTTTCCTGTTTCTTCCCTGATATCGGCCGAAATACTACAAACATTACCTTCCCTTCCATAGAAGGTTCTTTTTCTGGTTGACCATAGTCGGCAAGATCTTTTATCATCCTATCTAAAACCTCTCTTCCCAGTTCCTTATGCACAACCTCTCGTCCACGAAAAAACATATTTACCCTAACCTTATCTTTTTTTTCCAAAAATCCAATCGCGTGTCTCAATTTAGTTTGATAATCACTCTCGGCAATATGCGGTTTCAGCCGTATCTGTTTCAAATGAATAACATGCTGGGATTTTTTTATCTTACGTTCTTTTTTGCCCTGATCATATTTATATTTACTATAATCCATTATACGGCATACCGGCGGATTTGCCGTAGGAGCAATCTCAACTAAGTCAAGACCATGCTCCTCAGCTAAGCTTAATGCCCTTCGTATGCTAACTACACCTAATTGTTCAGAATCCGGGCCAATAACCCTTACCTCTGGAGCCTTTATTCGCTCGTTAATTCGAATGAACTTTTGAATAATAGCACCTCCTTTTGTTAACTTTTACTTAACAGATTTTAAGTACTTAGCAGACAATAAACCTGCTAAAGTCTTTATTAACATTATATTACTTTTTGCTTTGTTTCCTGTATTACTCTTAAAATAAAATCTTTTATAGAGAATATACCTTCATCACCTTTGCCATATTTCCTCACAGATACCGTAGTTGTCTCTATTTCTTTATTACCAACAATAAGCAAATAAGGGATTTTCTGCATTGTGTTATCTCTTATACGTTTATTCAGGCTCTCGTTCCTGTTATCTACAAAAACTCTTATTCCTTTATCCTGCAAATCTTCTTTTACTTTGTCTGCAAAACTATTATGTTCGGTTTTTATTGGTATTATAACAGCCTGTGTTGGTGCCAACCATACCGGAAAAGCCCCTGCATAATGCTCAATCAATGTACCAATAAACCTTTCCAAACTACCTAACAAGGCTCGGTGTATCATTATCGGTTGACTTTCTCCTCCTTCTTCATTAGTATAACTCAAGTTAAACCGTTCAGGCAATGCAAAATCACACTGAATAGTTGCTGCCTGCCATTCTCGCTGAAGGGCATCTTTCAACTTGATGTCTATTTTGGGGCCATAAAAAGCACCTTCTCCTTCGTGAATCTGGTATTTAAGTCCTTTTTCCTTCATAGATTCTTCTAATGCTGTTGTAGCGATTTCCCATTTTTGTTCGGAACCTATAAATTTCTCTGGACGGGTACTGAGCTCTATTACCACGTCCTTAAAACCAAAATCCTTTAAAATGTCAAAAACAAAATTTATTACCTCTTTCACTTCTGATTTAATCTGCGATTCTCTACAGAAAATATGCCCGTCATCTTGAGTAAATCCTCGCACCCGCAATAACCCATGAAGCACACCTGCCTTTTCTTTACGGTAGACAGTTCCTAATTCAAAAAAACGCAACGGCATATCACGCCAAGATCTAAGCCGTGATTTATATATCAACATATGGCCGGGGCAATTCATTGGTTTTACTGCATACCGCTCATTATCCACATTGAAAAAATACATATTTTCACTATAATAATCTGCGTGTCCACTCTGCTCCCATAGGTCTTTCTTCAATATATGAGGAGTGCATACTAGTTCATATCCTCGACGAATATGTTGTGTTTCAATATAATCTACTATAATCTTACGAAGCATAGCACCTGCCGGAGAATAAAAAACAAGCCCTGCGCCTGCGGCCTCCTGGAAAAAATTAAAAAGTCCTAACTGGATCCCTAATTTACGATGATCTCGTTTCTGAGCTTCATCTAAAATTCTAAGGTATTCATCTAGCTCCTGCTTTGAATAAAAACAAGTACCATATATTCTCTGTAATTGAGGATTTCTTTCATCCCCTTTCCAATAAGCACCTGCAATCGATAATAACTTAAATGCCTTAATCTGCCCTGCTTTTTCTACATGAGGACCTTTACATAAATCAAAGAATCCTGTATCTCCTGTCTTGTAAATTGAAATTTTCTCCTCCTGTATCTCCTCAATTAAATTAAGTTTATATGTCTCTCCTAATTTGGAGAAAATCTTAATTGCCTCTTGTTTGTCAACAAAAGTCTGCTCAAATGCTGAATTAGTATCTATAATCTCTTGCATTCGGTTTTCTATCTTTTCAAGATCTTCATCCGTAAACGGTTCACTTTTATCAAAATCATAATAAAATCCATTTTCAATAGCCGGACCTATTCCCAATTTTACCTCTGGCCAAAGATCCTTTACTGCCTGAGCTAATATATGAGAACAACTATGCCTTAATTTTTCTAAATCCTTGTTATCTTGCATAAAAAATAATGGGCCCAAGAGGACTCGAACCTCTGACCTCTTCCATGTCAAGGAAGCACTCTAACCAGCTGAGCTATGGGCCCCTCTCCTATCAATTTCTATTAAAAAATATCTAACTACTCCTCCAGCTGATAACACAATTTATAATAAAGTTAAGATGTATTATCAGCTAAAGTTATAAGATAATAAAATATGCCGGGAGAGGGGGTCGAACCCTCACGTCCACTAGGGACACGGGATTTTAAGTCCCGATTGTCTACCAGTTCCAACATCCCGGCATTGTTTAATTATTTGTTATTTCATTATCTAGAATAAAAGGCGACGAGCGGAATCGAACCGCTGAATAATGGTTTTGCAGACCACTGCCTTACCACTTGGCTACGTCGCCGTCAAGCCTATAATCTTCTCTAAAAAACTATAATCCAACCCCTTCAATTATCTTTTACTGCCAATTCATTCAATACAGTAGTTACAATATCTCTTACCTCCGCAATATGCCCTTTGCCTATCTTTCCACAAGCAAGACTACCTTCTATAGGAGATATAAAACGAATACCATGCTTAACTAACTTAGCACAATTTTCCTTAAAAATAGGATTCTCATACATTCCTGTATTCATAGCAGGGACAATTAATATTTTTGCCCTTGTTGCCATTGCAATACATGTCAATAAATCATCTGCTATACCACTAGCTATCTTACCTATAATATTTGCCGTTGCAGGCGCAATCAATAATAAATCAGCTTCTTCTGCTAAATTGATATGCGTTATTGTAGTAGGATATCTCCTATCATTAAACATATCCCTATAAACACGGCCATCAGCTAACGTGAATAAAGTTAATGGTGTTATGAAAAATTCAGAATCTTTTGTCATAACCACCGATACTTTTATTCCTTCTTTAGATAATTGCCGTATAATCTCCGCAGATTTATATGCAGCAATACTAGCAGTAACACCTAAAATAACATGTCTTTGGTTTGACACTGTATACTTCGTCCAATATATATAAACAAAAAACTATTTTATGTTGAAAAGATAACCGTTTCTAGAAATTATAATTATAATAATATTATTATTTTATTTCTTCTTTAGAATCTGTTTCTTCTTTCGTTTGGTCCTCTCGGGGCGCAAATTGTTCTGCAACTTCTTTTAATACTACCTTTCCCTTGGCAATCTCTTCGATTGCAAGAGAAGTTACCTTGTCTGAAGGTTTTCTTTCAACTAAACATGGCTTCCCTTCTGCCAGTTCCAAGGCCCTTATAGCAGCCATTCGTGTCAAAGCATAAGCACTTCCACCTGCCTTTGGCAATAATTCCTCTAATGGGTATTGTTTCATATTATATTGTCTCCTTGCCTTTTTAAAAATCTTATATACAAAATTTATCAACTACAAAATTATCTTAACTATACAGACACCCCTCCAATACCTTTTCGCTGGAGCAAAGGTATATATATATATATCATAAGCTTATAATATTGTCAAAAAAAGATACCTTTCAATTAAACATTTTAGATAGATTGTAACTCATAGCACAAGAATGTCTGTCTCAAGATTATTGGCATTCTATAAAGATCCTTCTGCTATCTACTCGGCTATTTTATTCCACCCTAGAATACAAGCTGACAACATAAATTCCCACATCCACGGCATCATGCAAGACAGGAATAATCTTATCATTCTCTTTTCGAATATCTCCCACCTCGACTATTTACTGGGTTACCCGCAGACAGCAATACTAAAATTTCAATGCCGATGTCTCTCGAATCCTCTATTGTTATATCTTATAGATGTCTTCCGAAAAACTATTATGAAAAAAATTATCAGGTTTTTATTTGTAAAATAAGGCCTATTCAGTAACAACTAATTAGTGGTTAAATTGGTTGAGCCATCCGTTTGAACAGCAAATTTAAATTGAAGGTTACCTCCCGGCGTACCATCAAAAGAAAGTATTTCCATTTTAGCATAATATCCTTCCCTAGTAATAAAAACATAAACCGTTCCTGCCCCTTCATTAATCACCCCTGCTGTTGTATATCCTGAAGTAGGCGCTTCTGTAATTTGATTAAATGTTTGCCCTGTAATCTTTTGCAAACCAGTGGTTCCAAAGATTAAATTATCTTCGAAATCCATATCGCTATTACTAGATGCTGCGGTAACTTCTACATTTGATGTGGCATCAAACCCAATGCCAGGAAATCCCGGCACATTTAAAATAGGTGTGGTATATACTGTTAATGCAGCAGATGACGAGGTTACTCCACCTGAATCTTCCACTTCCCCTGCACCTGGTTGCTCAGGGTTACGTTCATCTCTGGCTGTTCTAATTTTACTTACAACAGACGGGCTTTTGCCTGAAGCCTGCGCTATCTCTGGAGAAAGAGTGGCATAAATCAAATCACCTCGCAAATTTTTAATCTTCATCTTTCCATCTTCTAAAACAAACATAAAAGTAGTGTGCCCGGATGTCCTCTGTTCTTCTCCTGTTTTAATCGGTGTCTGGGTTTTATCCCATTTAGTTGTAACTACAAAAAAATTACTTCTTTTTTCTATTCTGTTAATATAAATAAGAAGACGAATATTATTAAAAAGATCAAAATCAAATCGAACCCCTTCTTCTAAAAGGGCCTTATTTCCTAAATAATCTCGTGAAATGTAACGACTAAAAGCATTTATATCTTTTCTTTCGTAAGCATTTGCTATTTCTTTAACTGTCTTGACAATAAGGGTGTTAAAATTAACATCTTTAAATAAAAATTTATCTACATTAGGAAACAATTTCACCATGGGTTCTCTGCCATCTGCTGTTTGAATCTTTAAAATAAAATCGTAATATCTATCGGATAATGGCGTAAATGCAAAATGAATATCGGATGCAACTGGAATTTGACTCCATGTCCTGCCCCCATCTATTGAAAACAGCATCTTTTTCGCCTGCTTAGTAGTAAATAGTTTGGCATCAATTACTATTTCTCCTAGACGTAAATTTTCTTTTGTTAAAATAACTGTCCCTCTGGCATTCTGCAATGACCTCGAATTTAAACGTGCATTTTCAATAGAATATCCATAAAATCCTGCTAATCTAAATGGACTCATAGACCTAAGGTCCTGATCCCCTTGCTCTTCAGCTTTCATATATTCTTTTTTTTGGATACGCTCTGATTCTTTCTCTGCAATCTTACGATTTAATTCAGCTTCATAAGCATGATAATCGCCATTTAACTGTTCTACTCTTTGGGCTAAATGTGTATACATTCTCCCAATATCACAGGAGATCAATTTTTTTGAGTGCATTGCCTTTTTCGCAGCATCTGTCAAGACGTAATATATTACTTGTTTGGACGGACTAAATTTACGATAATACTGCTTTAAAGTTAAATGATGCATTGCTGCTTTACGTTGATCTTCTCGTTGTATATCCTCTTTAGTGGGAATATCCATTAATCCTGGAACTAATTGAGCAATTTTCTCCATGATTTTACTATATTTCGGATCTCTAGCTCTAACATTCAAAGCCAAACTCAAAGCCCTTTTCAAATTATCTTCATAGATAGGAGCACTACTTCTTCCGAGAAGTATGAAGTTAGAACATCTGGCGGCTTTAATATTATTAAGAGACATAATCTTTTCCCATCTATTAAAATGTAACGGTGCATTTGAACGAATAAAAGAACGAATATTGTGAGGTAAAGAATCCCATGCTTTCAAAATAGGTTCGACTATTTTATCCAATTCCTTACGCGTTGCATAATGTGGAAAAGGCTCTGTCATTAACAACATACCATTTAATAGTCTCGCCGGCAACACAACACGATAATCATCATTTATTCCACCCCTTTCGATTAATTTTTTCTCCTCCAATTCTTTAAAAAACATCGTTATACGCTTTAGTTTTTTCTCTATATTATCTCTATCTATCTCTTTATTCTTTTGGATTAATTCAAGCCTATGCACTGCTACATCAAGTTGTGCCGGCAACATCCTTAATTCTTTAATGCTTTCTATAGATTGAGTAATTTTATTTATATTATCTAATGGATTAAATGATGGATCCACTAAAACACGTATCTGATCAACTTCTGAGGCTGATGGAATATCTAAATTATGGAATTCTTTTATAACTTCATCCCATTCAGCGAATTTATTTCTTAAATCTGTTGCCTCATTTACCATAACAAGTGGCAATCCCGGATTATTATCTACTGGCGGCAATAATTTAGATAATTGAAGAGGAATTTGATATGCTAAAATAGGGGGTTGTTCTACAGGATGTGGCATATAGGTATAGGTTATATTGTCTGCTTCTTTCAATAATTTAACAGCACGATTATATAAAATATTTGATAATCCAGGTGTTGGCAATACAACTGCTATACGATTACACTGTTCAATAAACAACTCTTCCCGTCTCTTAAGCACTTCTGCTAAACTATGATACGCCTTATTAATATGTAAAAGTTTAGACAATTCTGTATTATACTCTAATTGTGATGCGCTGAGCAAATTTTCTAAGACATCTTTTGCAATATGAATAGCCGCGCCCCATGCCTCATTATCCGGGATTGTATCTTGAACCTCAGACGGACGATTAGCAATCACTTCTTGCATTTTCTGACGTATTTTGTGAAAGTATTGACTTTTAGCAATCAAAACATCTTTTTTCCAAAAATCAATAATATTCTTGGCGCCAATAAAATCTCCTTTATTAAGCTGCAATGTAATTTTCTTCTCAAGTTCAGATTCATTGCCTGTTAAAGATAATCGCATGGGTTTTTTATCAATATCAAAAACTTGAACAGTGGCTGATACTGAAGAAAAATCAAATTTCTTTAATATTTTAGAAAAATATTTTGAATAATAATCCTTAGCTTTCGTCTTATCCTCATAATAAGCTTCTCTATATTTTGGATCTCCTTTATACGCTGGAAACTTTGTAGATATAACATCTGTAGAGATATTCTCTTCTAGTGCATCAACTTTATCATTCAATTTAAGTTTCAATTTTAACCACTTTTCTCTCTCTGCATAAAGCGCTCTGGATAAACTAGGATTTATTCTCTCCATTCTGCTTGCTGCCTCAAGGCAATTTAATTGCCATCTATCAATAGTCTTCTCCAAAGAATAGGCTTTCTTTAGACTAGCTCCATTTATTTGATTTACCATAGACAACATTTTTTTATATTCTTGTTTGCTCTTCGCTGGCAATTTGACTAAGTTTTTTTCTGCAGCCTTATTCTTTTTTATTTCTAAAAACTCTTTTAACATTCTATCGAAATCGTTATGGTAAAAATGGCTCACTCGTTTCACGAAAGCATCAAACTCTGCCATCTGTTTACGCAACCTCGCTTGCTCCCAAGATAACTTAGCCTGTTTGTTCACATCTTTAATTAAGTGCATAATCCAGCCACGAGCCTTATTTCTCCATTCATTAGCTAAAAGCCTTATTTCCGCACTTTTTTTTGTATCGATACCCGAACCTATAGACATCCAACTTTTCATATACTCCGACCAACTTTCCTCTGGCCACTGTTCACCTAATGCAGTCTTAACATATGATTTAACTAAGGCTCTGGTCGAGTCATTAGTTATTAAATACTTATCAAAAAAATAATCTGCCATCTTAGCAGTCTCAGGAATTAAAGGAGGGCTATCACTATCAGGATCCACAACCCCCATAAGCCTGCGGTCATTTGAACAAATACAATATAAACGTTCTATATCCAAAGCAGCTTGAGAAGACTCTAGCATCTTATGTGACTGATAGGTCAACTTAGCCATTTCCCATGTTAAGCTTACCAAAGGATTATCAATCGCGCCTACGCCTTGATCTATTGCTGTAAACGCAGCATCATCGTAACGGCCTTCTGTCATTGCAATAGAGAAGGTTTCTATGGCTTTTACAGTATCAACTATTTTGCCTATTTTTTCCCTTGCTTCTGGGATCTTGGCCTCTGGATCACCAGTCATAAAAGACTCTATCCCGCCTACAGAATCCCACAACCAGTCAGTATATTCATCAGAAGCTGTTTGTCTTAAGCCCTCTACAACATCCCTTTTAGAGGCCATAGCGGTTGCAGCATTTAAACCTAACTGCACAAACTTAGAGTCCTCGTCGGCACATCCATTAATAGGATGTAACATTATTGTAATTACCAAACTTACCCAAAATATTTTTTTTAATGACATAATCTTTCCTCGATTCTTTAACGAAAACTGATAATATTAAAATAGTTAGCATTAATAAAATATCCATATTATGCATAAAACGATGTTGAATAACATTATAATAGAATAAAACTTCAACTTTACAATGAAGTATATATATGAAGAATGCTATACAAACCGTAAACTAATGCCCCTCTATAAAAAAATTCTCAAGTAGTTTATTTATAAAACTGATGTTTTAATCGCATTGAAATATCTAGTCATAAACCTTGGCTGACTACAATAACAATTTTCATATACTAAAAAAGGCAAGTATATGTAAGAATCGTCTGCATTTCCTTATAATTTAAATCGCCATCTGCATTCATGTGCCTCGTCAAATTATATTTCAAGATAATATGTTTATCTTTATTACGTCCAAAAACCCAATCTATTTCCGTAAAATTCTGATAATTCTCATAATCTTTATCTGCCTCTGCAGCATTACTATCTATAACATTATAGCCAAAACGACTAGATACATTACTTGTTATATAATACTCTCCTGAAAATGAGAGAGATAAATTAACATCTTTGTTAAAATCTTTTTTACTTCGTCTAATATCAACAGATGGATTTAAAGAAAGATAACATCGTCTGGAAAAAATCTGTAATTCTCTCGCAAAAGAACAATTAATCCGGTTAAAATATTCAGATAAACTTTTATCCGCTAAGTTACTGTAAGCACGATATTCATATGAAAAATCTATATTAGTTCCGCCAAATTGGTCTGCTATACTAAAACCAGTTGTAATTGTTCTACTCTCTGCTGTATTTGCAGGGTCATCAGAGTTCCGTGACATATACGAATTATAAAACCTAGTATGCAAATTTTTTCTTGCCCTAGAAGGGAAAACGTCTACATTGATATCTTTCTCATCGGTTATTGTTCTTTTTGACAGGCTGCTATTTTTCAAATGATCCCAATAATAATTTTCCATAAAAGAAACCGATAAAATGTCATTAAAACGATGATTTATCGTGAATTGATGCTGTATTTTATCTGGTGATGCCGACCCAGTATCAGTATAGAACATAGGTTGTGTATAATTATACACATACCTATAAATAGTATTCCCTATCTGAAATTCCGGTGCAACATGAAAAGAATTGCCACAACTCTGGTCCTTATCTCCTGATGTATCTTCATCAGGGAGATAAAAACTCCTGGCAAATTCATAAACAACAGAAAAATTGTTAACAAAAACTATCTCACCATCAATTGAAAATATGCTATTTCTTAAATCTTTAAAACTAGATGTCCTATCCGCAGTAGCACTATCATCTTGTATGCTTACAGCCTGCATACCTACACGTATCTTCTGGAACAAAGATGAATGATTCAAAGGAAAAGAATCGATTTTTATCCCAAAAACATTTCTTTGAAATTTAGAAGCAGCCTCATCCGCAGCATTTTTTCTAGCAACAACCATCTTAACATTAAATCGTTCAGATGACTTCAATTCGAGATTAAATCCTTCAAGAGAAGAATTCAATGTGAAAGGAGAGAATTCGCCGTAAAAATCACCAAATGCGAAAAGATTATAAGGATTAGATATCTTAAAAGAATATTGTTTAACACGAACGTCCTTACGCGGCTCCAAAGAATATTTATCGGTCTTTCTAAGACGCAATTCGGTTTCAAAAATATAATCAGAATACAATTTTTCCTGCAAATTTAAATTTAATTCTGTAATATAATCCACGCCTTCTTTCAAAAATGACTTTGATTTATTACCGCTTAATTTATTATATTCCAACCTTGTTGAAAACCTACCTTTAATTATACCTGACCTTTGAGATAAAGATCTATGCGAACTAAAATCACATAAATCATGTAACCTTTCATACAACGAATACTTTCGTTGGTTACCTAATTGGATCTCATCATTACCACCAAGGTAATACACATCAGCCGCAAATAAAATATTATTTGTTACAAACAGTAAAAACAAACAACAAAAAAATAAAAGTCTATTTTGATTCATATTATCCTCTTCTTCCTAACAATATAATAAATAATAAATTATATATTAATCATTATTAAAAAAACTGTATGGTATACATAAAATAATCTTCAGCAAGATTATAGCAATGCAAGGCTAAAGACCTGCATTCCTATAAAAAAGTTATTAAATCTTTTATTTATAAGAAAGAAAATTTTTAATGCTAAAATCTAAAAGATTATATATTTTTTCACTAGACTTCCTTTATCCCTGAACTACATATATGCATGATTTTACAATCTAATAGGTAATATTTAGAATTCTAATAATCTACTAAGCTTAAAAAAATTATCAGCAATAACTATATGCCATCTTGAGTATCTATTTTATCCGGACACAATTGGGCAAAAAAATACCGACATGCCAAACTGATTAACATTAACAGGATCCCCCCCCTAAGAAATCTTTGACATCTAAACCATGCATCAAACAAATCATCTATACAAGACAGGAACCTATCAACATTTAAAATTTTTATCAAAATGTCCATTTCTTGCTTAAACTCCAGAATGATTCCATCAATAGAATGAGACTCCTTGAAAAAACAAATCACATTAAAATTACGCAATACAAAAGCATATAGTTTCAACTTTTGTGTAGGATTAAATTAGTATTAACTGAAATAAGCCATACGGTTTTAGTTTTAACTAAGGACTTAAGACAGATGCTTCCAAAATATCAGTAGAGCTGACAAAATATGTCATCATAAGAATATCTAAAGGCGGCGCGATTAAAAACACTCCATCAAGATAACTGGTATGGTGAGGAGATATTATGTATGATGAAATATTTTTTATATATTCCCTACCTAAACTCTACGACAATAGAAATACGAAATAATATTTTAAATATCAAAACAAAAAAATACCCTCTAACAAATCTAAAAGACGGGCTTAAAACCTATCTTCTTTAAGATTTAAAAATAAAAATCTTCCTTAGGAATATTCTAACACACAATGGTTTTCTATGCCTGATTAGACTCAATACCTAAAAGCTTTGTAAAATACCTCCAGCTACTCCATAAGTTCACTGATTGTATTCACATAAAAATCCATAGCAACTTCTCATGGCAAGATTAGAGATATAAATTATCTCTCCTCTTGGACCAATGTCAATTCCAAGATTAATGGTATTCTATAAGTCCCTTTCGCTAGCTACTTGGCTGTTCTATATCCCAAACTTTTCTGAGATGATTTTTATTCCTCCTTTCAATTTCTTTTATCTTCATTTTGCCAAAATCAGCAATTTATTTTCACATATATATTCTTCCGATTCTCGGCTTTTTTCTATCCTTAATAACCGTTATTTGCCACTCTCCTAAATATATATATATCTTTTGCCCCACATAAATAGTATTCCATCTTTTCTATTAAATCATATATGGTCTCTCCCTGGTTTTTATACCTCAATATATCCTAGCCCCTATTCTCCCTTATATTAGTATGACCTCTTTTACAATCATTTTAGCCTTCTACAATCCTTTTATCTTGCATCACACGCTTTCTTTTTAAATATTTTTTTATCCTTTGGAGATATAATCTTTTTGCTATATGAAAATATTATGTTTTGTTTTTGTTTATCATTTAAAGAATAATAGATTTTTTATGATTTGTAGAGCTTTTTTATTTTTTTTATTACACCTAACATTACAATCTTCTTTTAATTAACATAATAAAATACCACACTCTCTCTATTTATCTCAATGACGACTATCAGCTAAATTTAATGCCTCTGACACAATTATATTTTCAACTTCTCTAACAGCACGTTTTATATCATCATTAATTACAATATAATCATAACGGTCCATCTGTTTTATCTCTTCTTTTGCAGTCTTTATTCTAAGTCTTAAGGCATTAGGATCCTCTGACGCCCGTTGTTTAAGCCTCTGGCACAAATCCTCAAAAGAAGGTGCCATTATAAAAATCTTAACCGCATCAGGAAATACCTCTGCAACCGAATGCGCACCCTTTACATCTATGCATAAAAGAACATTTTGCCCTTGTTTTAAAATATCTTCTACCTGCTTTCGAGGGGTACCATAATAATTTTCAAACACCTTTTGACATTCCAAAAAATGTTTCCAACGCTGTTTAAATAAAAACATTTTTTTACTAATAAAAAAATAATCCTTACCATGAACCTCCCCCGGCCGCATCGAACGTGTTGTATAAGTAACAACCCTAACAAGAATATCCTTTATTCTGTTTCTTTTTAAAAGCCGTTTATAAATAGTCGTCTTACCTGCGCCAGAGGGCCCGGAGAGTATAAAAATTTTTCCTTTATGCATCACAATAATAAAAAAAATTCATCTCATCCTAATTAATATATTCATGATAATCCCCCCAAAAAAACACGTAGGATTATTTTTATCCTATTCTATATTTTGGGCCTGTTCTCTTATCTTTTCTACCTTACTTTTTATCGATATTACAGCACTTGAAACCTGTTTATCTTGTAATTTTGAACCTATTGTATTGGATTCCCTCTGCATCTCCTGTGCAATAAAATCTAATTTTTTCCCAACAGAAGAAACACTTTTTAATAGCAGTTTGGCTTCAGAAATATAATGGAGAAGACGACAAAGCTCCTCATTTACATCTATATTTTTCTGAAAGGATTTAAATTCCTCGTCAGTAAACAATTTTCTCTTTTCTTTCAGCACAATCTCTGCCCTACACCTAATATCCTTCACTAAGGCAATCATCTCTTTTAACTTCTTTGACACGTCAGAGGCAAGAGATCTGCCTTCTCGTCTGCGCATAGCTAACAATCCAAATAAAGCAGATTTTATACCTCTCTCCAATGCAGGCCATACAGTCTCTGCTGATACAAGATTAGCTTTTGTTTCCAATACCCCAGGCATATTAATTATATCAGATAAGGTCAAATCATTTTTCAATCCAAATTCTCTCTCTATCATCTTAGCATATTGTATATATCTCTTCACCAAATCCTTGTTTAAGACTGCTGCTTGTGAGGACTTCTCGATAACCTTAACTGTTACAGTAATTCTACCTCGTTTGATATCCTTTTTTATAATCTGGGTGATTTTATTCTCTAAACAGGCAAATCCTGATGGGAGATAAAAGTTAATATCAAGATACCTGTGATTAATACTTCTTAACTCAATAAGCATCTTCACAGAAGATGTGGAGATTTGTTTACTCCCAAAACCTGTCATTCCTTTAATCATAGTCTGTCCTTTACTACGCCTTTTCCTTAACTGAAATATTATGTTTTAACATATCCTTTATTCAAAAGAAACTCCCTTTTTTATAATACTCACAATCCTATCAAGTTCATCCATTGAATAATACTCTACAACGAGCTTCCCTCTGCTTTTCCGAAAAGAAAGGCGCACCTTTGTTCCTAATAATTTTTGTAATTTTTCCTCAAGGGCAATTAATTCGTGAGCTATTGCATCCTGTTTGGGTCCTCGCTGCCCTTTTTTATTAGTCTGACGCGCTAGCTTTACCATACGTTCAATCTCGCGAACAGACAATTTTTTCTTAGTTACCATCTCAAATAAATTCATCTGTTCCTCGGTGTCATCGGAACCAAGCAATGCACGGGCATGACCTGTAGTAATCTGCCCTTTTACTAATGCCTCTCTTATACGTGATGGTAGTTTTAATAGCCGCAACATATTAATTATTGTAGTAGTTCCCTTACCTACTGAACGAGCAATCTCATTATAAGTAAAATTAAATTCTTCCATCAGTCTTTTATACGCCTCTGCCTCCTCAATGGGATTGAGGTCCTCCCGTTGAATATTCTCTACTAATGCCAAAATCAAAGATTCATTATCAGATACTTCTTTAATTATAACAGGAACCTTAACCAAGTTTATTGCCCTAGCAGCCCGCAACCTACGCTCTCCGGCTATCACTTCATAGCCATCCCCCTGTTTGCGCACAAGAATAGGCTGTAATACCCCTTTCTCTTTTATTGAGACCTTCAACTCTTCTAATTTTGCATCGTCATAATCTGAACGGGGCTGAAGACTATTATCTCTTATCAATGCTGTATCTACATATGCAACAACATTTTCATCAACAGAACTATTTTCTTTTTCAGGAATAAGAGCTGATAACCCTTTACCCAAAACTCTTTTAGACATACCACCCTCCATAGGGAAATTTCATTATTAACACATAATTTATTTAAATATAAACAGATACAACAAAATGTCCACTCTGAATACCTTTTTTCTTATCTATTTATCATATCAAAATAGACATTTTTATCATCATCTCTTTTATCTACTCTACACACTTTTTTTATTAAACAAGAAAATATCTTTAATAAATTTCTTATTTACAATCTCAAAATAAACACTCCCATTATCTTTGTTCATTGTCCACTCTAAAAAACACCTTAACTCTTTTAGTTAGAATATATTAGAAATAAATGTCCACTCTGAACTATCTATTAAGCCTTCTTCTTTTCACATTCAGAGTGGACATTTTATCATAACTCATTAAAATACAATAAAATAAAAGAAATTCAGAGTGGACAAAAAAATGAGATAGAAATGTCCACTCTGAATATCAATTTTTCAAAATAAATAAAAATATACTTTATGGTTGTCTATTTTCTTTAATATATTTATACTCTCGTCTCAAAACAAACAAATCTAAAAATGTCCACTCTAAAAAAATAATCTAACTTCTTTAATTACAACATATTACAAATAAATGTCCACTCTGAATTTTCTATTTAACCTTCTCCTAGACACTATTCAAAAAAACATTCCTATATTACTCTCTTTTATCTTCTTTATCCTATTTAACTAACACAAAAAATACTAACTTATATGCCAACATCTCCATTCTAAATCATTACCTTTCAACTTCTTTCTCATTATAAATCAGAGTGGACATTTCTAATTTGTCCACTCTAAAAAATTATTTAATTACTTTATTTACAATATATTACAAATAAATGTCCACTCTAAACTATATATACTAAAAACTAAAAAATCAATCCCTTCGAAACAAATCCGGAGAATTTTCTTTCACTTCATCTACCTGTTCTGGCTCCATACCAATAAACTCAAAAGCTAATTCTTTATATCTCTGTGCACCTATAGAATGACTATCATACAAATTAATAGGCTTGCCATGACTTGGAGCCTCGCTAAGTTTTATATTTCTTGGAATAATAGTATTATATACCTTATCTTTAAAATATGTCTTTATCTCATTTATAACTTCTGATGTTAAATTTGTCCTAAAATCTGCCATAGTTAATAACACACCCTCTATACATAGAGAAGAATTAAGGTCATTTTTTATTAATTGAATAGTATTTAACAATTGCGATACCCCTTCCAATGCATAAAATTCACACTGTATAGGAATAAGGATAGAATCACTAGCTACAAGTGCATTCAATGTTAATAATCCCAAAGATGGTGGTGAGTCTATAAAAATATAATCATATTTTTCTTTTATAGGTTCAAGCGCCTTTTTTAACCTATTTTCTCTTGAAAAAGCCCCAACTAATTCTATTTCTGCTCCTGTTAAATTAATATTACAAGGAATAAGATCTATACCTATACATATATCCCTCATTATAGTCTCTTCTACTGTACTCTTATTTAGCAATAAATCATAAACAGATTTATTTAACTCATTTTTATTTACACCTACCCCACTCGTAGCATTACCTTGAGGGTCCGCATCAACAAGCAAAACCCTTTTCCCTAGCTCCCCCAGACTCGCAGATAGGTTAACAGCAGTGGTTGTTTTTCCCGTGCCACCTTTTTGATTACAAATAGATATACTTTTTGCCATTTTTATAATTTTCACATGAAATAAAAAAATAATTAATAATAATTAAAATATAAAAAACAACAAAATTTCACTATTGTCCACTCTGCTGTTTTTTCAAAGATACCTTTATCTTTGCTGGCTTCGCTGCCTTCATACCAAACAATCCTTTCTTCTCTTCACATACTATTTTAACAATAATATCTTCTCTGGACACTTTTAGCATATTCATGGCCTTTTTTATTGCATCTTCTACAGTATTCCCCTCCACTTCTATGCTTTTTGATAAATTATTATCCATTTTTCCCCCTATTATCCATTTAAATAATTTCTGCGGGAAAACAAACCATTAATATTTTAGAGGAAACTAAATTCTGTATTTTAAAATTTGTATTTAACCAACCATGGTTTAATGTCCACTCTGGATAAAATTTTAAATTATTTATTTTTAATCCTAGCTAATTTCCATTGTGTAAAACAAGATAATAAATTATTTGTTGTCCAATATAACGTTAAACCACTAGCAAATTTATAAAATATGGCGCCAAAAAATATCGGCATTAATATCCGCATCATCTTTTGTTGAGCCTCTTGCTCCGGATCCATATTTGCCATATTAGCAGATGACAATCTTTGTTGAAAAAACATTAAAAACATTATTATGATAGGTAAAATATTTATCTCATTTCCTATGAAAGGTAAATTAATTGGTAAAATAAACAATCTATCAGGTGCTGTTAAATCCTTTATCCATAAAAAACTAGCATCTTTAAATGCTACATCTCTCCATAAAGCCTGTAATAATCCTAAAAATATAGGCATCTGCAGAAACATTGGTAAGCATCCCGCCATAGGATTAACATTGTTCCTTTTATAAAGTTCCATTATCTCTATATTAAGTTTTTGCGGATTATTTTTATATTTTTCTTTTAATGCTGCCATCTGTGGTTGCAGCGCCTGCATCTTACGCATAGAAATCATATTTTTTAATGTTATAGGATAGGTAATACTATATACTAAAATACTCATTATAATAATACATATTCCCCAATTTGGAATAAATTTATGTAACGCATGTATAATACGATTTACTATCTTTCCCATAATATCAAATAATCCCCATTTATAGTATCTTTTAATTTTGGTAAAATCGGGGTCTATTTGTTTTAAAATATCCCAACTTTCAGGCCCTATATATATTAAAGAAACAAAATTAAAATTTTCTTTGTTTTTTATATTTTTTGGAATAACTATTATATTGGCATGCTCAGAATTTTTTACATGAATAATATATCCTGATGTTTCATATTTAGGCTTTATAATAGCACAATAGTATTTATCTCTAAATCCAGTCCAAATAACGTGTCCTGTAATATAACGTTCTTCTTTTTTAGAAAATTTATAAGCATTATTTTTTCTGAACATGCCTTTATCAGAATAAATAACATATTCTAATAGTGATCTATTTCTAGCACTCAAACTACTTTTTTTAATTTTCGTCATATCTAAAGAATATGTATTTATTTTTAATATATTATTATTTCTAGATTTATTTTTATAATATATATTAATATTAGAATTTATAATATAATTATTATTTAATATATATTGTTTTATTATTTTAATATTATTATTTTTATATTCATAAACAATAGTATTTTTTGTAATTTTTTTTAATAAAAATAAAACAGTATCGTATGGTATAAGTTCATTAATTTGTGTTATTGGGAGCCTTACATTGTAATTTTTAATAAAAATATCTTTTAATACTCCTCCTATATTAGAAAATTTAGCAATAAATTGCTTTGTTTCTATAGTAGTAATATTTTCATTAATTCTATTATTAGATGAAAGTTTGGAAGATTTAACAATCTTAGAATTTGATAATGAGGAACTTTCCTTGGTTTCTATAGCATCATGTTTTAATATATGATGATAACCTGGCTTTGATTTCTGAGGTGGGTTTAACAGCGACCAGAAATACAACACCAGAAATGATAGCGTTGCTGCTAATATAAGTCTTTTTTCCATAACATGCTTTACCTTACAGGATCATATCCCCCTTTTGATAATGGAGAACATCTCATGATACGTATAATTGCCTTTATTCCTCCTAAAAAAATCCCGTATTTCTGTATCGCCTCCAACGTATATCTTGAACAGGTGGGATAAAACCTGCATTTTCCCGGAAAAATTACAGCACTTATTTTTTGATAACAAATTATAAAAATTTTTATAATTTTTATAATCATTAATAAAAATTATATATAATATTATATATATATTAAAAAAAAATATATATATTTAAATTTATAATTTTAATAATTTATATAATAACAATTATGGAAAGCTGTATATTTAAACTTATATCATTTTAACGAAAGACAAACAATATAAATTATACTTTATTTTATCTTTCATCTATATAGTTAAGCACTTGCGACCTTTTGCTCGTCTTCGTTTTAATACAGCTCTTCCTGTATCAGACTCCATTCTTTTACGAAATCCATGAGTCCTCTTGCCTTTTAATTTACTTATTGTTTTAAGATTCTTTTTCATGATTTGTAAATTATATCATATGCCATTTCTTAGTCAAGTTATTTCAAAAAGCTTGATTTAATTCTCTTTATATTATTATTTTGTTTTTCTTTTTGAATAGTAACGTAACTAAAAAACAATTTCAACATCTATTTTGCTTTTTTTACTAAGAACTTAACTTATTATTAATGTAAAAGATAAAACGATATATTTTCGACGGTAAGTTTACTATTTTTTTATTCAATAATATAAAAAATAATAAAAGACTTCACAATTTTATTTATAATAATTTATATTCGTCGGTATTTACCTTGCATATAAAATCGCAGTTGAAATAAAAATTTTCTTTGATATAATAAAATGCTTTTTTATAAAAATTTAAAAAGGCATGTATCTTTATACAATCAAACATGTTTTATGCCTGTTTTACTTATCGTAATTTACAACATTTTAATTGGTTAGATATTTTATCTTATAGGCATACTCTTAAAAAGCATTGCCAACCTTGGTCAATAGTCTGTCTGGCTATTATATGTATTTTGAATATTAATTATTTTTTGATGTATATAGTATTTATTGCCTCATTCACATACTATCCTAAATTTTTATTATTTTGGAGTTGTGAATAACTTGTGAACAACTTTTTTATTTTTTTTATAACTTATTATAATTAAACAAGTTACAAAAATAAAAGTTATTCACCGATATTTTTAATCTTGTTTAAACAATTTTTTACAGGGGCTATTATGACATTAAAAAAAATATGGGAACAATCACAAAATAGAATAAAAAAAAGAATAGGCGCTACATCCTATGAAACATGGTTTTCCGCATTAAATATAAAAGAAAAGAATAATAATATACTTCTAATAGAAACTCCTGATGCCTTTTTTAAAAATTGGATTGTAGAACATTATAAAAATGTTATTAATGATGAAATAAATAATATATCCTCTTCTAAAATACAAATAGAATTTGGAGTAAATCCTAATATAATAGAAAAAACAACTCAAGAACGCCTTACTAAACTTGAACTAGGATTTAAAGAATCTGAAAATAGTAATACTTTAAATCTTAATTCAAGATTTACATTTGAAAATTTTGTTATAGGCCCGTCAAACCGTTTCGCGTGTGCTGCATGTCTCGCTGTTGCAGAATCACCAGCGAAAACCTATAATCCCCTTTTTATATATGGAAAAGTTGGTCTTGGAAAAACACATCTCATTCAAGCAATAACACATAAAATAAAAGAATTACATCCACATTTAAAATATTGTTATATTTCTTCAGAAAGATTTACTAATGAACTTATAGATGCAATTCGTACACGTTCAACCTCTGAATTTAGAAAAAAATATAGAGAAATAGATGTATTGCTTATAGATGATATCCAATTTATTGCGGGAAAAGAATCGACACAAGAAGAATTTTTTCATACATTCAATTATTTACACAATAATAGAAAACAAATAATAATTACTTCAGATCATCCTCCAAAACAAATAACTCATTTGGAAGAACGGCTAACATCAAGGTTTGCATGGGGACTCATAGCTGATATACAACCCCCTGACTTTGAAACAAGGGTTGCTATATTAAGAAAAAAAGTTGAAAAAGAGACAGTAAATGTCCCTGAGGATGTCATTTTCTTTATTGCGGATCAAATAAAATCTAATATAAGAGAACTTGAAGGCGCCCTTGTACGTGTAGCCGCTTATTCTTTATTAGAAGATAAACCTATCACTCTTAATATGACAAAAATTATTTTGAAAGATATGGTAAAAGAGGCTACAAAAAATATAAATGTAGAAATGATACAAAAATGTGTATGTAATTTTTTTAAAGTATCTTTAAATGATTTAAAGGCATATAAAAGAAATAAAAATATTATACTTCCCAGACAGATAGCTATGTATTTATCACGACAATTAACTAATATGTCATTACCTGAAATAGGTCGTGCTTTTGGTAGAAAAGATCACGCAACTGTAATGCATTCTTGTAAAAAAATAGAAAAAGATATTAACTCAAATGAAGAATTAAAGAGTATTTTAACTAAAATCACGGCTATCTTAATGGAATGCTAAATTAAATAATAAAAATGTAGCAAGAATTATTATATTTTTTTTAAATTTTTTAAATAGAAATAAGTGAGTTATTATATTATTATTCATAGGTTGTAAATTATATAACCAATTATAATAAAAATAGTTACGTCTCTAATATAATTTATTCACAACCGCTACTTATATTACTACTATAATAATTATTTTATTAATAGTATGTTATAAAAGAAAGGAAAGTCTATGAAAATAAAAGTATTAAAAGAAAAATTATTAACAGGACTTCAGACTGTTCAAAATATTGTATCAAATAAAATAACACTTCCTATATTATCTAATATATTATTAGAAGCAAAAAATGGAAAATTAAGATTATGTGCTACTGATTTAGATATAGGAATATCTTGTGAATATCCTGTTGATATCCTTGAAGAAGGGGCAATAACTATTCCTGCAAAAAAAGTTACAGATATTGTTAGAGAAATGCCATCAGGAGAAATATTAATTTATACTCAGAGAAATAATCAGATAGAGATAGAATGTGATAGATGTAGGTTTAAATTAAATGGATTGCCTAAAGATGAGTTTCCTAAATTTCCTGAAGTAAAAGATAAAGAACGTATTACTATTGAACAGACGGTTTTGAAAGAAATGTTAGATATGACATATTTTGCTGTTTCTTATGAAGAATCAAGATATGTATTAAATGGGGTGTTATTTGAGATATCTGGTAAAATAATGTGTACTGTTGCAGCAGATGGTAGACGTTTAGCAAAAATGGAAAAAGAGATTTTGTCTCCAATTGAAGATGATATTAAAGTGATAATACCTATTAAAGCAGTACAGGAAATATTAAGAAATTTAAATGATGAAGGTGATGTTTTTATGATTATAGGGAATAATCAAGTGTTATTTGATATTAATAGTGTATTAATTACTACACGTATTATAGAAGGAGAATTTCCAAACTATCAACAGGCTATACCACCTCCTTCAGAAAATAAAATAAAGATAAAGACAAATGATTTATTAAGTGCTATAAGAAGGGCTAATCTTTTATCTACTACAGATTTTCAAGCTGTGAAATTTGAAGTATTTAGTAATAAAATGGTGATTTCCAAAAATACTCCTAATATAGGAGAATCAAGAGAAGAGATCCCAATAGAGAATAATGGTCCTAAGATTGTTGTTGGATATAGTCCAAATTTTTTTATTGATGTGTTGAAGCATATAACAAGAGAATATATTGATTTGGAACTTGTTAGTATGGAAGGTAATTCTATTATTCGTGCTGTGATAAGACTTGACGGGTATTTATATCTTGTAATGCCTATGAGTATATAGTATTATCATATTTTATTAATATTTAAAAATTTGTGAAAAAATGGATAGTATTGGAGATATAGTAAGCACTGTTATTGGAAATATTGCTGATAAAAAGGCGGCAGCGGTTGTTAATATAGAAGAGGTATGGAATATTGTTTTGGATGTAAAAGAATTAGAGCATACACAATTGGTTGGTATTAATAATGGTGTGTTGTTTGTATATGTTGATTCTTCTGTATGGCTCTATCATTTTAATGTAAGGAAAAATAATATATTGCAAAAAGTAAGCAAAAGGATACCTGAAATTCAGGATGTCCGTTTTAAGATAGGAAAATTTCGATGACTAAAAAAGATGGTATGAAAAAAGATAAAAATATAACAGAAATTGAAAATAAAATACAACATGAAGGTGCTTATGATGCTACAAAAATACAGGTGCTTGAGGGAATAGCTGCTGTGCGTATGAGACCTGCTATGTATATAGGTGATACATTCAGCAGAGGATTGCATCATTTGGTTTATGAGGTTGTTGATAACTCTGTTGATGAAGCAATGGCAGGTTATTGTTCAAAGATAGATGTGATTATTAATGAAGATGATTCTATAACTATTACAGATAATGGTCGTGGTATACCTATTGATATACATAAAACAGAGAAGAAGCCTGCTGTGGAGGTAGTACTTACAACCTTGCATGCCGGTGGAAAGTTTGATCACAGAACTTATAAGGTTTCAGGTGGTCTTCATGGGGTTGGTGTTAGTTGTGTTAATGCCTTATCTTCTTGGTTAGAGGTGGAAGTTAGAAGGGACGGTAATATTTATCATCAGCGATATGAATTAGGAAAACCAAAAACTAAATTGACTATTATTGGTAAAACCAAGTCAACTGGCACAAAGATTACATTTAAACCTGATAAGACTATATTTAAGGAAACTACTGTATTTTCTTTTGATATCTTAGCAAAACGACTTAGAGAGTTGGCTTTTTTAAATAAAGGTTTGATTATATGTTTGACTGATAAACGTGTTGGAAAAGAACGGGAAAGTGTTTTTGAGTTTAGAGGAGGAATAGTTTCTTTTATAGAACATCTTACTTCTAAAAAGAATAAAATACATAAAAAGGTAATATATTTTCAAAAAGAAAAGGAACGAATTAGGTTAGAAGTAGCATTACAGTATGATGATGGATATGCAGAAAATGTTTTTACATATGCAAATAATATAAATACTACTGAAGGAGGTACTCATTTAAGTGGGTTTAGATCGGCTTTAACACGAGTTATAAATAATTATGCAAAAGGAAAGAATTTATTAAAGAATAATATAACTATTTCAGGAGATGATACCAGAGAAGGGTTAACTGCTGTTATAAGTGTTAAAATACCAAATCCTCAATTTGAAGGCCAGACTAAGACCAAGTTAGGTAATTCTGAGGTGGAAGGTCTTGTATCATCTACTACATTTGAGGCTTTAACTACGTTTTTTGAAGAAAATCCTTCTGTTGCAAATAAGATTGTTGATAAGGTTATTACTGCATCTAGGGCAAGAGAGGCTGCCCGAAAGGCAAGGGAACTTACTCGTAGAAAAGGAGCGCTTGAAACTGCAGGGTTACCGGGTAAATTAGCAGATTGTTCAGAAAGGGATCCTGCTTTATGTGAACTTTATTTGGTAGAGGGGGATTCTGCAGGCGGATCTGCTAAACAAGGAAGAGATAGAACATTTCAGGCAATACTTCCATTAAAAGGGAAGATTTTAAACGTTGAGAAATCACGTTTGGATAAGATACTTAGTAATGAAGAAATACGGACTATTATCACAGCACTTGGAACAGGCGTAGGGACGGATTTTAATATAGAAAAATTAAGGTATCATAAAGTTATTATTATGTGTGATGCAGATATAGACGGCTCTCATATAAGAACTTTATTATTGACCTTATTATATAGACAGATGCGTCCGTTAATAGAAAACGGCCATATTTATATTGCTCAGCCGCCGTTATATAAATTAAAAATGGGTAAACGAGAGGAATATATAGAGACAGAAGAGGAGATGAGTGAACTTATATTGGATATGGGGATGGAAGGCTTAAAATTGAAACGTGTGGCGGATAATCATGAATATACAGCAGGTCAGTTTAAGAATATATTAAACTCTTCTGCTGAACTGGAAAATATTATAGGAATTTTAAATCGAAGAGGTGTTGATTTTGATGAATATATAAAATGTGCCAAATCAGATACATTAGAGATGCCTCTTTATATGGTAAAGGTTGCAGATAAACCAAAATTTGTTTTTACTGATGAGGAATTAGCAAAGATTACAGCGGATAATGAAGACATACAGTATATAGAGATATTTAATAAGGATGATATATCAGAAATAGCTAAATTTTTTAAAAAGATGGGGTTAAGTATAAATGATTTTCAGAGAGTTGTGGATAAAGATGAATATGTTGTAAAAGAAAGCCGTAAAGGGAAAAAGATAAAAAAGAAAGATTCTATTTTGAAGCCAGTATTTTGTATTGAAAAAGATAAAGAAAGATATGAATTTTTCTCTTTAAAAGAGGTTTTGGATTTTGTTAGAGAACAAGCCCAAAAGGGGATTCAGATTCAAAGATATAAAGGTCTTGGTGAGATGAATCCTCAGCAGTTATGGGAAACAACAATGGATCCACAGAGGAGGACTATCTTACAGGTAACCTTAGAGGATGCTGTTGAAGTAGATAAGACTTTTTCTATGCTTATGGGAGATGAGGTTGCACCGCGCAGGGAGTTTATAGAAACATATGCGCATGAAGTGAAAAATTTGGATGTTTAAATGAACGATAAAAAAATGTTATTTATGTGAAAGGCATAAACAGATGAGAGACTTGACTATAAAGGAAAAGGTTATACCCGTTTATATAGAAGATGAGATGAAGAATTCTTATCTATCCTATTCGATGAGTGTTATTGTAGGACGCGCCTTGCCTGATGTAAGGGATGGGTTAAAACCTGTTCATAGACGGGTACTTTTTGCAATGAAAGAATTAAGATTAGAACATAATAAAGCTTATAAAAAATGTGCCCGTATTGTAGGGGAGGTTTTGGGAAAGTATCATCCTCACGGTGATATGGCTGTTTATGACACATTGGTACGTATGGTTCAGGATTTTTCTTTAAGGTATCCTCTTGTTGATGGTCAGGGTAATTTCGGGTCTATAGATGGAGATGCAGCAGCAGCAATGCGATATACAGAGGCGCGTATGGCGGCTATTACAGATGAGATGCTGGCAGATATAGAAAAGAATACAGTAGATTTTGCCCCTAACTTTGATGCAACTCTTAAAGAACCTGTTATTCTTCCTGCCGCCTTGCCCAATCTTTTAATAAATGGATCCAGTGGCATAGCTGTTGGTATGGCGACTAATATGCCGCCTCATAATTTAGGAGAGGTTGTAGAGGCTATTGTATATTTAATAGACCATCCAGATGCTGATATTAAACAGCTTAACAAAATTATAAAAGGTCCTGATTTTCCAACAGGTGGTATAATCTGCGGAATAGAAGGTATTGTTAATGCATATACTACAGGAAGGGGTAAAATAACTTTACGTGCAAAGGCAAATATAGAACGACAAAAAGGGAATAAAGATAGTATTATTATTACTGAATTGCCATATCAGGTTAACAAAGCCAATCTTATTGCAGCTATTGCAGGGCTTGTCCAAAATAAAAAGATAGAAGGTATAACCGATGTCCGCGATGAAAGTGATAAGGATGGTATACGTGTTGTAGTTGAACTAAGAAGGGATGTAGAGCCGCAAATAATATTAAATTATCTTTATAAGCATACGCAATTGGAGGTTACCTTTGGCATTATTAATTTGGCCTTGGTTAATAATGGTCCCAAGATATTAAATCTTAAACAAATATTACTACATTTTATAGAACATAGACGGAAAATTATACGTAGACGTACGCAGTTTGATCTGGATAGGGCATTACGCAGGGCGCATATTCTTGAGGGGTTAAGGATAGCATTAAAGGTAATTAACCAGATTATTAAAACTATAAGGGAATCCAAGACTTCTTCAGAGGCAAAGGTGGCCTTGATGGATAAATTTAAATTGTCAGAGATACAGGCTCAGGCTATTCTTGAAATGCAGCTTCAGAGGCTTACGGCACTTGAGCAAGATAAGATAGAATCTGAGTATCAGTCTCTTCTAAAAGATATAGAAAATTATCGAGCTATACTTTCTTCAGAGGATAAGATAGAAGAGATAATAAAAGAAGAACTTCTTCTTATAAAGAAAAAGTATGCTGATGAGAGGAGAACAGAGATAGCAGCACGTGCCGAGGAGATAGAGATAGAAGATCTTATAGCAGAGGAGGATATGGCAATTACTATTAGTAATTCAGGATATATAAAACGTTTAGCTGTAGCCTCATACAGAAAGCAGAGAAGGGGCGGCAGGGGGGTTTCTGCTATGACAACAAGAGAAGAGGATTTTGTTAAACATCTATTTATTGCCTCTTCTAAAGATTATTTATTAATATTTTCTAATAAAGGGGTTGTTCATTGGCTTAAGGCATATGAGATACCTATCGCCTCAAGAAGTGCAAAAGGGAAAAACATAGTAAATCTTTTATCTATAGGTAAAGAAGAAAAGATAAGTTCTATAGTTGCTGTAAGGGGGTTTTCAGAGGATAGATATCTTGTAATGGCAACAGCAAATGGAAATATAAAAAAGACAAAATTATCGGCGTTTAAGAATCCTAGAAGAGGAGGGATCGTAGCGATAACACTTCAGAAGGGCGATAGGCTTATAGGAGCATCTTTAAGCGACGGGACTAATGATATATTATTAGTTACTAAAAATGGTAAGTCCCTACGTTTTAATGAAAAGCAGTTACGTGATATGGGGCGAGCAGCAAGAGGGGTTAGGGGAATTAAATTAGATAAAGATGATGAAGTTGTAAGTATGTTGGTTTTTCGTTCAGATATAGCTAAAACCGGATGCTCGTTTCTTACAGTTACTTCATTGGGATTTGCAAAAAGATCGGATTTTAGTTTTTATAGGACACAGTCCAGGGGAGGAAAAGGGATTATTAATATAAAGGTAACAGAACGAAATGGCCATGTTGTAGGTGCGCTTCCTGTTATGGTAGATGATGAGGTTATGGCTGTTACAAAAGAAGGGATGATTGTTAGGTGTCCTTTGAGTGATATTCGCCAGACTGGTAGAAGTACTCAAGGGGTAAAGCTTATTAATTTAAGCAAAGGAGATGAAGTAGCATCTGTTGCAAATGTTGTGAATAAGGCAGGTGAATGATATCAGAATAATAAGATTGGTTATATAGAAAGCTGTATTTACTAAAAGAAAAGGGATTTCATTATTGAAATCCCTTTCAAAATATACGACCCCAGCGGGATTTGAACCCGCGCTGCAAGCTTGAAAAGCTTGTGTCCTAACCGGGCTAGACGATGGGGTCTTAAAATAATTTTTGTGTATCGGCAAGAGTATTTTATTATAATAAAGATTTAAGGCGGGTCAAGTTTTTTTTATTTTTGATGTTTTACGAATAATATTATCACTAATTAGTTAGTGAGAAAGATGGATTGTTGTAATTTTTATGGAAAGGTAAGTTTATGTTAGATGTGATGTTTTATGAGGTTTTTGATGAGGAAGAAAGATTATTAAGAAATTATATGCCATATTATATTAAGGCTGAGTATACTTCTGACACTATTCAAGAGGCCGCACCAACAATATTGCCAGCGAGATTAATTAGTATAAGAACACAGTCTGTAATTCCTATTGAATGGGCAGATAAATTGGATGGGATTTTGAGCCGCAGTCAGGGATATGATCATCTTATTGCATATTGCAGAAATACTAAAAGCAATATACCTTGTGGATATCTTAATGATTATTGTTCAAGGGCTGTTGCAGAGCATGCAGTTATGGTTATGATCTCGCTTTTTAGAAAATTGAGGCTGCAGATAGAAAAGTTTCGAAGATTTGATAGGGAAGAAATAACAGGCAGAGAATGTATGGGGCGTTCTGCTTTAATTATAGGAGTTGGAAGAATAGGTTCTACCATAGCAGAGATTTTAGCTGCTTTCAAGATGCGGGTGTTGGGAGTAGATATAGTAAAACGGAGCAATATTGTTAAATATGTTTCTTTGGATGAAGGGATAAAAGTATCGGATGTTATTTTTTGCGCCTTGCCTCTTACGAAGGATACTTATGGTATGTTAAATTATAATGTGTTAAGCAAGGTAAAAAATGGTGCCTTATTTATTAATATTTCAAGAGGGGAGATTGCTCCAGAGACAGATTTAGCAAGGTTGTTGTTAGAGAGAAAGTTGGCAGGTGCAGGATTGGATGTATTTTCTGCTGAAGGCAGTCTTGCTTGTTATTTGAGGAGTGCAAATATAGGATGCTTGCCAGAAAAGTTTAGTGGTATAACAGAATTGTTAGGTATGTATAATGTTATTCTTACTCCTCATAATGCGTTCAATACTATGGAGGCAGTTGATCGAAAGGCTCGAGAGAGTGTGGAGTCAATAGTTTTATTTTTAAAAGAAGGCAGGTTCCCTTTTTTTATACAAAGTAATGAAATAATTTGAAACGATTTTTTATTAAAAGACCTTGTTTTTTTGGCGTTTACAGGGTATACTTAATATATTAAAGTAAGGAAAGGTATTATTCTGTAAAAGAAGTCTGAAATAATCTTTCAATAAAATGTAATATTAGTAATATATTTAATTTTTAGAAAAAGAGGGATAAAATGAAAAAGATAACTCTATTTTTTTGTTTTTTATTATTTACAGGCGTAGGATGTGATAAGATAACGGCATTGTATAATCAGCTTTCCCCCTCCACTTCTACAAATACAAAGGGTATACTTGCAATTAAAAAAGAAAAAAACAAGGTGTCAAAATCACGAATGTCAAAGCAACCAGAATCTTTATCTGATGATGTGGTGGCCAGAGTGGGAGATTGGACTATTACGATAGACGAATTTAATGATAGATTAAAGGCTGTAAAAGAGGTAATGCCTAAATTTGATATAAAAGACATAAAAAATAAGAAAGATGTCTTACAGGAATTAATACGACAGCAACTTCTTGTTGAAGCTGCGGAAAAAGAAGGGTTAGCTGATAGCAAGCAGATAAAGCAAGCAGTAGAAGAATTTCGCAGAACATTATTAGTGCGCGAGATGGTAAAAAAACTCATAAAAGGTATAGATGTAAGTGATTCAGAGGCATTAGATTTTTATAATAAAAATAAAGATAAAATAATAGAACCGGTATCTTTTCATGTTAGATTAATAAAGGTTAAATCTAAGTTAAAGGCAAATGAATTATATGTAAATCTTTTAAAAGGTGCAAATTTTGCTCAACTTGCTCAAGAGAATTCTATAGGGAAGAATGCATCCAAGGGAGGAGATTTAGGATTTGTAAAAGAAATGAAAGATTTGCCATTTCCGGAAATGGCAAAACCATTGCTGTCTTTAGATGAAGGAGAAATAAGTGATGTGTTTAAATGTCCCGGTGGTTATTGTATTATTAAATTAGAGGAAAAGAAAGGTGGAAATCCAAAGCCTTTTGCAGAGGTTAAGGATCTTATAAAAGAAAATCAAAAATTACTTAAACAACAAAAAGCGGTAGATAATTATATAAAAAAGTTAAAAAAGCAGATAAATGTGGAAGTAAATGAATCTCTCTTAGAATAAAATATGAGTTGTATGCTTAAAATTGCCCTTTTGTGGGAGGGAAAATATGAATTTAGAAACTAAAAAACAGGTAGCTATTTTGGCTTTGGCAGTAGGTCTAGGTGTTGTGGCGGCTTTTGGTATGAGTCAGTATGTTCAGAGTAGAATATCTCAGGAAACCAAAAGATTGGCAAAGGAATATCAAAAGAAATATCCTGTGCTTCTTGATCAAATGGATTTGATGAAGAGAAAGATTAATCAGTTGTCGGCCAGACAAGAAGCTATTGTTAGGCAGCAACAGGAAAGTAGTAAGAGAATAGCTGCGCAACGCACAGGGACGGTTAATCCTGTGGTACCTATGTCTTCTTTTTCTGTAAGGACACCTTTAGGAAAACGGGCTGTGACAATTCAAATAGATTCGTTATCTGCAGTCGGTGGATTAATTAATCCAGGAGATTTTGTTGATGTAATAGCTAATCTTAAGGTTCCGGCGGAAAGGAATAATCCTAAAAGCAAGAAAAGGGAAACAAGTGTTGTTTTGTTTCAAAATGTTCAGATATTATCTGTAGGAACTAATTTTAATCCTGTAGGAAGTAAGCCCGCTTATATAAATCAGGCGAAAGCGAGATCTTTGAGGGTAACTTTGGCTTTAGATCCTCAACAGATAGGATTTCTTACATTTGCCCAGAGGCATGGCAAATTACAGCTTGCTTTACGATCACCAGCAGAACATAATACAAAGATTACACAGGTCCCGACATGGGATAGTTTATCTAAATATATATTAAAGCATCAAGGGACAAAAATTAGTATACCTAACAAGGAAAGAAAAAAGATTAAAAGATCCAAGAAGAAAAAAAGAATAAAACCAGTTCTTATTCCGGAGAAAAAAGAAGAAGCAAGGCCGTTGATTAAGATTTTTAAAAGAGGGACAGAAACCAGTCTATAATTTTAATATTAAAATATTAAATAAAAATTTTTATTAATTATTTTTTAGGATAAAAAAATGAAAACTTTAAAAATATTAACATTTATATTCTTATTTATAGGAAACTATATTTTTTTATATAATAATATAGTTATGGCAGATAACTATGGTTGGAACGATGGTCCTTTTTCAGACGAGATCCAGATGATAAAAGGAGATTTGACGACTATTCATGGGAAAAATATTTCTCAGGTGTCTGTATCTAATCCGGATGTTGCTGATATTGCTGATGCTGATCAAGATCATGTTATGATTTCTGCTATGGATACGGGGCAAACAGCTTTGTTTGTATGGGATGATTCGGGGAAAAGGACGTTTATGATATATGTTTATGATCAAAATTTGGATTTGCTTAAGGATAGAATAAAGCAGTTATTGAAATCAGCGGATTTATTAGATGGAATTACATTAAAAGTAAATAATAAGGAAGGGAAGGTTGTGTTAACAGGGGAGCTTACAAAGGAAGATAAAAAGGAATATGATAAAATTGTGGAACCATTTTATGATGATATCATTGATTTAGTAAAAGAGAAAAGAAAAAAAGACTTAATAGAGGTAGATGTAGAGGTTACACAGTTAGATACAACTCTTGCTAAAGAATTGGGTTTTGAATGGCCTGAAACATCTTTGAAGTATGAGGAAAAAATGCCAGTTTTTGATGGATCCGTGGGAGATTTTTTTAAGATAGGAGATTTTTCTAGAACTTCCCAATTGTTAAGTATAGTCCATGCTCTTCTTCAAGAAGGGAAGGCTAAGATACTATCTAATCCTCGTATAGTGGTAAAAGATGGAGAAAAGGCTTCTTTCCTTGTGGGGGGAGAGGTTCCAATTGTTACTACTACCTATCATGAGCAGACTGGGGTGAGTACAGAAAAGGTTACTTATAGGGATTACGGCGTTTCTCTTGCGATACAACCTCAAATTATAGAAAATAAGATTGATATGGTCTTGAGTGTGGAGATTAGTGATATAGCTGGCGATTATAAGGCAGGAGATGATGTCGCATTTACTACACAAACAGCGGATACTAAGTTATGTTTGGATGACAATCAAACTATAGTATTGGCTGGGTTGATTAAAAATTATGAGTCATCTATTGTTAAAAAGGTCCCTTTTTTGGGAGATGTTCCTATCTTAGGAGCTTTGTTTAGATATAAGGGGCAAACTGCTCCAAATAAAGGTTCAGAGATTGTGATTTCTTTAACCCCTAGAATATTAACTAAAAAACATAGAAATAATAGAGGAAGAGGACATAAACTTATAAATAATAAGGTTTCTCTAAAGAATTATAAACATTATTATAGAGGAATTCCTCATGCTATGGTGTCTTATGTTAATAAAATCAAAAATGAGATTTCTCAAGCAATAGTATATCCACAAAAGGCATGGGAGAAGGGTTGGGAAGGAGAAGTTGATTTAGATATGCATATATTAAGTGATGGGACCTTGGCTTTTGCATTAGTTGAGAAATCTTCAGGACATGATATATTTGATGAGAATGCCCTTAGAACAGCTAAAAATATGGCTCCTTTTGACAAGTTTCCTCCCAATGTAAATCTACAAGAAATTGATATAACAGTTCCTATAGTATATAAATTAGAAAATTATTAATTTTTTAACTGTGTAAAAGCTAACGAAGCCCTATAATTATTATTTAGATTTTTATTAAGTGTTTTATTTTATAATTTATATATAAGGTTGTAGTTATGAGTGTAAAAATAATTACGATATTTAGCAATAAAGGTGGAGTAGGCAAGACTTTTATTGCCGTTAATCTATCCACTGTTTTTGCTCTTGAAGGTAAAAAGGTTTTATTGATAGATTTAGATTTTCAGGCAGGACAAGAGATAGCGAGAATGTTTAACATTGCTCCACGTATGGCAATAGTAGATGTAGTGGATCAGATAGAGGTTTCAGATAAACCAGAAATTGTTATGGAGAATACTAGTAGGCATTCTTGTGGATTGCATTTTATTCCGGCTGTACGTAATACGAAACAGTTGGCAAAAATTGACAGAGATAAAATAACAGTTTTTTTAGAGCGAGCGGCTCAGTATTATGATTATATTATTATAGATGGAGGAAAGACTTTTAGTGATACATTAATATCCGCATTTGATATGTCTAATCTTATTTTGTTGATAGCTACTCCTGATGTATTGGCTGTATATCAAGTAAAGTGGTGTATAGATGTGCTTCAAAAGTTACAGTTTCCTCTTAAAATGGTAAAACTTATTTTAAATCGTTCTGAGAGTAGGGGGAGTGTTGCTTGGCAGGAGGTTCGTTCTGTGTTGCCATGTGAGATATTCGGGCATGTCCCATCTGATGGTAAGACCGTAGGGATGGCATTAAATAGAGGAATTCCGTGTGTGATAGATAGTCCTAGAAGCAGGGTATCTGATGCCTTTAATAAAATAGCTAATATGTTGAGACAAGAATCTGTATATGTCCCGGTTACCGATGTGAAAAAGTTACGGGATACAGAGGGGTTAGTTAGGCCAGGGGGTTTTTGGGAGAAGTTTGGGGTATCGCAGCATGTGCAAATGGGAGAAGTGGCATTTTCTGTACAAGAAGATGATATTATTGTTCTTAAACGTAAAATACATGAAAAATTAATAAAAAGGCTTAATTTAGATGGAATTACTGTGGACGTGTTGAGTGATTCTAATACATTGCAACGAGTTAGAAAGACAGCAGAGGAAGTGGTAGGCAATTTATTAATGGAAGAGTCTGCTGGGAGGGCTATGTCGCGAGAGGAGAGGGTATATCTTGTAAAAGATATAGTAAATGAGTCTTTGGGCTTAGGTCCTTTAGAAGACTTTCTTGCTGACCCGGAGATAACCGATATTATGGTAAATAATAAGGATGAGATTTATGTAGAAAAAAAAGGGAAACTTATTCTTACGAATAAGAGATTTGTTTCAGATGCAAAGGTAAGGGCTATTATTGATAGAATTATAGCACCGTTAGGAAGAAGAATAGATGAGTCTACTCCAATGGTAGATGCCCGTTTGCCAGATGGTTCTAGAATAAATGCAATTATTCCACCACTTTCTTTAGGAGGACCTATGATTACTATACGTAAATTTGGCCAGGAGCGGTTAAAAATAGATGATTTGTTATATAAATATCATAGCCTTACACCAGAAATGGCAGATTTTCTACGTGCTTGTGTGTGGGGAAGAAAAAATATTATTATTTCTGGAGGGACAGGTTCAGGGAAGACAACATTGCTTAATGTTATATCAGAATTTATACCAGATGGGGAACGTATTATTACAATAGAGGATGCTGCAGAGTTAAAACTTAAGAAGAGCCATTGGGCTAGATTAGAGTCTCGGCCCCCCAATGTGGAAGGGAAGGGAGAGGTTACCATAAGAGATTTATTTATTAATAGTTTACGTATGCGGCCGGATAGAATAGTTATAGGGGAGTGTCGAGGCCCAGAGGTCCTTGATATGCTACAGGCAATGAATACAGGTCATGATGGTTCAATGACCACGCTACATGCTAATTCTACACGAGATGCCTTAATTAGAATGCATTCTATGATTTTGTTAAGCGGGATAGAGCTTCCTGTTAGGGCGATTAATGAAATGATATCTTCTGCGATTCATATTATTGTGCATGCAAGCAGGTATTCTGATGGATCAAGAAAGATTACAGGAATTACTGAAACTATTGGGTTAAGTGAAGATTTTTATGTCGAGATGGCGGATATATTTATTTTTAAGCAGACAGCTTTGGATAAAGATGGTAAAGTTTTGGGACATTTTGAACCTACAGGATATGTTCCTAAGTGTTATGATGAATTTATTACAAGAGGAATTCATTTAGATAAGAGTATTTTTGAAAAGAAATCATAAGAAAATATAGATAAGTATTTACCTTGAAAATTATTAATAAGACTTCCAATATAACTATTGCAGAAAAGGCTGTCGTTGCAAATAGTTTCCTATCTAGATTGGTGGGTCTTCTTAATAGAAGGTTCCTTCCAAAAGGAGAGGCTCTCATTATTACAAAGTGTAAATCCATCCATATGTTTTTTATGAAGTTTCCAATAGACGCTATCTTTGTAGACAAGAATAATCATGTAGTAGGGATAGTAAAAAATATTAAGCCATTTCAGTTAAGTCCTGTTTTTATCTCTTCGAATTATGTTATAGAAGCACCTGTAGGGACTATTGTTAAGGCAAGGGTTGCTATAGGGGATAATATTGAATTGCAACAATAGTTATAATTGAAGAAAGATTTTGTAAGATGGGGACAGTTTATAAGGTAAGAGAAGAAGTGAAGGATTTTATTATTTCTACAAGAAAAAAGAATCCTTCTTTTAGTTGTAGAATATTAGCCGAACTAGTGGCAGATAAGTTTCATATAACGATTTCTAAGTCGTATGTTAATACTATATTAAAAAGGGCGAAATTGAATGGTCCTCTGGGTAGAAAGATAACTATTCGACGGAATGCCCGTAGAATTATTATCCCTAAAGAAAAAAAAGAACAGATTTTTCGTAGTATACAACAAGTCGAAGTCGCTACTAAACTAAATAAAGATGAGTTTGAAAAAGAAAATTTGATTCAAAAAAATGTTGAAATAAATAATGATAACAGAGATAAGAAACTTATAGAGAAATCTAATTTGGATATGCCAGAGGATGTTTTTATTAATATGAAAACATCTAGAACGAAAAGAATGAATCTGCGTCAAGGGCCTTATCGTCGAATGGGAACTATTTTTTTGAATGCGGCTGAGTGGACAGCAACAGAATATTCAGTTTTAGGCAGGATTATTTTACGATATATACAAGAAAAGAAAAGAGAAAATCGTTGGGATGGATTGTTTAATAGAGTTATGCGGAATATATATAGAGAAAATAGAATATTTGATTTAGGCTGTATTTTCCCAAGATATTTAGATAATCAGAAAGAATTATATTTAGGTGCTTTATGTGGGGTTTTGATGGCATATGGAGATGGTTTCAACAATAAAGCCTTTAGTAGATTGGCAGATTATGGGCTATATACATTGAATGGAATTTATGAAGAGATAGACATAGCTTCATTTGTGGTATGGTTAAGGCAACAGATAATAGGAGATTCTTTTGTTATAGAATATTTAAAAGAAAAGGATAGTTTTTTTGCGGAGCTTGCAGGGATACAAATTAATTTAAATTCTGGGGCAAAAATTTTTTTTGATAGCAATAGAGAGTTAAAAGGTTTTTTAAAAAAAGAAAAAACAATACCTATGAAACGGGCTTTATCTATGGCTTCTAAGCAGATTATTGCAAATACAGAACCAGCTGTATTCTTTTGCGAACTGCAAAACAAAGATGATTATAAGAGATTTTATGATATTATTTCAGCATTTGAGAATATATCAGGGGATGGAATACGGTCTCTGGCATTATGTGATTTAGACGGTCAGTTAGTAGTTGATTTTGATATTATTCCAAGAATAAAAAGAAAATTTATTTTAGGTGTGTTATGCATGGATAAAGATAATTCACCTTTAATATCAACATATTCGACGGATAAACAGAGAGTGGTGTATCTTGAATCTATAAATAAGCTAATATGGTTTTATGAAGATGTTCAAGATATTATTGTTTCTAAAAACAACGATAAAATAAGGGTAAGGAGAATATGTATAGATAAATACGATGATTTTAAAGATAAGATGATAATAATAACTAACGATGTAAATAATAAGGCAGATAAGATTATAGATAAATGTTTTTATTCAATGTTGATATATAATAGTAAAAAAAATATAAATATAAATATTGTAAAAGAACTAAAACAATTAGATGGGAATAAAAAAGAAAAACAAAATTCTTGTTTTTTTAATTCTTCTTTGAAAAGTATTTCTTTATGGGATATAGTTGTTGATTATACTAATACGTTGATAGAATATAGTGAAAGAGAATTTATGTTTAATAAGTTTTGTAATAATAGGGAGATATTACAATCATGGTTAAATTTCCCAGGATTCGTTTATGAAGGCAATAAATGTTTATCAATAATCCTTCTTCCACCCGTAGATTATCAATATATGGATTATTTAAATTTGGCTGTTTATGAGTTAAACAGTAGAGAGATATATGATTTTTTTGGAAGAAAATTATATATTGATATAGAAAAAAATAAAGCAATTTAATGTTATAGTAAAGTCTTTGCTCTTGACTCTTTTGGGTTATATGATATACTTTAAAAGTGTAGGATGAGTTATAATAAATATGTTTTTTGATAAGCTAGTTATACACCATAATATGGTGTTTTATTCCTTTTACCATGAAGAAAGGTAAAAGGACCCTTATTTTTTGAGGGATAAATTGCCTTTAGAATTCTTTCCTTGCTTGTGAGGGACGCAGGCAAGGTAAGGCATGGTCATTTGCTGGACACGTAAGGTAACCGCGATGTGGTACGGCAAAATAATAAAAAAGATAAAAAATAAAAGGGCTCAAAGTATATTAGAATATACCATGGTCGCGGCTGTCATAGGAGCTGCAGCAGTGGCAATGGCTACCTACGTGTTTCGCTCTGTCCAGGCAACACAGCAAATGATTCAAAAAGAATCCCAAGCAGAATAAATAAAAAGAAGATTATAAATTAAAGGAAATAGTTTTTAAGGAGGAGAAATAATGCTTAAAATGTATATAAAACCGAAGGCAACAAGAAAAAAGAAAGGCCAAAGTACAGTTGAGTATCTTATTTTAATTGGCTGTGTAATGGCAGCTTTGGTTATATTTTTGAGACCAAACGGTATCTTTCATAAGAGATTAAATTCTACGTTGAATACAGTGACTTCAGATATGACAAACCTGGCAACTAGAATGATAAAATCTCATCCGGTTGCTCCTTAATAGAGGGCAGTGTTAAAAATAATATTAATTAAAAATAAGTGTTTTTAGTTAAGATAATTGCAAGGCAATTAACCTAACAATCTTTAGGAGGTAAAATAAATGTTTAGAAAATTGGTTAAAAATAAAAAGGCACAAAATACAGCCGAATATGCGATACTAATTTCTTTGGTTGTGGCTGGTATTATTGCAATGCAGACCTTTGCTCAGAGGGCCATTCAGGCACGAATCCGTGATGCTGCTCACTATGGAGCGGATATTACTACTACTGTTCCAACTGGTGGAGTAACGATTAATGGAACAGTGCAGGCAGAACCTTATTATTTAGATACGAACTATCAAATCAGCAGATATGATGCATCGACAAAGTCAATTGATGCTACTAAAACAGTTGGTGGGGTTAAGCAGCAGTCTTTTGGTAATAATGTTAGGGCAAGTGGAGGCTATTCTAGGTCTTCGTTTGGTGGAGCTTATGGTACGATTAAATAAATTAGTAAGCTAAAGAAGGAAAAAATAAAATTATTTTATAAATATAATTAGAAAATAGAGAGCTAAAATTAGGAGGATTATCTGATGATTAAATATTTTAATAATAAAAAAAAGAGAAAGAAAGGGCAGACAACACTAGAATATGCTATTTTGGTGATTATAATTATAGCTGCTCTTATTTCTATTCAGACATATATTAAGAGAGGTATACAAGGTAGATTAAGAAGCGCAGCTGATGATATAGGTGATCAATATTCTCCAGGGAATACAAATGTGGTAGTACGAACCGTTTCTAAGAGTACAACTCTTGATAGAAATCTTCAAGGTGATTCAAAATCTACATTATTGTCGGATGAAGTTAGTAATACCACAACTAATATAACCATTGTGAATGGTGTATGGTCATTCTGGGGTGGTAAATAATTTTTTAATTGTTTTGGTTTTGTAAAAACAGACAAAGGGGCCTGCATGGAATATGCAGGCCTTTTGTTTTATATTCTTGTTATTTGGTAATAAAAATAGTATAATTATAGTATAATGATAAGGATATTAAAAGAAATAAAAGGACAATCTATTGCCGGGGAATATGCTTTATTGTTTTCTCTCGTGGTGGCAGTAGTGATTGCTATGGGAGTTTTTATTAAACGATCTATACAGGCTAGATGGTTCGATACACGAGACTATATAGTTTTGTCAGCTAATGCTTATGTGGATGGCTACTATAATGGTCCTCTTTATTATGAATACGAGCCATATTATACTAATACCACTACAGATACAAAGAGGGCAGAAATAGTAGAACAACGGCTTTTGGCGTCTCATTCCGGACATCCTGTAGGTATTTCTAGAAGAATAGAAGATATGCATGTTGATATGTTTACTAATAGTATAACCGCTCCACCAAAAGATGCGGATTAAGAGAGAAAATGATATTATGAATAGCTTTTTTTTTAATAGTCGTGGTCAAAGTCTTTTGCAGTATACTATGATTTTAGGAATAACAGCCACGGTTTTTATTGTGATGGCGCCTATGCTTAGAAGACTGTCACAGGGATTTATAAAAGTTGCAGCAGATCAGATAGGAACACAACAGAACGGAGAACAGAGTTTTGATTTGCGAGGTGGGTATTTAAAAAATAGTGTTCAATGGCGGGGTGGTTTTACGGATAAAAAGACACAGGAGTTTGCTGGGAATATTACTTATTCTTATAATGATGAGACGCAAGCATGGTCTAAGAGTGAGGTGGATATGGGATTTTCTTCTAAATAGAAATTTAATTTGTCTTTATAATATATTGAGGTATAAAAGTAATATGAAAATTTTTAAGAAACAGGCACAGGTTACGATAGAATATGTTACTCTTGTTGTTATTGTTATAGGCGGATTAATTGCTATGAGTATATATTTTAAACGAGCAATGCAAGGCAGGTGGAGGTCTGCTTTGGATAATTTAGGTGAACAATATGACCCCCGTTTCGCAAACACGGACATAAGACATAAATTATATAGTCATTCTGTAACTAAAATACGGGCAATAAATGCAGATGGAGGCTGGTATACTAGTAGGACAGATGAGATTGTGACCAACGAACTCAAGACAGGGTATCGTTCTATTGGTGCGTATTGATGAGGGAAGATATTAGGATGGATTATTTAGAGCAGAGATATAGGCAAAAGAAAGATTATCGAAAGGCCCAGGCGGTAATTGAATTAGCTGTTTTTGGAGCTGTTCTTATATTTGTAATAGGTCTTATCGTACGTCAACAGATAAACTATTCTTTAGTGCAAAATCAGCAACTTAGGGCTATGCGGTGGGCTATGGCTCTGTCTCATATGCATTCAGAGGGATTAATTGATATAGGAGGAGGGTCTGATGGGGATATGTCCAGAAACAACGCGGGAGTAATAGTAGTCGAAGATCGGCTGACAGCAGATGCAGGTAAATATGGGGCAGTAAATAGGATACCATTGATTGCTATGGGAGATGCTACTCATAGTAGAAATTTGTATATGCCTATGGAGTATGGAGAACGATATAATCTTTCTGTTACAGATATGATTATAAATGGCCAGCATTTTGTATTTACAACAGGAGATTTTAGACAGGTAAATCTTGACCCTTCTTCAGGTGGGTGTCCTGTTTTATGGAAAAGGGCATATAATTATCCTTATGTTCAGTTTCAGAGTGAGTGGTGTTCAAAAGATCCTTGTCCAGGGGGAGCTAGTGCATGGAATACAGTATCATGGAGATTTGATTTAGATCACAGTGGGTTTAAATCGTCTCCGCCAGTTGCTGAACCAGATGTTCCGGCTAGTCCTGCTAGTTTAAGGCAGAGATTTACATGGCAATGGGAGCCAATATCTTTTCATGATATTGATCCTGATGATAATAAAAATGTCTTTGTTGATGTAGATTGGTGTTGTCAATATGCCCCATGGTCTTCTCAGCCATGGTGTAGTAGAGGAGGAGACCCTGAACCAGAGTATGTTATGAAGAGAAAAGGATCTATAGGGTATGTGTATGATACGCAATTAGGAGACCTTGATTTTTCTTCAGATCAACAACCCCCACCAGGCTTATTAAGAGATAGAGATATAGAAACATATGTATTAGATGATAAAAATGGAACATATATGCGGGTGGAGGAGGGGGAAAAGCATGATCCTTCTAAATCAGGAATATTGTCTTTGTTTATTCGTACAACACAAAAGAAACATTCTATAGATATAGTACAGAGGATTATACAATTAAGCAATGATACAAATAGGTTTTGTGATAGGAATCATAAGCCGACTTGTTCTCCTGGTTCTAATCCGGCAGATTGTGCTAGTGCCTTATGGACAGCAGCGGTCCCAAATCCAGTAAAGGCATGTTCTGATTGTATGGGGGCCAATGCGACTGTTACTTGTATGGATGAGGGAGATATGTCTGCCCATCCTCCTAGACGACCTAGAATTTTTGTCAGAAGTAGGATACTTGATAGGCACGGTAGGCGTTGGGCCACCAATTTGGATAAAGATCCCTATATTAATATTCATAGATAATATTTTTATAAATAATGAAAAATAACCTTAAAATGATTAAAGGGAAAAAAGCGCAAGTAATAATGGAATTTTCTTTATGTATGTTTATTATTTTTTTGATGATTTTTGCTTTGGTAAAGATTTTAAGATGGACAGGGATAGATTTGGTAGAAAGAAGAAGGGCCCATGATAAGGCATTACATCAACCAATAAAGGAAGATTATTCTTATAGCGCTCCATGGCAGGGGCCTTTAAAGCAAATAGATCCTTATTTTTATGGTTCTTATTCGATGAATGCAGTGTGGAAGGGTGCATATTAATTTTTTAGAAATAATGAGGGGAGAAAGTGATTTTTAATCATAACAACAGATTAGAAAAAGGGCAGGTAGGATTGATATTAATTTTTTTGGTAGCAATTGCACTTATTGTTTATGCTGTGACTATGAATGTTGGTGCTATGAGCAAAACAAAGACTCTTGTAACAATTGCAGCAAATACAGGGGCTAGTTATATGGCCTCTGCAATGGCTAGTTATGGTCAGAAAATACTACAGGAAGAGATGGGCGGCCATAGGAAGAAATGTGCCTCAACGAACCTTTTGGTAATGATTATATCTTTTATTATAGCGGTAATAATTGTTGTTGTTAGTTGGGGTAGCGGGACGGCATTGGCTTTTGCGATTATAGGTTTAGCACTTTCTGCGATAGCTATTGTTATACAGATGGTTGTAATTCAGCCTAAGATAACAGATTTATGGAATTCTATAATGGCGAAAATGATGGGGCCTGCTGACAGAATTGTTGAGACGGGTATTTTGACAGGATTAAGACATGCTGTTACGGATAATGCTAAGGTCCCGGATGTTTATGATTTAGATATGGATGGCAAATTTGGATTTATAGGAGATAAACCTGTTGATACAGTAGGTAGATTTTCTGTATATTATAATGAACGGCTTAAGGAAATAAAAAAGGTTTATGATTCTAAGGTATTAGAGAATTTTAGGTATGCATTAGCAGATTTTATATATAAGAGTCCGTCTTTTTCAAAACCATCAGGATATCCTTATGCAGAAACTCCTGACTGGGGGATATTTGATCCCATTGATTGTGATAGTTATCCTGGGGATCCATGTTGTCAGGCAAATCCGCCTTCAATATGTAATCGGTGTTGTGTCCCGGCTCAAGTTCCGGATTTGGATTATAAAGGGAATCCTATTCTTGATAGTAGTGGGAATCTTGTGATGATTGATGTGCGGCCAGCTTGTTGTGATGCTGTCGGGACAGGTGTTCCAAGTTGCGGTAGTTCTACTATATGTTCAGCTAACAGTGCCTATCCAAATGATTCTCCTCCTCCTAGCTCTTATTATCCTTGGTTATATGATCCTTCTTATCAGAATACCATGAATAATGATCCTTCTAAGCCAAATTATTTTGTTTCTTTTTTAGAGGCATTAGGAAGAGACGATGAACGTCCTGATTATTTTAGGGATCCGGTAGATATAAATGATAACCCTCAAATATCGCATGCCTCTGTAGGGACACCAGCAGGTTATTATATAGAGGATGCTACAGGATATGTTAATGATCCCAGTATATTTGGTGCATATTATGGTAAGATGGATAGACGCCCAGGAATTTTTCCATTTTTTTATAAGATAGCTGATTGGGGTATGGATTTAAATAAAATAACTCCTCTTAATCCTGCTACAGAAGAACATTGTTATTGGTGCGATTCAAGAGATACTGTTAATTGTGCTAGTTGTCCGTCTATACCTACTCCTTTGACTATTCCATATCATCCACTTGAATTATTACCACAATTATCTTTGCCTGTGGATCCTTCTACACTCACTTATAATACTACTTATTTTGTAGATGGGACTAATAATCCAGTTGATTTAGCCAATCCGAATAATCCCCCTTTGGCTGTGGATAAGATTACATTGCCTGGCAATATTTTAGCAGCAGAAACGGATTGCGCAGAAGAGGCCTTTGCAGATGCAGATGGAAATGGTGTGATAGATAATCCCAATTTAGGGTTTTGGAAAAGAGGGATAGAAAGATTTTGTAATTTGGAAGATCCGCCAGAATGGCCATATGAATTAGGGTGTCATTTTTCGCCTATTAATGCTACTCATAATCATTTATGTGATTATCCTGATGGTGCGCCTGATGCGGCATGGTCAGAATGTGATTGCAGTCATCCTGATAGCGATCCTGATAAGACTACGTTTAGAGCAGATATTATTGATGACTGGGTATATGGTATGTATGAGATGGTAAAGTTTTCCGCTACTTTAATAAATATGACTCCCTTGCAACTATCTCAGAATGTTGAAAAATGGTATTCTACAGCAATGGATTGGTTCGGTGAGGATGGTGCTGCACAAAAATGGAAGGATGAGATAAAAGAAGTAGCCTCTCGAATTAGAAAGTGGATTGAAAAGACGAGCTATGCAGGTGCGAATTGCAATGAGGTTTGGTGCGTTCCTCCTTCTAGTGATCCTTCAAATCCTGGAAGCAGCTGTCCGGGGGTCCCAGATGAAGAGTTAATGACGATAGATTCAAATAATAATGGAGTTGAAGGAGATATGGAGGATATAGTTTCTTGTCTTAATTACAATGTAGAGGGATATGACCAAAGAGGATTCTTTCGTATGAAGAAATGTCTTGATAATTGTAGCAACAGTAATTGTCAACGCTTGCCCAAAACAAATCAATTTGGAGATCCATATACATGGCCAGCAGCCCCATCTAGTTTTGATGAAACGGTTAGTTGTACAGGTAGCGGGAGCGGTGGTTGGAATACATCTGATCCTTGGTATATTGCATTACAGGATAATATCAAAAAGACCAATAATCCTAAAGGGACAGATAATGGTAATGCAACTAGATTTGATAAATGTGCCCATACTTGTTCTTTAGAGTATTGTTATAAATTACCAAGGTCTTTAGTCCCGAATATCCCTGCTACTGGTAATTATGACTCCCAGAATTATCATCCAGTTGATCCTGCTAATGCAGATGCGGATTGGATAGATATTGTTTCTTTTAGAGATTGTTTAGAGCATTGTAGTGATGCTAATTGTATGAGTGAGAGCAATGGAGGACCATTGCCAGAAGTGCGTAGTAGAGATGGGATACCGTATTCCGCTACATATCCTAATAGTGGTGTATTTAATGAAACTGTGGATTGTGTGGGGTGGGCACCGGGCAATGCATGGTATGATGCGGTTGAGACTAATCTCGCAGAGGCATCTCATAATGCCAATCCGGATTATGCAGGAGTAGAGCAGATGTTATCATGTTTTTATTCATGTAGCGATAGTAATTGTCAAGCTATGCCAACGGTACAGGATGACGGAACAGCTTATACTTGGCCAGCAGATCCCTTTAGTTTTGATGAAACTGTGGAATGTACTGCAGGTGTTGGGAACCCTTTGCCTGCGGGGGCATGGAGAAAGGATCTTGTTGCTAATGTTTTACAGGCAACAGGTGGGGCAGGGGTATCGTCTTGTGATTTAAACCCTGGCGGATGGCTTAATTTGACAGAACAAAGTGCGTTAGAGGCAAAAAATCAGGTTGCAAAGTTTAAACAACGTAGAAATTTTTTGGAAGCTCGAGTTAAAGAAGCCAAAAATATATTAAATATCTTGGATACAGCATATACTAATTTTAATAATTTTTTGAGTCAAGCAGTAAAAGACTTAGAAACAGACATAATTAATAATTATTATAAGTCTAATCCTTCTGCTTTGCCAAGATATGTTGTATATGGATGGAAGACAGATAGTTCTTCAGGGCGTAGCCCAGGGTGGCATGTTGTAAAGGTTGAGACGCATATTCCTACGAGATGTAATAATGCCTGTGATGTGAGCCAGACAGGACCAGCGAAATGGCCTAGGGTGAAGACTTGGACGGAAAATTGGGGCACAAAACGGTGTTATAAATTAATCAATACAGATGGGGTTGTAAAGATAAGGGTGACGAGATATGATGAACAGGCAAACGAAGATAAGCTTATAAAGTTTCCTAATGGTATGCCAATATGGAAGTTTAGGTTTGTCGATTCAAGAAGACCGTTTTATGCGGGAGATTTGGATAAAATATGTGGCCTTTTGGCATTAAAGGACCCACCTCCTGAATTATTGCCGGCAGGAGTTAGTGATATATATGCAGGGGCATTTTTGATGAATAAAAGAAATTCAACCAATTCAGCTTGTTGGGATTATGTTCATAGGTTGCTTGCATCAGGGGTTACAACTGAGACATGTGCAGAATATTATTATCATTCTAAACCAGATGAGGATATAGGATTGAAATTTGTCCCTTGCACACATCCTTTTTAAGGAGAGATTTTATTCTTAATGAAAAGAAAAATGAGACAATATGGCCAAGCGACATTAGAACTTGTAGCAATTATTATATTAATATTATCAGCTTTACTTATATTTCAGAAGTATATAGTTCGTACGATGATGGGGAGATGGAAGATGGCAGGGGATGCATTGGGTAAGGGGAAGATATATTCTCCTAGTAGTACTGTAGAATGTGCTTATGAATATCGTTTTAGTCCGCCTCCAGGTGCATGGTATGATGTAAAATGTTTTTATGCAGATCCATCATGTCCACCAGCATGTTTTTCTCCATCGGGATTTGGGGCTGATCCAGCTAAGTGTAGGGCATGTGTAAGCAAATGTTATAATCCTGCTTGTGAAGATGATTGGGGCGGGACATAAAAAGGAGAAGGTGATATTATGTTGTTTTTTATATTGTTACTTACTTTTGTTACAGTTACGCTTATTGGATATGTAGTAATACCAGGACTGTATAGTAGCGCTGCTGTTGTAAGTGACAAGCGCCAGCAGATATTGTCTCATCATATGGAAAATTTAATGTCTCGTAAAGAGGCGCAAAAGTTGAGTAAGATTTTTATTATAGCGCCTTTTGTTCTTGCTGGTGCGTTTTTCTTGCTATTTCCAGAGGATTTTAGGTTGGTTGGGGTGTTGATAGGTTTTGCAGGAGGATTGATTTTGCCTGGTGTGTATATACGTTTATTAGTAAAGATGACGCGAGAGAAATTCAATGACCAGTTAGTAGATGCCTTACTTATTATGTCTAGTTCGTTTCGAGGTGGCTTGAGTTTAATACAGGCATTGGAATCAGTTGTAGAGGAAATGCCAGATCCTATCAATAATGAATTCGGCATAGTTCTTGGAGAGAATAAAATGGGGGTTTCGTTAGAGGAGGCATTGAATCATTTGTATAATCGTATGCCGTCTACGGCCTTACAGCAGATGATTACAGCTATTTTGCTTGCTCGTGAGACAGGAGGAAATCTCCCTGTGGTTTTTGGTCGTATTGTTACGAATATAAGAGAAAATAAAAAGATAAAACAGAATTTAGCCACTTTAACTATTCAAGGAAAGATACAAGGTGTGGTTATGTCTATTTTGCCATTGGCCTTTGCCTCAGTGCTTTATTCTGCAAATAGAAGGATTTTTGAGAATATGTTTCATTCAGATATGGGCAGGTCTCTGTTATTGTATTGTGTAATATCGTGGGCGATAGGGGCATTTATGATTTGGAAGATAAGTACATTTGAAGAAGTTTAAGCAGTAAAAATGTTAAGATGAAATAAAGGAGATATAGTGATGTTAACATTTATTTTATTATTTTCATATTTATGTGTATTTGCATTTATATTAGGGATGAATCCTATAGATTTTGAAGCACGTCCCACATTAGAATCTTTAGGATTGACTCCAGAAGAGACAAAAAAGAAAAATCAATTTTTATTTATTTTTAGAAAATTGGCGAATATTAATAAACCTTTATGTACAGGTGCTATAGAGAGGCGGCTTATTAAGGATTTAAGGATAGCACATCTTAATATAACCCCAGAAGAATTTATGTTGATAAAGGAGCTTTTATTTGTTTTAACCGCTTTTATTTTACTGCCTATAGCCTCCCCTGATATCTTTACAGGAGTAGTGTTAATATGTCTGTGTATAGGTTTTGTCTTGCCAGAGGTTTGGCTTAAAAGTAGAATAAAAAAGGTAAAGGAGACCATAAAGAAAGAGCTCCCAGATGCTATCGATTTATTGGGATTGTGTGTTAATGCAGGGCTTGATTTTATGTTATCTTTAAAATGGGTAGTAGAGAAGTCTAAGCCATCTGTTATGATAGAAGAATTAAATACTGTGCTACAAGAAATTAATGTAGGGAAAACAAGAAGGGATGCTATAAAAGATATGGCTAACCGTTATGAATTACCAGATCTTTATACTTTTGCCAGAACATTAATTCAGGCAGATAAAATGGGGACCTCTGTTACAGAGGCATTTAATATCCTTTCAGAAGATATGAGACTTGCGAGGTATAGAAGAGGAGAACAGATGGCCTTGAAGGCTCCTATGAAGATGTTAATACCTCTTTTATTTTTTATTTTTCCAGTAGTAGGTGTGTTGGTCGCAGGCCCTATCTTGATTGATTTTATGGAGAACAATCCATTTAGTAGCTTTGCAGGAAAGTGATATGTCTTTTTAAAAGAAATAAATTCTCAACGAATTCTCTTCCTTTATATTTTTTATCCATGATATAATGATACTGTTTTTTTGGCTATATTTTATTAAAGACTACATCTTTAGGAAAGGTATTTTATATGCAGGAGAAAGCATCTATCAAACATTCACAGGATTTTATTCGTGAGATTATAGCAGAGGATATCAAGACAGGGAAGAATGAAGGTAGAATACATACGCGTTTTCCTCCTGAACCTAATGGATATCTTCATATAGGTCATGCGAAATCTATATGCCTTAATTTTGGTGTTGCTGAGGAATATGAAGGAGGGGTATGTAATTTGAGATTTGATGATACAAATCCCTGTAAGGAAGAAGAAGAATATGTTAATGCAATAAGAAGGGATGTTCGCTGGTTAGGCTTTGATTGGGGAGATAGGGAGTATTTCGCTTCTGATTATTTTGATAAATTGTATGATTATGCAGTTGAGCTTATAAAGAAGGGGAAGGCGTATGTGTGCCATTTGACATCTGATGAGATACGGGAGTATAGGGGGACATTAACAGAGCCGGGAAAAGAAAGCCCTTATAGGAATCGTTCTATTAAGGAAAATTTAGAGCTTTTTGATCGGATGCGTAAAGGAGAGTTTAAGGATGGAGAATGTGTACTTCGTGCAAAAATAGATATGGCTTCTCCTAATATATGTATGCGAGATCCTACTATATATCGTATTAGACATGCTAATCATCATCGAACAAGAGATAACTGGTGCATTTATCCGATGTATGATTTTGCCCATTGTCTTTCAGATTCTATTGAGGGGATTACGCATTCTTTATGTACCTTAGAATTTGAAAATAATAGAGCTCTTTATGATTGGATATTAGATCAATTAGATGTGAAGTGTCATCCTAGACAAATAGAGTTTGCTAGGTTGAATTTGAGTTATACTGTTTTGAGTAAGAGAAAACTATTAGAATTGGTTGAAGGAGGCTACGTTAACGGTTGGGATGATCCTAGGATGCCTACTTTATCCGGTTTACGGCGACGGGGTGTTCCGCCAGAAGCTATACGGAATTTTTGTAGCAAGATAGGAGTAGCTAAATTTAATAGTATAGTAGATATATCTTTATTAGAGTATTGTATTCGGGAATATTTAAACAGGTATGCACCTAGGCGTATGGCAGTTTTGCGTCCTTTAAAGGTGGTTATTGATAATTATCCTGAAGATAAGGTGGAGATGGTTGATGCAATTAATAATCCAGAAGATCCATCAATGGGAATACGTAAGGTCCCGTTTTCAAAGATACTTTATATAGAACAGGATGATTTTAGAATAGATCCTCCTAAGAAATTTTTTCGTTTATCTCCTGGTAAAGAAGTGCGGTTAAGATATGCGTATTTTATTAAATGTGTGGATGTAAAACAGGATGCCAATGGAAATATAATCGAACTTATATGCACATATGACCCGGCATCTTTTGGAGGGAATTCACCAGATGGTCGTAAGGTTAAAGGGACTATACATTGGGTTTCAGCAAGACATGCAATTACGGCAGAAGTAAGGTTATATGATAGGTTATTTATAAAAGAAAATCCTGTTGAGGATAAAGATTTAGATTATAAACAGTTTTTAAACCAGAACTCTTTAGAGATATTAAAAGGTTGTTTATTAGAGCCTGCCTTAAAGGATGCCTCGTATGGGGAACGGTTTCAGTTTGAACGACTGGGATATTTTTGTTTGGATCCAGATAGCACAGATAAAAATTTGGTATTTAATAGAACTATAACACTTAAAGACTCTTGGAAGAAGATAGAAAATAAAAATAAGCAGTCATAATTATATAAATTATATTTACAGATATGGAACACATATATAATGGAATTTTATGCAGACCTTCATATTCATTCTAGATTTTCTCGGGCCACAAGTAGAGATCTTACATTATCGAATTTATGGAAGTGGGCACAATTAAAAGGAATTCAGGTTATTGCTACTGGGGATTTTCTCCATCCAGGATGGTTGTCAGAGATAAAACAACAACTTGAACCAGCAGAAACTGGTTTTTTTAAATTAAAGCAAGATTTTATATCCAAAAATATTATATTACCTTCGGCTTGTAGATCAGAGGTAAGGTTTATTTTGTCTGTAGAGGTTGCTAATATATATAAAAAAGATGGAAAGGTAAGAAAGATACATAACGTAATTTTTGTTCCAACTATATCAGCAGCAGAAAAAATACAAAAGAAATTAGATGCTATAGGAAATATACGGGCTGATGGGAGGCCTATCTTAGGGCTTGACAGCCATGATTTACTTGAAATTGTAGTGGAATCTGATCCTTTATCTTTTCTTGTACCTGCGCATATATGGACACCATGGTTTTCTGTTTTAGGCTCAAAAGGAGGCTTTGATAGTATAGAAGAGTGTTTTGGGGATTTAACCAAATATATTTTTGCCTTAGAAACAGGACTTTCCTCAGATCCTGCAATGAATTGGAGGTTATCTCAGTTAGATAGATATGTATTAATATCTAATTCCGATGCCCATTCAGTGTCAAAATTAGGCAGAGAGGTAACTATCTTTGATACAGAACTGTCTTATCCTGCTATGCGTAAGGCATTAGAGGATCCTAAAGATAAAGGTTTAATTGGAACAGTGGAATTTTTCCCAGAAGAGGGAAAATATCATTACGATGGACATAGGCAGTGCAAGGTTAGATTATCTCCAAAAGAGACCTTAAGATTGAAAGGGCGGTGTCCTGTATGTGGTAAACCTGTAACTGTTGGGGTTATGAATAGGGTGGAGGAATTGGCGGATAGGGAAGAAGGAGAGAAATCTAGTCGATGGCGGCCATATTATAGTTTTATTCCATTAATAGAAATAATAGCAGAATGTAGAGGAATAAAAAGTGTTAATAGCCAAGGAGTACAATTATTATATAATAATATGCTTGCAAAATTAGGCAGTGAATTTTATATTCTACGTCGAGCACCATTAAAAGAAATAGAGAAACTTGCAGGAGATATGATAGCCGAAGGTATTCGCAGGATGAGAGAAGGTAAAGTATGTATTGCACCAGGATATGATGGTGAGTATGGAACAATACGATTGTTTGCGGAGAATGAACGCCCTTTAGCAGGCGGACAACAGATATTATTTTAAATAAGTTATTTCTTTTTATGTTTATATTATAAATCAACAAGGTTAATTATGACATGAAGAGGAATAAGGTTAATGGTAAGAAATGTTGTGTTTAGAAACACTTAACTCTTTGCAAAAGCAGGCAGTTTTATGTGATGAACAACATCTATTGATAGTAGCCGGCCCTGGAACTGGTAAAACCCATACTATAACCTACCGTATAGCAAGGCTTGCTGAGCAGTTGACAGGTTCTGCTGATATTCTTGCGATAACTTTTACTAATAAAGCAGCCGAGCATTTAGCACATAGACTTAAAAGTATATTTCCACAGATAAATAATAGGGTTTATTTAAAGACTTTTCATGGATTTGCTTTTGACCTATTGCGTAGATATCCAGAGAAAGCCGGTTTATCTGAAGGTGGGCGCATAATTAGCCCTATTGAGGCGAGATATTTTATTAAAGAGGCATGTAGTAAGGTAGGGCAGAAGATAGGTTATGGAGAAGGTATTAAAGAGATTTCTAAATGGAAGTTAGCTCAAAATACAGATGATGTGCCTGCTTATGTTAATGAATATAATCGTTTATTAAAAGTAAATGGATTATTGGATTTTGATGATATTCTTATAAAGACAGTTACATTGCTAGAAGATAATGATGATGTATTAACATATTTGAGGCATATGTTCCCGGTTGTTTTTGTTGATGAGTATCAAGATATCAATTGGTTACAGCATGAATTGTTAAAACTTTTAATAGGAAATACAGGTTGTCTTACTGCTATAGGCGATCCTAATCAATCTATATATGGTTTTCGAGGGGCAACCCCTCATTTTTTTGAATGTTTTCAGCAGGAATTCTGGCCATCTAAAGTATTGTCCCTTAAGGATAATTATAGGAGTGATGCTAATATTTTAGAGGCTGCCTCACAGGTTATTGCTAGTGGACAACGTTTTGATGTCCCTGCTATTGTTTCTGTAAAAGGTAAGTTAGGAGATCTTGTTATTCATCATGCTCCTACAGATAAAGCAGAGGCAGAGTATGTTGTTCATTCTATAGAGAAGATGGTGGGCGGGACAAGTATGTTTTCTCATGATTCTGCCCGTGTGGATACGTTTGTAGAAGGTAGTAGAAGTTTTTCTGAGATAGCTGTTTGTTTTAGGTTGAATAGTCAAAGATACGTTTTAGAAGAGGCATTTGATAGGGCAGGGATACCGTATCAATCTTTTGGAGATTGTTCTTTGCTTGAGCTAAGGGGAGTTTCAGAGATGGTTTCTTTTGTGACTTTATTTTTAGGAGGGACAGTTTCTGTTGCATCTGCTTTAGCTCTTTTGGAATTTATCATATGTGGATTAGGACAACAATCATTAGCAAGGTTACGACGATATTGGATTGATAAGAGAAATATTTCTTTAGAGGATATGAAATCTGTTTTGAAGGTGGATATTATTAGTTCTAGGGCAGCAAGATATTTGTATGATATGATTATTACAACAGAGCCAATTTTGAGTATAGAAAATGCAACAGATTTTTTTAATATACTTAATAAAGTAAAAAATCTGCCGGCATGGGATAGACTTTTATCAGCAGATAAACGATTAGGAGAAAATATATATAAATTAGAGAGAACTATAGGGAATTTTTATTTCTATCCACAAGTATGTGATAGTAATTGTAAAAAAATAGATTCAGAAAAGATAGATGATAGTTGTTTTTGTTTTTCTCGTAATAATATTCATGAATTTGCCGATCTTTTATCGTTGCAGGGGCCAGAGGATATGTTTGAGTTTAACGCAGAAAAGGTGTCCCTTCTTACTTTACATGCCTCAAAGGGGCTTGAATTTTCTGTAGTTTTTATTGTTGGATGTGAGGAGGGCATTTTGCCTTTACATTATTCAGGAGAAGAAGGGAATTTAGATGAAGAGAGAAGGTTATTTTATGTAGGTATGACAAGGGCAAAAGAGGAATTAATATTAACTCATGCGAGACGTAGAGTTATATATGGAAGAAGTGTTTATAATTCACCTTCAAGATATTTACAAGATATAGAGGAAGAACTTAAACGATATGAACATACTAATAAAAATAAGAAAAGGAAAATCTATCAGCAAAGACAAACAACATTTTTTTAGTCTAACTCTAACTCATGTTTCTATTCTGCACTATTTAACCTTGTTGATTTGTGCAGGATGTATGTTGATGGGAGTTGTTGTGTTGTCTGGATGTGATGTTGTTTATCGTTTTTTAGATAAACCCGGAGCAGAAGAAAAGGCTTTAATTGGGAATGCCTTGCCTTATGAACCTAATCCTACAGTAGAACAGATTCAATCATTATTAAAGGTTTATGGATATTATTCAGCAAAGATAGATGGGATTTTGGGTAGGAAAACCAGAGCTGCTATTGCAAGGTTTCAACGTGACAATGGACTTGAAGAGACCCGTTTTGTTGACCGTAATACATGGGATAGGATGAATATATTTGAAGGGACAGAGCTTATACATAATGGAAGACTAAATATTAGGTTGATTCAGAAAATATTGCAGAATGAGGAATTTAATCCGGGTAAGGTTGATGGAAAATTAGGCCCTAAAACAACAGCAGCGATTAAGGCCTTTCAAAAGGCACATGGTCTTATTCCCGATGGCAAGGTAGGATATAAAACTTTGTGTGTTTTTCGCCGTTATATAAAATTATGACAAAAAATTTGGTTTTTATAGGAAGATATAATATATACTTATATTAGAGAGAAAAGTTTAACAGAGGAATAGGTAATGTTGTTAAGATATTTTTTTGTAACATGTTGTATTACATTATTTAGTGTGAAGGCTTGTTTGGGGGGAGAATTGAATGTTTCTACTTACTATACTTCTGTAAGTGGAAAGTATAGATATATTAGATTGGTTCCACGTTCTTCAGCTGTTACGTGTGATAGTTCTAAGAATGGTTTAATTTATTATAACAAAGACTCATCCCAGTTAATGGTGTGTAGAGATTCCATTTGGTCGCATTTAGGTGGCCCTTGGGAGTCGGTGGATTTTATAGGTCGAACTGATGTTTATTTGAAGGATACAGGGTTAAAGTCGTTATATGTAGGAATGGGAACTGTTAATCCGGAATTTAGGCTTACGTTAGATAAAGGTGCAAGTTTGCCAGATGGTGGGATTTTGGCAATAGGCACGTATGGTTCAGGACAGGATTTGGTAACCTCAGGGGCAGGGACAAGGTTTATATGGTATCCAAAGAAGGCTGCGTTTAGAGTTGGATATGTTGATGGAAATCAATGGGATGATGTAAATATTGGAGATTATTCTATAGGTTTGGGAGTGAATTCTCTTGCCTCTGGGGAGTCGTCTGTTAGTATCTCTGGAATTAGTATCACTACTAAAGCAGAAGGAGATTTTTCAGTTGCTTTTGCAGGGGGGACGGCAACAGGAAGCGCGTCTTTTGCTTTTGGGGGGGATGCGACAGGAGCTGATTCGTTAAGGATAGGAACGTTGTTGGTGTCAGGGGGGAGTACGGCTGAAGACTCTGTTGCTATAGGGCAAGGGGCAATGTCTTTGGCAGATGTATCCTTAGCAGTAGGGGAAAAAGTTCAGGCTCATTCCTATTGTTTGAGTGTTTTTGGTAGTCAGAATGAGTGGTCGTCGACATATAGTCTTACATCTTGGGTAGATACGGATCCTTTGTTTGAGATAGGGGGGACAAATGATCTTGTTGGGTCTGCGACGATGTCAGTTTTTAGGTTATTAAAAAATGCCAAATTGGATGTTGGGGAACATGCAGTTACCCCAGAATTTAGGCTTACGTTAGACAAAGGTGCGAGTTTGCCAGATGGTGGGATTTTGGCAATAGGCACGTATGGTTCAGGTAGTAGTTTAACTACTGCAGGAGGTGGAACACGTTTTATATGGTATCCAAAGAAGGCCGCGTTTAGGGCTGGATGGGTTAATTCTTCAGAGTGGGATGATATAAATATAGGAGATTTTTCTTTAGGTTTGGGGGGGGCTTCTAAGGCTACAGGGGTGGCAGGGACAGCTATATCCTCTATATTCGGAGATGTCTCAGATTATGCAACTGGTATTTTTGCCGGTGCAACAGGTGATTATTCTTTGGCTTTGGGAAATTCTGGCATAGCAGAAGGGGTCAATTCTGTTGTTATCGGGGGGGGGGCAGTTGAAGCAGCAGGGGATGGTTCTATGTGTATAGGCGCAATGGCTCCTGCTAGTGGAATCTATTCTTTGTCTTTTGGGAGTGCAGGAGCACAGGCTGCTTATTCGGTTGCGATGGGTTATTATAGTATCTCCGCAGGAAGCCTTACTTCATGGATAGATACGGATCCGTTATTTGTAATAGGAAGAGGCAGTATTATTTGGGGGGCTCCGGAAAATATTTTTACTTTATTAAAAAACGGTAATATATGTTTTGGTTTTTACTCTTCTTCCAGCTATTATCCTCCTAGGTCTAAGGTTGTAGTAAAAGGATATGTTCAGGAAGATACTATTTCCGGAGCACCTCCAGCCGGTGATTGTTCTTTAGATTATGCTGGAAGGATGAAATTCGATAGCGCTAATAATAGATTGTATATATGTAATGGAACAACTTGGGTTCATGCAGATTTATATTAATTAAGAGGTTGAAAAAATGAATAAAATAAGAGTTATATTATACATACTAATATCTTTAAATATTTCTGGGATTTTATGGGCAGGAAAGTTTAAGATTACTTCATTTTATCCACCACCTTATGCGGGTTATGATAAGTTGAGATTTTTCCCAGATTCTGTTGCTGGGATGGTATGTGATGCTTCTATGGAAGGCTTGATTTTTTATAATAATACGGCGCATCAATTATTAGTTTGTAAAAGTGTGAAAGGAACTTATTCGTGGGTTAATTTTGAGGGGGTTTGGATACAAGAGGATAGTGGAAGTTTGGGCAATGTTTATTTGAAAGATACCTATTCTAAGGAATTTTTTGTTGGCATAGGAACAAAGGTCCCAGAATTTCATTTAACATTAGATAAAGGTGCGAGTTTGCCAGATGGTGGAATTTTGGCAATAGGCACGTATGGTTCAGGACAGGATTTAGTAACTTCAGGGGCAGGGACAAGGTTTATATGGTATCCAAAGAAGGCCGCGTTGCGGGCAGGGTATGTTGATGGAAATCAATGGGATGATGTAAATATTGGAGATTATTCAGCAGCGTTTGGGAATAGCACATTGGCTTCTGGTAGTGGAGCATGTGCATTAGGAAGCCATACTGTTTCTTCTGGAAGGGCGTCTTTTTCGGCAGGTAATACTACTGTTGCCTCAGGGGATTGGTCTGTTGCATTAGGGGACCATACTGTTTCTTCCGGGAATTATTCTTTTTCTGCAGGATTGTATACAGAGGCAAAGGCAAGGGATTCTATAGCATTAGGAAGGTATAATGTAATCTCAGGAGATTCTACAACATGGATTGAAACAGATCCGTTATTTGTTATCGGCAATGGTTCAGATAATTTAAATCGACATAATGCTTTGACGTTGTTAAAAAACGGCAGTTTAGGGGTGAATACGGCGGCTGTAGAATTTCGTTTAACATTAGATAAAGGTGCGAATTTGCCAGATGGTGGAATTTTGGCAATAGGCACGTATGGTTCAGGACAGGATTTAGTAACTTCAGGGGCAGGGACAAGGTTTATATGGTATCCAAAGAAGGCCGCGTTACGGGCAGGGTATGTTGGTGGAAATCAATGGGATGATGTAAATATTGGAGATTATTCAGCAGCGTTTGGAAATAGCACCCTGGCTTCTGGTAGTGCTTCTTTTGCTTCTGGAGACAATACTAAGGCCTTAGGAGAGGCATCTTTTGCCACAGGCAAAGATACAGTTGCTTCAGGGGTAGCATCTTTTGCTTCCGGAGAGGGTAGCGTTGCTTCAGGGGATTATTCTTTTGCCGCGGGCAAAGATACAGTTGCTTCAGGGGTAGCATCTTTTGCTTCCGGAGAAGGTAGCGTTGCTTCAGGGGATTATTCTTTTGCCGCAGGATATTATGTTGTTGCTCAGGCTTATGATTCAGTTGTTTTTGGAAGATATAATGAAATTATGGGGAATTCAACAGTATGGCAGGGTACGGATCCAATATTTGTTATAGGAAATGGTACGGATAATTTAAATCGGCATAATGCCTTTACAGTCTTAAAAAATGGCAATGTGGGGATAGGAACGAGTAGCCCCAAGTCTAGTTTGCAGGTTAAGGGATATTTTCAATTAAATGTTTTGTTATCATCTCCACCAGCTTTAGATTGTTCTTTTCAGACTAAAGGCAGAATGGTTTTTTCTTCCTCATCTGGGAAATTATATATATGCAATGGGAGCAATTGGGTGGGGTTTTAGTATAAATATATTTTAGATTAGAGGATGAGATAGAATGAGAAAGGTAACTATTTTTTATTTTATTTTTATTGTACTAATAAATGCAATTAATGTTGTAAATGCTGGAATGGTTAAGTTAACGACTTTTTATGCTGCGCCCATTGGAGCCTATGATAGATTGCGTTTAGTCCCTCGTTCTTCGGCAGGTTTGGTCTGTGATGCCTCAATGGAAGGGTTGATGTATTATGATAGTGGAACAAATGATGTTTATTTATGTAGAGACACAGGGGTTGCTACATGGGATATTTTAGGTGGGGTATGGAAACAAGAGAATGTTGGAGGTATAGGAGATATTTTTTTACGAAATGTTTTTTTGGATTTATACGTGGGGATAGATGCAAAAGATCCTGAATTTAGATTAACTTTGGATAAGGGGAACAGTATCCCGGATGGAGGAATTCTGGCAATAGGCACATTAGATTATCCAATAGGAACTTATCCATCACTTACTACATTGAATACAGCAGGGGCAGGGACAAGGCTTATATGGTATCCAAAGAAAGCAGCGTTTAGGGCAGGGTATGTTGATGGAACCCAGTGGGATGATAGTAATATAACAGGTCCTTCGGTTGGAATTGGCAAAAATGATGAAGTTCCAGCAGGTGTTGCTATAGGCATATCGAATGCATCTGCTGGCGGAGGGATTAGTATAGGTGAGGGGAATATACCGGCAGGGGGGATGATGGTTTCTATGGGGTTGCAGACCCATGCAAATGGTATTTGTTCTTTTTCTGCTGGGGAGGGAACGTCTTCTGCGGGAGAAAGCGCGGCATTTGGATATCATACCAAGATAACAACAGGGGTGTTTGCAGTGGGAGAAGGGACAGATGCGTATTCTGTAGGTTCAGTTGCTATGGGCAGGTATAATGTGGAAACAGGAGATACTGTTAATTGGGTAGATACGGATCCAATATTTGTTATAGGGAATGGTTCGGATGATTTAAATCGGCATAATGCGTTAACTATATTAAAAAATGGGAGCGTAGGATTAAATACCTCTGATGTAGAATTTCGTTTGACTTTGGATAAAGGAGAGACAACGCCGGATGGTGGGATTTTGGCAATAGGCACATTAGATTATCCAGTAGGAAGCTACCCATCGCTTACTACATTGAATACAGCAGGTGCTGGGACGCGGTTTATATGGTATCCAAGGAAGGCTGCGCTGCGAGCGGGGTATGTTAATGGAACCCAGTGGGATGATGTCAATATAGGTATAGGGTCTATAGCTATAGGTAAAAATGTTAAGGCTGCCGGGGATTGGTCTGTTGCTTTGGGAGAAGATACATCTGCTGGTGTAGCGGTTTCAAGTTCCATATCTAATCATGATTTTTCTTTTGGAAAAACTACATCGGCATCTGGATGGTATTCTATAGCAGGAGGTCTAGATAGTATTGCCTCTGGTCAAGGTGCGGTATCTTTGGGTGATGCTACAAAAGCTGAAGGGAGCTGTTCTGTTTCTATGGGAAAAGATACTGTTGCTAAGGGAGATTTTTCGGTTTCTGTTGGGATTGGGACATATACTGAGGTGGCTGATTCTTTTGTAATGGGTAGATATAATATTCCGGCGGTTGATTCGGATCCTTCTACAGTTTCAGGTGATGAAAATTTATTCGTTATAGGGAACGGCACAAGTAGTAGCTCTACTCATAATATTTTTACTGTTTTATCTAATGGAAATATAGGAATAGGAATCAATGATCCAAAGTCTACTTTGCATGTTAAAGGATATATTCAAATAGATACCGTGACAGCCCCGCCCCCTAAGTCAGCATGTAAGAGTTTTTATGCAGGTAGGATGATTTTTGATACTACAAATAATTGTTTATACATTTGTTCCGGTAGTAATTGGATTTCCAAGGTATTTACTCCATAGTTATAAGGGTTGTATAGATTTTGTGGTCCTTTCCGTAGTTTCTTTTTAAATCTAAAAGCAACTTTAAATCAAGGGTTAGAATTATACCTTTTAAGATTAAAAAATGATTGTTTATCTCTGTCCCTGTAAGATGTGGGCCGTTAAAATCTTATAAATTTTATTTTTAAAGTCGATATTTTTTATAAAATTGAATGAGTTGTGGTATTTTTTAGAATAATACCATTTTTCGTAATGGAAAAATGAAAAGTATAGTGATATACTAATAAAAGTTGGTTGTGGGGGAGGGTTTTATGAAAGTGTTCAATAGTTTTTATGCAGTTGTTTTTGATTTAGATGGGGTTATAACTAAAACAGCATTAGTCCATGCTGCAGCGTGGAAAGATATGTTTGACGGATATTTGCGGTTAAAGGAGCAAAAAGATGGCCTTCCTTTCAAAGAGTTCAGTAAAGAGGATTACCGTAAGTATGTTGATGGTAAGCCGCGGTATAAAGGGGTTGAGAGTTTTTTAAAGTCGCGGGGGATAGTCCTTCCTTTTGGAGATACCTCTGATTCATCAGATAATGAAACTATATGTGGGCTTGGTAATAGAAAGAATGCAATATTTCGTGAGATATTAAAAAAGCAGGGGGTTGAAGTTTATCAGTCTGTGGTGGATTTAATTAGGGATTTAAAAAGAAATGGTGTTCATGTTGGTGTAGCCTCCTCTAGCAAAAATTGTCAGTTTATTCTTAAGGCAGC
>CAZHWM010000025.1:0-99924 GCA_964535935.1 uncultured Planctomycetales bacterium
AACTACTGTGGTCCAATCAATAGTTACGGCCGCCGTTTACTGGGGCTTCAGTTCGAAGCTTCTCCTTGCTAAAAGCAAGGATAACCTCTTCCCTTAACCTTCCAGCACCGGGCAGGTGTCACACCCTATACATTGTCTTACGACTTAGCAGAGTGCTGTGTTTTTACTAAACAGTCGCCCAGGCCTCTTTACTGTGACCCTACCCCCTTCGGTGGCAAGCACCTACAAAGGCAGGGCACCCCATCTCCCGAAGTTACGGGGCCATTTTGCCGAGTTCCTTAAGGAGAGTTATCTCGAGCGCCTTCCCATATTCTGGGTATCTACCTGTGTCGGATTACGGTACGAGCGGCTATGATACTCATTCGTGAGTTTTTCTTGGCAGCATGGCATCAGTGACTTCACCTTGGCCGTAGCCTCAGCTCCCCATCACGCCTTACCCGCATTGCTGCAGGGCTACACGCTTGGACGGAGACGTCCAACACTCCGCTTCACCTAGCCTCCTGCGTCATCACGAACTAATAACGTTCATAGCCGGTTCCGGAATATTAACCGGATGTCCATCGACTACGCCTTTCGGCCTCGCCTTAGGATCGACTAACCCTGGGCGGATTAACCTTCCCCAGGAAACCTTGGATTTTCGGCGCTACGGTTTCTCGCCGTAGTTTTCGCTACTCATACCAACATTATCACTACTGCCTACTCCAGCGCTCCTCACGGTACGCCTTCATCGCATGGCAGTACGCTCCCCTACCTTCCACCTATCTTAAAAAGATAGGCAGAATCAAGGCTTCGGTTATAGGCTTAAGCCCCGATCATTTTCGGCGCAAAATCACTCGACCAGTGAGCTATTACGCACTCTTTAAATGATGGCTGCCTCTGGGCCAACATTCTGGCTGTCTATGTGATTTCACTTCCTTTACCACTTAGCCTATATTAGGGACCTTAGCCGTTGATCTGGGCTGTTTCCCTCTCGACGATGGAGCTTAGCCCCCATCGTCTGACTCCCGGAGTAAGAATGCCTATGGAAACCATAGACACGGATTCTTTTGAAATCCACAGCAGTATTCGGAGTTTGGTTAGGTTTGGTAGGCTGGTGGGCCCCCTAGCCTATTCAGTAACTCTACCCCTGCTGCTCAATTATCCGAGGCTAGTCCTAGAACTATTTCGGGGAGAACGAGCTATTGCCAGGTTTGATTAGCCTTTCACTCCGATCCACAGCTCATCCCCTCCATTTTCAACTGAAGTGGGTTCGGTCCTCCACCTACCTTTCGGCAGGCTTCAACCTGGCCATGGATAGATCACCTGGTTTCGCGTCTAATATGTGTTACTAATTAGCCCTACCTGCCTCTGCTTACGCTTCAGCAAGTCCCCTGCTTTTGCAGGAGTTCAGACTCGCTTTCGCTACGCCTACGACCCAGAAGGTCTTAAGCTCGCAACACATATTAACTTGTTGGTCCATTATACCAAAGGTACGCCGTCACACATTCCCCGTCAAAGACGAGGCATAGTGCTTCGACCGCTTGTAGGTTTATGATTTCAGGTTCTATTTCACTCCCCTCCCGGGGTTCTTTTCGACTTTCCCTCACGGTACTAGTTCACTTTCGGTCAGACTCGAGTATTTAGGCTTAGCCCATGGTCGGGCCAGATTCCTGCAAGGTTTCCCGTGCCCCGCAGTACTTGGGATACCTCTAGGGCTCTCTGAGATTTAACATACAGGACTTTCACCTTCTATGGTATGTCTTCCCAGACATTTCTGCTATCTCATTAAGTCCCACATTGAGGTCCCGCAACCCCTTGACGTAAACGCCAAGGTTTAGCCTCTTCCCTTTTCGCTCGCCGCTACTGGGGGAATCCCTTACGGTTTCTTTTCCTGAGGCTACTTAGATGTTTCAGTTCGCCTCGTTCGCCTCCTACACCTATGGATTCAGTGCAGGATACCTTACTATTAAGCAAGGTGGGTTTCCCCATTCGGAGATCTCCGGATCACAGCCTGTTTGCGGCTCCCCGAAGCATATCGCTGCTTACCACGTCCTTCATCGCCTGAGTCTGCCTAGTCATCCATCATAAACCCTTAGTAGCTTGACCATTCTTATTATTGCCAGAACTTTTATATGATGCAAAAATACACCATACAAAAGCCTTTCTCAGCTAATTGTATTTCCGTTCTCTTTTTACACAATTGTCAAAGAACAACTTTATATTAAAATGTTATAAATTTCTTATCCAAATCTTTAATCTTAAATGGAGCTGAGGAGGATCGAACTCCTGACCCCATGCTTGCAAAGCATGTGCTCTCCCAGCTGAGCTACAGCCCCTATAAAATTACTAACAACTCGTTATATGACTACCACTACACTCATCATAACAATTATAAATATACCTCACATACCAAATATCCAACACAAACATTATAATCTATTATCCCCCATATCAGTAAAAAAATCTTTTATTTTTAATTATATCTGCAACATTAACAATCAATTCTATAGAAAAAATCTTACATCATTATAAACATATTTTACTATATTATAAAAACTTTCTCCTCTATCGAGCTATATAAGTATTTTACCATCTTCTTTTAAATCAAACCAAATTTTATAAATTTTACAATTCTAGACCGGAGTCTCTTTAACAATTACCTAAATGTCCACATATAAGCTCCATCTTTTCTCCATCACAACCTCCTGTGCAATCAAACCCTATCGCTACATAACCCGGTGGACAGGTAGCTGCCTTTGCGTCTGATGTCTTTACTATATGTGAAGTATCTACACATATCGGTACACACCCAGCATCCGCCTCTTTATGCGAGCTTAATATATTCCAGCCGATAATAAAAGCTAAAACTGCCCCACCACCAATAGACATCCAAATAAGTTTTTTGAAAGATATTTTCATTGCCACCTCCAACTAAAAAAACATTATTTACTGGGCCCAAGTGGACTCGAACCACTCACCCCCGCGTTATCAGCACGATGCTCTACCGGATGAGCTATGGGCCCATAATATAGGGGTTAGCGGTCAGTATAAAGCGGCTAGCATCTAAAAAATATTTACTATCCGCCCTTAAGCTAACCGCTAATTATCTGTTTAAATTTATGAACAAAGCCAAGCATTTCAGAGGGTCTGAAACACTGTAAAATTTTATGTCCGTCGCGAGCAGGACATCGCCTCTATGATTCTCCCATCATAGAAAGGGTTTCCAACTTTCTTACTTTTTATGTAAGAAAATTAGAAAGGAGGTGATCCAGCCGCACGTTCCCGTACGGCTACCTTGTTACGACTTAGCGCCAATCACCAGTTTCACCTTCGGCCTATCTACATAGGACTTCGGGTGCCCCCGGCTTTCATCGCTTGACGGGCGGTGTGTACAAGACCCGGGAACGTATTCACGGGAGCGAGCTGATCTCCCATTACTAGCGATTCCGGCTTCATGGAGTCGAATTGCAGACTCCAATCCGAACTGGGGCAGGTTTTTTGAGATTAGCTCCCCCTCACGGGTTGGCAACCCTCTGTACCTGCCATTGTAACACGTGTGTAGCCCAGGGCATAAAGGCCGTACTGACTTGACGTCATCTCCACCTTCCTCCTGGTTATCCCAGGCAGTCCCCCAAGAGTGCGCCCTGCCTGCCACAAAGTGGCATAAAACAGGGGTGGCAACATGGGGCAATGGTTGCGCTCGTTGCGGGACTTAACCCAACATCTCACGACACGAGCTGACGACAGCCATGCAGCACCTGTGTAGGTTCCCGGACTTAACGGGTCGTTCCCCTTTCGGTTCACTACTGCCTACATGTCAAGCCCTGGTGAGGTTCTTCGCGTAGCATCGAATTAAACCACATGTTCCACCGCTTGTGCGGGTCCCCGTCAATTCCTTTGAGTTTTAGCCTTGCGGCCGTAGTCCCCAGGTGGAGCACTTAATGCGTTAGCTGCGGCACTGACCTTAATAAGGCCAACACCTAGTGCTCATCGTTTACGGCTAGGACTACCAGGGTATCTAATCCTGTTTGCTCCCCTAGCTTTCGCAATTCAGCGTCAGAGTTGGACCAGGAAATCGCCTACGCCGCTGGTGTTCTTAGCGATATCTACAGATTTCACTCTTACACCGCTAATTCCATTTCCCTCTTCCAACCTCAAGCCTGTCAGTTCGAAAGGCAGTTTTCCGATTGAGCCGGAAGATTTCACCCCTCGCTTAACAAGCCGCCTACTTGCCCTTTACACCCAATAATTCCGAGTAACGCTTGCCACCTCCGTATTACCGCGGCTGCTGGCACGGAGTTGGCCGTGGCTTATTCGTTAGGTACCGTCAGCTACGGGACTATTAACCCCGTAGGTTTCTTTCCTAACAAAAGGAGTTTACAACCCGAAGGCCTTCATCCTCCACGCGGTGTCGCTTAGTCAGGCTTTCGCCCATTGCTAAAGATTCTCGACTGCAGCCTCCCGTAGGAGTCTGGGCAGTGTCTCAGTCCCAGTGTGGCTGACCATCCTCTCAGACCAGCTACCCGTCAAACGCCTTGGTAGGCCATTACCCCACCAACAAGCTGATAGGACGCGAGCTCATCCTTAAGCGGCAGGTCCTGCAAACAGGATCCCCGCCTTTCATCTAAAGAACATGTGTCCTTTAGACATATCAGATATTACCTCCGTTTTCACGAAGCTATGTCTGGCTTAAGGGCAGATTACTCACGCGTTACTCACCCGTTTGCCGCTATCCTAAATAAGTTTCTTGACAATGCAAGCATCGTCTTGAATCCAATTTAGGATCGCACGACTTGCATGCCTAATCCACACCGCCAGCGTTCACTCTGAGCCAGGATCAAACTCTCCAAAATGACTTGGCTTTAATTTTCGTTGGCTTGATTATTCGGTTTCTAATCCTAAAAAATAGGATTAAGACCATGATATTATTAAATAATTTTGTATAATTCCCAACCGACAAATATTATTTAATAATATCCATTTTTCAAAGAACAATATATCCAAAAGACTTATCTCCTATTTCAGACCGTGAGTAAGGATAGCAAATTAATTTAATTTTGTCAAGTATTATTAAACAGGAAAACAAAATTTTTTTTCAAAATCGATTCTTTGCTTTCATTCGAGATTTCAGAAGAAATTATCATATCTATTGCTCCCCCCACATCTTGATTAGCAGGCAAATCACTCCCAAATAAAATATGTCCGCCCCCTACCATCTCTAAGGCACACATAAGCGATGACTGTGATTTTGAACCACTGGTGTCAAAGTATAAATTTTTAAAATAATCCCCTGGTAATTTAAATAAATCTTTAACAAACTTCCGTTTTCTCAACATAATATATGTATTATCAAAACGTTCTTTTACAATAGGTAAGACACCTCCATAATGAGCAAAAATAAATCTTACATTAGGAAATTTTAAAAATACCCCAGAGATCATCATCTTAGATATACATATAGAAACATCAAACATATATTCCAATACTGGTGTCAGCAAAGGGTCTTTTACTCTTTCCTCTCCAATCGGACTTATAATCTGAGGATGTACATGAATAACCATTCCCTCTCTGTCTGCATATTCATATACTGGGAAAAATCTCTCATCATCGAGGTATATACCTTCATAACTAGAAGCTAAAGAGATTGCCTTCAACCCAAGTCCTCTTATATTATCTATCTTAGATACTATATCTAACTCATCCAAACAGAAAGGGTATATAATACCTGCTCCTATGAATCTATCCCCATGCTTTTTTACGAGGTCTGCTATTTTCTGATTATATATTCTACACACTACATCCCAGCCCCCCATCTTAATATGGGCATCACTGCTAGGATATAACAATAATGCCTTCTCTATATGTCTTTTATCCATTATTGACAATTGCCTATCAATATCTGACCAACCTTCTTTAAAAAAGGCTGTATTTTCAGCAATCTCCAGAGGGATATAATGACTATGTATATCAAATACCATATATGTCTCCCTAAGTCTTATCTAAACACTCCCAATCTGTATTCGACCGTTTAGAAATATTAATTATTATTCCTATAGTAAGCCACATTAATATATCAAGTTGAACAGAATAGAAATTAGTATCAAAAAAACTATGGACAAGATATCCAAGAAGTCCAGCAAGAAACCCAGATAATAAAGTATTATCCAATTCACAGTTATTTTTTTTAAATACTTCTCCAGCATAATGAAATATATTATAACATATTCGTAAGAATACCATAAGCCCAACTATACCTAATTCTGCTGTCATCTGAAGATAACAATTATGAGGATATCCTCCCCATGATATCTTATATTTAGGCGCAACCATCGAATATGTGTTAAGTCCTGTTCCTAATATAGGATAATGCTTTATAATTCGTATTGCCTCTTGCCAATATATCTTTCTATCCTGCCCCCCAAAATATTGCAACTGTGATATAATCGTAGATGCAATATGAATCATCCTTTGAAGACCTTTCTCCTTAGAATATTTATTTTCTTGTATCTTTAAAGATTTCACATCATCAGTAAAAAAGGAAACATTTCTATTATGTTCCATTAAAGGGGGGAATATGGAAAAAAATAATATTCCTATAAGAAGGATAAATACCCCCTGAATATTCGTCTTTCTATAACGAAATAATAAAAATAAAGAAAAACAAAACCCCAACCACACTCCTCTAGAAAAAGTAAAAGCCAAACACATAATAGACAAAATCATAGATATAAATAAAATTATTTTTAATATATTATTTTTAAAAAAAGATAGTGATGAGAAAATTTTTCTTTGTCTAAGAGCTAATAGGCATAAATTAATCAAAACAGGAACTCCTATCAAAAGATACCCCCCAAAATCGTTAGCATGCCTGAACGATGATGTTACTCTCCCATCTATTATTAAATGATGATGTATAAATTCATATTTAAAAAAATACTGAGAAATACCACTTAAAGATATTAATGAAAAAGAGGCGAGATATATAATAAAAAAATTCCTAAATCTAACAACCGAATTAATGCACTCTACAAATAATAAACAGGTAAAGACATCTTGCAGTAATTTAAAAATAAAGGCTTTAAGGCTAAGGTATGGATAATGGCTATAAAAAATCGACATAAAACAAATAAATACATATAAGCCTATGGATTTGTTGAGATTTGTATTAACAGGTTTAAACACTTGAAGAAACTTTTGCCATACCTTCCATATTTCTCCTTTGTTATGTCTATTTATATCCTCTATAGACTGATAAAATAGCCTTTCTCTCTTAAATATATAAGAAAAAATAATTATACCAAAAAGCGTTTCTATAATAGCCGTAGATATTGGGAGGAAGAAAATCGTTGCATAAAAACAAACTACCATTACCTTGTCACATCGTTGTATGATTTTATCATTACAATTCAATTTATGATCCTTTCTATATATAAATTTCAGCTACACCTGATATAATAATTTTTTATTTAATTTGCAACAGAAGAAGAGACTATATTCGCTTTATACCATGATATTGTCTTTCGTAAACCTGTTTCTAATTTTGTCTTTGAAGTAAAACCAAATTCTTTTTTCGCCCGGGTTGTATCAAGGCATCTTCTAGGCTGGCCATCTGGTCTGGTTGAATCCCATACAATTTTACCTTTAAAACCAGTAAGCCTTACTATCATATTAGCTAAATCCTTAATAGATATCTCAAAACCTGCACCTATATTAACTGGTTCTGGTTTATTGTATTTCTCTGCTGCCAAAACAATTCCCCTTGCAGCATCATCAACATATAAAAACTCTCTGGTTGCCTTGCCTGTTCCCCATACCTCTATATAATTTTCTCCTTTTAGCTTTGCATCGATACACTTCTTTATAAGTGCAGGAATAACATGCGAAGATTTGGGAGAAAAATTATCTCCAGGACCATAAAGATTAACTGGCAACAGGTATATAGCATTAAATCCATACTGCTGACGATATGCCTGAGATTGAACCAGAAGCATTTTTTTTGCCAATCCATAAGGAGCGTTTGTCTCTTCGGGATATCCATTCCATAAATCTTCTTCCTTAAAAGGGACAGGACTAAATTTAGGATATGCACATATAGTACCTATTGCTACAAACTTTTTAACTCCAAATAACCTTGCCTCTTCTATCAACTGTACTCCCATAATAAGATTATCATAGAAAAATTTACCCGGATTTTCTCTATTAGCGCCTATTCCGCCTACTACTGCAGCTAAATGTATAACCATATCTGGCTGTGTTTCTCTATATAGTTTCCTTATTTTATTTACCTTTCTTAAATCGTATTCTTTACTCCTAGGCACAACTATATTTTTACACCCACGCTTTTCCAGCAATCTAACAACAGCCCTTCCTAAAAAACCTGCGCCACCGGTAACAATCACTTTTTTATCCTCCCAGAAACGCATCACTCCCCCCTCTTTTTATTAGCTAGTTAAAAATATTTCGTTAAACAAACAGTTACTTATTTCCTCCCTTTAGTCCCGTAAAGCTGACGCTCTACCAATTTCATATCAGATTCTACCATCATACGCACTAATTGTTTAAAAGTAACCTTTGGCCTCCACTTTAATATCCTTTTTGCCTTAGAACTGTCTCCCAAAAGGTAATCTACATCCGTTGGTCTAAAATATCGTTTATCTATCTCGACATATTTTCTCCAATCAAGCCCAACAATACTAAAGGCCTCTTCAAGGAATTCTCTAACAGAATGCGTCTTTCCTGTGGCAATAACATAATCATCTGGCTTATCTTGCTGAAGCATAAGCCACATAGCCTCAACATAATCTCCTGCAAAACCCCAATCTCTTTTGGCATCAAGGTTACCTAAATATAACTTTTTCTGTACCCCATGTTTAATACGCGCCAATGCCATTGTAATCTTTCTTGTTACAAAGGTTTCTCCTCTACGAGGAGATTCATGGTTGAATAAAATTCCATTGCATGCAAAAATATTATATGCCTCACGGTAATTAACAGTCATCCAATATGCATATACCTTTGCCGCAGCATAAGGGCTTCTTGGATAAAATGGGGTCTTTTCGTTTTGTTTACCCCTAACAGAATTACCAAACATCTCAGAACTCGATGCCTGATAAAATTTTGTTTTAATTCCGGAATCACGTATGGCCTCAAGCAATCTTGTCGTCCCCAATGCTGCTATCTCAGCAGTATACTCTGGGATATCGAAGCTCACCCTTACATGACTCTGGGCACCAAGATTATATATTTCATCCGGCTTAATAGTTTTTACGATACGATTTAATGAACTTGCATCATTTAAATCACCGTATATTAATCTAACCCTTACATTTTTCTCATGTGGATCCTGATAGAGATGATCTATCCTGCCAGTATTAAAAGAACTAGACCTACGTATTAAACCATAAACCTCATATCCCTTGTCTAATAAAAATTCTGTTAAATAAGAACCATCCTGTCCAGTAATTCCGGTAATTAAAGCCCGCTTTCTTCTACCCATTTTACTACCCTCTCCTTTTAATTATTATTTATTTTTATCTTCATTGATACATAAAAAATTGCTGCTTACCACTACAAATCCAGCGAGAACCCAGAAATAAACAGATAGCTGCAAACAGTACATATGATTATCGAAAAAACTATGTACCAAAAATGCTGCAAGTCCAGCTGTCAAGCCAATAGAAATAACCTTCATTTCTTCATTATTACAATATTTATATTTTATTTTATCTATGACTGAACGAAACAAGCTCCATAAAACATATAAAAAAGTCAATAATCCTGCTATACCTGTTTCTACTAACAACTGAAGATAACTATTATGAGCATAAGTAGGATCGCATCCCTTATCTCTTCTGTATGCCTCAAATTCACGCATAAATGTATTTATACCACGGCCAAATAAAGGTCTCTCTTTTACCATCTTCAAACTATCTTCCCATACTCCCAGCCGCCATTGGATAGTATTTCTCCTATTGTTAATAAAATTAGGATTATTAATCCCCAAAAATACTAGGAAAAATAAACCACTGAGCAACACCCCCCAAGAAACAACTGCCTTTTTCATTGAATATGTAAATAAAAGGGATAAAACTAAAATACCTACTAATATCCCAAGCCATGCACCTCTAGAAAAAGTAAGATATAATGCACAAATCATAATTATAAGCGTAGCTATATTTAATATTCTATATCTGGCTCTCTTCCCCTTTAACACAACTAAAGACATTGTTATTGGGATTGCCACTGCAAGATATGCACCAAGACCATTGGGAGTCTTAAATCCTGCTGTCGCCCTGTTTCCAAAAGCAAGACCACGGCCAAAAAATATGTCTTTATGAAGAACCAAAAACTGCAACAACGCATCTATTGCAGTCGCAAGTGAGGTAAAAACAAATATCCCTATTGCTATATACACCTGTCTTTTGGCCTTCAACAATGCCCTTGAATTATTTTTATATTTTGTAGAATATAGAAATATATTATTCCCAAAGGCCTCAATTATAAGAAAATATACAATAAACCATTCACATATCTTTGTAAAAAATCCATGAAAAGATTGAATAAAATAATTGCTTCTAAATATTGATACAATACAAAAAAATAGGAACAAGGCCACGGGAATATTAATCGGACTGGGAACAGGTTGAAATTTCCTAACGAAACAAATCAACCTATCTTTTATAATATTCATACATTTACTTTCTTTTGCATTCTTAAACATAAAATATCTTTTAAATGTCCATAAAACTATACAAAATACTACACATGTCTCAACAACTGCAGGACTATACGGCAACCAAAAAATCAACACATAGATAAAAAATCTAATAGCCGAATCTATATCAGTATTCATGGCATGCCATTGGCTTATATTTTTTTTCAATACGCACCTCTCCCCTTTATAACTGCAGGTATCGTTTGAAATAATATATTAATATCCAGCCAGAAAGACCAATTGTTGATATACCATATATCCCATCTTACCAGTCTAGAAAAAGATATATCGCTTCTACCTCTTATCTGCCATAGACCTGTAATTCCAGGTCTTACCTCAAGTCTTTTTAACTGTCGTAAATCTTCTTTATGTATTTGTTCAATGGGCAGCGGTCTTGGGCCTACAAGACTCATATCCCCTTTTATAACATTAAATAACTGCGGTAACTCGTCCAAACTATATTTTCTTAGAACACGTCCTATCTTTGTAACACGTGGGTCATTTTTTATTTTAAATATAGGGCCATCAGCCTCATTTTGATCCAGGTATTGTTCAAGGACTTTATCCGCATCTTTAACCATGCTTCTAAATTTATACATATAAAATTTCCTGCCGCCACGGCCATATCTACGTGACAAATAAAAAACAGGACCCGCGCTTGTTGTCTTTATAACAACAGCTATCACAATAAACAACGGTGACAAAATAATTAATAAAATTAATGCAACAATAAAATCAAATACACGTTTGCCTGCCTGTTTCTGAAACTCCTGTGCCTGAGAATATTCTAATATAGGAATAACTCCTATATTATATTTAAAAAAATCACCTGATATTAACTCAAATCCATGAGGCACAACCCTAACTGCTATTCCAAGTCTCTTGGCTATCTCAAGAAGTTTTAAAAAATCAATGTGAGTATTATAGGTTGTAATAAATACCTTATTAATAAACTCCCGTCTTGCTAGCCTTACAAAATCAGAACTCTTTCCAAGTATTGGTGGCATATCTTTTAATTCAGTAATATCTTTAAAATCATCTAGGAAACCAACTACATTTATACCTAAGCCTGGTCTTTTCTTTATCTCATTATATAATGCTGTTCCTACCTTACCTGCACCAATAATAAGTACATTGAAATTGTTGTATCCATGACGCACCAAATATTCAACAAACCAACGTTTTAAAACACGCCATACGGAAAGTAAAAATAATATTAAAACAGAACCTATAAACAAAATGGTACGAGGAAAGCCATGGACCTTAAACCCGTATAAAGCAACAATGACTACAACTGACGACAAGGCTACTGCTTTAAACAACATTCCAAGCTCGAAACTTTCCATGACTTCTCTGCGGGTATAATATAACGACCGTGTATTTAAAAACAAAATAGTTGTAACCAGCCAAAAAATAAATATAAATCTAAAAGGATTACTCTCTCCCCAAAAAACATTGTAAACTGTTATATCAAAAGGCAATGTTGTATGTCGTATTTTACACGTAAGTGTTAATGCCGCTATAATAGAGACAAAATCAATACATATGTATGTTAACCGTATAAAAAAATTTCTATAATAAACCTTCATCTCAATCACCTTTAACAACTTTTATCTCATTCCAATTACGTAGCAACAGATATATAAACAATGTGTTACCTATAATATATCTCCTCCATAACCTCCTCGGTTCACTGCATAATCTAAAAAACCATTCAAGTCCTACCTGTCTCATCCATACAGGGGCCTGAGGTTTTATGCCAGCAATAAAATCAAATGCCGCTCCTACCCCTATCATTATGGGCACATCCAGACGACTGCGATGATTATACATCCAAAAATCCTGCTTTGGAGAACCTAAGCCTACCCAAAGGATATCAGGAGAAGATAAATTTATTTGGTTAAGCACTTCTTTAGTTTCAATAGTATTATTATTCATAATAGATGGAGCGAAACAACCTGCTATTTTTATTCGGGGGAATCTTCTCTTTAGATTAGAAATGAGTTTTTTATTTCCTAATTCTGTCCCACCATAAAAAAAATGACGATAACCTAAGCCCTCTCCTTGCTGACAAAGAGACAACATCAAATCAGGTCCATACGTTCTACCTATAATACTTGATCCTTTCAACCGACCAATCCATACCACTGGCATACCATCCGGTGTAGTCATAGCAGCAGAATTAATAATATTTAAATAAACTGGATCACGGAAACAATCAGTTAAAGTTGCCACAGGTGCAAGACATACATATGTCTTCCGCCTATCTTCTACCCATCTACAAATGATATCGCATGCTATCTTTAAGTTAACAGCCGCAATCTTAACCCCCATAATATCCACATATTCCATAACTGAGTCTTTAGCAAAGCTCATTTTTATACCTCGAATCATCTATTATCCCGAATTTTATTATCAGGAATATAGCCTTAATACCGTCAATCCATGAGATTTTCTTCCCTTCCTCATACGTCCTACCATTATAACCTATTCCCACCTCATAAATCCTACATTTCCTACGCGATATCTTTGCAGTAATCTCGGGTTCAAATCCGAACCGATTACACCTCAATGGGATAGATTTAAGGATATCTGAACGAAAGGCCTTATAACATGTTTCCATATCCGTAAGATTTAAATTAGTAAACATATTGCTAAGCAGGGTCAAAAATTTATTCCCCACATAATGCCAGAAAAAAAGTACCCGTTTTGACTGAGAACCACTAAAACGGGAACCATAAACACAATCAGCCCTGCCATCTACAATAGGTTCTAACATTACGGAATAATCCTTTGGATCATACTCAAGATCCGCATCTTGAATAATACATATATCTCCTGACATTTGTTTTATAGCAGTCTTTAATGCTGCTCCCTTCCCTGCATTCTTTTCATGAAAAAATGCCTTTATCTTACCCTCATAACGTTGGCATAATGCCTCTATCTTTTCTCTCGTCCCGTCCGTAGATGCATCATCTACAATAACCAATTCCATCTCATTGATACCCTCCACTTTCTGGGTCAATACCCTTGAGACAATCTCTTCGATATAATTTTCCTCATTAAATGTAGGCATCAAAACACTGAGTTTCATAACAATCCTCTTTTCTGATTTTACTAAAAATTGTATCCTTTATCCATAGTCGCTACAAACTCCTACTAACAATCTCATAGGGCCTTGCAAACGCGACATCAGAATATACGATAATAGTCGATTCGCCCTCTTCTTTATTATTGTTTAAATATTTATTAATTCAATTTCAATAACCGTATATCTTTATCTCGTAATAAGGTATGGCATAATAGAGGCAAAAATCATCCTTATGAGCACGCCATATGGATAACGCATTTATGCAAAGAGCAAAAACAAGCATACTATAAGCACAGCTCAGATATTAACTCAATAGGCTAAAAACATAAATAAATATCATTATAAGCAGGATATAAAAAAATCTTGCCTGCTAGGATCCCAACCACCTTAATAACCAATAAATGATAATAAAAAAAGACACTACTGTAAACGCTTTTCTTTTAAGATCTAAGAAAAACATCCATAAAAATGGCCCAATACAAAGCAAATACGGCAAACCTAATGAATAATCATATTGGTTATTATTAAACACCCTTATCTGGAACTGCAGCCAACCATAAATGCCTTTAAAAATCTATCAATGTCCTCCCGTCTCCATAATCATCCTTTGCTTTAAGATGAATAGCTGCTGTAATTATTGAATCTGTCTTTGTCATATTATATTTTTTAAGCTTAATAAGCTATTAATTGTAAGTTCTTCCACCTTAAATTAAACTATGTATGTATATTCTTTTTGAACATCCTATCAAAGAAAAATGCAATTATAATGATATAAAGTGGTGCGATAGGCAAGGCAAACCGTGCCAATATAGAATACATGGAGTATAGAAGTGTAAATGGAATTATTATCACTAAAATAAAAAACACTATTATTATGGCATTATTGCTATCATTACTACAACTAAGCGCATACCTATTCCTATAAAGACATATAAACGCATAGATAATGGCGATATAAGTTATCAATGATACAATCATACGAATCATATTCTTAAATATCATATTATCAAACAAACGTTTTAATAGATCAGGATAAGCCACGAAACCTATTTGTGTGGATTCCCAAAATGCCATTTTCATTGCCTCAAGCCCGGTTAAGAAAAAATACTGCAATGGATTCTCCATTATCTTACAAAAAGAAAGATATATAATTTTAGAAGAATCCTCAGGGGTTGGATGATGTCCAAGTAATCCTGGCAATAATCTTGACCAATAAATATCAGCATAATGAAATTCAGGGTATCTACATGTATCTTCGTCAAAAAATTTTCTACATACACCCCCACCAGGAACAGATAAAATATGCGCTATAAATAATTTTTTGTTCAATTTATCTACACGTTTTGCAGCATTGCCGAATAATAAAACATCATATCGATTTGTAAAATCAAACCTGCCGTTATATATCTTATTAACAAATCGATAAGACAACACAATGGCCAAAAATAATGTCGAACAAACAAGGGGATATATTATGCCAGATAAAATTATATCTTTTTTTTTCTTTTGATATGCATTAAAAATAAGACATATAAAAAGGATAATAAACATTACAAAAACATATTGAAATATAGCTTTCACAAATGATGCACAGGCAAATGCAAATCCTGTCAATAATGACAACATAATAATGCGACCTATTTGACTCCCTTTAACAAGAGCATCCCAAGAATAAAATGCACACAAAATTATCATCAAAACAAATGGGAATGAAGCTATCTCCGAATATAGACTGAATGCAGAATTAACAATAGCAGGGGAGAATCCCATATATAATACAGCTAAAGATTGGACAAATCTACTTACTCCAATTTTCTGAAGTATAAAGGCAACTATTATTTGAGATATAAATAATATAAATATCTGCAACAGCTTCTGTAGCTGTTGATAGTTGATTGAAAAATAATCTGCTATTCTCATAGAAGACGCCACCATCAAAGGATACAATGGTTCCCTATTAGGACCTGTCATAAAAAACTCTTTCATACCATGCTCTCTAATCATTGTGCCTAACTTATAGTAACAGAGTGCGTCGTGTTTAATTAACATATGTGAAGAAAAAAATAAATACATCCAATATACAAAACATATAACAAACGCAGATATAAGTCCTAAATGAAGCCGTAGTGGAAATGCATACCTTTTTTTATTTTTATCTATTGACATATCGTTTACTATTTTTTACTTTTTAGCATACCAATTTGATATTGTCTGACTATATATATCCATCAATCTATTATAATTCTCTTCTTCTGTATAATGTTGTCCATATACCTTACGGGCATTATTCCCCATCGTCTGTACTAAATCTCTTTGCTCAAACAGTATAGATATCCTCTCTGCAAGCTGATTGCTATTGTCACGTTCAAATATATATCCTGTCTTACCCGGCACAACAAGCTCCTCTAATGCACCACCAGCGGAAACGACAACAGGTACTCCTAACGCATATGCCTCTATTACTGTCCTGCCAAAAGTCTCATAACAAGACGATGCTGAAATAAGACATATCGCCTTTGAAAGATATTCCATAACTTCATTAAAACTCACATGAGCTATATACTCTACATTTTCCATAAAAGTAGCCTCATATTTTACATAATCCGCAAGAGGACCATTTCCTATTATTCTAAGTTTATATCTATTACATATCTTGAATGCATCAATCACTGTCCTGATACCTTTATAATCCGCCAACCGCCCAACAACAACAGCATAATCTTCTATCTGATCCCTACAGAGGCACTTATCATGCACAACGTAATTAGGTTTTATATATAACTTTCTGGAAGGAATACCTGCATTGATAAACTTCACCATAGAAAACCTACTAAGAACAATAAAACTAGATATCTTCCTAAAAACATTCCTCTTCTTGTAAGAGCGTAATATCCCTGCTGCAACACAGCTTGATAAAAATGAATTACGCCAACATCTATTTATAACCGACTGCTTGATACCATATCTCAAACACTCTTCACAAGGACTGCTCCCACGAAAAAATAGACCATTAATACAAAAAAATCTATAATTATGCAGGGTCTGAACAACAGGGACCCCTGCATCATAACAGGCATCATATACCGAAGGCGTAATCATAAAAAAGATATTATGAACATGTACTATATTAGGAGACTCTCTCTCTATTTGCTTACGTAACTCATAATATATCCTACTTCTCCAATATATATCTTTTAAAAGAAATCTAAATTTTGCTAAAGGTGGCATCCTTATAAACTCTTCATTAGAGCAACTATAAAATAAAACATCATGTCCATGCCTTTTAAGCATGTTTATCTCCATGCGGACTACCTCATCCTCTCCTCCTGATTCAATATATTTATTATGTACTATTAATATCTTCATTGATATGGCATGAAAATAAAAAAAGATAAAATATAACTATAACCTGATACTATTCTTTGCTATCGTTTACTTTACAATAAGCAAGTGTCACCCCATATAATGACCAAATTGGAATTGCTGTATATGGCATCTCAAATATCAGTAAAAAATTGGCTGCAACAAACCATACAACAAATATGGTGCACAATAATATGCCAATATATGAATGTATCATAACAAAACGTCTAACCATCTTAAAAAACGATATAATAATAAACAAAATAAATCCAACACCTACAATACCCGCCCTATATATCATATTAAGATAAGAATTATGGACAGCTATCCAACCGTCTCTACTCCATTCCCCTTCTGCCCAATGCAGCGCTTCCAAACTAGGAGATATAAACGGTTTTCCAAAATCTTCTCCCCATAATATCTTTATTCCCATATGCTTCATATTTTCAATGACATCATGCCATATAAAGAGTCTAAACAAAATATTACCTATCTTATATTTATCTACTTTTGCCCTTTTCAAATGAGAAACGACATAAGAGTCATGCTTACCAACCTTTTCCTTCATAAAATGGTCTTTTTTCTTAGTAATTTTTTTTATATTTTTTTCAGACAAATTGGATTTTAAAGAATTATTATTAAGATAAAATTTTACTGATTTCCCCTCCTTACTAATTTTTATCTCTTTATACCTAGAAATAGAGTTGGTACTATCCCTATTATTGTCTGCTTTATTTACGATGGAAATATCCCGATAGCTACTAACTGCTGTTTTCCTAACGGTTTTATTAAATTTTTTTTTGTTTGCTAATTTAATAAGCTTTCCATTCTTATCTTTCGTTTCTCTTTTTCCTTTTATTTTACGTTTCCCATTAACGCAATTATCACTTCTATAAACAATTTTAACATCATTCTGAGCGGGTTTTATTTCTCCCCTCATTCTATGCTCCGTGGATCTCATCTTTTTATTATGCTGTGAGCTTGTAATTATCTTTGACCTTTTCATCCCAGCATTTGAATGATATATTTTGATATTTTTATTTTTCGTTTTATTAAAAGCTCCCTTCATGGCTGACTTACGCGAAACATTTGGAGTCTCTTCTACATAATGCACATAATGTTTCTTAGTTTCGTATCTATCTGATTGTTTTAAATTAAATACATATTTATCTCTCAAAAGACTTATGTCCTTTATATATCTCTTATATTCAGACTCACATCTTAATAAATTCCTCTTAAAAAAAACACAGAATGCATCCCAAAGTTTAGTAATCAACAATGGTGAATGCCTATTTAAAATAACTATATCTGTCGTTGTCGTAGTGGGATTAAATATATGCACCTTCCTTTTAATATCTACTCTAAATTGAGTATGATTATTAATACGTTCATTTACTACCGACATATTCTCCTTAAAACCTGTATATATGGCAGAAATATTAAATATAGATTGTAGTCTTGCTCTATTTGGAGTTAAGCTATAACATATAATGGAAATCACTATTACAAACAAACAAATAATAACCTTATTCTTAAAACCTATCTTAGACATAAACAACAGACATAACATAAAAAAAACAATAGCCGCCAAATTACCGAGTATAATCATGCGTGCTGTAGAGAAAAAACTGACATAAGGAGTGGAGATAAAAAGAAGTGATAATATAAAGTATCGTAATATCCTTGAACCAATCGAAACCGCAAGAATAATCCCCAATAAAAAAAGAGAAGACCCCCAATGGCTGACATAGTTTAACTTATTCAATGTTATAATAATAAACATGACAAGAAATACGCGTAAATACCATGGGAGGAATTCCTTCCGAAAGAATATATAACCAAAAAAGATAAAGATAGGGTAGTAAAACATAGCTGCATGGCGCAATGCTAAGGGACCCCATTCTAAATATCCCAATAAAGCCTTTAATAAAATAAAAGAGGTATAACTTATAACAAAATACCTGTATCTCTTTAATGGCAAAAAATATTTCTTCTCCTTTTTGGCAAAAACAAGGCACAAGCAAAAAAATAGTAATATCTCCCCTATAAAAATAGGAAAATTAAGAAAAGATAAGTCAATATGTATTTCGGCAAATATATCTCTGAAAAAAACATATAAAAGCGATGTAAGCCCTATGCTGACAAATCCTAAAAAATCAATGAAAATTTCTTTATCTATCTTTCTCATTGTTTTTCCACGCAACATATACACTTATTATATTAATATATTTAAAAAAATATCCCTCTCTCCAAGTCAAACAAAAACTGTCTACACTCTGCTGATAACTTCCTTCGTGCATTTAATTTTTGGGAAAAATAATAAATAGACGGCAATTTAATAAGAATATTTTTTCCCATCATACATATTGCATAAATAGATGAAAAAATACTCTTCTTACCGAAAAGGCCTATGCAAAAAGAACATAACTCTTTGACCTGATGGATATTTCCTTCTTGAATAAAATAATATATTCTTTTAAGAGATATGGTTCTAAGTTGACGCATATACCAATTATGAACAAGGGGGACATCTAACTTAAATTCATTTCGTATATTATCATATATCACATATAATATCTCTACAGCCCTTTTAAATTCATCATCACTTAATGAAGAGGCATGATAATTAGCCCTACATAATATAGAAATCTCTTCAGTAGAAATGTCTGCAGAGGATAAATATTTGACATTATCATAAATAATATCTGTCCATTCAGAAATATAAGCACCTTCACCAGAAGAAATGCTACTAGAAGCAGAATGCACCCTTATAGCAACCAAAATATCAGATAAAGACACAATCCTTTCTTCCTTCCTTAAAAGATCAGACCATAATTTATAATCAGCAATTATCTTATACCGTTCGTCATACCCCCCACACGAAACAATAACCTTCTTATGCATTATAGAACCAACGTGATTTATAGGAGAATCTAGTAAAGCGCGTAACAGGATATCCTGTCTTGAAGCAGGAGGGATATAGGTTCTAGTCACCTTACCATTTTCATCTATCACAACAGCCCCAGCACTTACAACAGCATATTCACAATGATTAGAAACAAAATCCATTTGTTTTTTAAGCCAATCAGGGAAGGCTATATCATCTGCATCTATACGGGCAATATATTCAGCCGATGCCAATTTAATTCCTATATTCAAAGAAGTTGTCTGGCCCAAATTTTTTTTATTATGATGCAAAACAATTCTTTCATCACGAAATGAATTTATTACATCAACAGAATTATCCGTACTACAATCATTAATAATGAGAAGTTCAAAATCACTAAATCTCTGATTCAAGACACTTTCAATAGAGGCAGATAAATATTTACCTCCATTATAGACTGTCATTAATACAGTTATCTTCGGGTTATTCTTCATTGCTAAAAATTATAAATAACAATTATTAACTATCTCGACATGATAATACTCTCTGGATAAAATAGGTCAATTCTTATGTATGCATGATATTTATACCAAGACTCTCCAAAAGACTAATGGTAGCCTCAATCTCCATATTAAGGCGAGACTCTCTTGTCAATGTAGCTATGTGAGGAGTAAGAACCACATTATCTAATTCGCATAACGGTCCTCTATACGGCTCATCTAAAAACACATCCAAACCAGCACCACCAAGCTTTCCTTCTTTCAATGCCTCATAAATAGCGTTCTCATCAAGAAAACACCCACGTGAGGTATTTATTATAACACATCCTTCCTTCATCAGAGCTATCTGTTTTCTACCTAAAACAAACCTATTTCCTCCTGTATATGAAAGATGAATACTGAGTATATCAGATTCCCTTAGAAGTTCTTCTATGGAAACTATTCTTACATTATGTTCCTTTGCCCAAAAAACATCTGGACAGATATCTGAAGCTATAACCTCACAACCTATTGAATTTAAAATACTTGCTACCCTCTTGCCTATCCTTCCCAGGCCTAATATTCCGACCTTTTTACCATAAAGTAATCCTCCTGCCGACTTATGCCATTTACCAGAACGAAGAGATACCGTATGAAAAATAAGCCTTCTGAGAAGACAAAAAATCATAGCAATGGTAAGTTCAGCAACCGGCTGAATTACAACATCAGGCGTATTTCTTATAACTATACCCTTAGCCCTTGCCGTTTCATAATCAATGTTATCTATTCCAACCCCACATCGACTTATGCACTCCAACTCTGTCAATGCATCTAACACATCCTTATCATAAGGCTCAACACCTGCAATAATTCCATGACAACCACTGGCCATCTGAATAAGCTCTTCCTTAACAAGCCGCCTACCAAGATTATTAATAGTATATTCCACATTCTCTGATGTAAGCATATCCAGTGGCTCACTGCCATATTGGGCAAATGTTGATAATGCAACAAAAACCTTCTTTTTCATATCCAAAAACTCATTCTGCACAATTTAACCTTGTTGATTTGTGCATTTTTCACTATTTAACAAGGTTAAATTGTGAAATAAGAATTAAGTATCTGTTCATATAATTGTTTTTGTTTTACATTTTTTTTCAAAATACCTTCAATAATTTCTATATCATCCGGTCTATCAACACCTGCTGTATACTCCTTTGTAATTACAGCTGAAATAGTAAAACCATGCTCTAATATCCTCAAAAAATCTATAGATTCTGCCTGCTCCAAAGGAGTAGGAGATAGGCTTGCAAATTTATGCAGAAAGTCTTTTCTAAATGCAGAAATCCCTGTCTGACGATAAAACTGACATTTACCTTTAACACGCTGATATGGAATAGCAGCTCTTGAAAAATATAATATATGTTGTTTATTGTCTATAATAGTTTTTATAATATCAATATCATTAAGATCTGCCTCATTATGAATAACCGAAAGTAGGTTGGCACAATTAATACTATCGTCTTTTAACAAAGGAGCGACCAATTCATCGATTATCTCTGGAAAAAATAACGGCTCATCTCCTTGCAGGATCACTATAATATCCGCATCCATCCCACATGCAGCTTCCTCCACTCTATCAGTACACCTCTCATGTGTATCAGAAGTCATAACCGCTCTTCCGCCATAAGAAGAAACTGTCTCTATAATAACATTATCACAGCTGGCAACAATTACGTCATCAACACAAGAACACAACATAGCTCGTCGCCTAACATGCTCTATCATAGGCAAATCAAGGATCTTCTCCAAGGGTTTACCCGGGAACCTGGAAGATCCCATTCGAGCAGGTATGACAGCTACTATTTTCTTATTTCTATTCATTGTGGTAAGACTCCGCAATCAACATTTATAGATTGACCTGTTATAGCAGAGGCCTTCTCAGAAGATAAAAACAGACAAACCTCAGCCACCTCTTCAGCAAGTGGAAGCCTCTGTAATGCAGACTGGCTTTTTGCAAACTTCTTCAAATATTTCATAACATCCATACCTGCTGCAGGTGATACCTTTTCTTTTAAGGCAGCAATAACCCCTTTGGTTTCCACATACACAGGACACACTGCATTGACACGAATCCCGTCATGACCTAACTCCTTTGCCAATGCCTGTGTTAAACCAACTATACCAAATTTCGAGGCACAATATACAGAATTATTAGCACTTCCTCTTTTCCCTGCCAAACTAGAAATATTTATTATACATCCGCCTCTTTTTAAGTATCTTGCGGCTATCTTACATCCCCAAAAAGTTCCCTTGAGGTTCGTGTCTATCATCTCATCCCAAAAAGAGTCTGTCACATCTACTATAGGCATCCATTTTGAAAACCCTGCACAATTTACATAAATATCCAGCCGTCCTGTTTGCTTCAATGCACGTTCCGCCAAACGGATATGCCCTGACTCACGGCGTACATCCATCTTTACAAAATACACTCCCTTACCTAATTCATTAGCTAAACCACTATCATTTCTAGAGCCAACAAAAACATTCATATCGTTGTCATAAAATTTTTTTGCTATAGCAGCACCTATACCTTTAGTGCCACCAGTTATAACTACTGTTTTTTTACTTTCATTCACAACAACCACCTCTTATTCTAAAAATTATATTATTTATTTTTAAGGCTCCACTCTATATCGTCATACATGAAAAACCCCCATCTACTGTTATCTCAGCTCCAGTAACAAAACTAGCCGCATCTGAACAAAGCCATATAACCGCACCTATAAGCTCTTCTGGCCTACCATACCTTCTCATAGCAGTATGAGATAAAATTGCATCCTGTCTAGGTTTATCAATAAAATGCTTCATACTCCATTTTGTAGGGAAAAATCCTGGCCTTAAGGCATTAACCCGCACATTAAAAGGTGCCCATTCCCGTGCAAGATTCTGAGTCAAATTTTTAACCCCTGCCTTGGCAACAGAATAGCTGAATGCCTTAGACAAGGGAGGGCCTGCAGACGCAGATGACATATTAATAATAGCACCTCTTTTTCTCTTTAACATATGAGAGCCAAAAACCTGACAACCTAACAAAGTAGCTGTTACATGAGAATCGATTATTGCATGCCATTCATCCAGAGTAATATCTAACACAGGAGTAGGGGCATTAATCCCAGCACCATTTATCAAAATATCCACCCGATTAAAACATGACAATGTTTCTTTCAAAGCCTTCTCATGATCACCTTTTTTAGTCGCATCTGCAACAACACTTAATACCTCTGCCCCCAAACGATGTATCTTCTTTTCCATCCGCTTTAACCCCTCCTTATTCTTATCCATCAAAACCACACGTGCCCCTGCCTTTGCCAGTCCGACTGCCATATGCCCACACAAATAACCAGCAGAACCTACTACCACAGCAACCTTTTTCTCAACACTAAATAATTTAGACAAATAATCTCCTACCATCTAATCCCCCTTCTATTCTGCACTATTTAACCTTGTTGATTTGTGCATTTTTCACTATTTAACAAGGTTGAATTGTGCAGAATAAAACTTTTTATCTCAAAAAAGTCTCTAAAAATTGAGAAATCAACTATTCCAAAATCCTTGCCACTAAAACGACCCATAAAGTGGACTCCTGTCTGCATTGCTGATTTATAATCCTCAGGGCTATCTCCAATAAACACTGCCTGATCACTCCCTATACCCTCTCTTTTTAATATATCTCTTATTGCATCTGGCTTCTTCCATGGAACTGGATACACATCTTTAAAGTATCCACTTAAGCCTCTTTCTTTTATAATTTTATCCAATTCATCTTTAGGATTTACAGAAACCACATAAATAGGAACCCTTTTATAAAAATAATCAAGAAACTCTACACTGCCAGCCACAGAAGGACAATTAATAATATCATCCACAACTAACTGGGAATACCTTTCACTTAAATCTTGTTCTATTTCTTCCGTGTAGTCAATACCTAATATATTCTCAAATATATATTTAAACTTCTCAAATCTGATTACTGCATTATGTGAGAGATGGTACTGCATAATTTCTTCTACATGCTCTGGATAGTCAGAAAAAATCTCCTTAAATGCCCTATCCTTAATACCTACTGATTCCACTAACACTCCATCAAAATCTAATATAATTGTGCCAATACCCTTCATACACCCCTCTCTCTCTTCCGTTTATGTATTAAATCATCCATAGCCTCTGACCATTTCCATAATATAAATATATCTGAGGCAAGTACTACAAAATTAAACCCCTGATTGAATGCATTATCTATACTCTTACTATCAGGGACGACTATCTGCGTCCCACAAGATACCTTTTTCTGAAGGCATATATCAAGAACATACCTACATGCATCTATAACCTTACTGTGGTTCAATTGTCCAGGGATGCCTAACGAACCTGAAAGATCATATGGGCCAATCATAATCCCATCGACATTAGGACTTGAGACAATCTTTTCAATATTATCTACTGCATCTATGGTCTCAATCTGTGCGATAAGTATACACACTTTATTCCACTGCTGGGTATATTCCTCGAAATCAAATCCATACCCATGTGCCCTTGCAACACCATAACTACGGCTGCCTTCAGGAGGATATTTCATCCATGAAGAAATCTCATCAATCTGTTCTCTAGAAGAAATCATAGGGACAATCAACCCATCCGCTCCTGAATCTAATAACCTCTTTACTATCTCCATATCATGAGTAGGTATCCTTGGCAGACATAATCTACCCATTGCCTGAGCAGCAGCTATAATCCTCTGAGATTGTTCCTGATTTATAGTGCTGTGTTCTATATCAATACCTATAAAATCGAAAGAGGCCTTGCAAAAAATCTCTGTTATGGAAGGATGGTAAAGGGATGTCCAAGCGGCAAATATGTCTTCCTTGTTTAAAAATCTCCTTTTCAGCAAGGCACGGCTCTTTAACAATTCCTTCATGAGGCACTCTCTCCCTTGGCTGCATCATCCAAAAACATCTTAACAGTCTCTTTAGAATAAGGGTGAACTATCATCAACTCTATAAATTTAGGGACAACGGTCACAATATGGGCCCCTGCATTTAACCATTCAACAACATTCAAAACCTCCCGTGTTGATCCAACAATAATCTTTGCCTTTAAATCGAATTCATCCAGTAGAGCTCTTATCTTCATAATCTCATCAACTGCATTATATCCCATATTATTAACCCTGCCGCCAAATATCGAGACATAACTTGCCCCTGCGAGTGCAGCAAGCAGACATTGTTGGGCACTCATCATTGCAGTAACATTGACACGAACATCATGCTTGGTCTCTAATTCATGAACGACTTCTAAATTATGTAGTTCTCCTTGGGGACCATGTATGGTAATCTTAACATTGATGTTATCTGCCCAGCTTGCCATCTCTCTTGCCTGCTTTAACATCTGTTGTTTTTCATTAGTCGTAACCTCCACTGATAATGGAAGCGGACTAATAAGCTTGGCAATCTCTATGGTAGATTTCTTTATCTCTTTCATGCCTCCCTTGATACCTGATTTGAGCAAAATAGTAGGATTAGTAGTCACCCCTCGTATAATCCCCATATGCAGATATTTTCTAACTTCTTCAATATCACCTGTATCTAAAAAAATAGCCATCTCTTCCTCCTGAATTTATGCTATAAATTATATTGTTAACTAAGTCTAACTACCTGCTGAACAATAGCAAAACATTCTACCTCAATATTTACTCACTACCATCTTCAGAAACAGACTCCCATTTATTCTTCATCTGCATAATCCTAAAATCAGATATTATCAGATGCCAGATAACTGCCTGAAAAGACTCTGCATGCGGAGTAATAGTATCATCTGCCACAGTAGGGACTATTACACATGCATCTGCAACCTTTGCTGTATATCCTCCATCTCTACCTACTATTCCCAAAATCCTTGCTCTCTGCTGTTTTGCATACTCAAGAGCATATACGAGATTAGCACTAATATTCTTCTCTTTATTACCCCCCCCTACAGAAAAGATAAACACCCCGTCTCTATCACACAGTTTAGACTGCTTTAGCCACTCAACAAATACCGTATGCCATCCCTCATCATTTGTACGTGCAGTGAGTTCTGCCACATTATCCACTGGAGTATATGCCTCAAATCCTCCTATCTTACGAAAATCATTAACAGCATGAGAACAATTGGCTGCACTTCCTCCAACACCTAAGAAAAAGATCCTTCCACCTTCATTTCGAACATCTATCAGCAAATAAATCATCTTCTCTATCTGAGATTTATCTATTTTTTCTATAATACTTACCGTTTCTTTCAAATAACGCTCAACATAAGACATATAAGGCTCCTTATCTTTTTCTTAATAAAATCCTTCCATAGGAACTTAGTAGATTCGTCTGTAAGAACTCCTGAAATGCATCTCTTACATTTCTATCTTTAGACTCTATAATACTTCTTATAAACCTTGATATCTTGATATCAGGATTATGCTGAATAGCATTTAAAACAATATCTACATCCAAAATCCCTGGAGTACTAAACTCCAGACAATCAAAATTAAACCTATCTGCAATTATCTTGATTGCCTCCATTGAAAATACATTTAGCCTATCTGGTGGATACAGATTTTCCGCATGTTCCCAAAGCTCCAATATATCAAAACCTGATGACAAAATAGCAGTAATAAAACAAAGCCCATCTTGTTTTAACATACGAGTTATCTTTGCAAAAAAAGCATCAATATCCGAGACATGCCCCAACACATCAAACAGACTGACAACATCTACCTCATTATCAATCTGACCATTAGCAAGATCTTTATCAAATAAAACAAAAATGTTATCTTTCTCAAATGAAGATTGCCTTACATACGGAGAAAAAAGGGTCTTTCTTGCAAATAAATCTGTCTTTGCTATCTCATCAATATACCCATAATGACTGGTATTAACATCTACCCAATGCCTTGCTCCTGGCAAATATTCTATAGTAGAATCGATTACCCAATCAACCCTTGGCTTTATAATCTTTTCTTTACGCTTTTTATCTGTTGAAGTGGATAATTTCTCCTGCCAAAACTTCCGGGCTGAGGAATTAAGATAATAATCATTCAATACTGAATCATCAGGCCTAGGAGATATATAAAGTGTCTTACAATGCATACATTCTTTATACTGCATCCCGAATCGTGAAAAGGCGAATTGTGTCAATTGCGAATTACATGCAGGACAAGGGATATCCCGCAACTCATTGTTCGCCAAAAATTTACCAATATCCTTTCTAGTAAGGCTTATATATTCCTCTAATAAATCAGCAGGTTTAAAATCCAGCTCATTAAACTCGTCAAAAACAACAATGTTTTTCATCTCCCACCTCTTCTGTTATCCCTCCTTCTGCATCATTATATGCCTGTTCGATAATCTCCATTACCCTTAAGGCATCAAAAGAACTGCTCATAGTAACAGGCTTATCCTCTCTTATACATCTTACAAACTCCGACACCTCTAACTCCCAAGACCTGTCTTTATCAAAGTATGTAATCTGCTCTGATGGATTTCCTAGTGCCTCTGCCTCATCTTCAAACTGCCGTTTGCCTACCACCAGCCTTTCTCTTCCATAACTGCCTGTCTTAGAAAGCAACCCCTCTATAACCATATAGCCTTCTTCCAAAATAATATCCAAACGAAATGTATGCTTCCATAATGTAGCTGACGAATGCAGGCTTGCCATTTGGCCATCACTATTGCGTAGTATTACAAATGCATTATCTTCTATATCAAATTTCCAAAATAAATTATTTTTAAAACACTTAACATCCTGAAAATCACTGCAAAAGTACCTGAATAAATCAAGCATATGCACCCCTTGATCAAGGAGTATCCCCCCACCTGAAACCTCTTTTTTGTTTCTCCATGATTTATGGAAGCCAGAACCACCTGATTTTCCATAAACTCCTCGCAAAGCAATAATCTTTCCTAGACGGCCACTGTCAACTATAAGTTTTGCCTTAATTATCCCGGGATGATAACGATGGTTAAAACCAAACATCAATTTAACACCGTCTTTTTCATGCTGGCGCATATATTTTATATCATCCACGTTTCTACCAGGGGGCTTCTCGCAAAATACATGTTTACCTGCATCCATTGCCTTAACAGATATCTCAGGTGAAAAACAATTTGGAGTGCATACAAATACTATGTCGATATCCTTATCCAGCATATCTTCAAAACAAGAAAATACCTCAACATCCTGTAATCTATCACGAACACTCTTATCTATATCACATACTCCCACCAAGCGCAATCCTTCAACAGAGTCTACAATCCGTTTACGGATCTCTCCCATATATCCAAAACCAACTATACCGCAATTTAATATTTTATCCATCAATCACTCCAATGCCCATTGATAAAAAGGTACAATATCTATCATAAATCCTTCTTCATCAATCGTTTTGCTATCTCCCTCGGCAACAACAATCATAGCCTCTTTAAGCCCAAAATACCTCATAGCCTCCATCAGAGAAGATACCTCTCTTAAAAACGTCTGTTTTTCTGTTATATTATAACAAACATTTATCAATTGTCTTATTTTATGTCCTTCTTTTATAACGAAATCTACCTCTTTCCTTTCGTGAAAATAATAAATCTCTCTTTTCTGTCTTCTCAAATGATGAAACACTGCGTTCTCTAACAGTTTTCCTTTATCATTTGAAAATTTAAACGCTATAGCATTATGCATACCATTATCTATAAAATATAGCTTACGATCCGTCCGCATCTGATCTTTAAGTGAATATGAAAACCGCACAAGAAAATCAATCAAAAAGGCATCGGACAGATAATGGGAAAATCTATGAACAGTATCCAAAGACAAAGAAAAATCTACCACTTTTTTCACTTTATTAAAAGTATATTTAGATGTAAAATTTGTTCCATAAAATAATGCCAAATCCTGCAATTTCCCCGACTCTTTTATTTTATATCTATTAACAATATCTTTAGTTAAGATATCATTGAAATACTGCGACAATAATTCCTTACGCAATAATTCATCCTGTGTAAGGACAACCTTGGGAAACCCCCCTATTTGAAGATATTTTACAGCAAACTCCTCCAATATATGTCTATTCTTCACCATCCAAAACCTGTCAGAGGATATCTCCATGCCATTAAAAATCAAAAATTCCCTAAACGAAAGAGGGCTAATAAATACCTCCAAATGCCTGCCGGTAAGCACAGATGCAAACTCCGATCCTAAGAGTCCGGCATTTGAACCTGTTACAAATATCTTTACAGCCTCTTTTCTATCATATTTCGCCCTTACCCAATGCTCCCATCCTGATATCTTCTGTACCTCATCCAATACCAAATACACCTTACCCTTAGGCTGCAAATAATCAAGATAAGCATTCCATATATTATCCAATAATTCTATATTCAAAGAGCTATAAAACTTAGGATCTTCAAAATTAACATAAATAGTATTAACCTTTGGTACTCCCTGCCTAATTAACTCAGACAAAACCTGCAAGGATATCGTACTCTTACCCGAACGCCTAACACCTGTTAATGCTACAATCTCATCTGTCTTGAGATACCGTTGTATACAATCTAAATAATCATGGCGTAGAATACCTGTATCTATACTACGCTCCCAAAAATTCCATAAAAGAAGGGTTGCTATGATCTCATCTTTTTGCATTTTATCCACCTATTATTATCCGATACATCGGACAATAATAGCCTATATTATCCGATACACTTTGTCAACAAAAACCATATAAATTATACAAATAAATACTTTTAATTTACTTTACTAAAACAGAGACAATGTTTCGTCATTAACAGGATAAAAATACCTGCGTATATACTGTTTGGCCTTTTGCTGTTGATATATAAAGTCTTTATCTTCAATACGATAAATCTCTTTAATAACATTATCAAGGTCATCATAGGCAGTCACGCTCCATTTCAAATAACTGCATTCAAACAATGGGTCATAACTCAATATAGAACCAATATCATAATGTATTACAGGCCTTCCCATACTTAAGGACTCAATAACAACAGTGCTCCCCCAGTAGATAACAACATCCGCCCATTTTATATCTTCTTTCAAAGACCTTTTCTCCGAAAGAATAAAATTAGAAATATTGTCTATATTTATATTATAATGACGACTAAAGTATTCCCAACCAAGCACAGGGTGCGTGCGTATCATAACCTCATAGCTATCCTTACCTGCCAGCTGTGATATAACATATTTTACCATCGCACCTGCAGCAGGTACCCCCTCTAATGCTACTAATATCTTCCCCTCTTTCTTTCTTGATAAAGATAAATTTATTTTAAAAAGATACTCATGCCTAAGAGCACATGCAACCTTAATCATACCTTTATGATAACTACCATATCTTTCCATTATCTGTTTTGGAATCTCACCAACAGTAAATATCCTGTCCGGCATAGGAGAAAGCTCTCTCTCTCTACTATCCGGGAACATATTCAACGAGGCCTGTGGGACTACGGTATGCTGAAACCCTATAATATCTGTAGCAGAACTACTCTCTTTAACTGAAGAAACACACATCCTCTCCCATGGATTATTCTCATAAGTATATAAAAAAGTCTTTGCCTGCACACAGGCAAACAGCCTTTTTACTGCACAGTAATGAAGCAATTGATATAACTGTACACCATTAAAGGTCCTTTTCAGTTCATTATTTATAATATCAAATACATCCTTTCCATAAAATAATATATCTTTCGGTAGCTTTATTTTAAAAAATAATATCTGTTTTACTGCGGTCAATATATCAAAAAAAGATATAAAACAATCTATCGGTATAATAAAATAAGTACTGTTCCTTATCTTATGGATACAGTGACGATAACCTCCCAGTATGTTAGCTAGGATAATCACATCATCCCGGGCATTCAAAAAATCCACAAGTCTGCCAAAAAATATATCATAATAACTGTTATTCTCACCAAAAGAATGATTATAAATAAAACTCTTAACTATATAATAGGGCTTATCAGTAACAAGCCTTTTATGAATAATCCTACCCAATCGCAGCCTTGCATAAACCGAACGTATATAAATAACTCCTGCATGATAAAATAGACCGAGTATCTTTTTTATTCTGGCAAAGACAATCCTAAAATTATTTACAAAATCTCTGCTGATAAATTCACACTTAACACCATAAAATGAAATCGCTTTATTTAATGATTGCAATATAAGATAAGAAGGGCTGAAAATAACGAGGTTGTCTATATCATCCTGCCTTAGCATATACAAAATAGTAATAAACTGATGAATTAACGACGGAAGAGTTGAAGTAAATCTATTCTTTGATGCAATATCTGTTGCCCACCATAGACGGCTATTATTTTCCTTTGATAATGAGCCAATAAGAGTTATATATTCAGCTAAAAATCTTTCCCTTTGTTCTGAAGATGGCCTTGCAGGGCAGATCAAATCCATATTATAATCTCTAATCAATCTCTGTAGTTGTTCAGATATATCTGTAAATGCAAGAAATTTATTCCTGCAAGAAGTATTAAGCAATCCTCTTTTAAACAGGCCTACCATCTCCCGTGTATTATAAACGACATAAATTGCTTTCATAGATTATAATAATCCCTCTTCTGCAAAACTAAAATAATCATTATCTGCAATGATTATATGGTCAAGAACATTTATATGCAGAATCTTACCTGCAACGGTCAAATCTTTCGTAAATTTTTTATCTTCTGCACTAGGCAATTTGACTGCACTTGGATGATTATGGGCACATATAATCGATACAGCATACCTCTGAAGCGCTGAATGCATTATCTCTCTTATTATCGGCGTGGCAAAATTAACTGTACCTGTGGCTGCATCAGCAATATCAATAATCTTATTATCACTATCAAGAAAAACGACCTTAAAAACCTCTTTCTTTAAATCGCGCATCTGGGGCATTAATATCTCCACAACATCTCTAACAGATTTTATTTTATATCTATTCTCGCGAAGCTCATCCTCCCTAAACCTTCTGCCTATCTCCAAAGCAGCCTTTATCTGAGCAACCTTGGCCTTACCAAGCCCTTTAAACTCATCCCAATCCCTTAAATCTGTTTGCATCATATTTCTAAATGTCTTGAACTTAACAAGTATACTCCTGGCTAGATCTATAGCACTACAACCACAGGCGCCTGTCCGTAACAAAATAGCTAACAATTCAGAATTACTAAGGGTATCTGCCCCTCTTTTCAATAACTTCTCTCTTGGTCTATCTTCAACAGGCCAAGACTTGATTGCGGATGTATATTTACTTTTCATAATCTATTAATCTATATTTGTTAATTCAAAAATCTTATCCTTCCCCCATTTTTCAGAATAACATTGGGCAGCATCTGCTAAAACCTTATCTTTTGGCAATCCTTTCTTAAGGCCTTCTATAATCCAAAAAAGATATGTCCCCATTCTCTCTGCTGCCTTACCATCACGGAACGGATCAAGTTCATCTATTAATTCAGACCAATCGCCAAACCCCTTGATACTCCCAGGCTGTCTCCAATGTTGCTGGCATGCCTCCCATAAACTATCCCAATCATGAAATACCACCCTTCCCTTACCCAACCTGTTCAATATCCCTCTAGGCCATCCTTCTCTGTCTAATAAAAGCGTAGGAGTTCCAGTAAGTGCTGACTCAACTCCTGCACTCCCACTGCATAAATGCCCGTGTACAGCAATATCAGAAGCCAATGCTGCAACAGATGGAGGATATACCCCCTGTATAGTCCCTCCTGAAAACATATAACAACGTCCTGTAGTGATGGCCTTATCAAGCAACTCAGCAACACCTCCCAACCTATCACGCAATGTCCTTGGAACCTTTGGTTTTAATATAAGACCAAAGTCCTTATCATCAATAACCTTCTGCAAAAGGAAAGCATAATTATGCCTCATAAACTCATGGCCTGTATGCCAGCGAGGATCAGGCATAGAATTCTCATCAAAAAAAGAAATAATCCTTGTGGCCCCGTTTTCCAATAACTGCTGACGCAGCTTATCCGCGATATGTTTAACAAACCTAAACCTAAAATCACCTATATAACCTGTTATCACATAATAATTAACAAAAGAACCTGATGCAATCTCTGCATCCATACTTATTTTTGAGAAACCAAAAGCCAAATCACAACCAAGAGTAAGTTCAGGTGAAGGAAATTCCTCAAATGAACGCTGATAAATAACAGAAACGCCTCCTACCTGTCTTAACGCCTCTGAGATAACACAATGACGACTCCCACAATTAAACCAGGAAACAAACACTCGTGTATTTGTCTTTAAAAAAAATTCTCTCCAATAATCAACATCCCTATAAAAAGTTACGATCTGTTTACGTAGCCATCTTGAATTGTTACCATATTTTGTATATTCATCATACTCTTCCCGTAGATTCTTATTCCCCATGTAAATAAAAACAGGGACCTCTCTTACCTTTGACGCCTTAGGATTAAGCACTACAACAGGTATCTTATGTCTCTTTAATTCATCCAACCCCTCCAAATCTAACGGTGAGGCAGGCAGGTTAAAAGACACAATAACATCCCTATTACAAAGACGTGAATTTTGTAAAAAAAACAGGTCTGAAAAGAATTCAGGTCTATCTAAATTAAGATGACCATAGTATTCTGCCATAACCTTAGGACTACTTTTATCTCCAAAACAAATAGAGGTAAATCTGCTCTCCTTTACACGGCAATACTGAGACACCAACCCTTTTATTCCATACAACAGATAAATATAATACCATGCACGTAGCCTATGTTCCCCTACTAAAGATGCAACAAAATTTCTGATATTGACTCTATGGAAAAAAGAAAAGATAACCCTTACATCATACTTTGCAGCATATGAAACAAGCTCCTTTCTCCACAACCTTTTATCTGCAAAAAATATCTTCTCTGCAGTTTTTCCAAAAACCTTCTTTTCCGCCCAACATGCTACATGAACAAGAAATATCATCCTCCAAACAGTACCAGCACTATCCCACGTGAACGCCACAGCCTGCTTTTTTAAATATATCTTCAAAAAAGGATTGTCAACAGCTATAGCTTGTAACAACGGCTTAAACTCAGACCTATCCAAAATATCTTCCTGCACTTCAATTAAATCCTCTCCTGCAATTCGCAGCCTTATCAATCTACCAACATCATCACGAATATCCACCAACCTAAATGAAAGCAATCTTATTTCAAGGTTTATAAGGCTTCCCATAACACGAGTAAAAAAAAGGCCAATAGATGTGGTATCAATATAATAGAGGACATCTTTTCTAAAAAAACCAGCTTTAAATTTTAAGATTAAAATATGAGGGAAAATACAGGATATCCATATAGGGAAGGTCAAACGTTCTACAAAAAATAAAAAAGGCTTCTTGTCTCCCATCTTACTACTTTCATTGCAAAAAATAAATCCTATTCTGTACTCAACCGTGCCAATGCACCACCATCTGCTATAAGAACCTGCCCTGTAACAAACGAAGAACTGTCATTATCTGCCAAAAAATATATTACCTTAGCTATCTCTTCTGGGGTCCCCACTCTTCCAATAATATGTTTTTTACCTATACTTACCAACTGTTCAGATATACTATCCCCACATATACCAGTCCGCCTTAATCCCTCCTCAAGCATTGGTGTATTTACCGCACCTGGAACAACTGCATTAACTCGCACCCCTACAGTGCCGAACTCAATAGCCATATTCCTTGTCAATGCTATCAAACCAGCCTTGCTGGCAGCATAAGAAGATATATCTTTAGATGATGCATATGCATGGACAGAAGATACATTGACAATACTTCCCTTAGCCCGTGCCAAAAGCCTAAATAAGCCCTTGGCAAGCAGAAACGGTGCCTCAAGGTTTACAGCAAATACAGACCGCCATTCTTCTAACTCCATATCCAACAAGGACTTACATACCTGATAAGCTGCATTGTTAACCAATATATCAAGTCTCTGATGAGAAGAGGAAATTGTAGAAATCAAATCTTCTATCTCTTCTCTCTTAGAAAGGTCTACTGAATAATATGCAGACATACATTCAGGAGCAGTCATCTTTCTTCGCCCAACGCCAATTACCTTCCACCCATTCCTAAAAAAGACATCGCATGTCTTATATCCTATCCCACTTGAAGCACCTGTTATAATAACAACTCTCTCAGTACTCATTTTCCCAATCCCTCCAAAAGGTTTTTAACAGTATTCTCATGTACCCTCTCCCATGCGGACGGACTACTATTGGAATTATGCGGAGCAAGAAGCACATTATCCATCTTCAACAAAGGACTGTCTGAAGGCAACGGCTCTCGTTCAAACACATCCAGACCTACGCCTGCGACTATACCCTGATTAAGTGCTTCAACAAGATCCATTTCCTTTACTATAGCCCCCCTTGCAGTATTTATAATAAAAGGCCTCTTTTTCATCTGCTTTAAAGCGACCTTATCAATAAGATGAAAGCTATACTCATTCAAATCACAATTAAGACTAATAAAATCAGACTCTTTATAAAGATATTCCTTCTCAACCATCTCTACACCATAATAGGAAACGAAACCTTTATCTATTTCTTTTATATCATTACCCAACAGACGCATACCAAAGGCTGATGCCTTTCTTGCCACTGCTTTACCAATATTCCCCATTCCTATAATACCTAATGTTGCCTCTTTCAAAGATATCCCTGGGATCTTCTCCCATACACCTGACTTCATTGCCTTGTCCATCCATGGAATCTTGCGGGCAAAACATAATATATAACACATCACTGAATCAGAGACTGGTTCGGTAAAAGCATTAGGTGTGTTTTTTACATCGATATTAAATCTGGCACACGCATCTCTATCAATAGAATCTATCCCCGTGCCCCATTTAGATATAACCTTAAGTCTCTTAGCTACAGCTAATACTTTTTCTGTAAAACGATCATCCCCACATATCACCCCATCTATATCAGATATAACATCTAATAACTCTTTCTCACTAAGACGTTCATTCACGTCAGCAACAACCACCTCAATATCATTCTCCTCAAAAATCTCCCTATACCTATCCACTACAGGGATAAAATAAGGCGCTGATATTAATACCTTTTTTTTCATTCTGTCCTTCCTGTTTCCTCTTTATGGTTAAAATAATATTTTGCCATAGATTCTGCTATACAAAAGTCCTCTTCATCATCAATATCTACTGCCTCGCACTTAGGTATTTCAAACATCATAGGATTATTACCTATACGATTCTTCTTACGACTAATAACATCCTTTGTAAATATATAAATATTCGAATTCTCTTCAAATATAGGCGGCAGATCCTGTGTCTGCTCAAGCCTGTCCGGGTTATGGTTTATAGGCCTTAAATTACCATCCCATAATCTGCTCTGAATACGTGTTACACTAAACAAAGAATCATACTTATCCGAAGACAAAAATAACTCTATTGCCCTCTCAATAGTTTCTTTTTTCAACAATGGATTTGTACAATGTGTCTGAAGATAATAATCGGCGTCAACCTCTGAGATATCATGCAAAAGAATATCATTCATAGGGACCCTATCACCCAAAAGATGTTGAGGTCTATCTATAATACGAATGCTATCACCAAACCTATGCAATGCCTTCTCTTTAATAATGGAAGAATCCGTATCAATATACACAGAATTAATAGAAGGGCATTGTAAGAGGGTCTCGATAATCCAAAAAAATAACGGCTTACCATTAAAGTTACGATAATTTTTCCCCGACACCCTTTGACTATGACCTTTCATAGGGACCAATGCAACAATATTAACATATGGCTTCTTCATAACTGTTCCGCCGCCCTTCTTTTTGCATAAATATATCCTAACACCATTCTCTTAATCTTAACAAGCTGTCCCCATATATGTAAACGTGTAAGCAAAGCCTTTATAAACATCTTCAAACGAACAACAATATCATACCTATATATTAACTTCTCCCAATTTTGTCTGTAATATATTAACCGTTGTTTATATTCTGCAGGATAGTTTAAAACACTAGATCTCCTCTCATTAGAAAAATCATAATAAAGTTTCTCATTAACAAGTCCCTTCTCAAAACAATAATCTCCTAATTTAGTGCCTCTATAGGGATAAAAAATATTTACTCCACTTGAAGTAGGTCTTATCTTCCTGTTCAATCTTATTGTATCCCATATCATATCCTCTGTCTCTCCTGGGGTGCCAATAATATTCAGGGCATTCGTCTGCAATCCATATTTATGTAAAAGAGCAAAGGCTCTTATTATCTGCTCAGTCCTCATACGCCGATTCATTATTGTATTTCTCACATAATCGTTACCAGATTCCACCCCCATAGAAACCCTATAACAACCAGCCTCCCTTAACATTGCAACAAACTCCTCATCAATAACATTAGCCCTTAAAAGGCAAAAAAATCTTATCTTAATCCTTTTTTTATATTTCTCACAAAACTCCCTACGCCATTTTTTGTTAATCCCGAATATATCATCCACAATAGCTATCTTACTTATAGGATACTTTTCAATAACCTCCTCTATCTCACGTATACTTGCCTCTGGGCTGCGATAACGCGGTCTGTTGCATGGTAACCCATACGCCTTTGCTATAGCATGATTGCTGCAATAAGTACAGAGATATGGGCATCCGCGCGAAAAGAAAAAAGGCGCATACCCTACACTATTCAAAGTATGCTCAAAAAGAGATATACTTCTATCTGGTGGAGGCAATATGTCTAAATTCGTAATAAGAGGCTTAAGTCTATTTTTTATAACCTTGCCAGATTTAGAAACATAAGCGATATTATCAATATGCTTATATGAACGCCCCTTTTCCACAGCCTCAAGAAATTCTACAAAAGACTGCTCAGATTCTCCTACAAAGACAGCATCTATTGCCTTTGTTTCTGCAACACAACCCGGATTAATAGTGGTATGAACCCCGCCACATACAATAATCTTATTCGGGAAATCTCTTTTTATTAACGCAGCAATCTCCTTAACAAAATGGAACTGTGAGGAAACACTGGTAAATCCGATTACCCTTGGATTAAACCTCCGTACAGTATCAAGAACTAATTTATATTCCTCTTTTGTTTTAACAAGCACAACATCTGCTTCATGTCCACTCCTTTTAGTTACACTTATAATATATGCTAAACCAAAAGGAAATGTATCTTCATGAAATCCATTAATATTGGTATATATAAATAATACTCTCATTGAGTAAATAATATAGCCCGTGTAAGAGAGGCCTCTATACCGTTAAATTTTATTGGAAGGCATACCAATTTATACCAACCTTGCTCCACTGAAGACAAATCAAGCGTCTCTAAAACAACCACCTCGGCCCCAAGAAGTATATCATGCACCCTATCCTGACCTGTGAAGCGTTGTATGGAAAGATAATCAATACCTACAAGCCGTATACCATTATCAACAATCCACTGAGCAGCATCCTCTGTCAAGGCAACAAAATCCTCATAAAAAGAATTATCTCCATCCTTCCATAGAGAAGAATTATCCGTCTTAAACAAAAGTCGTTTTGCTCCTGAAAATAAATGTGCATTGTTTTGCAAGATCTCTGCTGAAATTTCTTTTACCTTAGGCAGATACAAAACATATACTTCCCCTATCAAAATATCAAGGTCAAGGGCTTCTACTGATTTTCCACCCTTAATATAATGAGACGGAGCATCAATATGCGTACCAGTATGAACACTTCCACTAAAAAGCGTATCATTGACTCCCTCACCTGCATCCATATCTTTTATAGCAGAAAACCTTACAGATGGAGACTCTGGCCACACTACAAGAGACTCATCTATTCCAACAGATATATCAATAATTCTTTTAGCCATTACTTATCTGTTTTATGAATTATCTCAGAATACCTGATTTTCAACCTATCAGAATCAGTAGCAGATTTATGATTATTTGACTTCTCAGACGGATAGTAAAAACGATCTTTTAAGAGATTCATTTCAATATTTCCACTCCTAAATCCTCTATAAGTCCCTAGAAACTGTAAAAGTCTGAACATTATAATATCCTTAATATTCCGGCAAAACTTTTTTTCTTTTAAGGCAGCCACTGAATCAGAATAAATATTAGATATCAGGAGTCTCACAAATTCTTTACGGCTAAAGCGTTCCTCAGGATATATACGCTTAAGTGCCATAGCCTCACGGTAATACCGATGAAAAATCTGCGAATAACTCTCATTATGGACATGTATGACTTCTGCCTTTGACTCATATACAATCTTATATCCTTTCTGTGTTATATTCTTTGCCCATTCTAAATCCTCTAACCCTGTAAGCTCCTCATTATATTTTATCTCTTCCCATATTCTACGTCTTATTGCTGCATTAGCATTATTACAAAAAGGATGCTTCTGCCCATTCTGAGAGACCTCAGGAAACCATTTCATAAGCAGTCGCCGTTCAGAATAAAAAGAAGAGTCACTTCCCCGTTGTTTGCCATAAACTAACCCAACCTTTTCATCATCAAAAGGCTTAAGCAGCTGCTCTGCCCAATCCTTATAAACAGGATAAACATGCCCACTAGCTATTATCAGAAACTGCGAAGTAGCTGTCTCACATCCTATATTAAGAGATCTGCCAAAAGAAAATTCTTCCTTACTTATTTTTAAAACCTTAACAGGAAAATGAGATACAATAGATAGGGTAGCATCTGTGGAACCAGAATCAACAACAATAATCTCTTTTGGTCTTAAAGTCTGCTCCAATATGCCACTTAACAATCTGGCAATATGTTTCTCCTCATTAAAACATCTAATAATAACAGAATATTCTTTCTGCTTTCCCATAAAGGACAGTCATCCTTATAATTATAACTTATTATTTACAGCTCTCAAACAACATCCACAACGATAATCTTCATTTAAACTATAGCAACCGCCCTACACCATCCTGCACCTGCCTCTCTCACACGTACAGGGAAACAACTTACTGTAAAACCATACGGTTTAGGTATAGCACCTAAATTCCCCATTCTTTCCATATGGCAAAATTCCCGTCTCCTACCTAAAAAATGAACCGGCCATAAAAGGCTCTTATCCTTTGTCTTAAGAAACTCCTCAAACATTTTAAAACACGGAGCATCCAACCCCATAGTATCAATTCCAATCATCTTAACTCCACAATCCAATATATATTCAACTGCCTTAGGAGTCATCCCCACATATTCAGTAACATATTCTGGCCTGCCAAGTAATTTATCCCCACCTGTATTAATAAGAACAATATCCATTGGTTTTATCTCATAATCTATACGCTTAACTTCGTTAACTATATCCTGTTTATCTATCAAATCAGGATATCTTTTATGCGTAAAATCAAGAACAACTCCTGGAGCATAACACCATTCGAGAGGAATCTCCTCAATACGTTTAGACGGTTTTCCCTCTGAATGGCTCCCATAATGAAATGGTGCATCCACATGCGTCCCCATATGCACAGATGAATGAACAATCTCTAAAGAAAGCAATTCTCCATCAGGAACATCCTCAGGAGAAATAATTCGTTCCCCTTTATTAAACCTTTCCTCGCCACCTTCTTCCCCACGCATAAGCACCCAGTTAAGATGCTCCACGCCCTCTGCATGAGAGATACGATCAATAGAAGCCGCATGTGTCTCTTTTAACGTATCATCTATAGGCAAACTCAAATCAATTAACATCAAAAAATCCTTCCTATCTATCCTGCACAATTTAACCTTGTTGATTTGTGCATTTTTCACAAATCAACAAGGTTAAATTGTGCAGAACGCAAAATAGGACTAATTAGCTCCCTTTTCTTTCAAAATTTTGACAATTTCATTAAAAGAATGGGTCTTTTTTAATTCATTATCTTTTAAATCAATACCCAACTCTTTCTTAAGGCCAACAGATATTTCTACCATCTCAGTAGAATCAACATCAAAAAGGACATCAAGACCTTTATCAGGTTCAATTTCTTCTGGTTTTACATCAATAACCTTATTTAATATCTCTTTCACTTTGTCTTCAACTGCCACTTTTCTCCCTCCTTTACAAAACTTTAATACTTTATCTTAAAATTTCTTATTCATTTTTCTGCAAAATTAAAACACAATTAATCCCTCCCCGACCTCTATTAATAACCATTGCATTCTTTATATCTTTATATTGAGCCTTATTAGGACAATAATCAAGATCACAGTCAGGATCTGAGTCAAAATAATTAATTGTAGGAGGGACCATCCCATGTTCCATGGCCAATACTGTAGTAATTACATCAACTGCTCCAGAGGCACCAAGCATATTACCAAAAACAGACTTTGGTGCAGAAACAGGAATTTTCTTAGCCCTATGCTCGAACACATTCTTTATTGCTTTTGTCTCTGTTACATCCCATATATCCTTTGCAGCACCGTCCGAACAAATATAATCAATGTCATCTGGTGCCAATCCTGCATCATCTAAAGCCATCCTCATTGCCCTTGCAAGTTCAAAACCATCCTCTGCTGGATTAATCCGGTCCACTCCATCAGTTGTAGTACCAAATCCAATAATATCTGCATAAACCTTAACTCCCCTCTCCTCAACTCTATCTGGCGGCTCAAGTATTAATATCCCTGCACCTTCAGCAATGGCAAAACCATCACGATTTCTATCAAACGGACGATAAGCAGTTTCAGGGGTATCATTACGTCTGGTTAACATACCTGAAGTATTACAACACAACAAAGCATATGGAGTAACAGGGGCCTCCATGCCTCCAGCCAAAATAAAATCATTTTTGTCATGAACCAAATTCTTGGCTGCATATGCTATTGCCATTAACGAACTTGCTCTGTCCGCAACAAAGGTTTTACTATAGCCTTTTATTCCATATCGTATAGATACCTGCCCTTGCGGCGCCGCAGGGAACCACGCAGAGGCCATAAATGGACTGACCCCCTCCCTACCTTCCAAATAAAGGTCCCTTAACTCTGTCTCTGCATATAACCATCCCCCTATAGCATTGCCCATAAATATACCAACGCGATCAAGATTTCCTTTTGATAAATCTATTCCCGCATCTTCTATAGCCAATTCTGCTGCAACTAAAGCCATATGCGAAAAAAGATCTATCTTCTTCAATAAACGAGAAGAGACATTACTATAAGCCTCAAGTTCTTGTACATGCCCTGCTATATGCGAAGGATATTTAGATGCGTCAAAACGCTCTATCTTCTGAACAGCAGATCTACCTGCCTTAATATTTGACCAAAACTTCCGTTTATCAATCCCACTTGGGCTAATTATCCCCATACCTGTAATAGATATTCTTTTCATATTCTATTTACCTTTCAAATTATACTTTCTTTTCTTTATATCAATATCCATATTCAAATTATTGAACAGATAAAATCACTCGAATCGCTTCAAAACCATTGCAGAATGTATTCCTGAAAACCCACTACTGGTCTTTAACATATAATTTACCCTCTTCTCCCTTGCCTTATTAGGGACATAATCTAAATCACATTCCGGGTCCGGGAATTCTTGATTAATCGTAGGAGGCAAAATATTCCTCTCAAAAATAAGCGCTCCAATTGCTAATTCAATACCATTCGCACCTGCTAATGGATGTCCTATCATAGATTTTAATGAACTTATAGGGATTTTATAAGCATAATTGCCGAAGACCATTTTATAAGCATTTGTTTCAAATACATCGTTTTGCCTTGTAGAAGATCCATGCGCATTAATATAATCTATACACTCCGGATTAATACCTGCATCTTCTAAAGCGAGCCTGACACATGCCGCCTTAGCCTCTCCTGACGGAGGCAAATCAGTCATATGATAAGCATTACATGTGGTTCCAAACCCCACTATCTCACAATAGATACGTGCACCTCTCTTTAAAGCATGTTCCAGTTCCTCAACAACTAAGAGACCTGCACCTTCAGATATTACAAATCCATTCCTTTTTGCATCAAACGGCCTAGATGCCTTTTCAGGCTCATCATTGTGCGTTGACAATACATTTACAGTATCGAATGCACCGAATGTTATAGGTGTAAGAGGTGCCTCGCTTGCCCCAGTAATCATAACGTCTACCTCACCATCCTGAATTGCTTCATACGAAAATCCTACACAATCAGTACCGGCAGTACATCCTGTAGATATCGTATTACAAATCCCTTTCAATCCGTACTTAGCCGCTATCTCGCTTGAAGGGGTATTAAACATGGCAGCATCATATAAATCAGGCCTAACTATTGTAGGATCAATAGGATTTTTCCCACTATCTGTAACAAGCGCAAACTCCTCTTCCATATACTTTGTCCCGCAGATAGCATTTGCAAGAGATACTCCCATCCTCTGCTTATCTACCTTGTCAAGATCAAGCATAGAATCCTGCAGTGCCATGTCTGCGGTAACCATAGCAAACTGTACATAACGGTCCATACGTATGGCATCCTCTTTAGTTAACCCATATTTTAATGGATCAAAATCCATCACCTGTGCTGCTATCTTTGTATTAAACATCGACACATCAAAATCTGTAACCCTACGTACAGCAGAAATCCCATTAATCATGGAATTCCAACACGCCTCCTTACCAATACCATTCGGCGCAATAATCCCCACACCTGTTACAACAACTCGTCGTTTTTTCTCCATATTTCCTCCCGAATCTCTTGAAATATAACAATATTATACTAACATTTATCTATTAACCGATATATCTCTTTTAAATGCCTCTTTTACTTCCTCAGGAGAAAAGAACCTACCAGTCTCCTCTACATGGTGAACCATATCAACCACCTTGCTATTTAATGGTGCTTGTTCTCGTATTTGTCTTGCCAGGCAGACAACCTCGCCATTTATAAAATCTATCTCACTTACCCTGCCACGCATTATGCTCTGCAAAATAGAACCATACAACGGCTCATTGCTAAGACCTGTTAAAGTCTTATTAATAATCCCAGCAGCCTGATCAACAGGCATATTTACAAGCCCAAATATCCTTTCCTTTGGGAAATCAGGCAAAGAAACCACCTCAATCTTTGCCTTCTTAACAATCTCAACACCCTCTCTTAAAAGAAAAATACTTAACCTGCAAAAATCCATATCTGAAAAGGTATCCTGCATAGACTTACCGATAAGGGCAGGTAGGCAGTTGTTAAAATTAATAAACAATTTCAACCACTTCATTCCTATAATATTCTCAGAAACAACAACATCAAATCCCTTTTTAAGAATACCTGCCACCTCATGCACCTTAGGAGATACAGGCATAAAAGCACGTCCGATAATCCATTTCCCCTCAAAATTAAAAACTACCTCAGCCGGTCTAAGACAAGTAGCCCCAAACATCACAATACTACTCAACACACTCTCTCTTTCAAAATGCCCTCCCAGAATATTATCCGCCTGCACGCCATTCTGTGAAGAAACCACCAAAGAATTATCAAGATACTTATTATTCTGCTCATATGCCTGTTCCAAATCCTGAGTCTTTACTGTAAAAATAGCAAGATCAGGCTCATAATCAAGCTGTGGCAATATCTCCACATTAAATGTTTCCTGGCCACGAACACCAGACACCTTAAGCCCATTTTTCTTTATTGCCTCAACCTGCTCATTACGACCTATAAGAGTTATATCAACCCCTTCTTTACTAAGGTATGCCGCAACTACCGAACCTATAGCGCCAGCGCCAATAACTGCTATTTTCATAACACACACTTCTCCTTACTCTTCTTCATATTTTTTATGGTCAAAACCAACATCATCCATAAGCCTTATCATAAGGCTATAAAAGGCCTTTGGGACCTCTGTCAAAAAGGCACGAACAACATCACATTCCTCGACAACAAAAGAACCCCTCTCCTTCGCATTTAACACTGCCTTCTCTGGCACAATCTGTTTAGTAATCTCTCTATGAAAAATTGGTATCTTATTAAGCATTTTATTATATTTATTCAAACAGGCCTCATCCCATTTTAATCCTTCTACCATCTCCTGCATAATCCCCTCCCATTAAAATTATATATAACTTCCTATCCCATTCTATCCTGCTATTCTGCACAATTTAACCTTGTTAAATAGTGAAAAATGCACAAATCAACAAGGTTAAATCGTGCAGAATAGAAAATTAAAGACTAAAACCATGAACTAACTAAAGCCATACCATCTAAAGAAGCATCCATACAAATATGCTTTGCCTGAGTATATTCCAAAAGCCCATCTCTTCCTAACTCCCTGCCAAAACCACTTCGCTTACATCCGCCAAAAGGGGCCTCATTGTAAAAACCACCGTAAGTATTTACCCACACCGTACCACATCTAAGTCTATCTGCAACTCGTTGGGCCTTATCGGTATCCTTACTCCATATACATGCAGCCAGGCCATATTCATTATCGTTAGCAATACTAACAGCCTCTTGTTCCGAAGAAAATTTTATAACAGATAATACAGGGCCAAATATCTCTTCTCTGGCAATAGTCATAGGATTTTTTACATCCGCAAATATTGTAGGTTCAAAATAAAATCCATTGGGATTAATCCCTTCTCCTTCTGGGACCTTCCCCCCACAGACAAGCCTTGCCCCTTCCTCTATTCCCTTCTCAACAACACTTAAAACATTATCCCTATGCCTTTTGCTTATAAGCGGACCGAATTCTGTTTCATAACTTGCAGCATCGCCTATCTTAAGCGATTGAGTCTTCTTAATAAGCAGATTTAAAAACTCATCATATATCTTATCTTCGAGAAGGAGCCTTGAGCCTGCAGTACACATTTGCCCCTGATTCATAAAAATAGCAGCCATCGTACCGCCAACAGCAGCATTTATATCACAATCTGCAAACACAATATTAGGAGATTTTCCTCCTAATTCAAGGCATAATTTTTTTGTATTAATAGATGCCAGCTGCATTACCTTCCTACCTGTGTCTGTGCCCCCTGTAAAACTTATCATATCCACATCACTACTTTTTATTAATTCAGCTCCAACTCCATGATCCGAACTGGGGATTATATTCAATACTCCCTCCGGCAGACCTACATCCTGAATAATCTCAGCAAGCCGCATTATTGACACACTGGCAAAAGAAGACGGTTTAAAAACCACACTGTTGCCTACAATAAGCGCAGGGGCTGTCTTCCATCCAAACATAATTAACGGATAATTCCAAGGTATAATACAGCCAACAACACCTATTGGTTCCCTAACAGTCTTACTCTTTACAGGCCAATTGGCAATGGTATTAACCTCATCTTCAACCCATGATTCAACCCTACTACCAAAAAATTCAAACGTATCGGCCACTGTAGGCACATCAATAAATGTAGTCTGTTTTATAGTCTTACCTGTATCAAGGGTCTCTAACTCTGCCAACTCATGTGCATTCTCCCTAATCAGATCTGCTATTTTTACTAAATACTGACCACGCTCCTTAATAGAGATCCTACTCCAACTCCCTCCATCAAATGCCTTACGCGCAGAAGATATTGCCTCCTGCATATCTTCTATCCTAGCATCCGCAACATAGGCAAATGGTTCCCCACAAGAAGGATTTACACTTTCAAAATATCCTCCGCTAATAGATGCACATAACCTACCGTTCTTGAATAAATCATATCTTCTCATATAATTTTCACATCCTGCCATAATTCAAAAAGCCTACTGCAAGGTGCATACCATCTTGATATCCTTGCAAAGTCACCTCGCAGGCTCATTTTCTTCTGTGTAGTTGCAACAAAGGGATCTATCTCTCTATTAAAAACCGCACGCCACACATTCTCATCCGCACTTATCAAAAATTCAACATCCTCATCATTACCTGTCTCAACAATCCTGCCATTTTCAAACTTAAAACTATAAAGCTTACCTGTTTCATTTAATTTAACTGCCAATGTCATAGTCATCTTTGTCTGAGCACCAAGCCGTGCCATCTTTTCATCATTATTAACCAAATCTACAATTGCATCTATCTGCTCTTGAGAAAACAATTCATACCTTTTATCCGACTGCTCTATTATCGCATCTTTCTCCCCATTATCTGACGAACATATCTCTGTTTGCATCCTGTATAAATGACTTATAGCCTCTATTTTAGCTGCATCTTCTAGTGCCTGAATTAACAAAAAACAGTCAAACAACTCCCTACCTATAGCAACCACACCATGATTTCTTAATACTGTTATATTATTCTCTTTTAACAACTCAATTACAGGAGCTGTATCTGTAACCGACGGTGTCATCTGCTCAGCAGATCTTACCCTGCCAAGATAAATCTTGGACTCAAATATACGCGGAGATAAATTTTCATGTTCTAAGAAAAATGCATTCGTATAAATTGTATGAGTATGAATTATTGCCTGTATGTTCTCAAACTGTTTATACACATCCGTATGCAACAACCGCTCACTCGATGCCTCGCCGCCTTCCTTTACCGTTCCGTCAAGGGCCATCAACACTATATCCTCCTCCTTAAGCAGACCTAAACAAGTACTTCTTCCTGTTAATAAAATAGTGTCTTCACTAACCCTGCAACTTATATTACCATTAAGCCCTGATACCAATCCTTTATCCCACAATAACTTCCCAATTTCTATAATCTTTCTCCTTAGGCTCTCTTTGTCTTTTTTCATTTATTCCTCCATAAAATATCAAACAACATTTGTTACATACCTTAACGGTACAGCTTCCAAAAGAGGGACATATCCCCTAATCCCTCTAGGCGCAACCCTTATGCCATTAAAATTAAAAATCTCCTTTTCATCTGCAAACTGTCCACTTTTACTACTGGCGTACGATAAGAATACCGGCACATGATGTCTTTTTGCCAAAACAGATAAAATTAACCCACCTACAAGACACACAGCCTCTTCACCATCTCTATCCTGATAAGAAAGCCATACCTCCTTGACCATATGCTTAAAAAAAAGGAATCCTGCCATATTATCAGATATTATTACAGGACGTATCCCTAATTTAAGAAGATGCCTGCACGCATGCTTTAAAGACTTAAGGGTCGGTCTAGCTTCCAACACAAAGACCTTCTCAATTTGCTGTTTCTTCAACCTAACGAAAAACTCATCTTCAAAAAACCCATGAATGATAACAGAACCTTTATTGTCTATATCATCTTTATTATTTATAGTACTTGAAGACATAATAATATTTATTTCTTAAATAAAAAACATAAAAAACAATAATTAGACAAACACTCAACCCACCTCTATCTCTATGCTCCCTCCTGTCAGATACTTTCTAGGAACTACATCAAAAGCAGGATAAAAGGCATCAACATTACCTCTAACAATCTTTCTGCCTCCAAACCTCAACAACTCATCCGCAGGCCTTATCTCCACAGGGATATCATTCCCTGACGGTATCCTATTAGAGGGCTGAATAAGCGCATAGAACGGGATAGAAAACTCCTTAGCAAGCACCGCAATCTGATAAGTACCTATCTTGTTTGCAAAATCCCCATTAGCACATGAGCGGTCTGAGCCAACAATCACCTTATTAACCAACCCATCTGCCATCAAAGAACCTATAGCGTTATCCGCCACTAAAGTCACATCTGCTCCCATTTTTTTTAACTCCCAGCAGGTCAACTTCGCCCCTTGCATATAAGGCCGTGTCTCAGTTGCAAAATAATGCACAAGCTTACCCTGCTGACTACATAACCATGCAGCCATAGCCAACTCTCCGCTTACATTACAATGAGTCAAAACCTTATCCCCATCCTCAATTACATCCGCTATCCTTCTAACCCTATCAAGTCGTCTTTGTCTGATAGCCTCCATATACCCTAAAATACGCATACTAACAAATTCTACAAAATCCTCATCCTGTTTTATGGCCTGCATACCCCAGCCCAAACACATAGAAGTAACTTCTTTAAAAGGAAAAGTAGGCCTACTGTTCTCAATTTTCTCTGCTATATCCTCTAACAGCGACAGTAACTGTTCTGATTGTTTATATTTGCTCCCAGCCTTATCCAATTCCAACAAAAAAGTATTCAGAACAACCAAAAACTGACCGAACGCCCTGGTCTTCATCTGCCTTATGGCCTTGACAGCTTCCTTCACATCCTTAGCCTTTATATAAACTGTCTTTGCAGGCAATGAAGTCTCATCAAGAATAATAACCGCATTCCTGCTTAATCTAACCGGCCAAAATAAAGGTGATTCTTTTATCTGATCCAATCTATCAACAGACATTTTAGGGTCCTTAGGGGCTAATTCTGCTATTCTGCACTATTTAACCTTGTTAAATAGTGAAAAATGCACAAATCAACAAGGTTAAATAGTGCAGAATAGATTAGTTAGATTGATTTAGCCCTTTTATAACATTAAAAGCAATATTAATCATTGCAGTTTCTGCCATATAATAATTTGGGTTCATAAACCCCATCTCACCTGTAATAACATTATCACTAACTGCCAACATCACTGCAGCAGGTATATTATACGTTTGAGCAATCGTCAAAAATGCTGCAGTTACCATGTCAACTGCAATCGCACCATCATCAACCGCCCTGCCAACAAACTCACGCGTCTCTTTTAATATTGCATCTGTTGTCCAACAACTCCCAACATGCACCTTACACGAAGCATCCTCAGCTGCTTTAATAAACTCATCTGTCAAAGATTTATCTGCAGTAGGGACAAAATCCTTCTCAACATAATACTGAGTTACACCTTCTCCTCTTAGCGCTGTGCTGACCACTACTAAATCCCCGACCTGTATATCCTCACGCAATGCACCGCAACTACCTATACGCAATAAATAGCCAACTTGCGCATTACACAATATTTCCGTGGTTATCGCTGTATCTGCTGAAAAACGACCACCATTAATAGTAGTAACCTTTATTCCATCGAAAAAACCTGTATACATCGTATATTCCATAAATGAAAAATTTTTAACAGGTTGCTCAAGCTTCTTTACAACCGCCTCCATCCTATCTTTGGGCCCAGGCACAATAGCATACCTGCCAACATCTTCGGCCCTAAGCTGGACCATCTCCATCAAATCTTTTCCTGTCATATGAACATCTTTTCGCATCTGAGACATCTATTTCTCCTCTCTCACATCAATATTATTGATAAATATAAAATTAGGGATTCTCTCATCCCACACCTATACCCTTAGTTTCTTCTCTTTCCTTAAGAATGGCTTTATCAATCTTTCCTGTCCTATTTTTAGGAAGCATATCTACTATCTCAATCGACTGTGGAACCTTAAAATTTGCCAAGTGCTGGCGGACAAAATACCGCAACTCATCACCTTCCAAGACAGCCCACTCCTTCAACACCACAAATGCCTTGACTGCCTCCCCCTTCATTTTATCAGGTATGCCTATAACTGCAGCCTCTTTAACAGCCTCATGCTTATAAAGTGCATCCTCCACTTCTGGTGCATAAACAATCTGGCCTCCTACCTTAATCATCTCCTTCTTTCTGCCCACAATATAAAGAAAGCCATCCTTATCAAACCTACCAAGATCCCCTGTATGAAGCCATCCATCACGAAGAACCGCAGCAGTTGCCTCAGGATCCTTATAATAAGCATCCATAACCACCCATCCACCAATAATAACCTCTCCTATCTCTCCTACAGAAAGTTCATTATCTTCATCGTCAACTATCTTAATTTGACAATGAGGAGCAGGTTTACCAACACTTGCTATATTATCACTGTCAAATGGAGTAACAGTATTTGGTGGACAGGTCTCTGTCATCCCCCAACCATTTAAAAGTTTGGCATTAGGACAATACCTGTTAAACCTTTTCATAATAACAGGTGAAGACGGCGCACCAAAGACCACTACCCAGCGAAGAGAGGACAAATCAAACCTATCTATTTGCTTCAAGGTAAGTATGGCATTATACATCGGAGGCACAATATGAAAACATGTAACTTTATACTGCTGGACCTTCTCTAAAAATTCAAATGGATGAAATCTCTCCATTAAGACAAGAGTGATACCAAACTTGATACAATTCTGGATATAAATAAACCCACCTATATGGCTTAAGGGGAGCGCACATAGTTTTACATCCTTATCTGAAAGGTCAACAAAATATTCCATTGCTGCAGGAGAACCATCCAAATGCCTATAATTCAGCAATACCCCTTTAGGCCTACCTGTGGTACCTGAGGTATACATAATTAAGGCCGGTGCGTGATCTGAGATATCTATTTTATCAAGACATGGACAGTCCTCTTCCATCAGATTATCATACAATAATGAAACTACCTGCCCTGTATCTGCCGAGTTGCCAACCAAAACCATATACTCTAACCCAACTGCCGCGACTGAAATATCTTTAAATTCAACACCTGTCTTTGGCCTAGCAATCAACAAACGTGCCTGCGAATGAGAAATGCAAGATATAAGTTCATCTGCCTTCAACATATAATCCAGAGGGACCCCAACCGCGCCAATACAAAAACATGCCAAATATGAATAAATATACTCCGGGCAATTTGGCAAATAAATAGCAACCTTATCTGATTTATTAACTCCCCTTGCCTTCAACGCAGATGCCAAGCGCAACGTATTATCCCTCAACTGCCTAAATGATATCTCATTGCCCTTAAAAATAACCGCAGGCTTATCACCGAATCTATCTGCAACATTATCTAATACCTGTCTTATATCCATCCTATTTTCTCCAAACACATCTATAAATCAACTACAAATTCATTATATTTTTCAATCACACTAACTAAAAAGACATAAGCCAAAGACAAATCTCTCCCATTTTTTATAACCGAAAAAATATCTCATACCACCTTCTTTAATCAACCTAATAACCCTACTCCATTTCCTCGATTATCTCAGCAACCTTACATTCAAAATGACAAAAAAGAGGATAATACGTATGTTTAATTTCAGAATATATCCTAAATGCAAGTTGTTCATCATAAATATGGGCAGCCATATTCCTATCTTCAAGCATTGAAATCCATGTCTCACCATCAACCATTATCTCTTGTTTAAATGCCTCCTTAATAACCGAACGAGGACTACTCACCAATATTCCCCTATATTCTAAAATATCCTTCGCTAATCTCCATGACAGCTCAAATACAAATTCAAACCTCTGAATAGTAGCATCAATAATTGCATCCGTAAGAGATAAATCTTCCTCAATAACCGATGCCAATCTTTTTAACGCATGCTGAAAATCTAAAAACCGCTGCTCAACTCTCTTTGTCATATATCACAATCCCATCTTTTACTATCTCATCTTTCAATGCCTGTTTTTCCAAATCATAAAAATGGACCACATCAAACTTCAATGGCGTCCTAACCTCCTCATCCAATGCATTCCTAACAAGATTTATATCTTTATATGTCCAATTACGACTAAATATAGCTATATCTATATCAGAACTGCGGCTAAAATCTCCTCTTGCCCTAGATCCAAAAATAACTATCTTGTCTACATCTTTCTGAGACACAATAATGTTTACAATTTTATCTAATACCTTTTTATCTAAACCAACATTTAACATATTATTAACAAACTAGTAAAATTTTACTAGTTAGATTTTAATAAATATATAAGTATTGTCAAGGGATATTCATAAAGAAAAACTAAAATAATATATCTGTTAATCTAGCTATAGATTTAATCTCTGCCTCGACTAAATCAAGGTCATGATCAAGGATTATCTGAAGGTGTTTTTTGGAAGGAGCAATATTTTTCTTTAATGCCTCAATCTCTTTTTTTATACGTTTCAAAAATATCTGTCTTGCACGGAGTCTTCTTTTGGCAATATGTTTATCCACATACTGTAAAAAATAAAGAGACAAATCTATCTTAAAATATGGGCGTTCAATAGAAAGAAAACTCTCCGTAATAAGATGCTCAAATATCTCTTTTCCTTTAGGTGTAAGACTATAAATATATCTCTCCGGGAACCTGCCCTCACGGCCTACATCCTTTTTAATAAGGCCAAGATTCTCCATCCTTTTTAATGGATAATAAATCGACTTTATTTTAAGCCCGACAAAAGGAAAAAGCTCTTCTTCAATAAGACGCTTAATCTCATAACCATGCTTAGGGCCATCCTTAAGCAAGCCTAAAAACAAAAGCTCATTTTCTATCATAACAAAATACTAACAACCAAATAGCACAATTTAACTCTGCTGACTTATACAATTAAAACCCATTTAAACACCACCCAACTCCTAAAGCCTTAAATCACCACAACGTTCTGTATACTCTGCTATCTTACTCATCATCTGAATACTCTCACATGGATATCTACCAACCGCGGTTTCTCCAGAAAGCATAACAAAATCAGTCCCGTCAAGAATTGCATTAGCTATATCAGATACCTCTGCACGAGAAGGCCTAGACTGGACAGTCATGCTCTCCAACATCTGAGTTGCGGTTATAACAAGTTTCTTTTTACGGTTGCATCTGCGTATGATATATTTCTGTATCATAGGTATCTTATAAATAGGCAAAGTTACACCTAAATCACCTCTAGCAATCATTATCCCATCACACGCATCAATTATACTATCTATATTACGTACTCCCTCTTTATTCTCAATCTTTGCTATAATTTTACACGAAGGTAAATACGGACTAACAAGATTCTTTACATTCAATATATCCTTTTTATTTCGAACAAATGACTGAGCGATATAATCCATATTATGTTTTATCCCAAATTCTATATCCTTTTTATCTTTATCCGTAATAATATCAGCATGCAATTTTAACTGAGGGATGTTAATTCCTTTTCTCTCTTTTAACAGCCCACCTACAACAACCTTTAATTTTAACCTTTTACCAACACGGGCTGTAACCTTTAAATGAATAGTCCCATCATCAATATAAAAATCATAACCTTTAGCTATAAGAGAGAGAGCTCCCTCATAATCAAAAGGAATATGATCTTCAGCCTCATTCTCCTCATCATTAGACATGTAAACTATCTGCCCCTCAACAAGTTTCTTTGCCTTCTTAAAATGTCCTACTCGTATCCTGTAACCTTCCAAATCCTGTAATATCTTTATATTAAATCCGTTCTTCTTATTAACCTTTTTAATCCTATCTATCATCATACTATGCTGATGATAACTCCCATGAGAAAAATTTAACCTAGCAATATCCATACCACTTGAAGCCATTCTAGTAAGCATTTCCTCTGAGGAGCTAGCAGGACCTAATGTACAAATAATCTTTGTATCTCTGTTTTTCATAATATTATTCTCCTATTATAAAAGATTAATAAAAACCGCTCACAATACCCGTTTAAATCTCATATCAAGCTCCTTAAATACCGAGTCTGCAACCTTCTCCTTAGCTATAGAACTTAAAGAAGAGACATCTACTCTAATAGCATTCTTGCCAGATGGATAAAAAAAGATACCGACCTCTGTAGTATCTATATTACCCTTAACTCCCATAACCACAATACAAGCCCTTATCCTATCTTTTAAAAAAACATCAAAAACCTTTCTCTTCGTATAAGGGACATACATAGACTCATTACGTCCCAAACTTAAAACAGCATCAAAACAATCGTCAAAACTACATATATAGCTTCTACTTAATGCATTAAGTCGTGCATTTTCTAACGCTCTTATAGAAGACCCCCACAAAGTCCTGGGCATATCAGCTAACCATGAACACCCCTGAGAAAAAAATAAAGAATAAAACAAAAATAATACAAAAAAAAATCTTTCTTTCATCTAAAAATCCCCTTATATCAAATTAGATAAGATTAAAAATTATCCCTCCCAAAAGCTATGTTATCACCTACTTGTAGCCTCTAAGCGTATCTTAAACTCCTCACATATCTTCTCTAATCCAAGGGCCTTAGCCCTACTTTTGGTGAGTTCATACTGCAAAAACCGATCCTTTTCCAACAACTGTGCATTATGTTCTTCTATTTTCTTAGAATTTATCATCAGCTGAGAGCGTTCCCTAAACAATTCATCTCTCTCCTTACTCAACGATTCCATCTGTCTATGTAAACGAGCATTCTCACTACTCAAGGTCTCAATTGCCTGTCTAGCCTCTGCCAAACTCTTCTCCATTTGCCTTAATACCTCAGTTTTATCCTTATCCAAGCTTTTATCCCTTAAAGCTATCTCATTTTTTATCGCCTCCTTTAACTGCCTATTCTCCATCTCAAGCCCTGCCACCTTATGTTTATATTCACGGGACAACCGATTTATTTTCTGCCTTAAAGCTAAGACCTCTGCCTTTAAATCATCTGCAGAATTTATATTTTCCCCCCCATTATATTTTTCTGAGACAACAGCTACCTTACTTTCTGGCCTTCTTATCTCGGTTATATCTGATATAGGAACCGCCTCTAACTCAACAGAGTCTGCAAATCTCTTCTTGAACAACCATACACCACCTATAAATATTGCTACAACTATAACGATAAAATAAAGCCACATAATATCATTACCCTCCCTATACTCTCAAAAATATCTATGATCAGCTAAATATCCCACATAATCCCTAACTGCATCTTCTAGACCTGTAAACCCCTTAGAATAACCTGACGCCTGCAACTTAGACATATCTGCTTGGGTAAAATACTGATAACGATCTTTTAATCCCTCTGGCATATCAATATACTCAATACAAGGTTCTATCCCTACAGCAGAAAAAAGCGCATAAGCCAGATCATTCCATGTTCGTGCCAGTCCTGTTCCAACATTAAAAATACCATTTGTCTGTGGATTATCAAGGAAAAACATAACCACATCTACCGCATCCTTAACATAAATAAAATCACGTTTCTGTTCTCCATGCTTATACTCTTTCTTATAGGATTTGAAAAGTGCAATCTTGCCTTCATTCACCACCCTTCTATACGATTTAGCAACCACGCTCATCATATCCTTTTTATGATACTCATTCGGGCCGAAAACATTAAAAAACTTCAACCCTACCATCCTATCAATATAACCATTATCCAGCACCCACTCATCAAACTTCTGCTTAGACCATCCATATAAATTCAACGGCCGACACCTACGTATAGTTTCCTCGTCATCCTTATACCCAACACTACCATCCCCATAAGTAGCAGCAGAACTTGCATATATAAAACGAACATTTCTGTCTAACGCCCACTTAGCAAGATGCATAGTATATTCAAAATTATTCTTATTAAAATATTGCTCATCCTGCAAAGTAGTTGAACTACACGCCCCCATATGAATAATACTATCCACCTCCGAAGACAACTTTCCAGATAAGAGATTCTGCAAAAATTCCTGCTTATCATAATATAATGCATATCTCTTACCTTCCAAATTCCTCTTCTTCATACCTTTTGTATCCAAATGATCAACCACAATAATATCATCTCTACCCCTATCATTAAGAACACGAATAATACAACTCCCAATAAAACCAGCACCACCAGTTACTACTATCACAACTATCCCCCCTTCAACTTCCATCTTCCCTATTCTGCACGATTTAACCTTGTTGATTTGTGCATTTTGCACAAATCAACAAGGTTAAATCGTGCAGAATAAAAATTACGACTATTTTAATGACACAATTTCTGCATACGTCTCTTTTTCCCAAACTCTACACGTCTACTAAACTCCCCACCCGTAAGTGCATCTATCATCGCAGTAAGTTCTTCTATCCTAAGCTGCTTATCAAGCCTTGCTTTTGCATCCATAGACCTATTCGTTAACAATTCTATCTGTATTCTACGCCTTTCAAAATATAGACGAGTAACCTGATCAAGTATATCCTCCCTTAACTGCACCATTAACTTAGAACGCATATCAATAGATGTCTGTTCCTCATTCCAAATAACATTACTTAAATCCCATGAAAGAGACACATCCCAGCCAAAATTATTGTGAAATGTCTTATCATCTGGTCCGACATAAGACTGCCCACCACTGGTATAACTTCCCCACACGCTATCTGAGACAGTCTTATTTTTATCCCCATCTATCCCAACCGTAATTTTAGGTAACCATGCCTTTTTTCTTACCTTCCTACGCCATGCCTTTATCTTCTCAGGACTAACCTCAGCATATTCTATAGCCAACTCCTGCACTTTATTTATATCAGGCTCATAACTAAAATAACTTCTTATATCCTCATATTTATTGTTATATAGAACCTCTTTTGCATTAGAACTGTTCTTAAATCTATTCTTTTTTTTATTCTCTTTTTTAAAAGAAAAAGAAACAGAATTTCTTAAACATATGGAAAAAATGCCAGAATCTGTGCCAACATACGACTTATGTCCTTTTCCAAAAACAACACAGTTAACCTTATTAGTATCCAACCCCTTATAAAGAGGGACCCACCTATTCATATCATAGAGAAAAACACCATCTATAGTTGCCAACATAAATCTAAAATCATATATCTTACGCCTATCAAATTTGACCCTACACCAATCAACGGCAACCCCAGTCGCCTGTCTATATGGAATACCCATTGAAGAAATCGACTTCCACTTATGACCATCATTTGGACTAAAATAAATACCCTTTGAAGTAACAATAAAAACATATCTACCTTTAACAGCAACTGATTTAATTAAAGAACACTCCTTCTCTGTTTCATTATTATCCTCTGTATCTGTATCATCTCCATCACCACCGCCCACTGAAAATACCGTGTCTATCTTGCCATCCTTATCTATACGAAATAAGGAGTCTCTATCTGATACATAGACATAATCCTGATTTGAGGCAATATGATAAAGACTCTGTTTATAAATCTTTCTAATCTTAACTCTATGCCAAAGATTATCACTTATACTATCTCGGACAAAAAGACCTCCTGCAGTAGCTAAATAAATATTCTTCCCCAAACAAACAACGGATAAACACCGAGCATCGTCTTCGACCGTTGAATAATAAATTCGTTTCCAGTGAATACCACTATCTCTACTCTCATATAACCCCGAGTCCGTAGCTGCCAAAATCTTCCCCTCATCAAAAGGAGATATATAAATTGCATTCACCCCTCTAAATTGTCCCTCTGGCTGTAAACTCCTATGGCATTCATCATCCTTCAATTTATACAGTCCAACAGATGTCCCGATATAAATATCCCGGCCATTTAAAGAAACAGCAATACATCTTATATCCCTATCATACCCTCTACAAGCCAACCTCTGCCATTCTAATTCCTCTGCAAGGCACAACCTGTCAATTCCTATAGACAAACACACAAACACCAAAAACTTAAAACACCAGCTATTCATAAAACAAAAATTAAAAAAACCGCAAACCATTAAATACAAAAATATTGATTCTGGGATTAAAAAATGTTATTCTTTATAATCAATAATCTTTCATTTTAATGACTTTAAACACTATGAAAATACTCATATATTCTCCTAACAAAGACGTTCGAGAATCTATAAAGCTTCTACTTGCAAGACAATACGATCTAATCCTTACTGACTCTCCAGATCAATGCAAGGAATGCATAAAAAATGCCACTATAAATCTAGTTATTGCAGAAATATCCAATCCAATATCCGAAAAAAATTGGCTGGAAGAAATTAAATCCCAATCAAAAAATATACCTATAATACTCCTTATACCTCACAAATACGAAAAAGATAAACGAATAAAAGAATTTATCCAAATCGTGGATAAATATCTCTATATAAAACCAATAAAAGAAGAAGCGCTACAAAACATATTAAAACAACTTAAAATATAACTACACAGCTCCCTTCCGATACAATTCCAAAATAGCCTGCACCACAAACGGATGAAATTGAGTTCCTGAATGAGTCTCCAACTCTTTAATTGCCGTAGCCTTTGCCATAGCCTTACGATATGGCCGATCTGAGGTCATGGCATCAAATGCATCCGCTACTGCTACAATAGCAGCAGATATTGGTATTTCACCAGGACCAAAAACTTTAGGATACCCTGAACCATCATAACCCACATGATGATACTTTATACCTTCAATACATTCCTGTGATAATGAAAGAGGTTGAACCATTTCTGCACCACGTACCGGATGCTCCTTCATAATTTCATACTCTTCTTCTGTTAATTTACCATGTTTATGTAATATGCTCTCTGGAATACCTATCTTTCCTATATCATGAAGCAAACTAGCTATATACAAACTATCAAAAAAAGTCTCAGGAAAATCCATTGAATTATTTGCCACCATCTGCCTAGCAATATCCAAAGCAAGCCTTGTAACCCTCTCTGTATGTCCATGAGTATATACATCCTTCGCTTCTATGGCAGATCCTAAAACAATAATCGTCTGAATGAATTGCTTACGATTCTTCTCTGATTCTCTTTTTAATCCCTCAAATAATTGCGCATTCCGTATTGCCATAGCTGCATCTGAAGCAAGTGCAGCAAAAAAATTCAATTCCTCCTGTTCAAATCTACTTTCATCATGTTTCTCTCCCAACAACAATATCGCCATCAATTTATCTCGATAATACGCGGGCACACAGGCAACCGTATTCAACATCTGCATCTGCTGTTCTACCTTATATAAAAATTCCTTAATTTCTCTCCCATTTCCATTACACATCAAACTTTCCCGCCAAACCAATTGATTAATATCATCAGATACAATAGCATTACGATTAACAGTAAATAACCTATAATTTCTATCCTTAAATAATTTAATTATAGGACTATCCTCACTAAATCTAGTAAACCCTGATGGGACCTTAATACCAGTCATCCCCCTTGAAATACTCAAAACATAGGCATTAATAGAGGCATCAAAAAGAATCATAGCTGCATGCTTGATAGATAACTTCCTAACAATCATACGAACTATCAACTTTATCAAGAGCTTGGGATCATGAATCATGATCATGCTCTTGCTTGCAGCCTCTAGTTCCTTTTTAAAATCAATATTATTAGACGAAGGAGACATTAGACAAAAAAATCGTTAAACAAACAATAAACTACTTAATCTCTTTTTAACTCCGCCATAACAATCTTTTCTAACTCTTCTAGGATTAAAGGTTTATGTATATATCCTTTTATACCAAAACTATGCGCCTTTTTTACAATCTCCTCATCCTCAACTCCACTTACCATAATAACATTCACATCAGAACCCGACTCCCTTATATTCTGAAGAACTTCTATTCCTGACATACCATCCATATAAATATCCAACAGGACCAAATCAGGAGACTCTTCCAAAATCACCTTTACTGCCTCATAACCATCACCTATAGCAGAAACCTCAATACCTCGTTTTGCAAAAAACCTTTTAGCAAATTCCCTCACATCTATCTCATCATCCACTATTAATAACTTTGACATATAACACCCCTATCTATTTTTCAAAAAAAAAAGTTTAATTCAACAATATCACCTAATCACAGACAACACAACTTCTACCTGAGACCCTTTACCATATTCTGAACGGAACAGAACTGTTCCCTTATGAATATCTTCTATTATTTTTTTTATTATATATAAACCCAAACCTGTTCCTTTTCCTTGTTCAGCCTTAGTAGAATAAAAAGGATCAAATAATCTATGTATATCAGATTCTTTCACTCCTATTCCATTATCCGTGATAACAATATGCCCCATTCCATCCTTTTCAAAAAAAGAAAATTCAACTCTACCCCTATAGTTCAAATCGTTGAATTCCCTATTTCGTTGAACTATGGCCTCATATGAATTATCTATTATATTAAAAAACACCTCCTGAAGTTGAGTAAAATTGCCCTTCAATTTTGGGACATCGTTTCCAAATTTCCTTATAAAATCCAAAATATTATCCATCATCTTAAACTGAGCCATCTCAATAGAAGCATCCAAAAGCCGGTTTAAATCAACAGCAGAAAAGCCATTTGAACCATTACGAGAATATCCCAACAAACCAACAAGAACCTCTCCCCCTTGCCTAACATTTACCTGAATCCTATTCAAGGCATATTCTAATTCGCCATATAATTTATCCATCATCATATTCATACTACCATCACCTCTTCTCCCCATTCTTATAGTATCTATGGCATCTCCTGCAATAAATCCAATAGAATGCAACCTATTATTTATCTGATGAGAAACACCATCCGCAATAGTACCTAAAACCGCCATCTTTTCTGCCTTAAGTAAACGCTCTTGGATATTATGGATATCTTCCCTCAAGCTCACATTCTCAATAACCAATGCTGCGTGATTACAAAGCATAGAAAAAGCCATCAATTCATCACTACTAAACAGTTTTCCAGATCTTTTTTCTCCTAAGACAATAAATATAGCAAGCCTACCATCTATAAAACCCGGTAATACCACCGATGCAGACATTCTATCCATTATCTCTACAATACCACCAATAACCCCATTACCAGCCCCCCCATCAACCAAAGAAACAACCTCCTCATAAACCACAGGTCGCTGTATTCTCTGCATATACTCTACCAAAGAAGAATCTTCAAAGATGGAATTGGCAGCTTCAACATTACCATCCCTACTCCCACCAGAAGCCTTCAATACATAACGCTGAGCCTTATCATGATAAACATAAATACTACAATGCTCTACCCTAACAGAACGAATAATAACCCTTACAATAAGTCCCAATAAACGGGATAACTCTTTCACCTTAACCATACCCAAGGCAGCCTTCCATAACGCTAACTGATACTTCCTATGATCTTTCAAAAGCTGGGCTTGAGAAACATGGCGTGATCGTATATAGAAAAATACCCCCAAAACCATTACTCCTGTAGCAACTACAAGAGGCAGATCTTCAGGACCAAACATCTCCTCATATCTATACTGGCTTATAAATACAAACAAAAACGGCATCGCTACAAAAACTACTCCCACTAAAAAAAGCCCGCTAATAGCCAAAAATACACGCGATACCTTTTTAAGTTTAGGATAGCTTACAGCATAAGCTATCAATAAAAAAGAAAAAGCTAATATAGGATAAAAAAAAGAAAAGGAATATCTCATTAGGCTATCTAACTTAAGCCATTAATATTAATTTTTCTCTTACCTACTTTTTCTTTTTCCATGGTCTACTTTTTCCATGAGTCCCACGCCATATTTTACCACGTCTTGTTCTCCTGTCACCTTTTCCCATAGAGCTTCCCCCCGTTTATAATAGCCATAAAACAAAAAACGTTATCAAATAAAATAATAAATTATTAGCATCTTATTAATCTAACGACAACGCAACATTAAGTAAATCATGTCTACCTACAACTCCAACCAACTTATCTCCATCAAATACTGGTAGAGTATGCACCTTCTTTCTCCTCATAATAGCTATAGCCTTAGCAACTGACACATCCTTCTGAAAAGTAATAACCTCTTTTCTTGAAACCTCTCCTACTTTCATCTCAGCAAACTTTTTTAATTGAGCAGCCTTTTTTATCTTAGTAGAAAATGCCTCATCTATCAATCGTAATGCATCTGTTGTAGTAAAGACCCCAATCAATTCATCTTCATTGTCCCTACTTACAATAAGCACACCATTTATCCTATATCTAAGAAGCAAATGAGCTGCACTACCTATAGACACATCTTCATTAACCTTTATAGGATGCTCACACATAATATCTTCCAACGTAGCAGTCATTTTCTTCCCCCCTTATTTATAAAAATTAAAAATAACAAACAAAATAAATTTACACCGTATTTACTATTTAATACGCAAACTTACCCTTGAGGTCAACTCACCTGTCCATGCCGAATCCAAGACAATCTTCCTCCACCGTGAAGACTTTACATCAGGACCAAACGTAGTCTTATTCATATTTTTATATATAAACGTCAACTCATAATCTCCTAACAAATTAAACACATCCCTCAAAATATCTTGCATCACAATAATTTCTTTTATTCCCTGATGAGCTAAATAAAATCCTCCTCGAATATTAAACATATCCCTTATATCCGCAATAGTCATCCACTGTTCAGCCTTTGGGGGGAAATCCCTTAATCCCACCCAATCACCTTCTTTATCTGGTTGCAAATAACTTACGTGATCTATCATATTCAAAGGAATAGGTTCTTTTTTAGTAAAGATTACATTAAGACTCATTGTCTCTGAAGGAGCTAACTTACGGAAGTGTCTTCTCTCTGGAGTATAAATTATATCAGAGAAACTCGCAGGCCTTAAAACAACCTCTTCTCCATTCGGCTTTCGGACTTTACACTGCAACTCCCATAACGAAGACCAATTCTTATGAATATCATCAGGAACAAATAGAATGATATCTCTATTAGAAGTATTAATCCAACTTAACTTTACTTGAATAGGTTCCCCCCATCGATAAACCGACTTTGACACTTTCGCTGAAAAGACCAGACCATCTGCTGCATATACATGACAACAAAGATAAATAAACCAAAACACCATCCATATATATACAAACACTCTCTTCATACCAAAATCCACCTATAATTTATTATTATATCATTATAGGGATAATTTTTCTAACAAATTGCGAGGAAAATACCCATTATATCAACGGCTATATCTTCTCCATATAAACACCCCCAGCAAACAGATACAAATTGGAATTAAAACCAAAATAATTGCAACAACAGCCCTTTGCCTACTTGTTAACCGCAACCTCTCTATTTTTATCTTTCCACTATCTACCAACATATTATAATCGGTTTCTGACAACCATTTAATCACATTAAGTCCCATCTCCGCATTACTATAATCACTAACAAACGCATTACTTAAAAAATCTGCATCTGTAAATACAACTATCCTAGTCGTAGATTTTTTACCCTTACACTTAGGTTCTGCTATCACATAAGCTATAGGTATTGGTCCTGGTTTATCAACTCCTTCATCAAATTTAACTTTAAGCATACGATTCGTTTCAGCCCAACTATTCCTTGATGATGCAGTCAAAACCAAAGGTGCAACAAGTACAGACTTTCTCCTATTCTTTAAAAGAGAAATCGAACGAGGCCTTATATAAAAAGTATAATCTAACCCCGACACAATAGCCTTATGCGGCATATAATTTCGTGTAGCAGGACATCCGACATCACTCCCAACATGGTTAGACAAATCTATAACTATATCACTACCTATATTAATCCCCCAATAATTCAATATACCATTCAATGAAGGATTTTTTCTTTTTTCCTCTTCAGTAAGAGGCCGATCAGGAGTAGTGACGACAGTATGTTCTATCAAAAATAAGGCATCCCCACCCTTCTTTAAATATGACTGTATAATATTCTCCTCTTCCTTTGATAAAAAGTCACTAGGACCAGCAATAACCAACACATCACAATCATCTGGGATGTTTTTATTGATTCCTAACATAAGAGGCATAGCTACGAAGTTATTCTCCTCTAGAAGCTTAGCAAAGGTACTTAAACCACGCTTCGAACTATCATTAATACTATACTCTCCATGTCCTGTAAGAAAATACACCTTTACCTTTCTTCGTGTCACCTGAATAATTCCATGGTTTAACTGTGCTTGAGAGAGAGGGGCATTACTAAAATCTATATCCTCCCGAAGTTTTCCTGACTGAACAATAACCTTATTCTCTTTGCCATTTATAACATTTCCAAACTGAGCGGCATAACCTATATCAACAAGAGGATCTATAATCTTATACGAAACCTTGCCTGCTGACAGCCTTACATACTCATTAAGCATATCCTCTAAATATTCTGGAGGTACCCCCACATAAAACACGGTCAACTTAACATCCTGCTTAAGTTCATGCAACAAAGACAATGTTTCCTTAGCTAACGTATGCTGCAGGACCCTTGTCATATCCCAGCGAATATCATGCCTATAAATCAAATAATTTCCAAACACCAACAAACAAAATATCCCTATTATCTCACAAACAGTCAAAAAAAACGCTATACACCTTCTCTTTACAAAAAATAAAACATTATCTCCCACATCTCGCAATTTATGAAGGCTAAAAATAGTAAAAAATAGACAAACCAATATACCACTAATAAAATAAAAAACATCTGCCAACGTAATAAGTCCTGAAAACAGATCCTGAGAATGAGTTGTTATCCCTATATAATGAACCACATCCTTCATAAGACCGCCAACATAATTATTAAAAGCAACAGAAAAATACAAAAAGAAAATAAAAACATAAGAGCTAATTGCAGCTACAATCTGACTACGGCTCCAACTTGAACACAACATACCAATAGCAATAAATAATGCCCCCTCAATCCATATACCAACATAACCCGACAAAACAGAAAGTCTATCAGGATTAGAAAAATACTCTATTACAGCATAATAAAAAACCGTCAATATGATAATCAAAGAATAAAAACACAATGCTCCCAGATACTTACCAAAAACAATAACTGAAATCCGGGTAGGAGTAGTCAAAAGCAATTCCATAGTACCAGAAGCCTTCTCCTCTGCAAAGACCTTCATAGTCAATATAGGAATAATAAAAACAAAGAGAAATTCCATAACCTTAAAAACATCCCTAAGACTAGCCTCATGATTTTCATCCAATATCATAAAGAAAAAAACATTAAATACAGATATAGTTAATACTAACACTATATAAGCAATAGGCGATTTAAAATATGCCCCCAATTCCTTTTTAACTATAGATAAAACCTTTCTCATATCAATTACCACTGGGATTCTGCACTATTTAACCTTGTTGATTTGTGCATTTTTCACTATTTAACAAGGTTGATTTGTGCAGGATAAGAATTAACGCTCAAACTAAGACATCAAAGATAAAAATACTTGTTCCAATCCTTTACGTTTTCTTTTCACTTCAAATATCTGTGCCCCTATGCCTAATAATCTTGAAATCAAAACATTACAATCATTAACCTCTGGGCAAAAACACACATCCAGACAAAAACCATCTATATCTTTATCTTTCTGTATATTATAACTCTGCAACACATTTAGAGACTGCAACAAATTATTAACCTTATCTACTTCTGCTTTAAGATAAATAATAAAACTATTTCCACTATCTGATACCGTCACTAAATCTGATAGAAGGGCATCTTTTAATATCCTCCCTTGATCTATAATTATCACACGTTTACTAATCATCTCTATCTCGGAAAGTATATGCGTACTTAATATAACAGTACGACTGCCTTCTAACCCCTTAATCAATTCTCTAACCTGCACCACCTGTAGAGGATCAAGGCCGGCAGTAGGTTCATCAAGAATAAGCACCTGCGGGTCATTAATAATAGCCTGGGCTATTCCAACCCGCTGTCTATATCCTTTTGACAATATGCCTATAGACTTTTCACTAACATCCAACAATCTACACTCCTCTAACACCCTATCTACCTGTCCCTTAAGTTTATGCTTGGCCACATCTTTCATCTGAGCAACAAAACTCAAAAAATCACGTACAGACATATTAACATATAAAGGAGGAATCTCTGGCAAATACCCTATACTTTTCTTTACAAATAAAGGATCCCTATTTACATCATATCCACAGACAGAAACCTGCCCTGAGGTAGCTGGTATATAACCTGTAATAATTCTCATAAGGGTTGTCTTCCCAGCACCATTCCTGCCAAGAAATCCAACAATCTCGCCTTTACCTATAGAACAAGACACCCCATCCAATACTTTAAAATTCCTAAAATATTTTACAACACCTGTAATTTCTATCATAATTTTTCCCGTAAAAAACAAAGTCAAAAATACAATAAACCACGAAATAGCTCTTATCTTTTATACAACAATTTATTATCTATTATTTCAACAACAAAAATACCTCAAATTGATATAATTATCCTGACGGGACCAAAACTTTGGTAATAAGAACTGTAGCTCTAACAATATCTGAATTTCTACGTTTAAGTTTAAGGGTAATTTTCTGTGCGCGCAAAAGTTGCTCTGAGGTATTAATATTATATAAAAAACGTATTATAGAAGCCATATTACCCTCAATTTCGGCTTCATAAGAATACTCATAAACTATACCTTTTTTATTAGGGGGTTGAGGTTTAGTGTCAACAAGATCCACCGAAGCACTATTTGCAATATCAACTATAGCACCATGTAGCCTAGAAGCCTCCTCTTCATCTGAACCAGAACGTCTAATATGTAAAATCGTCTTACTATATACTTTTTTAACATTATCCCGCTGAGATAAAGTACGCAAATTGACCTCTAAGGCCTTCTCATTTATACGTATATTATTATCTATCTCCTCCAACTTATTATTAATAGGAACAACAATTCCACTATAAACAAAAGAAATCGTCATTAACCCCCCACCTATAATAAGACCTACCTTTTCCCTAGAGGATAATTTATTAAAAAAAGATAATATTCCCATAAATTTCCTACTTATACTCCTATATCTTAATCTAAATTTAATAAAAATTACACCTTATTCTCATACATACAAACAACAGCAAAATCCGTATATTCCCCCTCTCTCGACTTTTTTGTTTTGGAATAGAGCGTCTTTACCTTTTCAAAATAAGGCGAAGACTCTAATATATCTACAAACCTTACCACACTTTGCATAGTAGTAGCTCTTCCCTTTAACTCTACAGAGTTTCTTTCCTGAATAGTGACATTAGTAAGATAAATATCATCAGGGATATTTTTATATATCTCAATAAGCAACTCAAGTGAACTCCCTCTGGCATCCTTCCTTTGTCTCAATAAAGCTATTCTCTTACGCATTAATTCAACATCTGCTGTTCCAGGCTCAGTTGCAGCTACGGCCTCCTTCAATTTTGCAGCATAACTATTTTTATTATATAAATATACAATAACAATTAAAGACAAAACCATCATTATAGCTGCAAATAATACACCTATTATTGTAACCTGCTTTCTTCTCTCTTCCATACGACGCCTCAACTTTACTTCATCAGGCGTTAAATCCAAATCAATATTTTTATATCCTGCTGCAGCACCTAGAAGAGAACAGATTGAAACAAATCTAAAATCCCCACTCGATAAATATCCATCATCCTTTATACGAATATTCCTATAAGGGTCGACAACCCCTACACCTATACCACATTTTTTCCTTAACAGATCATCCAATCCCTTAATATTAATTGCTGTTCCTGCTAAAATAATACGACCGATCTCTGTCATATCCTTCATCTCATTACGATACACCTCCATAGAACGTATAACGGCATCAATAAACTTATCCTGCCATTTATCAGTCTCATCCATAAGATGATTGGCACCTATAAAAATATTACGAGTAAAAGATAATCTATCATTTCTAAGCACAATAATATCAGAATAATTAGAATCTATATCTATTAACATAACATCCTGCATTTTAGACCAGTCTACAAGATCCTTACAGGCAAGATTAAACCAATTAAACACCCCCTCTGTACTCATTACAACCTTATTTACTTCAATACCCGCACCAGCCATAGCATCTAAACGCTCCATAATAAGACTTCTACGTGCGATAACCAACATAACCTTAGTATACCCTTCCCTTTCTGAACCTATACGGGTATACGCAGACACTATGCCCTCTTTTGAATAAGGGGTTTGTTTACCAACCTGAAGACTAACCATATTATCTATCTCGACAGGATTTATAGAAGGGAACTCAAGAATTCGAACAGTAACAAGATGGCGGGGTATATAAGTTATAACATCCTGTTTGCTAACCTTTAAATCCTTAAATATCTCCTCAATGGCTGTAGAAACAGATCCACTTATCTGCGCAAGTTTCACCAATCTAATTTTTGTTATAACCCTTCCTGTCCGAGAAGGGCTATTTTCAGCCACCTTCAGCCAATCATTACCTATCTCGACAATAACAACAGACCTTTTAGGTTTACAAAACATACTATTTTAAGACTCCATCACAATTATCCTGCACAAATCAACCTGGTTGATTTGTGCAGGATAGATATCAGGATGAAAAATTTATTCAACAAAAACCACTATTATTTGTCTGTATTAACAGTCTCTGGTGCCCATAAACTCTTCATCGCTTCATACTTATGCCACTTATTAGTGACATCCTTTTGGGCTAACTCCAGCAACATCTTAGCTCTCTCCGGCTTAGATTTAGTTAACATCTTAAACCGTGTTTCATGATAAGCAAACTCTTCAAATGATATACTTGGTGGCTTTGAATCCAATGAAAAAGGATTCTCTCCTTTTTCAATCAATGCAGGATTAAACCTAAATAACGGCCAGTGACCAGATGCAACCGCCCGTTTTTGTTCATCCATAGCTGTTTCCATATTAATACCATGGGCAATACAATGACTATAAGCAAGAATAAGAGAAGCTCCCTCATAGGCCTCAGCCTCAATTATAGCCTTAACTGCATGTGCATCATTTGCCCCTATAGCTATTGCCGCCACATAAATGCTTCCATAACTCATTGCAATCATAGCCAAATCCTTTTTAGCAAGAGGCTTACCATCTGCAGCAAATTTAGCAACAGCAGCCCTTGGTGTAGATTTTGAGGCCTGTCCTCCTGTATTAGAATATACCTCTGTGTCTAAAACCAACACATTAACGTTCCTCCCAGATGCTAACACATGATCAAGTCCTCCATATCCTATATCATACGCCCAACCATCACCACCAACAATCCAAATACTCTTTTTAACCAACATATCTGCCAAAGTTAACAACTGCTGTGCCTCATCAGAATTAATCTCCTTTAATTTTTCTTTAAGTATCTTCACCCTTTCTCTCTGCTCATAAATACCCTGCTCCTCACTCTGATCAGCATCCAAGATAGCATTAACCAACTCATCTCCTATCTCTGATGCAAGCTTCTTTAACAACTCCTTAGCAAACTCTGTCTGCTTATCAACAGCAAGACAAAAACCAAAACCAAACTCCGCATTATCCTCAAAAAGAGAATTTGACCATGCAGGCCCTCTTCCCTCACTATTGGTAGTAAACGGAGTAGTAGGAAGATTTCCCCCATAAATAGAAGAACACCCTGTTGCATTAGCAATAATCATCCTATCTCCAAACAACTGAGTTATCAATTTATAATAAGGGGTCTCCCCACAGCCTGCACACGCGCCTGAAAACTCAAATAAAGGCTGTAATACCTGCGAATCCCGGACAAGATGCCTTTTCAACTGCCTTCTATCAAACTCTGGAATACTTAAGAAAAACTCCCAATTCTTTTTCTCCTGCTCTCTTAACGGTATCTGAGGCTGCATATTAATAGCCTTTTTACCCTCTTCTGTTTTACTCTTCGCAGGGCATACATGAACACATGCCCCACACCCGGTACAATCCTCAACTGCATTCTGTACAGTTACCTTCATCCCCTCCCATGCCTTATTTTTAGGGTCTGCTGACTTAAACGTCTCAGGCGCATTCTCAAGATATTTGGGATCATATACCTTCATCCTTATTGCAGCATGAGGACACACAACAGAACACTTACCACACTGTATACAAATATCTGGTTCCCATACAGGCACATACATCGCAACATTTCTTTTTTCCCATTTTGTCGTGCCTAAAGGATAACTCCCATCTTCAGGAAATACACTCACCGGCAACTCATCACCTTTACCTTCAATAATCTTAGCTGTAACCTTTTGTACAAACTCAGGAGCCTCTTTAGGAACTACTGGTGGCCTTGATACCCGACTAGTAACTTTATCTGGCAGCTTTACCTCAAACAAATGCGCAAGTGCCTGATCAACCGCATTAAAATTCTTCTTAACAATGTCCTCTCCTTTTTTACCATAAGCCTTCTTTATAGCATTCTTTATAGCTGCAATAGCCTCATCCTTTGGTAAAACCCCTGATATAGCAAAAAAACATGTCTGCATAATAGTGTTAATACGCACTCCCATACCTGTATCTTCAGCAACCTTATACGCATCTATTACATAAAATTTTACCTTCTTGGATATAATCTGTTCCTGTACCTCTTTAGGAAGCTTATCCCAAACCTCTTCATGCCCATACGGACTATTAAGCAAAAACACACCACCTTCTTTAATCTTTGCAAGCACATCATATTTCTCAAGAAAAACAAACTGATGACAACCAACAAAATCTGCCTTTGTAACCAAATAAGTTGAATGAATTGGCTTTGGCCCAAACCTCAAATGAGACACAGTAAGAGTACCTGCCTTCTTTGAGTCGTAAACAAAATACCCCTGGGCATAATTATCAGTCTCTCCTCCAATAATCTTTATCGAATTCTTATTAGCACCAACTGTCCCATCTGAACCTAATCCATAAAAAATAGCCTGAACACCGCCTTCATATTCTATTGTAAAATCAGGGTCATATTCTATACTAGTATGCGTAACATCATCTGTAATACCTACTGTAAAGTGATTCTTTGGTTCATCTTTGGAAAGCTCATCAAACACACCTTTCACCATAGCAGGAGTAAACTCTTTCGATGACAACCCGTAGCGACCGCCTACAACTTTAACTGATTTATACAGTCCGTTGCCTCCCTCAAACAACGCATCTACAACATCAAGATAAAGAGGTTCACCTGCAGAACCCGGCTCTTTTGTCCTGTCAAGCACAGCAATAGCCTTAACTGTCTTGGGCAGAGCCTCAACAAAATGCCTTACAGAAAAAGGACGATACAACCTTACCTTCAAGACACCTACCTTCTCACCCTTATCCACAAGCGCATCTACTGTCTCCTGTGCGGTCTCAGCACCTGATGCCATAATAACAACAACCCTCTCAGCATCTTCTGCGCCGTGATAATCAAAAATTCTATACTGCCGGCCGGTTAACTTAGCAAATTTATCCATAACCTCCTGCACAATATCAGGGCAAGCATTATAATAACGGTTAACAGTCTCTCTTGCCTGGAAAAAAACATCTGGGTTTTGAGCAGTCCCACGTATTACAGGATGATCTGGAGACAAAGCCCGTTTTCTATGTTTAAAAACTAAGTTATCGTCAATCATCTGCCTTATAACATCCTCGCTCAACTGCTCAATCTTTGATACCTCATGAGAAGTCCGAAACCCGTCAAAAAAATGAAGAAAAGGAATACGCGCCTTTAACGTTGCGCTATGGGCTATCATAGCAAAATCCATAACCTCCTGAACAGAGGCAGATGCAAGCAAGGCAAAACCTGTAGAACGCGTTGCCATAACATCAGAATGATCACCAAAAATAGAAAGTGCCTGACACGCAACCGATCTGGCAGAGACATGAAACACCGACGAGCTCAACTCGCCTGCCATCTTAAACATATTTGGAATCATCAACAAAAGCCCTTGAGAAGCAGTAAAAGTAGTTGTAAGTGCCCCTGTCTGCGTAGCACCATGCACCGCGCCCGATGCACCACCTTCACTTTGCATCTCACAAACAAGCGGCACAGTCCCCCAAATATTAGTCTTACCCTCTGCCGACCACGCATCAGACCATTCTCCCATAGGAGAAGATGGTGTAATCGGATAAATAGCAATAACCTCACTCACCTTATGTGCTACATAAGCAGCAGCCTCATTCCCGTCGATTGTAACTAACTTTCTCTCCATAATAAAACACCCCTTCCATTTCCGTTATTGCACAATCCAACCTTGTTAAATTGTGCAATAAGCAATAAAGGTTAAATTAATTACTATTCACATATATTATAATTAATCTTATTCTTTAATTATAATAATAAAAAAGATTACGTCAAGGATGGATTACTATTTTCCAATACAATTTTTCCAAATAAAAGGGCATAAATAGGGAAGTCAAAAATTTTAATCTTTATTCTAATCTTACTCTACAAATAAAAAAAGCAAGGTGATTAACAAAATATATTTTATAACCACCTTGCTTTTATACCTTTATCGCTATTTCTATTTACCTAACTACTATACACCAGAAGGCACACCAAGAAGATCAGGAATATTATTTGCAGGCCTAACCTTCTCGATAATAGGGGCAAACCCTCCTATACTTAATTTAAGCTGATCTATAGGTTGATCAGACACCTTCAAAGGAACGCCATTACCATCACGCTTGATCTTTAAATCAAGCATAGAAGCTGACAAATCAATACCACCAGTTTCAACCTTTACCCTCCTTGCTAATTCTGGCACCAAGGCCATCATATGTGGTCTTAACTCTACAGGAGAAGAATTTATTGCGGCCTTAAACCCTGACAACTTCATTTCCTTTATCGTCTTAGGATTAGTTCTAAATTTAAGTATCTGCTCTGTCAACCTTAAGGCAAGATTATTGGCCTCTGGTTTTGACAACCCCAACTGGTTTACATATTCATTTATAACATTAGCCAAAACCTGCGGACGTACCTCTAAAGCAACCTTTGCCGCAGCACTATTAACCTTCTGCGGGGCCTGAACAAACTCCTGTTGTTTCATTGCAAGAGCAATGGCAGCAACTGTCTCTGGTTTTGTAAACAACTTACCCAACTCAGCAGACTGCTTTAATAAAGGAGTTATGTCCCCTTCTGATAACTGACGCTTTCCTTCCCTAGACAACACCACCTTATTTATAGCCTCAACAGCCTTTTTTAAACTTATCCCTGTAACTTTACTAAGAATCCTTCCTGACTGCTCCACTGACATATTTGCAACCTCTCTAGCCACTATCGTTTGAAATGACGTAACAGGTTGCTGAGTTACCATTACTTTCTGCATATATTCACTAGTAGGAGCAACAAATTTAGACAAAACAAATCTCTTTTGAACAGGCAGTTCAGATATTATCGACGGAGCTGACTCTGCTGCCACCTCAACTACAGGCAAATTCTTTTTCTGTGCTACCTCTTTAATCCTTCCCTGATACGCCTTAACCGCACCTATTGTTTGCTCTATCTCTCTTTGCGTAAAAATACCCGTACTCTCTAATTGCATCCTTATTGACTCTGGAGTTTGTGTAGCCAGATTTACTAACGCCCCCTGATGCAAAGAAGTTACAGTTGGACTAAAAGGTCTATACTCCTGTCCTAATTCTGACTTAGCTAATGACTCCATAACAGGCAAAGACATCAAAGTAGAAACATATGATTTCTCTCTTTCTGTCTTAGCTATATTTAAGAGAGAAGAAATCCCCTGAGTTCTTAAAGACTTGGAAAGCATAGGATGTTGTTTTTTCAAGGTCTTCAACCATACACCTATCTTTTCTGCTCTCTGTTTTGGGACACCTGCTTTCTCAATCTTTCTCTGAATAACTTCAGGAGAAATCCCTGTCAATGCCCTTCCTGCACCTATATTAACCTTTTCAAGGGCAATCTTCGCCCCTTTCTCAGAAAGAGTTACCAATACATTGGGCAAATTTCTATTCTCTGGAGAAAATACCCTTTTTAATCCACCAAGCCCTTCTTTTTGCAAGGCAAATAAATCTATCTGCTGTAAAGCATTCTTCACCGATAAGCTCGATTTCCTTGAAAAAACGACATTATGAGCTAATGTCCGCGCCTCTTCAGAAGAAATTCCTGCCTTCTCAAATACAGCCGTTAATTCTTTTGGAGGTAAAGCAACAAGAGAATTACCTACATAATGCCTCATTGAATTCATTGTATCAGATATAGTACTCTCTTTTGCTATATACTTTCTACTTTCAGTTCTATTTAAAAATACCTTTTGAAATGCCTCTGTTTGCTGAGGGGAGGTAAGCCCCAACAGCCCCTCTAATCCCTCTCTCTTAGCAAAATCTACAGGTGAAATTCCCTGTTCCTCAATCTTATTTAAGACAACTTGCTGGGCCTGTTGTATCTGAGGTAATCTGGCCTTGATTTCAGGGTTAGACAACCCCATCTTTTTTAACAAACTAGGCAACTTATCTTTTGGTGTTGTCAAAAATATCTCAACAGCCTTCTCATTTAAAGACTTAACCTGATTAGCAGCTGAATTTACCTTTCTCCCTGTAGAAGTAACAACCTTTGCAAGTTCAGCTGCAGCCTGTGGTCTAGAGATATTTAACAAAGCCGTCCTATGTTGAGGACTAAGCTGAACCATATCCATTGCAGCAGTAAGAGGTCCTCCTTTTCGCAATAACTCCAGACTCATGGGATTATACCGTATCTGTTTAACTGCCTCAACTGCCAAACTTCTCTGTTCAGAAGGCACCCCTGCCTTTTCTAACACAGCCCCCACTTCTTCAGGAGTAGCCTTTGCAATATATCGGGATAAGTTTTTATATGTAGTAGTAACCCTTTCATTCTGTCCTGCCTTTGCCAAGTTAGCAAGAAAATTAATATTATTCAACAACGACGACAACTTAGCAGCCTCTGGTGTTTTAATGTTCTTAACAGCTGCCCTTAACTGGTTTATATCTCCTAACTCAATCGACTCCCGCGCCTTAGGATTATTTTCAATATTTTCTATCCCTAAAACACCTGCCTGTCTTGCTACCTGCTCAAATACCTTGCCTTCCTGTGCACTCAAACCTGCAGCTACTGCTCTATTAAATTCTGTGACAACTTTTTTACCAGCCTGTCTTTCTGCTATAGTTGAAATAACAGTAGGATTAGTAAATATCTCTGCAACTTTCTCTAATCCTTTATTCTTTAAAGCAGCACTAACCTCAGATAACCTGCCTTCTTTTAAATTAAATTTGACACTCGGGGTCTTTAATAACTCTACAGCCTGAGATAACTCAGCCTGAGGAACAGTTATATTCGCCACTTTAACCGCCTCATACAACCTTTCTGGCCTTTGACTAAGTCCACTACTCGCAATTCTATTAATATTAGATACTCTTTCTCCCAAACTAAATTTAGCGAACTCTGGATTATTTGCCAACCACTCAAGTGCCCTTATTTCCTTATTTCTCAACCCTGCCTTTTTTGCTATAGATAATAATTCCGGCACACTTTTTATCGACTTACTTTCTATCTCTGGAATTTGCCTTAAATTATCAACCACTGCTGTAAACATCTCCTGTTTACGAGGCGTATATCCCTGTTGCTTAAGACTTTGTCTTATTTCAGATATAGGAGACCTCAACAATGAAGAAACAATAGCAGCCTGTGTTTCCTTAAGTGTGGTCCCCATCCCTATTGGTGTAGTAGGCGAGGACACTACAGGTGTCTTCTCTGCTAAAGAAGAACTTACAGTAAAAATCTTTCTATTCATAGCCGCTTTCTTCCAGTCCTTTACCCTACTCGCAACTGTTTTACGGACTTCCGGAGGCAAAGACTCAAACCTTTCTCGAGGAGAAAGTTTATTTGCAGTGCTAGCAGCAACTGTCTTTATTGCCTTAGTAAAAAGCCTCTTACCTTCTGGTTTAGTCAACTTAGCTATAGTTTTAGGAGAAATTCCTTTTTCTGACAATTTAGGCAAAAGACTCCGAGTTAAATCAACTTCATTTCTATACGCACTCTGTGGCAATTGTTTTATAGTAGAAGCAATTATCTTTGCTTCCTTAGGAGATAACTTTAACCCAGGCATATTTGTCAAAGTTTGCATCAATTGTTGTTCCTGTACTTTAGGCAAAACCGGCAGAACCGCACTTATTTTACTATTACTCACCTTTCGGTTAATCTCTTCTGCTGTAAACCCACCAGAAAAATACTTCTTTGTTACAATCATATTAGTTGCAGGATCGTATTCATCACGTATTATTTTATATGCCCCTCGCTCAAATGCCTCAAGATACTGTTGAAATATCTTATCCTTTATATCTTTATCCGCGACCTCAACACCTGCGGTCTTGCCTTTATCCACATATACCTTACCAAGCAAACTGTCCCTTAACGCCTGTTTATACCAGGTTGCAAGTATCATAGAATTGTAGACCTGCCTTAGGGTAGCAAAATTCTTGCCCGTATTTACCTCTTTCTCAATCTCTGGTAAAAGGACCTCTTTAATTACCTTAGAAGAAACCTCATTAATCTTGGTAACTTGTTTTTCTGGAAGCTTATCTGTTCCAAACTTCTTTTTACCCAAATTCTCTTTTAGTAGGAGATAATCCTCCTCAAGCATAACCTTAAGATGGCTTTTAATAACAAAAGCATTCTGTCCAGTTTCGTATACCAATGCATCATCCGGCACAATCCATATCTTATTAAAAGTATTCAGAGGAATATTTGTTGTGCCATAAAGCTCCATTGCCTTTGCATAGACCCTATTCCAAAACTCAGCACCCAATTTTTTCTCTGGGCACATTAAAGAAGAAGTCAACTGTTTAAGCATATAATCTTCAGCCAAAAGATCACGACCCATCTCAGTATACCCAAAATCTGTAGGGATAACATCACCTTCTTCATATGGAGCAAGGTTGACCCACAAATCCTGTTCGGGGATAGTTAATGAGGCCAAAAAATATTTAATTAACTTCCTTGTTTCTTTTTTCAATGCCTCTCCCTTAAGGTTGGCATCTCCTGTATCCACAATAAAATCAAACTTCAACGCGTCATTAGGATCAATGTGTATCCCTATAATTTTAGGTGGAGAATAAGGCTTGCTAGGTCCGACCATTGTTCCAGGTTCAGGAAGATTAAGAACCGTTTGCTCTGCTGCCTGTGCATAAAAAACCCCCTGTGGAACGGAAAAACTAATAACAAATGTCATACAGAGCCAATAAGAAAAAAACCTGAAAAATGAACTTTTACGGTCTTTCTTATTTATCATAAATGGCCTCCTCTTATAAATTATTAAAAAATTAAATATTTTACAATATTATTTTTAATTAATATAAAAAAAGACTTCCCAGAAAAATTTTAGGAAGCCTTCTTTTTATTTCAAAACCATTATATGCTAATCTAACAGGAAAAAAAGATTTGAAAGAAAGAAAAAATTTTTTACAATCCATATATCACATCTACCATTTTATTTATGATATATTTTCCTTTTTATAAATTCATAAAATCTAATAAAAGTATACCACAATTTTTGAATCAAATCAATTCTATAAAATAACCTCTATTACATCTAAAGTAAAATAAACAAAATCCAATATAAAAATAATTATCAAAAACTTTAGGGTAAATTCACCATCAATTCCTGAATAGGAACAATATTAGTAATTACTGGGACAAACCCTTGTATATTCATCTTATTTAACGGTTGCTGTGATACAGGCAAAGGGATACCATTATCATCTCGTTTTATTTGAAGATCCAGTAATGCTGGGTTAAGATCTATACCACCTGGTGGCTGCGTAGAAGAAGATACTGGGATATTCTTCTTCTCTAAACCTTGGCTCTCTTGATTATTAGAAGTAGATGCTATCTCTTCTTCAGAAACATCAGCGACCTTTACGACCTCTCCATCCTTTCCTACTTCATAAACTCCCGGCTCCCTAATATTTATCACCTTTGCCTCATGCTTAACTAGTCTATACCCCCGCATTCTTATCTCTTCTGGTATATCTGGATTATTCCAATCCTCTTCCTTTAATGGGACAAATTCCCAACCAGCATTTCTGACTGACAATCCCTTAATAGTTAAATCTACCCCTTTTGCTGTATTAATAATTAACGTTCCATCGATATCTACATCTTCCAATTTAACATTCTCTCCATTAATAACCAAAACAGAACGTGCTGATATCCGACCACCTTTGACCTTTTGCTTAACATCATTTGGTAACAATGCAAAATTTGGAGAAAAAATTATCTTTGCCCCGTATGAGTAAGGAACACCTTTCACATGAACACTTTTAACAACCTCGCCTACATCTATTTTTTCTTCTCCCGGCAACCCCAAAACTCTAACTTTTCCTGATTTGCCGAACTCCACAATATAATTTTTTGCAAACACATACTTAATTTGTCCCTCAACATCAACATCCATTCCTGCTAATTTAAAAAGTAACCTATTATTTCTATAATGCACATTTTCTACCGTGGGCAAAGATTCTGGGAAAACCCCTTTCGCCACAGCAATCAATGCATTACGTAATCCATTTTTTGCTGGAGCAAATACAAAATCTGAATCAAAATTAGTAGCACCTACCTCATCACCACGTAAATACTGTGCTATATCCTGCATAGGTGCCTCTAATCTACTTATTAAAGTATCTGGTTTTGGATTAACTATTTCCGCGAAAATCCCACCAGTCTCATTCAACTTTTGCACATAAGTATCCTGTTCCAAAATAAAGACATTCATATTCCCCGGATAAGGAGAAAAACCTGTCTCATCAGCCACATCACCTTTTTCTTCTTCTCCCCTCTCCCTAGCAACAGCACGTAACAAACCATCAAGCATACTATACTCTATATTAAACGTCATTTCTCTGCCATCATCATAATTTACCATCTTCGCAATCGCTCCAACCTTTGAACCAGGCTGGCGTCTTATAGTAAGAAAATTCATTTTATAACCCTTCTCAATAGAATTGCCTAATCCGGGTAAAATAGCATTAAAGGCCTCTCCATTGGTATCCTGAAAGAATATTGTATACTTTTTGCCAATCTCCTTAAATGCCTCCGCTAATCCTGACTGTGCCATTAAAATATGTATATCTCCATGATTATGTGGCAGCACCTTTAATTTATATTTATCCTTCTCATCAACAAAAAATTTAGCATCATAACCTTTCATAGCAGGCACCATATCCTGTTTCATAACAATTATTTGCTTCAGAAGTCCCTTATCATGCCTGCCATCTCTACTTACTACATGAAGCCTGCCATTCTTGTTAACCACCTTTTCTGTTGCCACATCCACCACACTAAGTCCATCCATTCCAAAATAATTATTCTCCTTTAAAAATTCCAAAGTCTGAGAATGATTTTCATCAGAAGTCATTATAACTAACGGTATCTTTTTATTTGAATGATGAATAGCATTCCAAGCCTTCTGCATTGCCAATATCTTACCAATAAAAAGTTTGGCATAGGTAGTCGAAGTAATCTCTTCTAAAGGAACCTGTATCTTAGGTCCTGATGAATACCCTAACCTTGTCCCGAGACCACCTGCGACTAAAGCGAAAACCGTATCTCCTATATTCTGCAAACCTAACTTTGCCGCCTCAATAAAATGAGCATCCAACTTAGAAAAATCATCAACCTGAGGGACCTCGGGGAAAAATCCCTCAAAAGGATTTTCTTCATTTTTCAACTGATGAAGCATTCTTTTTGCCGTCTGTTTATATTCCTTTAAACTACGTAAAGAATTATACCTTGCTACACTATCCAAAAAGGAACGTTTCTTTTCATCATTAACCCCTGGTTTATCCCAATCCTTCATAAGGTCCGCTTCACCTATTTCAGAAAGTAATTTTATTGTGCGCAAATGCTTAGGCGAAAAAATAACACCAGCGTTAATATTATCTATTACTACCTCTGGCAAACTCTCTAGGACCTCCCTACTTAAAACAACTGGTTCTTCCTCTTTAGCAGAAGAACTAACAGGTCCTTTTACCTCATAAGACAGCTCCGCTATCTCGCTATCTGTAAGTGCTGTATTAGGGCCTATCTCCAAAAGTTTTACAGAAGTCTTAAAAAACTTAGAATTACTACTTGAAGGTTTAAGCCCATCCTCTATAAGCCGCCTGTCCTCAGCTGTAACGGCAATTGACTTCAAATCTCTTAGTTTACCCTTAAGCGAAATATTTGTTCCACCTGAAAAATATTTTCGTGGTATAACCTGCTTTGTATTCTCATCATATTCCTCTTTTATATAATTATATACCCCCTTTTTAAAAGCCTCTAAATACTGATTATAAATCTTCTGAGCAATATCCTTATCCTCAATCTCTACACCTTTCAATTTTTCTTTATTAACATACACCTGACTTAAAAGACTCCTACGCAAATTATCCTTATACCAACTTGCCAATATTACAGAATTATACACCTGCCTTAACCTTGCAAAATTCTTCCCTTCATTCACCTCTTTCTCCAATTCAGGCAAAACCACCTCCCGCATAACATCAGCAGAAAGCTTACTTATTCCAGACACATCCCTGCTTGCTGCTGAATCCATTCCAAATTTATCATTCCCCAAATTCTTCTGTAAAGCGATATAATCCTCCTCCATCATTACCTTTAGATGACTATCTACTACATATGCAGTATTATCCTTCTCATAAACAACAGCCCTATCAGCGACAATCCATACCTTATTAAACGTATTCATTGGAATATCAGTTACCCCATACAACTTTTTAGCCTTAGCGTATACTTTATCCCAAAACTTTTTACCCAACTCATTTTCTGGATAAATCATAGAAGCAGTTAACTGCTTCAACAAATAATCCTGAGCAAGCAAATCCCTACCCATATCGGTTTTACTAAAACTCTCAGGTGCAATCTTATTCTTCTGATAAGGAGACAAATTGACCCACATCTCATCATCAGGAATAGTCAACGCTGACAAAAAATACTTAATCAACTTAACAGATTCCTTCCTAAGCCTCTCACCAGTAAGTCCAGAATCACCAGTATCAATAATAAAATCAAACTCAAGAGGATTATCTGGATGAATAGTAAGACCCTTCACAACTGCAGGAGCAAACACATCACTTAAAGGAACCATTGTTCCCACAGGTGGCAGATCAGCCACAGTTGAAGACATAGCCTGAGCACAAACAACCCCTTCTGGGACCACAAACGTAAAAGAAAAACAAAATGCAACGAGCAAACAGGCAATCTTCATACCAACCTGTTTCCTATCCACTCTACTAAACAAAACCATTATCGGTCTCCTTTTTTATAATTTTCCTCTTTTCTGATCCTTTTACAATAAAATAGTATAACTTAAACCTCAAACTTTATCAAGAAGACAAACCAGGACAAAATAGGACACATAATCTATCCATTACTCAAAACATACCTATCCTGATAGTCTCCAAAACCTCCTTTAAAACATCCCTCTTTGGCAACCTTTTTAACATCTCTGCATGCATCAAAGGTTCAGCAGCAAGCTCATCCATACCAAGGGCCTCAAAACTCTTTCCAAGATAATAATAAGAAAGAAAATCATCAGAATAATTTTTAACCGCATCCTTAAAATATGCTATGGCCTTCTTATATTCCTTCAATTTATAAGCAGCCAAACCTATACAATAATGAAAAAACTCCTTGCCCCCAACATTCAAGACAACCGCTGCCCTTGCAGCCTCTTCCATAGCCTTAAAATCACCTAACTGATAGTAAACAACACAAAGAAGACTAAAACAATCCCTTTGTCCATCTCTTAAACTCCTAAGAAGCCCCTGACCTGACCACATATTCCGAGCTAATAATACAGGCTTATATATCCTCTCCGAGGAACCTATAAAATTCAACGTAACAGGAGGGGGTATCTTTAAAGCAGATTTTAACCACTTTACAGCTGTACGCAGACGAGCATCCTTAAAAAAAATGACCCCAAGATTATATCTACTCCAAAAAAATTTAGGATTTATCTTTACAGCGTGCTTATATGCAGAAATTGCCTTCCTTGTCTGCCCTGCCTCAAAATAACAAAACCCCAACATACCAAAGGCATCCGCAGGAGAAGACATATATTCTGCTGCTTTTTTATAATAATATATATATTTCATTAACCTATGCCTGTCAAATTGCCTGCCTGACTCATAAGTCTCAACAAGGTAGCTAAAAGAAGAAGGTTTTACAAAATGAAACGACCTAACATCCTCACCAACAAACACCTTCCCATAATCTATAATAAAAAACGAAACAACAACAAGACAAACAAAGAAAAAAATTCCCCTTGTTGCAACGAAAACCAACACCCTACCCAATCCTTCCCTCCTTATTCTCACATTCTGCACTATTTAACCTTGTTGATTTGTGCATTTTTCACTATTTAACAAGGTTAAATAGTGCAGAATAAACAAATAAACTAACACAACAGCAAAAAAGGCCATAAAAAAATATCCTAAAGAATACTGCCAACCCGAACCAAAACAAAACTCTACCACATTCTCACCTGCTGGTATCCAAACACCTTTAAACGCAAAATTAGCACGTAAAATATCTACCCTCTTACCATTAACCAATGCCTGCCAGCCTTTATAATAACTATCGTTATAGACCAAAAATCTTCTTTTCGTAAAAATTGTCCTTATCTTGACCTTGTTAGGAGCATATTCTAAGACCTCGAACTCACGGGAATTTCCAGAAACAAACAATGGAGATTCAGTAACATCCTTTCTTTTTCCATTAGCAGGCATCTCCAATCTATTCTGACCAGACACAAACACAAGATTTGTATTAGTAGAAATAACCTTCTCCCATCTCTTAAAATCAAAAAAACTATCATATACAAATTCCACATTATCATACACTATGAACCTATAATTCACATATTGCTGAAACAAACAATAATCAAGCTTACTACGAAGAATAGAAAAAAATCTTGTTGCATAATACAAACTGGGCGATTCTATACGCCTATGCGGGCAATAATCTCTATTAATCCCATCCGGCCTGCACCCCATCTTACTATTCCTACAAAATAAAAAATGCGTCTGCCAATATTCATTGGGATTCCTGCCAGAGGATGCATTTTTATTTATATAATAAATAACCTCAGCAGAGTTAGACACAACTACAACAAAAATAAAAAATAAAAACAACAACGTATAGGGCATAATCCTTCCATTAAAGATAAACAAAAACAGCAACAAACTCAAAAACAAAGACAAAAAACTACTCCATACGACTGCCTTCTGAAAACAGAGAAAGACTAAAAAACAAAAATGAATAATTACAACAACAAACAACAGCCATCTGAGCTTACCCGGAGATTGTTTCAAAGTCTCAAAATACCTTAAAAAAAGAGCAAATTGCTCTATACAAATCCATATAAATACGGGCAAAATAACCAACCACAAAAAAAACTGAAAATTACGAAAATACCTAAAGAAAAAAACATATTTATACAAAAAAGGATACACAACACTAGCATCATAAATACCTATCAATAAAAACCAAAACATAAACAAAGACAAAAATACACTACGTTTACTAATCTTAACAATACAGGAAAAGGCAAAAAGAATATATGTAAACAAAGGCAAAAAAAACCTTCCAAGCCTAGCCTTATCCAAATTAGAAAATAACCCTGAAAAAACATTCTTCAACGGTATGCCCCCCATAACCATCGACTGTCTATGCACCTCCATTATATTAACAGCCTCAGACAAAGAATGCCTTTCTGGTAAAACTAAATAAGAAGAGCCTGCTTCCATAAAAAAATTTAACCCTGGGATAAAAGACAACAAAATCGCAACAACACCAAGACAAACCAAAAACCTATTTTGTCGCGTAAAACCAATTAATGTCAGCACTGCTGACTTCAATCTTGCAGGATACATCAAACCTACAAAAAATAGAAATGACAAAAATACAGTGAAAAAATAAAACGGCAAATACGTTGTCAAAGTGACCATCAGACAAAAAACCATACCCACAAAATCCCTACGCATATACCTTATAAACCTACTATTATTTATCTTGTTATAACTAAAAAAATCTAATAAAAAATAAAAAAACCACACCATAGGTACAAAAATAAGAATAATAAACGACTGGAAAAGGATACTAGGGAAAGACGAAAACATTAACAACAAATAAGCACAAAATGCCAAGAAACTATCATTAAAAACAACCTTTGAAAGGAGAAAAAAACCAAGCATACCAAGAAAAAAATACAAGGAAAGAAACATAAGATAAGAACTACAAAAAGGAAGACCTATCTTATTAAACAAGACAATCAAAAAAAAGAAAGGATTAAACTCGCCCATTCTACGCAGGAAAAAACTATTAGGCACACCACAATTCCAAAAAGCATCCCACAAAGGATAGACCCCTCTCTCTACAGAATCCACAAAAAAACCGATATGTTCATAATAAGAAACAGCATCCCCTTGTAAAGGCTTTTTACATGCAATAAAATTACCCCACATCAAAAGCCATACAAAGAAAGACAAAAGGAAGCACATAGGCAGGGATTTTGACAAAAAATTCTTTCTCTCTGACATTAGTATCTAAAAACTTATCCTGCACTATTTAACCTTGTTGATTTGTGAAAAATGCACAAATCAACAAGGTTAAATAGTGCAGGATAGCAAAATAACAAAATTATTACAAAACAATCCTCGCATCCACAGCAAAACTACCATCAGAGTTAGTAATAAGAGGATTAATATCTATCTCCTTAACCAAGGGCGCTAATTTCTGAATAGCACACATAGTCTGAATAATAGTCTCCTTATCTGCCTTCATCCCGCGGAAACCATCTAAAATCTTCTTTGCCTTAACATCCTTAATAAGCCTTGCAGCCTCAACCCTTCCAAACGGAACAATGCGGAAAGATACATCCTTCAATGCCTCAACAAATACCCCTCCCAAACCAAACATAACAACCGGACCAAATTGAGGGTCCCTGCTCAAACCAACAATACACTCAATACCTCTAAGCATCTGTATCATATTAACCCCCAAAATTCGTGCATCAGGTGCAACGCTAGATATATGTTTCATCATATTATTAAACTTTAACCTCAATTCCTCCTCATTACGTATATTAAGCACAACACCCCCCACATCAGTTTTATGAACAATATCAGGTGAAGCTATCTTTATTGCCAAAGGATACATTCCATCAGCCTTAGCAACCGCATCCTCAATATCAGAAGCAAATGCCCATTTAGGCGTAGGAACCCCACACAACTCAAGCACCTCGCGTGCTTCATGTTCCATAAGGATACCTCGTCCCTCAGCCTTAACCCTATCTATTATTTCAACGGCTTCCTCTGGGGCCTTACCAATAATAGCCTCATCCTTGCCCCTGGAGGAAATCTCTTTCCATCTATGTAAACCTTTCAATGCGGAAACAGTCTCATTAATCGAACTAAATGCTGGGATATTATTCCCATTAAGCAAATTGAGCGCCTGTCTTGACCTCTCGCCTCCTACCATACACACCACGACAGGTTTACTTCTATTAGAGGCGTTATACTCATCACGTACAGCCTCAGCGATCTCAACAGGATTAGTTACAGCAGTCTCGCAGTAAAGAACAATAACATTCTCTATCCTATCCTCTGCAAAAGCAATCCTGACCGCATCCCTATAACTAGCCACACCACCGCCACCTGTTATATCTACAGGATTCTTAGTACTTCCAAAAGAAGGCATAGTTGACCTAAACTTAGCCTCAAGCCACTCTGAATCATCAAGCAATTTAATCCCCATCTGCTCGCATACATCTGTGGTTGAAACTCCAATTCCGCCACCATTTGTAATAATAACCGTTTCCTCTCCCTTAGGCGCAGGCAAAGAAAACGCCCTTGCCCAGCCAAAAGCCTCATCAAAGGAATTGGCACGCAACATTCCCAACTGACTAAACGCAGCATCAAAAATTCTATCCGCTCCAGCAAGAGAACCTGTATGAGAAGCAGCTGCCTTCGCTCCACGCTCAGATCGCCCCACCTTTAAAACAATAACTGGTTTCTTAACCTTCGTAGACAAAAACTTCCTCCCATCTTTAACCCCCTCCATATAAATCAACACCACATCCACATTCGGATCATCATTAAAATACTCAATCAACTCCTTCTCATCCACGTCAGCCTTATTCCCAAGACTTACCAAAGAAGCCAACCCGATCTTCTCCATAACCGTCCATCCCATAAGAGCGATAGCCAATGCACCACTCTGAGAAATAAACGCTATCCTTCCTGGACAAATATCCGTTGGACCAAAACTTGCATTAAGTTTAGAAGGAGTATATAAAAGACCTAAAATATTAGGCCCAATAAAGGCAATACCATTCTCGTCAGCAATCTGTTTTAACTTCAATTCCTCCTCAACATTACCCACCTCTGCAAACCCTGAAGAAATAATAGCCACAGCCTTAACCCCCTTAGCGGCACAATCCTCCATAGCCTGAACAACCCCTGGTGCAGGAATAGTAATAACCGCCAAATCTACATCAAAAGGGACATTCCTAACCGACTTATAAGCCTTACGACCTAAAATCTCCTCACTTTTAGGATTAATAGGAAAAATCTCCCCTCCAAACCCAGCCTGTATTACATTATTCGTAATCTGATATCCTATCTTAGCAGGATTATTAGAAGCACCAATAATCGCCACCCCCTTAGGATTGAAAAAAGCATCCAACTCTTTCTTAATACCAGAAGAGGAACCTTCTTGACTCATTTTACCCACCTTTCTTAAAAAAATTACCAAACATTACCCCTTACCAAACTATTCTGCACAAATCAACCTTGTTGATTTGTGCATTTTTCACTATTTAACAAGGTTAAATAGTGCAGAATAGGAATTTATAAAACCTATAAAGAACTCAACCTCTGTATAAACTCTTTCCATGGAAACCGTTTCCCCGGACAATCTGTTGCTGCCCCAGGGACCTGTCCATGTCCCATAATTCTACTTAAAGGTATATGATAATACTTTCTTAAAAGATTTACAAGTTCAACCAGAGCCTCCATCTGCTTCTGAGAAACCTTATCCTTATCAAAATTACCAACAAGAGCAATACCAATAGCCTGTCTATTCATATCATTTGCCTTACAATGCGCGCCGTCCTGCTGCTTAAGCCATCTCGGAGTAACCTCAATCATCCCATCACCCTTTCCACAGCTACCATTATCAATAACAAAATGATAACCTATTCCGCGATCAAATCCCCTACGTAAATGCGCCCGATTAAAAATAAGAGAATTCCCTGCATCCGTTGCAGTATGATGAATAATAATATACTTCCACTTTTTTGACGGGTATAAAGGAATAATTGCCTTTGGTTCAGCTGCATGTGGTATACGTAACTTCTGGCCTAAATATAGTGAAGAAGACTCTTTCAAGGCATTTGCCCTTAAAATATCCCTCTCCTTCACATCATACATCTTAGCCAACCGCCAAACAGTTTCCCCGGGGGCAACAGTATGAACAACATCATGCCTATCGCTGCCTCTCTGCCACGACTTCGTATCATACTTTTTCCCTACATGCCTACCACTATTTGACCAATTCCCTTTAGAAACAGATACAGTACTGCAAGAATTCAACCATACTCCCCCAATAAATACAGACAAAACAGCCACCACCCTAAAACGGAAACCTACATCCATACCTTTTTCTCCCATTCCTCCCCAACAATCCTTATCCTGCACAATTTAACCTTGTTAAATAGTGAAAAATGCACAAATCAACAAGGTTGAATTGTGCAGAATAGAGAATAGCATGATAGGAAAAAATATACAACTAACCTGTCATTGCAATCACCGTCTGCCAAAGCTCACCATTCAAATCAACCTGCTTCCGCTTCCCCACAGCAACAGTAAGGGGGACATGAACAAAATGATGATTCCAATATCCCACAAACATATCAGTCTTACCTGCCATACCAGCATGAACTGCATTCTGTCCTAACAACAAACAAAAAGCAGAATCACTCGCATTAGCAGGACAACTACGTATAGTATAACTGGGATCAATGTACTTTAACGTCACCTGCATCCCTTTTTTCTTAAAATACTCCAAAATTTTATCCTTTAGAAAAAGACCTATATCTCTATGTATAACATTTCCTGAGGCATCCCTTTCTATACCATCTGCATCATCCTCAAAAAGATTCTGCCCAGCCCCCTCAGCAACAACAACCACAGCATGTCTACGTTTACGTAGACGTGCCTCTAACATAGGCAAAAAACCCTGATGTCCCTCAAGCGTAAACGATGCCTCCGGAATAAGACAAAAATTAACATCACTATTAGCCAAAGTAGCATTAGCTGCAATAAATCCAGAATCTCTTCCCATAAGTTTAACCAACCCTATTCCGTTCCATGCAGCCTTAGCCTCCTCATGCGCAGCTTGAATAGCAGATAAAGACGCCTGTACAGCAGTACTAAAACCAAAAGTCTTCTCACTACAAAAAATATCATTATCAATAGTTTTAGGGATACCAATAATAGAAATCTTTAACCCCCGCTTTTTAATCTCTTGAGCAATCGCATGCGCACCAGCAAAAGTCCCATCCCCACCTATAGCAAACAAAATCTGAACCCTATACTTTAAAAGAGTATCAACCATAACAACAGGATCTTGAGGTCCTCGAGAACTCCCCAAAATCGTTCCACCTTTATGCTGAATCTCATCCACCAATTCAGGAGACAACAACAACGGATTCTCCCTTGCATTAGGAGTCAACCCTTCATACCCATAACGAAACCCATACACCTTAGGTACACCATATTGCCAATGCAAAGTAAGATACACAGTCCTAATCACATCATTTAACCCAGGACAAAGCCCACCACACGTAACAATACCACAAGTCAACTCCGACGGCTCAAAAAACATCATCGGCCGCGGCCCTGCCATTTCAAACATAGGTGGAGGAACATTTCTCCTAAAATAAGGAGCCAACTGCTTAGTAGAGGCATACACCATAACTTTAGTATCATCCTCTACATAAAGACTCTTTCTCTGGTTAAAAGTCGATGGGTATTCTGCCTTTCCCAAATTATCAATAGTTAAATTCTCAACATCCTCTGGTGTAGGTATTCCCGAATCCATAATTATTTCCTCCTCCATATAAACAATAGCACAAATTAACCTGATGAACTGTTAACATCACGACTCTTTATATAAGTAAAAAGGCTAAAGCGATGCCCCCTTAAAGCATCCTTTAAACCATAAACCGTAACCGTCACCTCACTCAATCCACTTTCCTCTAAACTCCCATCATCCTTAGAATAAACCATAAGAGGTGAAACCTTTACATTCCAACCAACTCCATCAAAACCACCAAACTCACCTCTCGAAACACCAGAAACCACCCCATCCTTCATCAACGACTCAAGTTCAACATCCGCCATTTTCTCCCCAAGCAAAAAAATAGCATCCATAACCTTCTGTTCAGCAGACAACGCCCTAACAGAAATCCCATACGCATGAATAACCCCTACTATACCAAACGCTAAAATAGCCACTGCCAAAACCACTTCAATCAAAGTAAACCCTTGCCCAGTATCCAACCCTCTACTCATAAAAAACTTCCCTCTTGCCATCCTGCAGAATTTAACCTTGTTGATTTGTGCATTTTTCACTATTTAACAAGGTTAAATAGTGCAGAATAAGATTATCAAAAAATTCAGTTTTCCCAATTAGTAATATCATCATCTGTGCCGGCAATACCATCCTTTCCCATAGAAAACAAATCATATCCCCCAGGATTATGCGTTCCAGGACAGCGATACTGATAAGGATGTTTCCATGGATCCGGCCTTAACCTTTCTAAATACGGTCCATTCCAATTAGTAGGCACAGGAGAAGAAGAAGGTTTTGTAACTAAAGCCTTCAATCCCTGCTCAGTTGTAGGATAATTACCATTATCCAACTCATACAACTTCAACCCCAACCCAATATTAGAAGCAATGTCTGCCTCAGCAACAGCCCTCTTTGCCTGCTCTGACCTCCCGCCTAAACGCGGAACAATCATTGCTGCCAATGCCGCTATAATCATAACCACAATCATAATCTCAATAAGCGTAAACCCATCTTTTTTTACCATTCACCACTCCTTTCCGCACAATTCATCTATCCTGCACAATTTAACCTTGTTAAATAGTGAAAAATGCACAAATCAACAAGGTTAAATAGTGCAGGATAGATGAACTTATACAAAAATTTCCTTTTTCCCCTTAACGTGCAATAACCCCCATACTTAATATAGGCTGAAGCATACCAAACACAATAAATCCAACAATCCCTCCTATAACCAATATAAGCAAGGGTTCAAGCAAAGATGTCATAACCTTTATTGCCTGTTCAACCTCCCTCTCATAAACGCCAACAACCTCCTCAAGCGCAACTTCAAGCCGTCCACTCTCCTCACCGATTGCGACCATATTAATAAAAAAGCCAGAAAATACACCCGTTCCCTTAAGACTATCAGACAAGCTCATTCCCTTTGATATAATCTGATTAGTGGCATCAGATAACCTCTGACACAAAACCTCATTATCCAACGTATCAGTAGCTAATTTAAGACTTTCATGAACAGACAAACCATTTCTAAGTAAGAGTCCCAACGTACGGGCAAACTTAATCACCTCTGCATCCATGACAAACTTACGAACAAAGGGCATGCGCAGTTTAAACAAATCCACCAACACCTTTTTTTTACTTCCCTTTTTATTTCTAAAAAACAAAGCAAAAATAAAAACAAAAACAAATACTAACCAATACCAATAACTCGAAAACCATGAACTTATCCCGATCAACATCCTCGTAGACCACGGTAATGACTCTCCCATGTCATCAAATAACCCAACTAATTTAGGCATAAAAAAAGTAAACATAACAAAAAGCGTTCCTATACCAACAACTATCATCAACATAGGATAAGCTAATGCAGCCTGAACCTTACCCCTTATTTCATCCTCACGTTCACGATAATCGACCAACCGCAACAACACCTCAGCTAATGCCCCTCCTCTCTCACCAGAACGCACCATATTCAAATAAAGACTATTAAATAAAGAAGGATACCTCTCCATCGCATCAGACAACATCTTTCCATCCCGAACCTGAGACCTTAAATCATCAACTACTGCACGCATTCTTTGATTCTCTGTCTCTTCAGCAATCAAAGATAAGGCCCTTAAGGCTGGCACACTTGCACGAATAAGACTTGCCAACTGCCTTGTAAAAACATCCACATCCTTCCTACGAATCCTGCTAAACGATGACAATCCGCCTGTAAAACCAATACGTTCACCACCCTGACTTACCTTTTTATGGCGCTTAGCCCCATCATCTACCTGAACCTCCTCAACAATAATAGGGACCAGCCCCATTTTCTCCAACTTTTCAACAGCCTGTTCCTTAGAGCCAGCAGAAACCTTACCCTCAAGAGTCTTTTCAGGACCCTGCTTAGCTCTATATATAAACACCGGCATAACTAATCCATCCCTCTCATCCCTATCCTGCACAAATCAACCTTGTTGATTTGTGCATTTTTCACTATTTAACAAGGTTAAATAGTGCAGGATACAAAATAGTTCCAAAACTAAGCTACCTGAGTTACCCTAATAACCTCCTCAGGCGTAGTTATTCCTGCCAAGACTTTCTCCCAGCCACTCTGTCGTACAGTCTTCATACCAAGTTTAACCGCACACTCCCTTATAACATCCGATGATGCCTTCTGTGTAATAAGTCGTTTAATCTCATCCGAGACAAGCAAAATCTCATAAATACCTGTCCTGCCTTTATACCCTGTATTATTACATTCCCTACACCCTCTGCCCCTAAAAATCTCCAGTTCATCACCAACTCCATCAATATCCATACCTAACTCAACCTTACTCACCCTTACCTTCTCTTTACACTGCTCACAAATCTTTCTAACCAACCGCTGTGCCATAAACGCTTCAACAGAAGAAGTAATCAAAAATGGATCAATACCCATATCGATCAACCTGCTAACACCGCCTGCAGCGTCATTGGTATGAAGGGTAGAAAAAACCAGATGACCTGTCAAGGCGGTCTGAATAGTAATCTCAGCAGTTTCAATATCACGAACCTCACCTACCATAATAACATCCGGGTCATGTCTCAACATACTCCTTAAAATACGGGCGAAAGTCAAACCAATCTTAACATTAACCTGCGTCTGAGTCACGCCGTTAAGTTCATACTCAACAGGATCCTCAATAGTAACAATCTTCTTATCACGTGTATTAATCCTAGACAAACAGGCATACAACGTAGTACTCTTTCCACTCCCTGTAGGACCTGTTGCAAAAATAACCCCATACGGCTTCCTCAATAAAGACTCCAACACTGCCAAATACTCCTCAGACATTCCTAAATCAGATATATCAAAAATAACCTCCTTAGGCAATAACCTTATAACAATATTCTCTCCATAAAGTGACGGCATAACAGAAATCCTTAAATCATATTCGCCACCTACAGATTTAGGTTTTATAACCGCCCTGCCATCCTGAGGCATCCTTCTTTCTACGATATCAAGAGATGATAACACCTTAATCCTCGATACAATAGAAGGATACAAATATTTTATATCATCTGAGACAGGGACATCTCGTAAAAGGCCATCCACCCTGTATCTCAAATGCAATCCATCTTTAGCACGTTCAAAATGAATATCCGTTGCCCTAGCCTTAATAGCCTCTTCTAAAATCTGATTAACCAACTTCACAACAGAGGCATCCTCTTCCCCTACATCCAAATCCTCATCCCTTCTATGCACCAGCTCTACATCTGCATTACGTTCTTTAGCATCACCACTACTTAAAATATTCTCAATAGTATCCGCTCCAACGCCATAATACCTATGTATAGCCTCCTCAATATCAGAACGCAGAGCCAATACCTTCTCAACGCGCAAATTAAGATTAGTCTCAAGATCATCAATAGCCCAAACATCAAACGGATCAGAAGTAGCTACAGTTAACACATCTCCTTGAATAGAAATGGGCATCACCTTATAATGCCAAACAAACCTTGCAGGTACGCTCTTAATAACATGATCCGGCACATTAAGCTGTTTCAAATCCACAAACTCCAAGCCCTGCTGCTCAGCCAAAACCATAAGCAAATCCCTCTCAGAGATAAGCCCACGACGAATCAAAATCTGCCCTAACATCTCCTTAGTCTGGCGCTGTTCCTTAACTGCCTCTGCCAACTGCTGAGCAGATATAAACCCTTTCTCAACCAACACCTCCCCAAATCTAAGAGCCATAACACCTCCACTACCTTAAAATTACTCTTAATCCTATTCTGCACAATTTAACCTTGTTGATTTGTGCATTTTTCACTATTTAACAAGGTTAAATAGTGCAGAATTATCCAACTACTCCTCTAAGGCCTCTTCAATCTTTCCTATCATATAAAATTTCTCCTCTGGCACATTATCCATCCGACCAGAGAGAATCATCTTACACCCATGCAACGTATCTTTTACAGAGACATACCTGCCTTGTCTACCTGTATAAATTTCAGCAACAGAAAACGGCTGTGTCAAGAAATTCTGCAACTTTATTGCCCTTTTATATAAAACCCTATCTGCCTCAGAAAGTTCCTCAAGCCCAATTACAGGAACAATCTTCTTAAGCTCTTTATGCTTAACAAAAACCCTTAACACCTCCTGAGTTATATCAAAATGCTCCTTTCCTACCACATCCACATCAAGATTACTACTTGAAGAAAGTAACGGATCAATAGCCGGATGCAACTTAAACTGCGACTTCTCCCTTGACAAAACAATAACAGAATCCAAATAACTAAAAATAGTTGCTACCGCAGGATCTGTCAAATCATCTGCAGGCACATAAACCGTCTCAATAGCCGTAATGGACCCACTATCACTAGGGCGGATTCTCTCATGAAAACTTCCAACCTCCGAAGCCATAGTAGGTTGATACCCTGTCTCTGAGGGGACCCTTCCCAGCAACGTAGAAATCTCAGCACCTGCTTGGACAAACCTGTAAATATTATCAACAAAAAACAACACATCTTTATTATGTCTTTGTAAATACTCTGCCATAGTAAGCCCTGTCATAGCAACAGAAAATTTCGCTCCTGGCGGCTCATCCATCTGCCCGAAAGCAAACATAATCTTATCCAACATACCCTGTTTCTTAAACTCAAAATATAACTCATTACCCTCCCGAATCCTTTCCCCTGCACCTGTAAAAACACAACATGCATCATCTTCATTAGTGACAATATTATGGATAATCTCCAACATCAAGACCGTCTTACCGAGTCCAGCCCCGCCGACAACACCCGTTTTAGACCCCTTTACCATTGGAAAAAGCAAATCCAATATTTTAATGCCCGTCTCCAAAATCTGAGGGTCCTTATCAAACAACCTATCTGGGTTAAGATACACCTCTCCAACATCCTTTTCAACTGAAGCTAGCTCATCTGTCTCTATTGGCCCCTGATTATCAATAGCCTCACCGATAACATTAACAATCCTACCGAACAACCTATCCCCTACAGGTACCTTCAATACACCGCCGCTTACCTTTACCGGGGAATTTCTCTTCAAATACAAAGTAGGCCCCATAGCAATACAGCGCACAACTCCACCATCCAAATGCTCGGCCACTTCCAATACAACTTCTCCACCATCAAAAGACTTAGCCACCAACACCTCATAAAGCCCCGCTATATCCTCACTACGAACGAACTTAACATCCACAACAGGACCTCTAACAGCAATAACCTTTGCTATCATAGCTTCTTTACTATTACTCATATATAAACACTCTCCTATATTTCACAAATCAACCTTGTTAAATAGTGAAAAATGCACAAATCAACAAGGTTAAATTGTGAAATATGTAAATACACTACTTTCTCAAAAGAATCTGAGAAGAAAACAATTCACGGATACTCCTATCAATCCTCTCATGATATGCCCTAAAATACCTAAACCGTATCTGCGTACGTAACTCCTCTAACTCGCGTTCACTTTTTTCCAAATGAATAGCCCTTGCAGCAAACTCTGACAACCTACTCTCATCTAAAATTTCTACCAGCTTCTCCAGGACAAAGATCTCTACTAAATATCCAACAATCCCCTCCAAGGGAGACTCCACGATAACCCCACTACCGACATCAACCCTATCCTTCCCCTCCGAAGAAAAAGAAGAAGTATCTGAAAGAGGTAACAACCCCACCATCTCTGGACGCTGAATAACAAAAGACACCAACATAGGATAAACTACCATAACCCTGCCAAACTTAGCAGATCTAACACCGTCTATTACAAAATCCCTCAACTCAACAGCAAGCCGATAATTATCATCCTTATTAACTCTCTTAAAATATACACATTGTTTGTTTACTTCTCTAAAATAACTCCATCCCCGACTACCCACAACTACAAAACACGTATCTTCGCGCTGGTCATAAGACAATGCCTTTTCAATAACCAACATGTTAAGGCCTCCTGTAAAGCCTTCATCTGAGGTAACAACAATGATCGCAGTTCTTTCACTCTTTGGAGAAACAAAATAGACCGGAGTGTCACTAAAATCCACAGTTCCCAAAAACTCAGATAATATACGGACAAACAACTCAAACCTTTGTCTTTTTTGTTGAACCGAACGAAATTTAAAAACAGCAATCGTCTGCATAACCTTCAACAAATCACCTAGTTCCATATTAAAATCCAAATCTTCCTTCAACTCCCTCAAAGATAACATAATATTTTATTCTCCTAAAAGATATAAGCATACAATTACTACCCAGCCCTAAAGAAACGGATAAGGCAATCATTAATCTTCCTCTGGGCTTCCAAAGGAAACTGGTCCGCCCCCTTAACAAGTCTCAAAACCTCAGGAGCATTATCCTGAATATAAGAAAAAATCTTTTGTTTGAACTCACTACACTTCTCCCATGATAACACGTCCAAGACTCCCCTCTTAAATGCATAATACAAAATTACTTGTTCTTCCAACGGAGAAGGAGAATTTTTATCCTGAATAAAAATCTGCTCAATCTTTTCCCCATGCCTAAGCCGTGAGGCAAAATCTTCAGAGAAACCTGATTCAAGCCGAGTTGCCTTAAGCATACTCCTATACTGCAAATAGGCCAACTCCAAATCTTTCGCCAAGTCTTTCAACGCCTTAGGCTGGACCCTATTACCAATTCGAGAAACAGAAAGCCCCAAATCAATTGCAGGCTTAAAGCCCTCACTAAAAAGAGCAGAACTAAGATAAATCTGTCCATCTGTCATAGAAATAAGATTAGTTGGGATAAAGCCTGCGATATCTCCTTGAAGCGTATCAGCTATAGGGAAAAAAGTCATCGAACCACCACCTAACTCACCAGAAAGCTTCCCAGCCCTCTCCATAAGCTGGGCATGTAAATGAAAAATATCTCCAGGATATGCCTCCCTACCCGGAGGCCGTTCCAATAGCAGAGAAAGTTCACGGTATGCCCAGGCATGCTTAGTGAGGTCATCAAAGACTACAAGAACATCTTTCCCTGCATGCATAAAAAATTCACCCAAAGTTGCTGCAGTAAATGGGATAAGATACTGTTCGCCAATAGGGGCTGCCCCCAAAGCAGGCAAGATTACCATAGAATCTAAAATTCCATGACGTTTAAATGTAGCCACCAAAGATTCAAACGAAGCAAAATCCCCTCCTATACAACAATAAATACAAATAACCCCCGTATCCTTCTGATTAATAACCGTATCAACCGCAAGCGTAGTCTTACCGGTCATCCTATCTCCTATAATAAGTTGTCTCTGCCCCTTACCTATAGGGATAGAAGAATCTATACTTCTAATACCTGTCACCAACATATCAGAGATAGGCACTCTATCTAAAACAGAATGGGCCTGAGAAAAAATATCATAAAAATCATCTGCTCTAACCTTACCCTTGCCATCCAAAGGCTCACACAAATGATTGACAATTCTACCCAAAAAACCATACCCTACCGGCACACGAAACGGCTCCGGAAGAGAAAAAACCCTATCCCCCGCTCTCAAACTCCTACCCTGACCAAGAAGAAGAACCAAGACCTCACTATCATCAAATCCCATAACAAAACCTTTAGTCCCTTCCGAAAAAGAAACCAACTGCCCCGTCATACAACTATCAAGACCAACAATTTTAACAATAGCCCCTTTAATCTCTCTAATTACACCGAACTCTCTTACAAATACCATTCCCGATTGCATAATTTTCTTTCTTCCTCCCAAAAAACACTAAGGTTAAATAGACCGATTACCGCTGCCAATACATATTTTTAGCACTCTAACATATAGTCTGCTATTCTGCACTATTTAACCTTGTTAAATAGTGCAGAATCCACATTCTACAAAAATCAACTGCAAGAACCCCCAAGATTAAATAGTGCAATCAATAAAATTCTTCAGAGACACAACTCATTGAAACAACTGAAACATAATTAACAAAGCAATAATAGAAATCGCCTCCGCAAAAACAAGAGAAACAATCATGGCAAGAAGAATTTTAGGGGAAGCAGAAGGATTCCTACCTAAGGCACGAATAGAAGCATAGCCTATTGCAGCAATAACCATAGACGGGCCCAAAATACACGCAAACAAAATCAATAAAATCAAAAAAGAACGAACCACCATTAGCTATTCCTCATCTCCTCCTCTATCTTAGCCAACCTAGTATTCAAATCACCATCTATCTCTAAAGACCCCACACGCAACACAACTCCTGCAACAATCTGTTTATCTTCCTTCACATCCAAGCTAACCTTATGCCCTACACGTAAAGCTAACGCCTCCTCTATAGAATTAACTTCTTCTGATAGAAGAGGATAGGCACAACATACCTCAGCCGTATCAACACTCGTACTAAATTCAGACTCCATTTCCTTCAGACTCACAACCAATTCTGCAACCAGTTCCCTATGAATAAGCAATTTAACCCTTTCTGAAAGGAGCCGCTCAAAAATCTGAACAGCGAGCTCCGGGGCCTTCTTTTTCAAACCAGCAGCAATCTCTTCACACATTTTCTCCTTAGCATTAAACGCTGCCTTAATAATCCTATCTGCTTCTCTTTCTGCCTCCTCTATAATATGTGAACGCATCTGCTCAATCTCAGCCTCAGCCTTTGCCTTAAGCCTAGATATATCCTCACTAGCCTTACGAACTCTTTCCGTATATACCGCTCCTGCCTCACGTATCTTTTCATCCAATTCTCGTTGTTTTAAAAAAGCCTCTTCCTTAAGCTCCCTTAATCTACGGGTTTCTCTAACACTTTCAGTATACAACAACCTTCTCAATGCAAACACAATAGCCAAAAACGTCATAACATGCAAAAAAACCATTTGCCAAAGCATGACCACCGCCTTCCTTAAACATAGTTCTTAGCACTCTCACCTTTGCTCTGCTATCCTGCACTATTTAACCTTGTTGATTTGTGAAAAATGCACAAATCAACAAGGTTAAATAGTGCAGGATAACTTTATGATATTACCGAGACCCTGTTACCTCCCGCCTTCTTAGATAAATACATCACATCATCTACCTTATTAAACAATCCCTCAACCGTAGAGGAATCATCAGGGAAACTACAGATACCAATACTTGAAGTCATAGACAAAACCCTGCCATGATGTCTTAGCTTTGCCTTTGCTACTGCTTCCCGTATTTTTTCACCAACCTCTCTCGCTGCATCCTTGTCAAAATCGGGCATCACAACCACAAACTCATCCCCTCCATAACGCCCCGCGATAAAATTCTTATCAATACACTGTCTAATCTTAGTAGAAACCGTTCTCAAAACAGAATCACCCACGGCATGCCCATAATTATCATTAAACAACTTAAAATTATCAACATCCATCATCAAAATCGAATATGGACGGCCTGTAGCCTCAGCCCTTGCATGCACCTGTCGCAAGCGTTCTAACAAATTCGTCCTTGTAGCAAGACCTGTAAGCTCATCAATAATATCAGCCCT
>CAZHWM010000026.1:0-17727 GCA_964535935.1 uncultured Planctomycetales bacterium
CCAGCATTTTCAGAAGCAGATATGTCAAGAATAGCAAAGGTTGTAGCAGAAGGATATGCCCACTATATCACTTAGAGAAGAGATTGTTAATAAAAGTATTTTTCGATGAGTCCGACCATGAAGATATACATTAGCCTATGGTCGTTAATCCAGTACGAATAAGATTGGATGATAATCCCTTCCTTTGGGAATGATCAAGCACGGGAGTGTATTGCGGGAGGGATAAATATGATGAATTGAAAGTAAATAGGTTATTTGAATACATTAGTAATAATCAAGACAGTTGGGAAGAATTTATAAAAATGGCGGATGATTTAGGTATAATGAAAGAGATAAGTGGAAAGACAAAAAGGGGCAGGACTAAGAAGATAGGTATTTTATAGATCAGACAGGTTGTATGTTGATAGGGAGGGGGAAAGATGATTTTTTATGAAGAGATATTAAAAGAATTTCAAATGCAAAAAGTTAAATATGTTCTTGTTGGTGGTTTTGCAGTGAATCTTCTTGGTTCGATGCGTAGTACAGCTGATCTGGATATTTTGGTTGAGATGAGTGATGATAATCTTAAGAAGATTGTTGAAATTTTAAAAAAGCAAGGTTATCGTGTTAAACAACCTGTGGACCCAATAAAAATTGTCGATAGAAAAGTGCGTGAGGATTGGATTAAAAATAAACATATGAAAGCCTTTAATTTCTATAAAGAAGAGGTATTAAAAGAGGTGGATATAATTATAGATTCGCCTGTTTCTTTTGAAGATGCGAAAAATAATTTGGAGTATATTAAAATTGATGATTTGATGTTGCCTGTTATATCAATAGATAAGTTGATACAAATGAAGGAAAAAACAGGGAGGACGATAGATAAATTGGATATAGAAGAATTGAAAAAGATAAAAGAAATTAGGGAGACGATATGATCTTTAAGTGGGAGACGGAAAAAGAACGGCTTTTAAGATTTATGAAAGTATCACCGAAGAAAAAATTGGAATGGCTCCAACAAATGCATGAGTTCATTGTAAAAGCTTCTTCGAGGCGTGATAAAATGATTAGATGGAAATTGAGAAATATGCGTTAGGGATATTGCGGGACAGAGACCCATTTTTTATTGTCAGCATTTTCGGAAGCAGATATGCCCAGAATAGCAATAGTTGTAGTAGAGGGATATCCCACCATATCACTTATATAGAGGAGTTAGAAGCAAAGTTTAATAGGTTTTTAGGATTAAAGCAAAGAGGGGAAGGACTAGAAAGGAATCAATAAAATAGAGCTCTGTTCTTCAATTACTTTTCCCAATTAGATTGCCTGTTGGTTGAATTTGATGAGGTGCATCAATTAATTTTGCGGGCATATTTTTTATTTTGTGTCCAACTTGACTTTTTTGCAATACTTATATATGTCAGAAAAATAAAGTATTGTTTAGATTTGTCTTTGAGAATATTTCTAATACTTTTCAAAAAGGTGCATCTTGTCTTATGCTTGGACCCCGTCAGGTAGGCAAGACTACGTTAATCAAGCATCTTCTTTCTGGAATAGAATATGTTGACTATCCGTTGCAAAATCCTTCATTAAAGATAAATATGGAGAAAGATCAAGGATTATTGATAGTTGGTTTGTTGTTTATTTGGTTGTTTTTTTTGGGGAATGGTGATATGCTTTTATGGTTTTGCAGATGAGTCGGTATTATTAAAGCAGTTTAAATGCTTTATCTGTACTTGTAGAGGTGGTAAAATTAGATATATTTTAGGGTGGCGGTGCTTAGTAAGACAACAAGAAAGATGGTAACATTTGCAAGTGTTGGAGTTAGAGAGGTTGAATAGTAAGGGAGAGGAGAAATCATATGATAAATATTAAAGATTTGCCGCCACAATATTAACGGATGGAAAGGGCAAAAAAATATCGGTTGTTTTGCCTTTCCATGAATTTATCGAGCTGGTAGAGGATATTGAGGATTTAGCTGTAGTTGCCGAAAGGCAGGAGGAGCCAGCCATATCACATGAGGAGTTATTAAAAGAATTAAGAGAGGAAGGCCTTGTATAAAATAAAATGGAAACAATCTGTTAAAAAAGAACTAAAGAAACTAGGGAAGACAGTGATTCCAAGAATTATTAACGCGGTGGAAAGATTGTCCGCAGTATCCTATAGGGAGCAGAAAATTGTACGGGTCTGAGCATTTGTATCGTATCAGAGTTGGTGATTACAGAATTGTGTATTCTGTTGAAGGTAAGCTGTTGTTGATTGAGACTATCAGAATAGGGTATCGCAAGGACATATATAAAAATTTTACATAATAAAATAGATTGAGCTGAACCTATAATTATTCTCAGGAGATAAAGATGTGTGGTATTGTTGGGGTTTCAAATCATGAGGAGGCTGCTAAGGTTGCCTTTTTAGGATTGTATGCGCTTCAGCATAGAGGTGAGGAGTCTGCGGGCATAGTTTCTTATGATTCTAAAGGGGTGCATATTGTCCGAAAACCCGGGCTTGTTGCAGATGCCTTTGATGAGTCTGCCTTTAACAGCCTGCCGGGTCATGTTGCAATAGGCCATTGCAGGTATTCTACAACAGGTTCTAGTAATATAAAGAATATTCAGCCGTTTTTTGTAAGGCATAAGAAAAAGCCCATTGTTGTTGCTCATAATGGGAATTTGACTAATACCGCTGAGTTATATGACAATTTAGAGGAAGATGGAGCTATCTTCCAGACCTCTATGGATTCTGAGGTTATCGTTCATTTGTTGGTACGGGCACGTAATGGGGATATAAAAAAATGGGTTGTAGATACTTTGTCGCAGTTAAAAGGGGCATTTTCTTTGATATTGCTTGTGGATGGGGTTATAATCGGTGCTAGGGACCCCAATGGGTTTAAGCCTCTTTGTCTTGGGAAGTTGGGAGAGGGGTTTGTTTTGGTTAGTGAGAGTTGTGCTCTGGATTTGATTCAGGCGGAGTTTATTAGGGAGATCGAGCCAGGGGAAGTTGTTTTTATTAGGGGTGAGAAAATAGAATCTGTATTTATCCCTGGCGCAAGGGAGGATAAAAAGACGTTTTGTATTTTTGAGAATATTTATTTTGCCCGACCAGACAGCCATATTTTTGGTGATAATGTATATTTAGTTAGAAAACGTTTGGGTGCACAGTTGGCAAAAGAGCATCCTGTTGATGCTGATTTTGTTATGGCAATCCCTGACTCAGGGAATTATGCTGCTTTAGGTTATGCTGAGCAGAGTGGATTATCTTTTGAGGTAGGTATGATACGCAATCATTATGTAGGCAGGACATTTATCCAGCCTACGCAATTTTTACGCGATTTTCGTGTGCGGGTTAAGTTAAATCCTATACGAGATGTTCTTAAAGGCAAACGGGTGGTGGTAGTTGAGGATTCTATTGTCAGAGGCACAACATCCCGGAGCCGTATAGAGGTATTAAGAAAGGCCGGAGTAAAAGAGATTCATATGCGTATTAGTTGTCCGCCGATAATATCTCCTTGTTTTTATGGTATTGATTTTCCAAATAAGGAAGAATTGATAGCAGCTAATAAAACGGTAAAAGAGATAGCAGAGTTTATACAGGTTGATTCTTTAGAATATATTAGCTTAGAGGGAATGTTGTCAGTTATGAAGGATTCCGGAAATTTTTGTCATGCGTGTTTTACTGGGGAATATTTAGCGGATGCTCCTGCAAATATGGATAAATATATGTTAGAAACAGAAGGCCATGGGTATTAGTTTTTTATAGTGGAATTATTTTAGTGTTTAGTGGGGGTAGTTTTTATGTCTAAGTTTATTTTTGTTACAGGCGGGGTGGTTTCAAGTTTGGGTAAAGGTATTGCATCAGCATCTATTGGTAAATTAATGGAGGCACGGGGGTTGAAGACAACGATTATAAAGTGCGATCCGTATATTAATGTTGACCCAGGGACTATGAATCCTTTTCAGCATGGAGAGGTATATGTGACTGACGATGGAGCAGAGACAGATCTCGATTTAGGCCATTATGAGAGGTTTACTAATGCACGGATGCGGAAAGATAATAATATTACTACAGGCAAGATATATTATTCTGTTATAACAAAAGAACGACGGGGGGATTATTTGGGCAAGACGGTTCAGATTATACCGCATATTACAGATGAGATTAAGCGTAGTATAAAGCGGGTTGCACATGATGTGGATACTGATATTACTATTGTTGAGATAGGCGGTACCGTGGGAGATATAGAAAGTCTTCCCTTTCTGGAAGCTATAAGACAATTGAAATGGGAGTTAGGAGACCATTATGCGTTAAATATACATGTTACATTATTGCCTTTTATTAAGTCTGCAGGGGAACAAAAGACAAAACCTACCCAGCATAGTGTTGGTAGGTTACGTGAAATAGGTATATCTGCAGATATTTTATTATGCAGGACTGAGAAACATATTACAAAAGAGCAACGCGATAAGATAGCATTATTTTGTAATATCGATAGGGAATCTGTGGTAGAGGCTCCGGATGTTAAATATATATATGAGGTGCCTCTTGTTTTTAAGAAGGAAGGGCTTGATGATCTTATATTGAAGAAGTTGCATATTAAAAAAGAAGATAGAGATTTGGTTGAATGGAAGAGGATGGTTGTTAATAGATTAAAGAATCCTAAGAAAGAGGTGAAGATTTGCGTTGTAGGTAAATATATAACTTTGCAGGATGCATATAAATCTATCTATGAGGCGTTGGTGCATGGGGGTATTGCGAATAATGCAAAGGTGAATATTGTAAAAATAGATTCAGAGGATTTAGAAAAAGGGAAACTTTTGAAACGTCTTACCAGTGCCAATGGTATACTTATTCCAGGGGGGTTTGGTGATAGAGGTATAGAGGGAAAGATTACAGCTGTTAAGTATGCAAGAGAAAACAATATACCGTTTTTAGGTATTTGTTTGGGTATGCAAGTTTCTACTATTGAGTTTGCAAGGAATGTTTGTAAATTAAAACAGGCAAATTCAACAGAATTTAATAAAGATACTAAGCATCCTGTGATTTGTCTGTTAGAGGAACAGAAGTCTGTTAAGAACCTGGGGGCTTCCATGAGGTTGGGTGCATTTGCGTGTAAACTTTCTAAAAGATCATTGAGTTATAAGGCGTATAAAAAGGAGAGTATCTCTGAACGGCATAGGCATCGCTATGAGTTTAATAATAAATACAGAAAGGCCTTTGAGAAGAAAGGTATGTTGTTTGCAGGGATTAATAGTCAGAGAGGGTTGGTTGAGATTATAGAGCTAAAAAATCATCCATGGTTTGTTGCCTGTCAATTTCATCCAGAGTTTAAGTCAAAGCCGGATCAGGCGCATCCATTATTTAGGGCTTTTATCTATGCAGCATTGGAATATAATGATAGTCATAGAAATGCAAAAGAGCCAAGAGATAAGCTTTGATTGGGAAAAAGATGATGAACGTCTGCAGTGGGTTATAAAGATATCTACTTATGAGAAAATATGAGTTTTACAGTTTTCATGAATTTGTATATAAGGTTTAAATAAAAAATATTCGCTGTTTAGAAGAAGCTCAAAGGAGAATGAAAGTTAATAACTTAGAGTTATCCTAAGCTTGACAAAAGGCAGTTTTAGGAAGTAATATATTGGAAATATTTTTAGCGCGGGTGGCGGAATTGGTAGACGCGCACGTTTGAGGGGCGTGTGGAGTAATCCATGTGGGTTCAAGTCCCACCCCGCGCATTTATAAAGATATCTATGTTCTATAAGTCTTGAAATTAAAAATATCACTTAAAATAGATTTAATGCATTTTTTTAAAAATCGGTTATCTCATATAAAATTTGATAATAATCTTTTAAAATATTACATTCTTTTTTGTATCGCATGGTATCTTTCATCATGTCTTTTTCATCTTCTTGCCCAGAGACCATTATGGTTAGATGAAATATGTGTATTTAAAAGTGTTGAGACATTTACCTTTAAACAATTTTTTACAGAAAAATTAGTAACTAATCAGATATTCCCTCGGTTGTATCTTTTCCTCATTCAACAGGTCTCAAGACCATTTAATTTTGATTTAATAGCCTTAAGATTCCTGCCGTTTGTTTCTATGATAGTAGCTTTTTTTATTTGGTTGAAGATAGCCAGCTATGAATTTAAACATAGATTAGAATATCTTACTTTTTTGCTTTCATGGACAGCATCTTCTTTGTTAATTTATTATTCTGCAGAATTAAAACAATATTCAATGGACGTATTGACCGCTGCTATTTTTATATTGTTTCTTTATAATCAACAGAAATTGGAGTCAGAGCGATTAAAAAAGTGGTATATACCTATTTTGATTTTTCTTCCTTCTATGGGATTATTATCTTATACGTCGTTTCTTTTTATGATTTTTCCATTTTATAATCTTATCCATTCAGTTAGAAGAGATAAGGATAAGTTAAAATATTTAATCGTATATGGGTGTTCGTTTCTTATGTTTCTTTTTTTAGCATATTTTTTTGATATACGTCTTCCGCAGGCGGACGTATATACTCAGAGCTATCAGGATTATTGTCTTTCTTTTGTATCTGTGGGGGAATTTTTTAGAAGCCTTGGGGAGGGGTTAGTTAATCTTTTCTCTCGTTGGTTGGTAGAGCGACCGCGTATTGTAAAAAAGATAGGAATATTTTTTATGGCATTTGGTTTTATTTATTCTCAGGTTTTTTTAAGACTATAAAGAAACGATCGATATATTTTGATTCTTTGGATAAGATATCTTTGATTCTTTTTCTGGAGTTATGTATTTTAGGTGCGTTGAAGAAATATCCTTTTATTGTGCCTAGAACAGTTCTTTTTTATTGTTCTATTGTGTTATATTTGACAGTTAAAGGTATCATGGATACAAGAAAGATAAATAAATATTTTTATATCGTTCTTCATTCATTATATATAATCTTTCTTATTATCTTGTCTGTAGAACTATTTAAGATTGTGCTTGCAGGAAAACTCATGAACCAGCCTACGATATTTGTTTTGTAATTTTGTTTAGATAATATTTCCAAATTAAAATAGGTTGTTATTCAGTTAATGAAGAAAAATCAATGAAAGCTAAAACGATTTTTTTAAGCTTAAAATATAAAATTTTGATTTGTTTGATATTAGCTGTGGTTCTTGGTGTTAATATCTATATTAGAAGCGATATGCCTCCCTACGGAGTGCCTATTAATGAGCTTAGTGATAACTATTGGGGGACGATTGTTGATATAGCTCATAGATGGCGAGATTTCAATTTTAGCTTTTGGAATAGGGAAATTGGAGGAGGATTGAGTTTATATTCTTCAGGACTTTATCCAATTTTGAGTCCTACCAATATATTGGCGTGGTTTTTGGATGATGATAGTTTTTACTTGGTTAAATTAATTGAACCATATGTTATTGGATTCTTTTTTATGATGCTTTTATTGTGGGATGGTTTTAAAACAAGATGGTATATTGCTATCTTTGGCGGTATGGCTTATATGGGCTTAACCATTGCTAAATCAACAACAATAGCAGAATCCCCTTATTTTCTTCTCGGATGCGGGTTATTTCCTGCTATGATGTTTGTTGCCATCAAACTTCACCGTAGGCATATCTTCTTAACCGCTATTTCCGTTGGAGCAATTTTATCTCTTCAATTTGCTATGGAAGGTGTTACCCAATTTAATCAGATGGTTATTTGGTGGGCAATTATGCTCACCCTTATTTATATTTATAAGTATATCTTTACAAATAGAGATATTCAGAATAAACTCCGAAGTTTTCCTGTTTTGGTGGTTTCGCTGGGGATTTTTTTGGTATCGGCATTTGGCTTCTTCGCTGTTCAGCTTTTCCCAACAATTTATTACTTTAAATTTGGTTCGTTTCGTCTGGCAGGACATTATGATATTAATAATTTTGGAATATTTTCTGTGGGCAAGAGTATTCCTTATAGTTTGATGGATACTATAATTGAAGGATTTTTTGGCGCTACACCTGTTAGACATAAGGCATTCTTGGCATTGGCTTTTCTTGCTTTAGGATTATCTGTGATACATTTTGGAAGAATATTTAAAAATGCGGAAAATAAAAGTTATGTTTATATGAGTTGGATTGCAACAATTATATTTTTCCTTATACCACCTATAGCTTCTCAACTTGCCGCATGGGTTCCCTTTTTTAAGAAAATTTTTATGCCTTTAACCTATTTTACGTTTATGTATGCCTTACATGTGTTGGATTTTTGTATTGTATTAAGTATTTGTTTGGTGTTTAATGATGATAATTTATCGTTTTTTACAAGAAATAGTTCTTACTTAAAAATTGGAATTAGCTTAATTTTTATAATCGTAGCGATAACAGTTAGTGTCTTGCCTTTAATTCTTTTTTTAAAAGATAATCCATCAGGATGGATAGAAAGATTTCCATGGTTGCGGTTTTATACGGTTGCAAGTCTAAAGAAAGCAGTAAGCTTTCTCATTAAACCCTTAATATTGATAGTTTTGTTAAGCTTACGCCCGCGATTTAGATTTAAACACATCCTTTTGCCGATATTTCTTTTCTCTATAAGTTTTATGATGTTGCTTGATTGCTTTAAGTGGTATGATAAAGGCTGCAGGACGCATCCTGAGCTTTTTCAATTGGGAACTCCAGAACGAAAGTATTATGAGAAAGCAAAAGGTAAATATATCCATCCTTATCATTATTTTGAACCAGAGTGGATTGCGGATGATTATAATTTATTATATGGTGTCCAAGGAACATCTGGATTCTTGGCGTTAGCTCCTTACAGGTTAATGAGGTTTCAATTTTATTTTCGTAGAAGACATCTTCAGCATGTGGATGAGGTTTTAAAAGGAGGAGGTCCTAGGTTTTTAAATTTGTCGGATGGTGATTTGCCCTCATCAATAACCACATATTTCCCAATTGACTTTACGATTGTTAAAAAAGGTATAAAAAAGATGTGGGATGGATTTTATAAAGTTGTAGATGGTGATAGGTTTGATGTTTATGAGAGAGTGAAATCCACGGATAGAGTTTATTTTGCAAATAAATTAAAGAAGCTAAATATCTTAAATATAGCAAGAAAATACGATGAAAATAGGTCTTCGGTTGTTTATGTTGAAGATAAAGATGCGGATAGGTTTAATATACGAGAAGAAATTTTAAATGGTAATCCTTTGGAAGCAAGATACAGAGATTTTTATCAATTAAGAGGAGATTATCTTTTTTTTAAAGTCAATTCTCCTAATGATGTTTTTACTATTGTCCCGGAGATGTTTGCTGATGGTTGGAAGGTTTATGTTGATGGAAATAAGGTAAGACATTTCCCTGCGTATTATTTGTTTATAGGGTTTAAAGTTCCTAAAGGTTCTCATTTTATTGAAATGAAATATACCCCTCCATGGTTGGTTTTAGGTATTATTATAAATGTTTTTAGTGTCTTTTTTCTTATTATGTTTGGTATTAAAATATATGATGATGAAGTTGAAAAGAGATTGGGGATATAGCTTAGAGGAGTGTATATTAAAGTATGTTTTTTAGCGGTAGCTATTTAGTTGTTGGCTGGGAAAAACTGATTTACAGGTGATAGTGTTTATAGTTGTTTTTCTGTAAGATAAGGCTTTGCTTGAAGTATCTGCTGGCCCCAGTGTATTTAGACAGGAAGATTTATGAATTTTTAGCGATTATAATAATTCCGTATTATGTCCTGTGAGTGGTTATTATTTATTTTGGGATTGCCTGTGCTTTGGGTATTTTTTTGTCTTTATTTTCTCTATTAGGAATTGTTGTTATCGCGATATTTATGGTGTTTATTTTAAGAAATAGTCTCAGATTGATTTTGGATTATGGTCTTAATTTTTGTTAGAGGTGTTGTCTATCTTTTGCAGTTGTTTTTTTAGTTTTAACTGGCAATAATATTATATGCGGAAGTTCTGCATTGTTACTATAGAGGTTATTACTGGTTCTGTAGAGAATTTTTGATATTTTAGCCTATATGTTTATCATTGTTCTCACTGTTTCATTTAGGTTTGAGATTGGTTGTATTAGCAGTTAGCCATTTAAGTTATTTTTTGTTAGTTATAGTAATTAGGACTATAGGATTGAAACTTATAATGAAAAATTGATTTTAGTAGGAAATATATGTTTTTGTTGCTGGGATTATAATATTTTTCTCCTAGATAGATAATAGTTAGCAATTTTGTTGTATTTCCATCGTTTTTGCATGGATAATATTTAGTGTAGTTAGATTTATTATACTGTTTTTTACATTGATTGCTTCTTTTACTTTGTTATATGTATTATAATTTTTTTAAATGTTCTTTTTTGTTTAAATCTGTATAAGGCTTCGGTTAAAAAAGCAAAGGTTATTATTAAAATGCTGCCCCAAAAGGTTTTTATATTGGTTGTGTATTGGAAATATAGTAGGATGCAAAAAACACAGGACAAAGTTATAATGTTGAAAATAATAAGTGCTTTATTCCCACCACAGAGATCTACAAGTTTATAGTGGGCGGTGGCGACTACGATGTATATTAGGGTGAATACTATACTTGTCATAGATGCGATGGAGGAGATATTGAAGAATAAGACAAATGCTGTTCCCAAGGATGCGGTTATATATAGCCCTTCTGTAGATTTAAACCATATTTTCCGTTCGAATATTTTTGGTAGTTCTCCATCTTTTGCGAATGAATAGGCTACGTTGGCCCCTCCGTATAATGTTGCGTTTAATGCAGATGCTATAGAAAATAGTGCTCCTAAAGATAATAGGATGAATCCCAAGTTACCAAGAAACGGTTTTGCTGCAATGGCAAGAGCGTTATCTTTGGCTTTTATTAGTTCGCTTATTGTTAGATTCCCAACAGCTACAAATGATACGCATACGTATATTATCATTACGAATATAATACTAGAATAGATTGCTATAGGAACATTTTTTTTAGGATTGTCCATATTCTCTGATGCATTGGTTATAAGCCCAAATCCCATATAAGATAGGAAGAATATAACAGATGCATGTAGTATTCCGTATAGGTGTTGTGGAGAAAAAGACTGCTGGAGAAATGAAGGCTTGATATTTATTAAGCCAAAAATGATGAATATCATAAGTATGGATATTTTGATTAAAACTATAAAGAATTCCATTTTGCCTACAGCTTTGCTTCCAAAGCAGTTAAGCAGAGTAAAAAAGGCAATAAGTGTAATTTCTGATATAGCAGTTGATATGGTGGATATTTTTATATGGCATAAAGGTAAAAGATACCCACTAAATCCTTTTGCAAATAAGGCAATGGAAATAACATAACTTATCCATAATAATATTGCTAATGTCCCTGTTATAATATTATCCCCTATGCCATGTCTTATAAAAGCAATAGGTCCCGCATTGGATACTATTCTGCTGCCTAATTTCGAATATGAATATGCGACCATAAGCGATAGTATTCCGGATATAACAAATGAAACTGGAAGTCCTTTCCCTGCTAGTTGTGCGCCAACTCCAAAGATTGAGAATATACTTGCGCCTATCATGGTTCCTACTGCAATGGCAATAGCTTCGATTAGGCTAATTTTTTTTGTTCCTTTTTTCATTTATTCTCCTTTTTTATATTTTTTTAGTAAATATATTTATATCTAGTATTAGCCTTTCAAAAATATATTCTTCTGATAGAAATCGTATTAAATTTAAGCTAGTCATTTTACAAATGATAAATTATCCAGTCTTTTAATATATACAAACAGAATTTTTTCAGCAGTAATTACGTAACTTTAATAGCTGAAAAATGCTTGGTTACTGGTTTATTCTTTAAATTTAAAGAATATTTTTCTCTTTACAATTTCTTGTATCTAGATATTATAAATATATATGCCATTTAGTCTTCACTAGCCTTCACTGAAACTCCCCGAATGGTTAGAATTATTTACCTTACGCACCCTAAGATATATACCATATATTTTGGGATGTTTATATATACTTGTAAAGAAAAATTTATATGTTAAGGGTTTGTTATGCTAAATAGTAATTATTCTTTAAGGGATGTATTTGTTGTTTTTTTATGGTTCTTTCTTTGCCCTCTTAATCATTATGCCTTCTCTTCTGAAGTTGATGTAACTCAGAATATTTCTATTATCACCTATCAGGTTAAAGGAAATAGGGATAAATCTTTTTATCCTAAAAATCAGACTCGTTATTTAGATGAAGGCATAATTAATTTTCGAGATACATCTGAAGACAGTAATTCTCACTTGGCAGGAAATATTGTATATTCTTTTACGGATGATGACTTGATTGATAGGGAAGGTGCTAATTTGAAGCAATTTAGCATTAATTATCAATCTGGTAGTTGGAGTGTTGTCTTTGGAGATAGTTTTGTCTCTTTGAGTCGGTATTCTGTAAATAATGGATTGAAAGGGATTGATATGGATTTTAAGTCAGTCGGTGGTGCACGGTTGATTTTTTTTGCAGGGGTAGATGCTTCAAATTGGAATTTACTATGGCAGTCTAATAAAGATGATGGAAATACCGAAAGATTTGTATGGGGAGCGAGGATAGAGCAGGAATTTAGTCATAATGGGCTTGTGGTAGGGATTAATTATGGCGGGGCAAGTGATGATGGTTCGTTTTTTTCCAATACGGATGTCTATAAGGATATAAATGTGACTAGTGTTGATTTGAAATATCATGTTTTTCCGTCACTGTTATTGGCCGGGGAGTTTGCATCAAGTTTTAGGAAGCTTCATTCAGGGGATGGGAATGATTATGAAGGCAAGTCGGATAGTGCATATAGGTATAGTGTTTCTTTTTCAAAAGATAAGTATTCATTTTTTTCTGAATATAGTCGTGTGGGGCCTCATTTTGAGACAACAGGAGGGTTTTCTGAGCAAGATTTGGAATCTCTTAAGTTTTCAGGGCAGGTTTCTGTGGCCACGGATATTAATATTTCCCCATATATCTATTTTAGCAGGGATAATATTGGCAAGTTAAAAGATTCTACATCAAAACATATAAACGGTGGAATCAATGTTTCTTATTCATCTGCGTTGGGATTTTCTTTATCTGGGGGATGGGATAGTAGAAAAGAGTATAGTTCAGATAAATCTTCTAGTAATAGAACAGATACTTGGAATATTGGGGTATCAAAGAGTTTTTCCAATGTTAATGTTTTGTTTAATTATATTTTTGCGTGCATTAGGGACAATGTTGATAATAGTCAGGAGCGAAACAGACATACCGTGTCATTTAATTTGAATGGTATTATTAATGTGGGAAGAATTGTTTTGTCTTGGAATTTAGGAGAAAGTTTGGGTTTAGATAAAAATTTTGATGCTGGAAAGCGTGATGTCTTTTTATCTCATTCTTGTGGAATGCGAATGGTTTTTCCTTGTGGTTTAGTATTTAATGGAAATTTTTCTTTAACGGATAATAATTTTTATATTAATCAAAATGATCTTAGCATAACAGAATATACCTTTACAGTTTCTAAAACGATAAAAGAATTGTTGGGTGCATCTGTAGAATATTCCCATAAAGATAATGTATTTTACGATGCCGTTAATGATTATGCGGAAACCCGTGTAATAGCAAAGGTATCTTTGAAATTTTAGAATATTTTTGCTTTAGAGAAAATTTTGTTAAATTGCCACTAAAAATTTATCTGCTTTTTTAACTAAAGACCCAATGATTTTCTTTAGGTAGGGTAAGGCTTAAAGCATTGCCCTAGATAACGAAGTTATTTAATTATAATAGATATGGTTTTCAGTGGCAGCTATATTAATCTTTTTTCCTAGGAGGCATGGATGAATAAACGATATTGGTTTAGATCTATAAGTGTATTGTTAATTCCGTTATTCTTATTGAGTTCAATGCAACTGGATTGTTTTGCGGCAGTAGGGACAGGAGGAGTTGTAAGAAAGGCTGTAAATTCTGTGATTATGGCGCATTATCAACATAGTTATGATGCCTTTATCAATGAAGTGCGGCTTACAATGCGAGAGTTGTCAATTATAAATAAGAGGTTAGGCGGAGATATTGAATCCTCTGAGGAAGTATCTATGCGTTTGAAGATTATCAAAACCTTGGATGGAAAGACCTCTCTAATTAAAAGAGATATTAAGGATATTAGAGATGTATCCTTTATACTATCGGCAATTCCTCAGGTTAGAACGCCTATGAACAAGTTGCATGAAAAATCAAAAAAGGCGGTTAATAAACTAGAGAATTTTGAAGATAGGATAAAGCCTTTGCATAAAAAGGCCACCACCTTTAAACAGCGAATTTTGTTGAAGGGATTAACTTATAGATATGAGTTGGTTAAATATATTAAGGACGCGCAAGCTATATTAAATCAACAGCTTTTGGATTCTGCCAAACAGATGGATGATTATATTAGGACAGCGGCTTTATGTGCTAGTATTGATAACGATTTGTCTAATGTGTCTAATGCTTTAGATAAGCTAACGGCATCTCTTGCCCTTTTTAGAAAAGGGTTGTCTGCTATTAATAAGAGATTGTCTCAGAGTTCTTCTGTTTTGCTTAAAATAAATGCTACATTAAGGATGTTTAAGCCATTTAAGGTGGAATTGTTGTCTTTAAATAAATTGTTAAAAAAGATAAGAGTAGGATTGAAGCTATTGATGCAACAGTTGAGGCGTAGAATTAAGCTCAAGTTTACATTTAATCCGCCTTGGGGTAAGCTAGTTAGTTTTCGAATAAGTATTAAATTGCAGGATATATTAAAAGGGCCCGCGGTATTGATAAGAAAGATTAAGGCGGCTTTAGACGATTTTTTGTGGAAAATTGCAAAGGCAATAGGGATAAAAAATATCATAAAGAAGTTTATGGCAAAGGCCAAGAGTATTGTAAAGGGGTTATTGTCTAAATTACATTTTAAGTTTCCGTTCAAGTTTCATGGGTTTGGCGGAGGCGATGGAATTGATATTAGGTTATTAAATTTGTTTGATAAGTTAAAAGGGATATATTTATTGCCTGATTTGCCGAAATTGGACAAACCTTCTTTTGATGTATATTTGGGGTATCTTCCACATTTTCGGGATTTGGCATTCTGTTCTAAGCTTAAAGAAACAGATTTAGCTGTAGAGTCTGTAAGTATAGATGGAACTATTAGGAGAGGGCATAAGTCTATTGTAAATGTTGTAGTGGCGGATCATCAGGATGCTAGCGTCGTTGATATGATTAAAAAAGCAACAGGAGGTAAGAGTGTTTATTCGTATAAAGCTGTTGTGAGTTTGCAAGCAACTGATGGGTATAGGTATACGACAGATGAATTTGTTATAAATGCGGCTAGAACTGTATCTATCAACATTCCGTGGATTCCGCAGACAAAAGGAAAGGTTGATTTGTCCGCAACCGTGTCAATTGTTGGTGTCAATGAGAAAGATTTAAAGAATAATTTAAAGTCTATTACTGTGGATGTTTTGCCTTATAGTGTGGATTTGGCTTTAAAGAGTATTAATGTGGATGAAGATTTGATCGAGTCGGAGCAGGCAGATGTTTATGTTGTTGTATCAAATCTTAACTTAAAACATAGTGCAATGGCTAATTTACGGGTTACAGTTGATGATGGTTTCGAATTTACAGAGAAAGAAGTTGTTTTAGATGCTGGTAGGGATGAGAGTTTTGATATCTCATGGACTCCTAAGAAATCAGGAGAGCATGTTATAAAAGCAGAGGTTCTTCCAATTAATGAAAAACAGGACCCTGTTTTAAAAAATAATACCTTGGAGCGAAAGGTTATGGTTAGAAAACATGCCATTGATTTGTCTATAGAATCTGTTAAGAAGGATGAGAAGATATATGAAGGCAGAGAGACAAAGATTATGGTGACAGTTAAGAACAATGGGCCAAAGGATACAGATGGGAGCACAAGGTTGATTGTAAAAAGCGACGATGGATATAAAAAAGCAATGAGGATAGATTTGCCTGTTAATAAAATCAGGAGTTTTGTATATAAATGGACACCTAAGAAATCCGGCCCTGTTCAGATGGATATAGAGATCGTTTCCGAATTAGGAGATTTAAATCCAGGAGATAATAGTAAATTGATTACTATAGATGTGAAGCCTGATAAAAGTCATATTTCAGCTTATAATGCATGGCTTAATCGATGGCGGAGATTGTTTAATTCTTTAGGCATAACTGATAATGTTAAGGCAGACTTTGAAGGCCTCAACAGATCGATAGTAGGTGTTTTGGATAAATTGAGAAATAGTTATATTATGGGTGATAAATCTAGAATATTAGGACTTTTTTCAAGGGAGTTTCCTGATTACTTGAATTTTGTTCATGCTATACAAGAAGATATTATGTTTTTTCATAATATTTCTATGTTTTATAGGATTGATAGCATTAGTTTTTCTCCAGAAAAAAATAAGGCGATGGCCAATGTTTTTTGGAAAATTCAATTTATGATGAATGAAGGCAGGATCTATCGTAAGTCGGCAAATATTCGTATGAAGTTTGTTAAGGATGGGCAGAATTGGCGCATTGCAGGCATGGTTAATAATAATATTTTTGGACAGTCTCTTTTATCTTATATAGACCTATATCCTATTTTATCTTCTTTAAATGTTTATGCCTCGGGTGCAGATGTTATCCTATCAGGAATTAATATAGGCAATAAGGGCAATGAAGTGGCGCGTAATTTTAATGTTTCTTATACCTATAGACGTGCTACAGGGCAGGTGTATACGGGGTCGTCTTTGGTAAGCGCCTTGAGGCCTAATTCCATGGCAAGGTTGAATTTTAAGATTAAATCAGCAGCGTTTATCCCGGGTATAGGAGATACTTTAACCATAGCAGTTGATTCCACAAAGAGTTTACCTGAAATTAACCGTAGCAATAATAAAATAAGTAAGAAGTTCCCTTTTTAGTTAATAATTTTTTGGATAGAATGCTTCGCGTGAAATATTTATATGACTTCATGAGGTAAGAAAATTTAATAATAAATTGCCAGACTATAAAATTGTCTTAGTAACATATATTTTTGATATATGCTTTTTTGTAGAAGGTTACCTGACAGCAGTGTTGATGTAAATGTTGGTAGGATATATTTAGTGAATTATTTAGGGAACACTTAGAATATTGTATGGAGAGGAGGATACATAAAGAAACAGGTTAGTAGTTATTGATATAATCGTTTTTACAAAGGATAGTAAAAAAATATGGAAGTATATAGATAGAATACATTTTATGTAGGATACGGACAAATTCGTTAATAATTTATCCGTATAGGGATCGGAAGAAACAGCAACTAGTAATAGAGTTAAAGATATTGCATAAAACATGAAAAAATATTAAAAGAACTAATAGTGGAGTATGGCTTTAGCCTTGCGGAATGTTTCTGTTAGCAATTCTATGTAATAGTAAATAATTATTTGCATGTGCTTTTTTGTTGAAATATAAGATTTATACAGGTATTGTTTAAATATTATATTTTTTGTCTTTTATCATAGGATTATTTTTTATAAGTGTTATCATCTTCTCCTTTTGAGGTTTTTATTCGAAACGGCCAATGTAATATTTAATATTTAGAGAATGGTGGAATGAAGCTTGTAATTTAAAGTGTGACAAAAGAAATAAAAAAGAAAGCGCCATAGATCATAAAAAACCTGTTATTTTGTAAGAGATAAATAAAACAAAAAACAGGAGGATCATATGGAGCAAAAAGATTATACCAACAAAGGAGAAAAGTATAAACATTTAAAAGAAAGCGAGCGATATAAGATAGAAGG
>CAZHWM010000027.1:0-17964 GCA_964535935.1 uncultured Planctomycetales bacterium
CTAAAACGACGTTTAAAATAGACATCTATGTCATGGTCCGAATAAAATATTCCCCCTGGTTTTAACAGTCTATCAACCTCATTAACCAAACTATCAAATGAATAAAGGTGATGTAACACAGAAAAACATGTTATTACATCAAAACTATTATCCTTAAAACATAGGTTATCCGCATCTGAAACTATGGCATAAGAGAAACGATTACGATAGTTAGATATTATATTAAAACTCAGGTCAGTTCCTATTCTCAATTCAAATATATCTTTAGCACATTCCGTGACAAATCCAGAACCTGTCCCTACATCAAGTAGACTATTGCCTGATACCTGTTTTCGTATATGTAGAAGCTGTCTGCGTAACCATATCTTTAATTTATCCGAACGCCTTCCATCGATATGTTCATATTCCTCTGCAATGGCATTATATAATTTTTTATTAGCTTCTTTAATTTTTGTATTTAAATCAGTTATGTCTTTTTCCATCATAATATGCCATGCCTTTTATAGAAATCCCATGCCCTTTCAACACTGTTACGAAACGAATATATTGGTCTCCAGCCTAATTCTCTGACAGCAAGATTATTACTATAGTATTTAAAATAAAACATATCCTCTATCACCTGGCGTGTTATAAAACCGCTGTTAATTATCCTACCAACAATATCTACAGCAATAGAAAACGGCTGTTTTATAAAATAAGGAATAGGAAACATAATAGGGTTACAGCCTGTTACCTCTACAATATCAGAAAAAATCCGAGAAAAAGGCATATTCTCATTACCTAATATATATCTTTTGCCGCTGTTCCCCTTCTCTGCTGCCATGATAATACCTTCAACTACGTCATCCACATCTATTACATTACTTCCTCCTGGCGGAACAGGAAGAAAGCTTGAATTCGATATCTTTTTTATCAAGGTGCCTGAATTCAATCTAAAGTCTCCAGGACCATAAACAGTGGTTGGATTAACAATAGTTACATGTTGTTTATCTGCTACAGCTAATGCCTCCTGTTCTGCCATAACCTTACTTTGCATATAAGGATTACGTTTAATAAGCGCCTCATTGTATGCTGCGTTCTCATCCAGAACATTATCAGGAGAATATGATAATCCTATAGTACATGCACTGCTTACCACAACAGAACATTTAACCCCCCACAACCTTGCAAGTTTTAGAATATTAGCAGTGCCTCTAGCATTAACCTTTATCATCTCATCTTTTTTCTTATAATTAAAACTTATTAATGCAGCAAGATGATATACAATATCAGCCCCCATACCGCTATCTTCAAAGGTATCTGGCTGAAGTATATCTCCCTTTATTACCTTTACTTTATTTGGTAATGTATGTGTTGTATTTCGTACAAGAGCGGTTACATCCCAGCCCTTTTCAATTAGTCTTGAGACCAGTCTCTGTCCTATAAATCCTGTTGCTCCTGTAACAAACCCCCTCATCCTCATCATTAGCTTACCTTTTTGAGAGTAGAATTACTATATATCTCAGGAAACATCTCTTTTAATAACACAGGGAGCTTATTTTTACCCACAGTAACCTTGAGCCTTTGTTTAATAAACTCCATATCCTCTGCAGCAAGACAATTATGATGATAATGGCTAAATTCCTTGATACGCAATCCCCTCTCCCTGATAACAGACAAAGATTCCTCTTTAAGATTGCCTAAACTGCAATGTATAAATGCACATGGGAATACATCTCCATATGCATTAACATAGATCATTTCCTTTACTGCACCGCACCCCCAATGCCAGTAATTTGCATCAAGATCCCTGCGAATAAACGGATGTTTTTTCATTAACCTTTGCAGATATTCATAAGCATCATTATCGAGCATAAGATCAAATGCCTCTCTCCATTTTCCTGACATAGCAGGCAACACAACAGTTAATTTAATCTTTCTTTGTTTGCAAAAAGCAATAATTTTTTTCAGGCCTTCACCATATATATTATTTCGCGTAACCATTGTATTAATACATACTCCCATATCATACTTTAATGCATTATCTACAGCCTCCATAGCTTTATAATATGCGCCTTGCATCTGTCTAAATTTATCATGTTCAGCTGCTATACCGCTGTCAATACTTATAGTAAACATATCTACCCCTGCTTTCTTAAATTCAACTATCTTTTTCTGATTCAATAAATAACCATTTGTTGTTATACTTACGATGAATCTTTCTGGTTTAATAACATTAATGATATCCAAAAGTTCTTCATAGATAAGAGGCTCTCCTCCCTGAAACGCAATATGCACAGCTCCCATATTATGGGCCTCATTGGCGATTCTTATATAATCCTCCTTTTTAAGGGGTTCTCGAGAAGGATCATCTAAAAGACTAGCAAAGCAATGTTTGCAATTCATATTACACTTAAACGTAGGGGCAAAATCAACGGTACGTATAGGTATTTTGCCAGATAATAACATCAAATAATTGACTGCTAACCTGTATAACATTTTGGGTTTATTTAATTTTAATCCATACTTCAAACTTATCCCAAACCTGCGATAAAACTGTTGTATGTCCATTACTACCTCTTTTTTAAAACCAAAAAGTGTTCATAGCGTTTGTGTGGTGGTGTAAAAAAATCTAAGAATAAAAATAAAGGATAAAGTATACGGCTTCCTATTATATATATCCATGAGATACACTTTTTCCCCGCTGTGATAGATGCCATACGGCTATTTTTTACAGCGTCTTCCCCATATATAAATCCACAAGTTTTCACTATTGCTCCTTCCAGTAATGCAGAAAAAAAACCCTGTATGGGTTTATAATAAACCACATCAAATCCAGCCATATCTACCAACTCTACTATCTCTTGTCTGCTAAACAGGTAATTATGTCCAAATGAATATTTTGTTAACCCTAAGAGTTTACATACAAATTCCCAATTATTGGAAGGGACAGATAAACTACACATCCCTTGTTTTTTTATCACACGATATATTTCTTTTAATGCCTCATATGCATTTGAAGTATGTTCAACTACATCAGCTGCCACTAATAGATCAAAACAATTATCTTTAAACGGCAGATGCATAACATCAGATACACAAAAATCACATTCGTCTAGATTTGCTGAGGCCATCCTGATAAGTTCACTATTTATATCTATTCCTACAAAATATTTACAGACAGTCTTTAAAAATGTTGTATATACCCCTGCACCGCACCCACATTCCAATGTCCTATCAAAAAAAAATTTTTTTAAGTACCGTACATATTCCTTTTTCCTTATACGTGTTCCTATAGACACAGCTGCAAGATCAAAACATCCTATACTTTTTACCATCTTTATTATCCTTTATTATTCTGAAAAATATTATCAGTATCATTGCTTTGTTTTATTTTTGCATACGTACTTTCCTGATGAAAAAAAAGATAACTTATACCAGTAACAAATAAAATAAAATTTGTAAACAAATATACTTTAACAACCACGTCTAAAGGATATTGCTTTTCTTTTACTGGTAGCCTTACAAAGGCAAAGATTCTGTTTGTAATAACTAATAATATTATAAGAGTCAATATACCAAATATAACCACATCGAACCTAAACATAGTTAATAACACCCCTGTGATCAATAACCATGATACAAAAGTAAGGGGTAACAATAACTGCTGTGCTATGCGTGTTAATAACATCATTTTACAAAAATCCCCCATTTCAGGCAGTCTGTATAAGAAACGCAAGGTTTCTCTTAAGAAGGCATTACTTTTACGAAACTTATGAGAAAAGAATTCTGCATAACTCCTTGGAACTCTCATCTCTGTAGCTATTGCATATCTTGAATAGGTTGTTCTATATCGCATGGAATTAGCTAAAAAAGCGATGTATACGTCATCTGCTACTACGTCATCTGGGAATTTTTCTAAAAGCCCTCGCCTGAATGCATAACACTGGGCAATAACAATTGAAGATGATCTTGCATCTGTTTCCATAAACCGCCATTTATTTTGTGTTGCCCAATAATATTTTTCAATATCCATAGCATCATTAGACGGTCTACAATAGGCGCCTACCACATATATATCTGGTGCCTCTGCAAACTCTGCTGCTATCCAACTAAGAGCATCTTTTTTTAGCCGACTATCTGTATCTGTATTGACTATAATATCTCCTTTGACCTTGCTTAAGGCATAATTTATCTGATGAATCTTACCCTTGTTCGGAGAGATAACTATATTATATGGTTCATCGTTTTTGATATTATTTTTAAGAAGAGACACTGTATTGTCTGTTGACCCACCATCTACAAAAAAGACCTCTACACATTCTTTAGGATAATCTAAGGCCCTTATGTCAGCCAATTTATTTAATATATACTCCTCCTCATTATAACAAGGCACAATAACCGAAATCACCGGCCATTTATCCGGAAAGTTAGGTTTCTTTCTCCTACGAAATAATCCCAAAAACCATATCAAAATAACGTATCCAAACAAAGTCCAACCCAAGATAAAAGTTAGTAAAAAGAAAATAAATACCAGCAACCACATATCTGCTCTCCTTTATTTTAGACACAAACTAATCTATATTCACATAATAAGGCATAAACCTTAATCCTTTAATTTTTCATTAATTAGACAAATAATATAAATATACAGATGCCCTTTTTGCCTTGTAAGAATCTATCTTGTGACCTATTTTATCTAAGTAATGCAAAAGATATTTTTCCTCATCTATTCCATTATCTTTACGGACATGTGAAAATAAGACCCATACCCTTTTATTCCCTCTAAATTTATCTAAATTATGGATATATCTATCCCAATTATTGGCAGCCTTAATACCTATAATATAATCACCCTTCTTAAACCCAAAACGAGATGCGTAATACTCAAACGGAACCTTGGCATGGGCGTAAACATATACAATATCACCCGGTTGTCTTTTATTTCTTATATAAGAAATTACAGGGGCAATCTCCTCTTTACGGGGTGGATTGATTAGAGCTAAGGTCTCATATATCAACGGATGGAAAAATAATAATATAACTATCAACCATCCTAAAATAGGATATATCTTTTTTGTCTTAATCAATATCTGTTCAACACCTGCAGCCATTATGCATAATACAGCTGGCCATAAGAATAAGATTAATCTATCTGTAAATGGATATTTGTGCAGGCCAGAAGCAAATAAAGTAAAAAGTATCGGTGTGGTTATTATATAAAATCCTATTTTATCCCTTTTCAGGAACTCATAAGCTCCTATTATAACTGTCAATACAGCTATACCGGATAACGGAAATGCATCCATATATTTAAAAAAATTAAAAGAAACACTTATAAACCATCTAAAATCTTTCAAGGATAAAGGTAATAACGGCATATAACTATTGATATATGTATCTATGAACCAATCATAATTATGATAATTTTGCAATATCATAAAATAGTTAAAAATAAAACTTGCCAACCACATACTAGCTATCCATATTAAAGTAATCATTTTCTTAAAATTATTTTGCTTAAACGAAGACAAAATAAGGACCACCATTATCCCTGCAGATACAAACAGGGCAGGATGGGAAAACCATATAATTACTGCTCCCGTAACAATATATAAAAAAGCTTTGGCAATATTTATCCGTTCCTTCTGGCGTATATTATGGGCCATAATATATAAAATTAAACTACACAATACATCAGATGAATATTGTTTTACCTCAGAGGAAAAATATATTAATGGCTCGCATAAAGAGAACAAAAATAGTGCTAAAAATACAGCCTTTCGGCTAAGATAATTCCTTACAAATTTATAAAACAGGATTACAGAGGATATCCCACATATAAGAGGAAATAAACGTAAAGAATATTCACCGGTTCCAAATATTTTAACAAACAGTCTTTCAATAAAAAGATATCCAGCAGGTACAAATGGATTTGAAAAATCCAAAAAAGGGAATTTTATTATAAGATAGGCATGATAAGCCTCATCCAACCACAACGACGGATTAGATAGATATCTTACAATTCTCAAGGCTATGCCAATAAAAATTATTATCCATTCAAGTCGTGGGTATAAATATTTCGCTAATATGCTATAAAAACTTTTTATTCCCTCTTTCATAAAAAATCACCTATAAATATTCAAAAAACACATCATAAAAATTCTCACTCTAGGCTTGGACAACAGATAAAAAATATTTTCCCAGAAGTTTGTTTAATCTTTTTATATTAAAATGCTGCACAATAAACGAACGTGCCGCCTCACCTATTTGAACATATTCATCTTTATGGCCTATTATATATTCCAGTCTATTAACAATGGCATCCACATCTTTTTCTTCTACAAGAAATCCTGTCTTTCCATCCTCTACTAACTCAACAATGCCAGCATGCCTTGTTGCCACCACAACCATCTTCATTGCCATTGCCTCCATTAAAACCACAGGTATACCTTCTGTAGCACCATGAGTATCCGTGATACTGGACATAATAAATACATGCGATTCCTGCATTAACTTTATAATCTCTTCTTGATTTTTCCCGCCTACTAAATATACCTTATCTGAAATTTTTAATTCATTTATATACCTTTTAAGTTGAGATTTTAATGGGCCGTCTCCTACTATTCTATATTCTACATTAGGATAAACTTTTAACAATTTTGATACTGCGTCTATTCCATATACTATGCCTTTTTTTTCAACAAGACGTGCTACAGTTAGTAATCGTATTCTACTACTATCACGTTGTTTGGCGGGAATGAATCTATCTACATTCACCCCCATATGATGAACTAATACTTTATCTCTATCACATCCAAGGGCTAACAAAATATTTTTGCCAAATTCACTAACAGTAAGAAATAATCTCCCTTCTCGAAATAAAGGATGATAAACGTCTTTTCCATGCCTGTTTACATATGAGGTAATATCAGCAGCATGAAAAACAGTTATTATTTTCCCTTTTATGATGCCTATTTGTTTTAACATTACGGCTAACAGCCCATTTTGTCCAAAATGACAATATACAATATCCGCATCAGCAGCATCTAAAAAATGCACTACTTTATAAAATAAAGATAGAGATATAGCATCAGCTCCATATTTAAAGAAATTTAAAGAAGATAAAATTGCGCGGGGGCATTTATATCCTTTAGAAATTAATATCCATACAGCCGTTACTATACGAAGAAGCTTATTTTGTGGTTTATCATGAAAATAACATACTCTATCTAATAGTCTATAGCTATGCACATCATTATGATACAGTTTTTTTTTACTTCTTGCCCCTGCAAAAATTTTTACCTCATGTCCTAAATCTATGAGTCCTGTTATTTGATTTAAGACAAATGTCTCAGATAAACTCGGGAAAACTCCAACAATAAATGCTATTTTCATAATAAACCTGCTATTCTGCACTATTTAACCTTGTTGATTTGTGAAAAATGCACAAATCAACAAGGTTAAATAGTGCAGAATAATATATTTTTTAAATATTTTCTATTATCCTTTAGCCAAATTAATGTTGATAATATACGCCATAATAATTTAGGATTGGATGCTAATAATGACTCATAGCTACCTAATCCCTCAGCTTTTACTCCTAATTCATTTAATGAGGTATATATTTTCTTAAAATGTTTTTTATTCTTTCCCAAATATCTTTCAAAAGCAAACGGGAACCCCATCTTTTTTCTTCTCCACACTATTTTTTGTGGCAGATATTCCTCCATTGCCTTACGTAATATATATTTTGTCCATCCATTACGAAATAGATAAGTGACAGGCAATGTCAATCCGAATTCCACCATTCTGTAATCTAGAAAAGGGAATCTATGTTCTACGGGTATTCCCATAGTATAGTGATCTGTACTCCTTAGGTAATAAGGCAGAAGGGCAACGGTAAAATTATATATTCTTTGTTCATAGTAGGATAATTGTTTATATCCCCCCTGATATTTTTCTGCTTGTGTGTGTGTCTTTGACATATGTATATTATTATTCTTATGGGAATGGTGTAGACAAAGATGTGTATACAAACAGTTAAAGCTATCATATATGTAATGACGAAGTGTTTGATATGCCCTATCTGGAGTAATAAATCTTCTTACAAACTCATGCCAGTCTGCTCTTAAATATGATTTTAGCCCCTGTGATTTCATTTCTTTATATGCCCCTGGCCAGAATGTAGTATCATAGCCAGCTAATACTTCATCCCCACCTGCTCCTGTTAATACTACAGAGGTCCCTTGTCCTTTCATTTTTTTCAACATTCTATTATGATTATAATTTGCCGGTGTATCATATGGTTCTTCCATTATTTTTGAGAAGATTTGATATTCCTCAGGAAAGTCATCTTCTAGATCAGACAATACCCTATAATCTAAATTAAACTGTTTAGTCATTGACCTTGCAAATGGCTCTTCATCCGCCCCCTTCACTTTAACGGTGTAAGTTGTTATTTGTTTATTGTTGTTTATTACTGAAGCTGCAGCCACTATAGAAGAACTATCCAATCCCCCACTTAATTCAAAGCATACTTTAACATCAGCTCGTAACCTGATTTTAACCGCATCAAAAAAGATTTCTCTATATCTATTTACGGCTTCTTTAAAAGAAATGTCCTTTTCAGATAAAGCAGAGACAGGGTAACTCCAATATTGTACACATTCATTAGATGTAAATTTACAATAACCGTCTCTTAAATTAATAATAGTTGCAGGGGGAAGGCTTTTTATTTGTTTATAGCAGCTAGTGTGGTCATGATCTTTAATGCCTGTCTTAATAAATCCGCAGATTATATCATTATCTATACTTATAGTATTTTCTTCTATATTAATAAGAGGAGAAATCATACTTGAAAAAAATAAGCCTTCATCTGTCTGTCTATAATATAATGGTGCTACTCCTACTCTATCACGACATAAAATAACGGAATTAGTAGACATATCATAGAGTACAACAGCCCAAAATCCGTTCATTTTCTCCCATAATTTATTCCCCCATTTACGATAACCTTCCACTAATACTTCTGTATCTGATAAGGTACGCAAACAAATACCGGATTTTGATAATTGTTCTCGTAACTCGAGGTAGTTATAAATTTCACCGTTAAATATTCCAACCACACTCCCATCATTGCTTACAAATGGTTGATGACCATTTTCAGATAGATCTATTATGGAATAACGCGTATGAATTAAAGCAATATCATGTTCAATAATATCTTCTTTACTATTAATATGCTTCAGTTTATCTTTCAATGCAAAGACGGTTCTATCTGTTCTATATGTTTTGAAAGTTTTATATTTAGACGAAACAAGACATATTCCTTCATCGTCAGGGCCACGTTGCATAATAGGGGTGAGAAGAGATGTAATTATGTTAGTAGTATGAACTTGGTGTTTTTTTAAAATATAACCAGATATTCCGCACATATAAATAATCTTAGTTTATATTGTAAGATTTCATTAAACCGTTATTTTCTTATTTAATATAAATTTATTAAAATAGTTCTCAAGCTTAGGAGCTGTTATTTCAGGTCTCAATTGTGATATTTTATCTGCTGCCTTCTGCCCTATCTTTAGTATCTGTTCCTCAGATAGGTTAATAACTTTATCGATTGTTTCAAAAAGAGAATTTATATCTGACGGACTGACAAGGAATCCAGATATTTTGTCTTCAATAAATTCATCAAAACTAACACCTTTGCTCCCTACGACAACCTTACCAAAAGCCATTGCCTCAAGCATGGTATTAGGCAGATTATCTATTAAAGAAGGAAGTATTATTGCATGTGCCTTTTTTATTATAGGATATAGCTGAGGATATCTGAGAACTCCTAAATAGTGGACACGACAGGCAAACTCCCCAGCCTCTAATTTAATATAATTTAGCATATCATTCCCATCGGGCCCCTTTAATATTTCTCCAGCACAGGCAAAGTGTATATCTGGATATTTCGCAAATAATTTAGGAAGGACTTTTGCCAGTTCATAACATCCTTTTAAGTAACCAATTGCACCGAAAAAGAATAAATATTTCTTACCATCAAGATATTTTTTGTATATACTCTCCTCAGAGATATAGGTATTGATATAGAAAATCGGTCGGATAACATCAGCGTTGATACCTTTTTCTCTCAGGATATTAGCCATAAAACGACTTGGTGCATATACTCCATCTAATCTTTTTAATGCAAGGGTCTCCAGCCATTCACATATTTTTTGATCCATAGTTAAAGGGATACGATAATATTTCCGAAATAAGGGCTCATAACTTGATACTCTAACAATAACTGGTATCTTTATTCCAAAAGAAAAAAATATCCCACAAGCGAAACAGTTAGTCACCTGAATTACATCAAAAGGGTTCTCCTGATGGCAAGATAGCAGTTTACGCCTCAAGCAGTAAGATAATGATAGGAATCTGATACTTCGTTTAAATTTGTATCTTGAAATACTATTCAATAAAGAAAAGATACTAGATTTATTTTTTATTCTATGGACACGTATTCCCTCATGGATAAATTCAGCGTTATTATCAGATAATGTGAATATTTCTATATCATGCCCTCTTGAAGCAAGTGCCTTGGCTGTACGGAATAAATAATTTGCTAGTCCGCCTGCAAATTCAGTTTCTGTTATATATTCAGTTGAAACAAAACCAATATGCATCTTTGAAATGGTTATCAGTTTTTTATTGGTTAAATTTTATTAATTAATATTATTCTTTAAGATAAAATTTCATACGAGGTATCTAAAAAACACCGTCCTGTAGCATGTGCTGTTCCTTTAAATTCTACAGGGATAGACCACCAGAAAAGCAATTCATGTCGTTTTTCAGACCATATTGTAACACCTATGCGTGCTACGGCATTATTTAAAGGAATAGCTTTTATAGATAAAAACAACTGATGCTGACCATGCCTTAGGTCTATTTTTTTTCCATATGCTCTATTAGTCGCCTGAAAGAATTTAACAGGTTCATTCCCTATGTTAATAGTAAGGTCAATTTCTACATCAAAATAATCTTTATGAGCATTATATGATAAGAATATAATAAAATCCTCCCCTGAAGAAAAATTACGTTTTGGTATCTTAACATCAAAGAAGCTAATATTATTGTTGCCGTTACAATTTTTCTCTATTTCAGAATTTTGTTTATAAAATATTTTTGAATACTTCTGTATAGCTTCTGATTTATCTTCAAAATAAAATGCCTTGCCGTTTTCTAACAATATAATTCTTTCAGTATAGGTAGATATAATATGCATATTATGAGAAACTAATATTGTCGCAGTTCCATTTTTTCTAAGTTTTCCTATCTCATTCAGGCATTTATTTTGAAATCCTGCATCACCTACTGCTAGTATTTCGTCTATTAATAAAATTTGTGGTTCACAGTGTATGGCTATGGCAAAACCAAGCCTAACATACATTCCTGAGGAATAATGTCTTACAGGTGCATCAAGAAAATCACCTATATCAGCGAATTCTATTATAGAATCGAGTTTCTTATCAATCTCTTTTTTCCCCATTCCTAAAATAGCACCGTTTACGTATATATTTTCCCTTCCTGTTAACATAGGATGAAATCCAGCACCTACCTGAATAAGTCCCCCTACCTTCCCCCATACTATTATTTTACCTTTATCAGGCATAAAGATGCCGTTTAAGAGTTTAAGTAGAGTAGTCTTCCCTGATCCATTAGCTCCTATGACACCTATTGTTTCGCCTCGGTTTAATTCAAAAGAAATCCCTTCCAATGCCCAAAATTCATCTTTTCGCAATACAGATGTGTTAGGGACTATCCCCAAAGCATTCTGGAGAATATCCATTGCCCCATACCACATAGACCTTTTCAGACTTCTGGTAAACTTCTTCCCGGCATTATCTACAATAAGAACCTTATCTGCCATTTATATCCTTTCAGGTATCTTTGTTTCTACTAAATGGAATATCCTCCAACAAATAAGAAAGATTATAATTGATAATACAGAAACAATAAAAAAATCTATGGGTGTAAGTATACGCCCGTATATAATAAGTTCTCTAGGAGCGCTAATTAAAGAAGTCAAAGGATTAAGTCGAAAGAAAAGCGATCTTTGCAATGGAATTGGATATAATACAGGGGTCAAAAACATCAGGAATGTTGAAATTAAAGTAATCACATTCACGGTGTCTCTAAATACACCAGTTAATAAAGATAAAAATAATGATAGGCCTAATGTAAGGATCAAAACAGGTAGGATAGCCAACAAAAAAAACATCGCTTGCCACGGGGGAGTAAATTTATACACAAAAAACAAAATGATTATCATAACAAACTTAACTAAAAATTCGAATATAGGCTGTGCAAGAGATGCTAAAACAAGCACTTCTCTAGGGAAATTAACCTTTGCTATCATATCACCTGCAGAGATAAGGCTGTTACATCCTGCAATAAGCCCTGAAGCAAACAACTGCCATACTGAAAGGCCTATAAGAGCAAATAGAGGATAGGGTATTTCTGTTGGGCCTATATTAACTATACCTGTTTTATTTAAATATATAAAAGTAACTATCGCGATAAAAGGCATTATAAATGCCCATAGATATCCTAGTGCTGTTTGTTTATATTTTATCATCCAATTCCTTATAAAAAGTCTTATCACAAGTTCCCTATTATCAACCAATTCTTTTATCATGACAGGCCATATACGGATACCCAATTTTAGATGAATGTTTGGTTCATAAATATACTTTTTCATAATAGTGGCCACCCCCAGACTCCCCTTATATCATAATTCAACAAGATTAAATTCTGACAAAAAAACTATCATATATTCTTTCTACTACTATCTTAATAAAAAAACAGAATTTCTAAGATATTTATAACTTTTTTTGTCTGTTTCAACCTTTAACTGATGAGGTTCTTTATCCTTATTTTGTAAATCATTCCTTTCTGTCGAGGTATTTTGTTCGTTCTCTTCTGCCTCAATTTTAGGAATCGACATAACCATTGCCGCCAAAAACCAATACGGCTCCATTATACGAATAAGAATATATGTATTAGCCGTCAACGCATGAAAAATCATTCCAATATGGCCAGCAAGAAAACCAAGGGCAAGTCCTTTTAAGAGCTCATCATTGGTCCTTCTATATATTTTAAGAGTATTTTTAAATATAGCTCCAAGTAGCAAAACAAAAGCCATTAATCCTATTAACCCAAGTTCAACTAAGGTCCTGATAAATTGACTGTCAAGAAACCCCCTGCCAGTAATACCATAACCTAAAAAGGGTTTTTTTTGCCAATCTCTAAATTTCCTTTCCCAGTCCCGTATACGTGCAGAGGCAGATGGTCCTAATGTAATTCCCATAAATACAATGGGTTTAATTGCTTCCTGCTCTTGCGGAACGAATGTGTATTTTATACGCTCTTTTACTTTTTGTGGGAAAAAAAACATAGATAATAATGTTGCTATAATTAACACCCCTATAAGAATATTCCGTTTTCGTGCTCGATTAAAAAAAATAAGAGAAAAATACATAGGAATAATTGCCATATAAGATGATCTAGAAAGCGTATTAACAAATGGAATAAAAGCAAAGACAGATAATCCTGCCAGCCCCCACCTTATCCAGATAGAATGTAAATTAGTTAATAACCCTATTATTATGGCAAACATCAATATTTGATATCCACCAAGAGTATTCGGCTCACCTACAGGGCCTTCAAACGGCGCAGAAACTCTGCCTGTCCCTATCTGAGTGAAGGCATAAATATTGACTATCAAAAATGTAATAATAAACGCTTTTAAAAATCTTACTAGCTGTATTTTTCTTTTTAATACTCCACACACCAAATAATATATTAAGAAATATTCTACATATTTCAGCAAATAAAAAAACCCCCTTAACGGTGCTAAACCACCAACAAGCATCCCCTTAACTGTTGATATAAGGCATATGATACAATATAATCCAATAAATTTATTTATAGGAGTATTGGCAATAAGGCTTGTATTTCTAGTTAAAGCAGACTTAGCTATCCATGCAAGGGAGAGTGCAACTATTAAAAGGTCCTCTATTCTAATAACTATTTCCCTTCTATGGGAAACTGCCCCAATACTAATTTCAGGAGATAAAAGCATCGAATATATCAGGATAATAAGAGCAACATCCATATTAACAAATGCCAATAAAAAAATAAATATGCCTGCAACAAATACAATAGGCACATAATAAGGAAACACCGTAATGGCCTTCCCCACCAAAATACACAACAATATTATTCCAATAAAGACAGTAAAGGTATCAATAATCTTTTTATCTGTTATAAACATACACAATATAGATAGAGTTTATTACATAAAAATACATTCAATTTATATAACATCATTCTTACTAGCTCTATAAGGGGCGAACCTATTCTTCCATTTCCTTACTATATCTTTGGTCTCATCTGCCGTTTCACTATAATATCTATAATAATATGCAGAATATCCCACCTGAGCCTCGGATTTAATACTATTAAGAATAACTCCCAGCAAATTGGCGTTGGCATGCAATAAATTAGATTTGGCCATTTTCAATACATCTTTAGGGGTGTGACCTACTTTATATACAAGAACAACACCATCAACTCGGCTACACAATGTAATTGCATCAGGAACTGCCATTACTGGAGAACAGTCTATAATAATAACCTCATAATACCTTTTTAACTCAGCCAATAATTGTTCAAAAGCCCGGGTATTTAATATTTCCGACACATTATCTACAGGTCTACCACATGTAATAACATTGAGATTATCTATCCCCGGCATCTGTAGAAGATTATCTATATTAATACCTCCTATAAGAATATCAGTTGATGTCTTTAATGCATCCTGCCATGAAATATTCCCCATCAATATATCTGTTAACCCCGGCTCTCTTTCAAGACCAAATATCTTATATACAGTAGGACGTCTGAGGTTAGATGCAACTAACATAGTTTTCTTACCCAACTGGGCCATCGACAAAGCCATATTAGTAACAACTGTTGACTTTCCTTCCTGTTTATCTGAACTGGTAAACAAGATAGCTTTAAGGTTTTTTGTCTTTATTTTTTGGATTAAATTGGTTCTTATCATTTTTATACTCTCTGCGGGCCATGACTTAGGAGCAGTTATAGTTACAAGCCTGGCCCTCTGTAAAATTATCTTTTTATCTTTCTGGCTGTAATCCCCTTCTGGTTCAGTCAGGACCTCATCCTTTCGAATATAGGGAACTATTCCTAATATAGATAAATTCAACTCATGCTCTACATCTGCAATAGTAGAAACAGAAGTATCTATACTCTCCTGGACAAAACATGCAAGAAGTCCCAACAGAAGACCTACAGCAGAACTTACAAGATAATTTATTCCCGCCTTTGGTTTTATAGGCTTCTTAGGTGGGACCGCTGGAGATACTACAGTTACCACATCATCTATAACCTTTGCAAGATTTAACATAACCTCTGACCGTTTACGAGATAGGTTATCATAGGCCTCTAACAATCTATCTATATTACGTTTCAACCGAACATATTCCAACTGATTAGAAGATAATGACCCGGAATCTCCGTAAAATCTATTCACAATTCTATAGAGTACCTCCTTTTTGCTTTCCAAAAACATCTTCTTTATTATAAGAGAAAGAGTTTCCTCTTCCTGTTCAGTAATAGGCATATTAGAAAAATTTTTTAACATATTTACAATTTTATGCTTTACCTCAGCTATAACCTTATCTTGTTCTATTACTGCAGGATGTTTCTCCGTATAATCTATCAAAAGCAGGAACCGTTGGAATTCCAACTCAAGTAACCTTCTTTTCAACCCTGTAAATATATAATTTTCTGTCAAAAGTTTATTAGAAATTCTCTTCAACAACTTATCATCCTTCTTCTCAGCAAGCACCTTATCTAAACGCTTTAACTCTTCCTCTATTTTTAACATCTCTGTTTCAAACTCAAAGGTTCCCTCCACAGTTAATCTATCCAAAGTATCCTTCACTTCTGGTGTTACCTCAAATACCTTCTCATTCTGTTTAAATTTTTGTAATTTTATCTCCTCCTCTGCTATCTGTCGTTTATATTCCTTTAACTGTTTATTAATATAAGAGATGACAGCCTTTGATTGTTTTTTTCTGCTTTCTATATTTTCTACAATATAAACATCAGCTATAGCCGTTGCCATAAGGGCTGCTTTTTGAGGGTCATCAGAATGAACTCTAATCCTAACAATATTCGTATCTCCTATTTGTTCAACTATCACACGTCGTTCATAATCTAAAGAAAGTGCATGTATCTTTGCTTCCCTCTCTTTAGGATTTGAAGGCAAGACCTCCATACGTTCTACGACCTTACGCATAACAGGAAGACTTTTTATCAAAAGTATCTCTGTCTTCAAATCTATAGGGCCAGAAGGCAAGGTTAATTCTCCATTTGAAGCAAATCTTATAACAGGTTGCTGTTTTTCTATTTTCAACTCCAACATAGCCTCGTATACGGGTGTCTGCAATCTTGTAAAAACTGCTGTAGACAACATGACCATAATAAAAACAAATACTATTGTCCATTTTCTCTTTCGAATAATACGCCAATACTCAGAGAGTGTTAACTCGTAATGTTCCATAGTAACCAAATAAAATTAAACCATATTTAACTAAAATTAATTAACAATCTTCTACCTGCTACTTCTCATAAAATATTATCTGGTTATCTTTCTTTAGTGGTGGTGCAGGTAGCCTGCCTAAATTATAATAAGCACTCACATACCGATAAATCCTATTAGTAAATTTCTCCACGTTAGCTATAAATTTTGTAGGGACATATATAATATCGCCAGGTTTAACAAAAATATCATCGCTTCTATCCCCCTTTTTAACTAACTTCCATAAATCCAATCTTTTTACTTCGGGTTTATCCACACTTCCGCGCATAACAAGGACACTCCGAAGATTAGCATCATCTTCTATATAACTGCCAGCATATAATATAGCCTCCATAGTAGTAAGACTTGGCCGTAACAAATAAACTCCAGGTTTTCCTACAGCGCCCAACACCATAAACCTACCTGAAGTGTTAACGCTTATTTGAACATCTGGATGTCTAATATATTCAGAGAACATAACATTAAGCATTTTCCTAGCCTGTTGACGATTCAGCCCAGCTATCTTTACAGGGCCGACAAGTGGTAAAAAAATCTTCCCATCTCCAGAAACCTTATAGACTGCTCCAACTTTCTTTTTTCTATCCATATATGAAACGGTAATAGTATCTCCTGGGACTATAATATACCTTGTATCCTCATCACCCGTAACAATTTCTAATTGTTTAAAGATAAGTTCTTTTTGTTGTTCATATACATTATATGTATATTCTGTCCCTAACCCCGCCTTCTTGGCCTTCTCTCTCAAAGATGCCCTTTTATGTTCCTCTGTTGAAAAATTAGTAGGCAATTCCTTCGCATCTACATCCTGCAAATAACATAAAATATCAACCCCTAAACAACAAAACAATAAACATATCAATACTATCTTATGCACCTGCTTTCTGTTAATATTAGTATATTTCATAGCCCATCCTTATATATCAACATCACCCCTTGGATTTAAATAATATAGAATTTCTTTCTCCTGTTTATAATCAAGACAACCTACTATATATACCATATTATCTTCCAGCAAATTTATAGTCTTCCCCCTATTATCAATTTCATGCCTAGCATTAAGTAATATACGAACTACTGATCTTGTAGGGAACCCTTTGTTACTAGCAATTACTATAGCTGTCTCACCCGTGTTCAGATAAACCAAACTGCCTACAGGGTAAATCGACATAAATTCTAAGAATCTTTTAACTACCTTTTTTTCGAACATTATATCTATTTTCCCTATTATTATCTTCATTGCCTCATAGGGATTAAATTCCTTTCTGAATTTTCGCGGGTGAGTTAATGCTACAAATACATCACAT
>CAZHWM010000028.1:0-97936 GCA_964535935.1 uncultured Planctomycetales bacterium
CGTATATCGCCTGAGACTATCTCGATATCATCTTTATACTCACTCTCCTCAAGCCAACCCCATGTGTTCATTGAATTATAACGCACAAGCCCTCTGACAGAATATCCGTTAGCAACACACAATTCTGCTAAATGTGAACCAATAAACCCGCCTGCACCTGTAATTAATATCTTTTTCATAGCAGCTGACAACCTCTTTTTATTCCAATAAACAACGATTTTCCCGAAGGAATTCTAAACATATAAAAATAAAAAATCCCTTTTTGTGTTTTCTATCTACTGAGAGCAAGTAAATAAATATCCTGGGATAAATATTACTTACTCTCCCAGTCTGAATCGCATATTATATCAATATTAAATATACAATTATTTCTCAAAAACATCCATGGTCCTCGATTCTAAAAGCAAATTAAAATCATACGGGTGTTATCTTCCTCCTACCCTCTCTTTACACCCTCAATACCCTGTAATTCCGCCATCAGTCGAAAAGAAGTCTTTCCTTTTAAAAGTTCACCATATCCTCCCTCTTCTATAATCCGTCCATTCTCTAGAACGTAAACATAATCAGCATTCTTTATTGTCGAAAGTCTATGAGCCACAACTATGACAGTAGTATCTTTTGAGACATCCTCAATTGCCTGCTGAATTAGTCTTTCAGAATGGGTATCTAAAGAACTAGTTGCCTCATCAAGAATTAACAATTCTGGTTTGCGTATAAGCGCCCTTGCCAATGCTATCCGCTGCACCTGCCCCCCTGATAAACGAACGCCTCTATCTCCTACAATAGTTTCGTACCTTTCTGGAAACTGCTCAATAAAAACATCCGCATATGCTGCACGACAGGCCGCCTTAATCTCTGCATCTGTGGCATCGGATTTCGCCCATAATAAATTATCACGTATACTCATATTAAACAATACACTCTCCTGAGGAACATATCCTATACGTTTACGATAAGAGGTTATATCATATTCTCCAAGGGGAGTATCATCAAAAAAAACTCTGCCCTCTATGGGGTCATGAAATCCCATGATAATATCAATGAGTGTAGACTTACCTGAGCCTGATTTACCAACAAATGCTATCATCTGTCCTTTTGGAATTCTCACATTAATGTTATCCAATACACATATGCCATTAATATAAGAAAAGGAAACTCTATCAAGCCTAATCTCAGAATAAAATCCTTTAAACTTTTTCCCACCTGAAACCTGCCGCATCTGTTTAGCCTGTTTCCTTAAAAGCTGAATCTGCTCATAGCTTGGGAAGAAATTTACTAATGAATTTTTTTGTGCGTTCATATTACCAATTGAAAGGGCAGACTGAAATAATGCCAATAATAAAACACTCATCTCCGAAACCGGAACAGAAAACCAGCGCGCTATAAACATAACTATAATAATCATTATTATGCCCATTGGCCTATACGATATTAAAATAGCCAAATTTAATACTTGAGATTTTATAGTAACATTACAATGCGCCTCAAAGGCATGCTGAAGATTGGCTATAGCCCTGTCATAGTTTCCACACCCTAATACAACCTTTGCTAAAGCAAGGTTTTCATAAATTACAGAGTTAAACTGATTGGCTGTAGAAGTATTTAGTTTCCCAAGATTATAAGTAAGCCTGGTTAAAAATGAAAAAGGCAGTGATAAAATTAATCCTAAACCTAAACTAATAAGTGTCACCTGCCAGGAAATATAAAGCGGGACTAATAAAAAAAAACTCATCTGGATTACATTAGCAAAAAATAACCCCATAGCACTGAAGGCATTGCCAACAACTGTTAACTCTCTGTTAAGGGTATTAATTAAAACACCCTGCTTATTCCTGCAAAAAAAATACCATCGCGCGTTGAAAAAATCCTTAAATATTCCTATTATTATATCCTTCATTACCGCATACTTTATTTTTAAAATCAATGCCCTTGCTAATACCCTAAATACACAACTTAAACTCACAAATAGCACGAAAAAAATAAGTAAATACTTCAACTCCATAGGGACATTAATAAATTCCATTAGCTGAATGGCCTTCATACTTAAAGGACTCATATTGTTTAAATCTGGATGGAGGTAAAAATCAATTATGGGAGTGATGGTAAACAAAGAAAAAGCGCTAAAAAAACCCATTATAGTAAGCAAAATTACTGTAAAAAGCAGCAATAAAGGATACTTCGTAAAAATTTCTTTAATAAAAAGGAATGCCTTCATAATATATAGAGAAATTAATATTAAAACCTAAAAAAAGACCTCTGGTGATATCAGTTATAATAACCTTAAGATTAAAGCAACAATTCGCGATTTTCCCTTAAAAACTTAGCTCCTATACGTGAAGGAAATCCTACAGCAGGGTTATCCAATGGAAATAATCTGCGAAACTGTGCCTGCAAATGTTCATCTTCATCCTCAGGAACCCAAACCCCATCTAACCTATCATTCATCTCTTCTACTACTCCAAGGATCTCTTCAGGAGTGTTTTCGACTAACTCAATCTCAGCTTTTTTAAACTGTTCTGTTCTTGTCCATCGATCAGCTCCCATGCGAAAAATTTCACGGAAAGTAAGAAAACGTTTAAAACGAATGTGCCAGTATTTCTTTGGAATAAATAAATCAAACGGTGCACGGGCAGGAAATATCAATGGCACTAAATTAACCTGAACAAAAGGGACATTAAATGCCGATGCCAGCATAAATATACCTGAAGTATCTCCTATAAAAAACTTACAATGCGACATAAGATATACATCAGCAAAATCAGAGCGAAACTTATTGGCGTAATCAATAATCCTATAATTATTACTAACAACTGGCTTACTTACAGCCGATCCCATCCTTAACGCCCATATCCCTTTTGACGCCATATATTCAACCGCTGAAATATAATTTTCAATACTGCTATCCCTATAATCCTGATATGACCAATCTATTGGTAGTGAAGAGTTTATATGTTTTTTTAAATAGAGATTCTCTCTTGCATGAAAACAAATGAAAGAATCACCTTCAGGAATACCTATATACTTTAATATCTCTCTGCCTTTCTTTTCTTCCTCTTCTGTAAAATTTAACTGCGGTCCCACACTATTCCAAATTTCCCATGAATTAAATCCAGAATTATCTAAGCGTATCCAAGGGGCAAATGAATAATATTTCTTTAAAATTTTCACCCATTCGGTTAATAAGGTGTTCTCTATAACAAAAACCTTTCTCTTTATCATATTTAAAATCTGTCTATTTGCCAAAGGACGTCCGCAAAAAAATATAATAATACCACGATTCTTATTTTCTTGATAACACCTACTTCTCAACCAAAATTCTGTATTAGCAATCAAATGTCCTATTCTCTCATATTTTAATATGCCTAACTTTATCGGAACAAACGGCTGCAGAAAAAATAGCACTATAACAAGTGGGGCCCCTAAAATAATACCGAACAAACCAAACAAAAAACGATATAAAAGAAACCTACGGGCATTCCAATCTGCCTCGATAAATCTAATATATCTTTTTTTCACATGACCTAAAATATTCAAATGAGTTAAAAAACACATAACTTAAACTTACATCAAGAAATTCCTTATAAAGAACAATAATAAAGCTGTAAATCATACAAATAAAATACGTTATTCATACCCCTCCAGTTACTCACCAATGAAAACCTTCTCTTTATTATTTAGTGCTTCTAAAATTATTGAAGATATCTCTGTACGCATCATCCAATCTGGCGGAGTCTTAAGGGATTTTAACATATCTCTTATTACTGTCCCACTTATATCAGTTATCCCAAAATCTTCTTTTCTATCCAGAGGGATATCTTTTCTTTCCAGATATTTTTTATATTTTGTAGAATAACAAATAGTATCAAATTTTACTGGTTTTATCTTGATATCAGGAAACTCATTAAATATCTTGTGAGACTCATAGGGATGATAATAGTTCCCCACTCCTGTATGATCTCGACCTATAATAAAATGAGTACATCCAAAATTTTGCCTGCACAAGGCAGTAAATACAGCTTCTCTTGGCCCAGCATATCTAGAAAAGACAGGAAAAATGGCAAAAACAACACTATTAGGCGGATAAATATCTTGTATCATCTTTTCATAAGATTTCACAATATAATCCGCACAGAAATCTCCTTTTTTCTTTTTCCCAACAACTGGATGAACAAATAGACCATCACAATTAAACCGTTCCATGGCAGCTAACTGAATAAATTCATGCCCACGATGAATAACATTTCTTGTATGAAATCCTACAATCTTGATCCAATTTTTATCATTAAATAATTGCCTTGTTTGCCTTGGTGTAAGTTCATACTCTTTGAAGGGCGAGCTTCTCCTCCTAAACAAATCTATCTTGCCTCCCAACAAAATAGGATTCATATCCAAAACCATCTTCACCCCCGGATGTCTACTGTCAGTGGTACCATAAACTTTATTTATCATTTTACATTTATCTAATTTAAACTTATCTTCCACATGAAGAATAGCCATAACATCATCTAAATCATTAACTAAGGCAACATCATCACCTACCTTAATAACATCAGCTTGTTCTTGTGAGATATCAAGGATAATCGGAAGGGGCCAAACAATTCCATTTTTCAGACGCATATGATCCAAAACACTATCAAAATCCTCCTGACACATAAATCCCTCAAGAGGACTATAACCACCTATAGCTATTTGTTCTATATCCATCAACAATTCTTCCCTCAATTTAATCTTCTTCATCCTATTTATATCCGGCGGGAGTTTGTCAATAAACCTCTCAATAAGTTTACCACCATGTGGGGGGATTAATGTTCCTTCGTAAGTATCAGAAAAATAGTTTATAGTATCTATATTCTTAACCAATTCTGAATGTCTGATAAGCCTTCGCATCATATTAATACATTCCATAGGATGTTTTCCTAATGCTGTCTCTGCTGATAATATTAAACCATCTGCACCATCTAAAATTGTATTCACCACATCATTAACCTCTGCCCTCGTAGGTTTTTTATGGTCTATCATACTCTCTAATAGATTTGTAGCAATATACACAGGTGTATCCATAGTATGGGCCTTCTTCAATATCAATTTCTGAATAAAAGGAATCTTCTCTACAGGGACCTCTTTACTAAGATCTCCTCTATCTACTAATATAGCATCTGACCTCTCAATGATCGGCTCTAGATTTTCTAAAGATTCTTTTGCCTCTATTTTAGATATTATTAACATCTTATTATCTGTAAACTTTCTTACCTCATCAATATCTTCACCTCTTCTTACATAAGAAACAGCAACATACCTTACACCGTGCTCTATTCCGAGTTTAATAGATTGCTTATCTTTCTCTGTCAATACAGGCAAATTAAAGTGTTGCTTACGCCAAGAAACCACTATAACAGCCTTATTCTTACCTAGTCTCCCGCTTGTTACCACCCTAGCTAAAATATATCCGTCTTTAATAGTGGTGGTATCTGCTATCTTCATAACCAATGTATTAAAATCAAAAAATAAAAGTGAACCTGCTTCCAACTGCTTTACAACACTAAGAGGGGTTAGGTTAATCTTTTCTCTACTACCAATTATCCTTTGAGCACATATCTTTACAATATCACCTTCTCTAAATTCAACAACATCATCAATAAGGTCACCTACTCTTATCTGGGCACCTTCTGTATCAACGATAAAAGGTATATCTACTTTTTTGGCCAGATCAATAAAATATCTTAAATCCTCAAGCACAGAATGAGACATATTAATCCTGACTAAATCAACGCCTTTATCTTTAAGCTTGACCACATCTTTTTCTGTCTTGGTGGCTGGCCCAAGAGTTACTATTATTTTTATCCTGTTTCGTTTAAGCATTAACTATCCCAAATTTAATAAACTACAAAGAAAAAATCATTCTTCAACTTCAAATAACTTAGCAAGATATAAACGATTATTTATTCTTCTGAAAAAACAACTATAATATAAACCTACACGCTTAAAATATTTCAACGGATATGTTAATCCTGCAAACCAAAAACGCATATAGGTTATAAAAATATACAATATTCGACTAATAAACAATAAACCTACAATGAAAACACTCCATACTTTTTTTGATAAAGCTAAATCCTCACTAAAATCAAGAAACCTTCTGTACCATCTTGGTTTCCATAAATTTAGTCCGGCATAATTCCACTTAAAGTGATATGTAGCGTTCCATGTATAGTCTTTACGCCTAGTTTTACTCTTACTTTCCTTATACGCTGCGGACAGAAGACAAATATGAGAACGTGGGGAGAAATAAAATAAGAAAACCTGTCTTTCTATTCTAAAAGGCCATAATATTGCCATACATAATAATATACGATATAAAATAGTATCTTTTTTATAATAAAGGAGATCGTATTTATATTTCTTGTAAAAATCGAAAAAAATACCTTCTAATACAAACACCTCTATTTTAGGACACCTCTTCTGCCATTCTTTAGACACTACCCTCTCAATTGCCTTAGACACATCCTTATATTTACCTGTCTCGTTCGGGATATCATATACTTCATGTCCCCACCAAATTTTCCCATCATAAGTGGATGTCAACATAGATTCTATAAACTCTATTCCTAAAAGAGATGATAAACCCTTCATAATCCCTTCTAAATTCAATGCCAAATCCTCGTGCCTTATAAAATATACCCTGTCTTCATCAATAAAAGGTTTTAATCTCTGTAGTTTTCCAAAAATATGAAGGTTGGCATTATAAAAGACTCTTGATCTGTAAATCATACTGTCCGTCTCATTAAGTTTTATGTCATTAACGTTACAATATGTACGAAAGCTTCGATAAACCTTAGGTCTAGGATCCCTAATCATTCCTATCAAAATCGCATCAGGGAAATCCTTCATACATTCTTCTATGTATTCATAAGCATGATGATGCCAAAGAAAAACTAATTTTTTAGAGATATCCTCTCCTTTACATAAAGAATAGGCATACTGTACAGCTAAAAGGAAGGTCCTTCGTTTTATTTCTTCTTCCCTTAAAATACTTCTTAAATAGAATCTAAATAGCTCTTCATCAATCGAAACATATTCATCTCTATTTTCACCCAATCTATCTAACCCATTCATCCCTTTTATCCGTCTAGAATCTATAACTGAGGCATGCTTATAGCAGAACATATCAATAATGGATGCCCAATTCCAATTATCAGCTAGCTCTTTTTCCCATTTTTCCCAATGAGGATAAAAGTATAATAAAGGATAGGCAGGGATATTATATAATTGAGGATGGCTATCCAAATAACTCTGCAATAACTTGGTACCTCCTCCATTTGCTGTTATCAAACAAACAACCCTCGGCTCCTTAAAATCGGAAAATTTCGGCTGTTTAATGTTATATGACAATATTGCTGGCTCCATCAGAACTCCTATTTCTTCTAAACAAAGTAAATATTATCTAAATCATTTTCTACCTAAACTTTTTCTCAAATATCTCTTTAGGATAAATCTTTACTTGCCTATCTTCATATAATCACGAGGAAACATTATCTTTAACCCCTACACATAAGGCCAACAAATAATGTGCCATTTTATCAAACCCTGTGTGAACTACCTCATCATTCATGCTAAAAAGAAATACATTCTTAAAATATTTTTGAAGAAATACCCTTAAATCAACTCCACTTTTACAATTTACATGACTCTTTCTACTGGGTTTCGAGGCATATTTTTGGCTTTCTAAACTTGGAATACCGACAATGCAAACTCCATCAGCAACCATTGAACGCGTTATGTTTGTCAAAAATATATCTTCATCTTTTTTTTCAACATGTTCCAAGACATCTAACAAATAAATAGCATCACTCTTAGGAGTAATTGGCCCTTCCATTAAATCCTTTACTTCAAAACTCAATCCTTCTGTTTTAATATTATTCCTACATTCTTCAATCAAGAGAGGATCCATATCAACACATCGAATCTTCCCAACTTCTGGTAATACGATATGGGCACCCCAGCCATCTCCGCAACCTATTTCCAAAACATTTTTCTTCCCTGCAAGCATCTTAGATACAAATTTATACCGTGCCATTGAAAATAAAAGGACCTTTGGATCCATCCGCCATCGGTGGCTTGACATCATTCCTAAAACAATTCTTGGGTCTTCCTTATACTCAATAACCTCACTAATATATCTTTTCCCCATAATTATCTCCTTTATGTATCTGAATTTTATCATTAAATAAAATTAACATGTGAAGGAGGATTCTTTAGTTTCCATAAAAAAGAATTAATAGCATTTGTCCGACAATTTGCATAACATTCATTATGTACATCTATTGTAGTTTTCACCTTTTCTATTACATCCCAATACCTTTGACTATTAATTATATCCTTAAACGAGTTTTTCTTTAAATCCCCAAAACAAAATTCTTCTTCTCTATAAGAAAAAAACATTCCACATGGATATAATTTCCCATCTCCACTCGAATAGATTAGAAAAGGAGGACCATAACAACGGTCATAATCTCTTCTTCCTTTACTCAAAATAGCCCGCCATTTTATTATAACCCGATAATCGGAACTACTTTCAGCCTCTGCCTGCTCTAAAGTCCCCTGAAATTTATCATAATCATCAAGTAGTTTATAAATCCCTAAGGCATTATCCACTGTATCTCCACAATGCTTTACTTCCAAATAATCTATACCCAATTCCTTTCCAAGCCTTGCTAAAGGCACAACTTCATCAACATCCTGCGGGGTCAAGACCATCTGAAAACCTATGGTGATAGGAAGATTCTTTTTTTTCTTCACATTCACACAAAACTTGATTTTATCTATAAGAACGTTAAAATCATTGCTTCCATGAAGCCTTTTATAAGAAGCCTCAGATGCAGCGCTAATATTAAATCTGAGCCAAGTCAAATGCTCCAAGGCCTCTTCTCCCTTAGGACCTTTATCAAACAATATTCCATTTGTCCCCATACTCATATCAACGCCTGATCTCTTACCTTCAACAATAGCATCATAAACATGCGGATTTAATAAAGGCTCCGCTTCCCCAATTATAGCCATAGACCTCACACCTACCTCTCCTGCATCCCTCATATATCTCAAAAGAGGTTCTTTTGGAAAATATGTAGCCGTTCCTTTCTTAAACAAATTCCCTTGTGTTGCGCCATAACAATAATGACATCTTATATTACAGCCTTTACTTAAACCAACATCAATATGTATTGGCGGTATCTTATTCCCGTTTAACCAATCATTAACGCGATCTAAATGCCAAAACAGTTTATGCCCATCCATCAAATAGTTATCACTTGATGTTTTTATTGTATCTACTTGTTGGCGCATTGTACCTCCTTTTTCCCTTAGAACTTTATTTTAGAACAATATTCCTTTACCGCCTCCCTCCAGTCTCTCAAAGGTTTTATCTTTTCAGATCGTATAATAACATGTGTATTTTTTATTCCTCTGGAAGGGAAATCTTTATGCGATGCCCTATGAATTTCCACATCTAAATTTAAACATCCTATAATTTCCTTCATCAAATCATATAAAGAAGCCTTTCCATCATTTGCCAAATGAAATAAACCAAAAGGCATTTGTTCTTCCAAAATTCTTTTTGCTTCAAAGGCAATATCCAGACTATAGCTGGGAGAAGAAAAAATATCATCTGATATTTTTAACACCTTTTCTCCTGCTCGCACTCTCTCCAACATCTTTTCAACAAACTGAGTCTTTTTAGCCACCTCCCCAAATAATAAAGGCAATCTAAATATGTAATAATTTTTAGCAAGCGCCTGAATAAAACAATCACCCCCATACTTTGTAAATCCATAAACATTAACAGGATGAGGAATGTCACTTTCTGTATAATATTTTTCCCTATCAGAAAAAACCGCCTCTGTACTAAAATGAATTAATACAAACCCCTTATCCATGGATAATTCTGCTAAAACTTTAGGTAAAAGTGAATTCAAAATAAATGCCTTCTGAGGCTCTCTGTCACATGCATCAATCCCAACAAAGGCAATTGTATTTATTACAATATCCGGTACAATCTCCTCTATCACATTACAAACCCCGTTTAAATCAAAGGCATTTAGATTATCCGTATTTTTCCCTATTATTGTATATTCTTTACTGAACACCATATCCAATGCTGTTCCCATTTTCCCTCTATCCCCAAGGAGTAAAATTTTTTTTCTATTCACCTATCTACCCCCTTTTCTTCTACTGAACGAATATACATATCTGCTAATTTAAAAAGTTCTCTATCATGATTCAACATCTTCAGCCCATGCATCTGCTCAATACCATACCATCCAAAATCTTTTCCTTCATTTAACCTAAGATTCCTCTTCTCTCCATGGAATTCTTCAATAAAAACATACATATAACCATTGACATCATCAACAACATAGGCTCGTTCTATAAACAGCATTGGTGATTTAACCATATAATGCAATTCCTCAAATATCTCTCGTCTTACTGCTTGTTCAGGAGTTTCTCCTTCTTCAATTCTTCCACCAAACAATGCCCAGTATCCTGGTAAATATTTAGCGTCATCTGTCCTACACTGAAGAAGAAAACGTTTTTCTGAATCATATAATATCATTAAGGCTACCTTATGTTTTATATGCAAAACATCCATTATCACTATCATTATTTATTTCTCATTAGTTCTTTGGCCTGTTCTACAATAGCTTCCATAGACAAGCCGTTCATCTGTTTTATATCCTGATAACTCCCGTAACCTACAGGAAAATGGTTATCCAATCCCATCCGTTTGAAACGGACAGAAGACGGTCTAGCCTCTGCCAAGACCTCAGCAACTGCACCTCCAAGCCCACCTAAGATAGTATGTTCCTCAACTGTAAGTATAGCCTTCGTTTTCTCTGCTGATTCTAAGATAATATCCTTATCAATAGGCTTTAAGGTATGCATATTGACCAGCCTCACAGATATGCCCAAATCAGACATCTCTCTCACCGCCCTTTTCACCTCATGTGTAATGCTTCCTGTAGTAATAATCGTAAGTTCACTACCATCCTGAAGGACTACCCCTCGGCCTGGAGTAAATTTATAATCTTCCTCATATACATCCGGGCTACCACCTGTCGCCAGCCTTATATAGACCGGTCCGTCAATCTCTGCTGCAGCCATAGTTATCTTCCGTGATTCCATTCGATCTGCAGGAGAAAATATTGTAATGTTAGGCAAAGAACGCATAACCGCCATATCCTCTGTTGCATGGTGTGTAGGCCCAAGGTTACTGTATACGAATCCTACACCTATGCCAACAAGCTTTACATTCATTTTTTGAAGGCAGACATCGTTCCTTACTTGCTCAAACGCCCGATAAGTAATAAAACATGATATAGTATAAACAAAAGGTATCTTTCCGCAGGACGCCATACCTGCTGCAACACTTACCATATTCGCCTCTGAGATACCAAAATTAATAAACTGCGACGGGAAATCCCTACGGAATTTATCGTACACAATAGCACCGTTGTCAGCAACAAGTGCTAATATCTGCTTGTTATCAGCAGCTAAATCATATAATGCCTCAAGATATGCATTTCTCATTGGATAACTCCATCTACTACTTTTAGGCCTAATTCTTTACATGCCTGCTGCATCTCATCCGGGTTAGGCATCCTGTAATGCCAAATAGGAATCCCTTCCATGAAAGATATCCCCTTACCTTTTATTGTATGGGCAATAATCAAAGAAGGTCTGCCTCTCTTAAAAGGCAATAAATTAAATACCTTCAATAATTCCCCAATATTATGGCCGTCTACCTCTCTTACCTCCCAACCAAATGCCCTCCATTTATCAGCAAAAGGTTCAAGCGGAATAATCTCATCAAGTCTATCCATAGCCTGAAGCTTATTGTAATCAACAATAACAGTTAGATTGTCCAGATTATGTTTTGGCGCAAACAATGCAGCCTCCCACACAGAACCTTCCTGGCATTCTCCATCACCTATCACAACAAATACACGATAGCTCCTGCCATCCATCTTGCCTGCTAAAGACATCCCTACACCAAAAGGGAACCCGTGTCCAAGCGCGCCAGTAGATGCCTCAACCCCTGGGACCTTATACATATCAGGATGGCCGCCAAGGATAGTTCCCTTTTTCCCAAATGTGTCAAGATGGTGTTTATGGAAAAAACCTTTATCAGCCAGCACTGCGTAAAGAGCAACACCTGCATGGCCCTTGCTTAAAATAAACCTGTCTCTGTCGATGTCGTTCATATTGTCCGCTGAAATATTCATTATCCTGTAATAAAGGACTGTCAATATCTCAACAATAGAAAATGATGCCGGTATATGCCCACCGCCGCCGTTACATATCGTTTTAAATATAACACGACGTAAATCTAAAGCCTTTTGTTCCAATGTTTTTATATCTTCCATAACTACACCAAATTAATAGCCTTCATGGTCTTTATATTATAATAACGTATATCATCCAAAGGATTAGGCAGTTTTCCCTGCTGAAATGCCTCAATAAGGTCTGAGACTGCATCCTCAATAGTACACTTAGGAATAAATTGAAGTTCCTTATTAATCTTTTCCGAACAAATACGATATGAGCGTGGATCATCTGAAGGGGTTGTCTCTATTTCTATATTGCCAAAATCCGGTATCTTGTCTGTAATAACCTGTTTTACAAGGGAGGCTATATCAGATATGGAACGGTTCTGGTAACCGGCATTATAAACCTTGCCTGCTATCTTTTCATCTGGTAACTCAAGTAACATACAGTATAAATCAGTAATGTCCTCAATATGGATATTAGGCCTGGTCTGAGCGCCTCCAAATACGGTTATCTTTTTCTTATTATATGCATGATTAGTAAGGATATTTACGGTTAAATCAAACCGCTGGCGCGGTGAATACCCACATACAGTTGCAGGGCGTATAATAACCGTTGTAAAACTAGGAGATTGGTATTTTAACAAAATAGGTTCGCAAAGTCCCTTGTATTTATTATAGTCCGTAATGGGAACCAGAGGATGGTCCTCTGTAACCTTTTCCGCATCACTGATACCATATACACTGCAGGTCGAGGCATAAATAAATCTGTTTACGCCTGCATCTTTGCTTATGCTCACAAGTGGCTCAAACGCATCATAATTGATTGAACGGCTTAAATCAGGATTAAGCTCAAACGTAGGATCATTAGAAATACACGCCAAATGGATAACAGCATCGCATCCTGAAAGGATCTTTTTCAATAGTTGTTGATCTCTGATATCTCCTTTTATCTCTTCCAATTTAGGGTCATCCTTAACCTCTGCTAATACATCCTCGCCATATATATACAAATCCAGAACCTTCACATTATAGCCGGCCCTCAACAATTTCGGAACCAAAACAGCTCCCACATACCCAGCCCCACCTGTAACTAACACTGTTTTTATAACTCTCTTCATAACACCATCTCCCTTCCTCTTGTATTCTACTATTCTGCACAAATCAACCTTGTTGATTTGTGCATTTTGCACTATTTAACAAGGTTAAATAGTGCAGGATAGAAGTTATCTCTGTTTAAGTATGATATTAACAAAACAATGACATATATAATGATGTGCCACTTCAACATGTCCATAATCTTGTGACGGTACGTAAAAATTTATATCTCCCATACTGCGAAGTGGGTTGTCGTGACTAAATCCTGATAATGTTATAACATTCATCCCCTTTTTATTGGCTGCCTCTACGGCATTTAATATATTTTTAGATCTACCTGAGCTACTGATGGCTATTAATGCGTCCTGCTCTTGTCCAAACTCTTCTATAGGTTTATCAAATACATGTTCATATCCAAGGTCATTGCTTAAACAGGTAAGAAGGCTGGCATCATTAAAGGCTATTGCCTTCACCTTGGCATTTTTCCAGAAATCTACTGCCATATGGCTTGCGATAGCAGCAGAACCTCCGTTGCCGATAAAAATAACTTTACCTCCTGCAGAAGAGCTGTTCAAGATAATCTCAACTGAACTTGCAATTGCCTCATCTGTATCAATAATATTGCCTTGCTTCTCAGATGCACAGATTTTCTCTAATAATCCATTTAATTCTTCTCGAATTTGTTTAACTTTATGTATCATTTTAATAGTCTTGTAATAAACTTACACAATTCAACAGCATCGACCGGCTGTCTGTTGCATACTATCTGAACCGCAAGTGAACCAACAGCATTGCCTATAAATGATACCAGATCCTGTGGCATGCCTGATGCAAAACATGGCGCAACAAATGCAAAAAATGCATCTCCTGCACCGATAGCATCAATCACACGGTAAGAAAATGCTGGTGTCTCGTGGAAACCGTCTTTTTCACAATAACTCAATGATCCAAGAGACCCTCTGGTTGCAATTATATAATCGCAATTAAGCGCCTTATATACCTTTTTTGCCTGTGCCCGCAAATCGCTGAATCTCTCATGGGTAGCATAACGCAACTCCATCTCATCAACGCATACACAGTTAGCCCGTGGATATTTTGTAACCAAATTAAACCCTATATTGGCACTATTTGTCTGTACATTAAGGGCTAAGTATTTTGCCATTGAGCAGACAGTCTTAATAATTTTTTTTGTCATAAGTCCGTGTCCGAAATCCGAAACAACAATGAGATCATAATCTTTTATCGTCTTCTCAAGATGCGCAATAATACGGGTCTCTTCTCTCTTGTCTATATCATCGTCTTTCATATAACAAATCTCAAACAACTTCCTGTTAGTTCCTTTGCTGACAAATCTGCGTTTTATTATGGTACCTGTATCATTCCTATAAAAAAATATGGGTGTAATGTTAGAAGCCAACCTTTCTTGTATAAACGACTGAAATGTATTCTGCTGACCTAAAACAGTAAGCAAGTCAACCTCCCCGCATACGCTCGCTACATTATTGGCTGTTGCCAGCGCGCCTCCAGCAAACATCTCCTCAGACACATATCTGTTTACCACCAGATGCTCTTTAGAGGATTTCCCCATGGCAAGACAGTAATGATATTGGTCAATAATGGCATCGCCTATAACCAAAACCTTAAGCTTTTTTAAGGCCTTTATCGAATTGATTATAGTCTCAAGCGGATATCTTTTTGCAATAGCCCTTAGATATTTAACCGTCCTTTCAGGATAAACATCGAGATAATTATTTATCAGACTGGAGGAACTAAAGGTTATATCGTCGGTAAAAACAATCTTACCTCCAACAAAAGTTATTGCCTCCTCTTCATCGTAGATTTTACCTGTAATATCTTTTTCCTTACTTTTGTATTCAAGCCCCTTAGCGTAAACATTAGGCTTAAGTAGTTTTATAATCTCCACTGCAGTAGGCGATTCAACTATACATACATAATCCACAACTGATAAAGAGGCAAGTGCCTCCGCACGTAAATGTTCGTTAAATATCGGCCTGCCCGGTCCCCTTTTTACATACCTATCTGCAGTAATACTAACCACAAGGATATCCCCATCTTTTTTAGCCATATTAAAATGTCTGATATGGCCCAAATGAATTAAATCAAACACTCCATGGCAAAGCACGATTTTTTTACCTTTTTTCTTATATGAGGCTAAAATCTTTGCCAATGCATTTGGCGTTTTTATCTTTTTTGCTGTATTTTTGTCCATACTAATCCTCTGCTAAATATTTAAACCAATCTTCTGTTGCGCCCTTTATCTTTTCAGGCGTCCATACAGGCGCATCTTTCCAATAATCTATATGTTCCAAAATTTTTGCAACACCTTCTTTAAAAGAAACCTTTGGCTGCCAGCCTAACATGGATTTTATCTTGCTTATATCCGCCCATGTGCAATCAGGTTCACCTGGTCGTTTAGGGATATGAACCTTTTCTCCTCCTAACAAAGACACCAATGTATTAACACTCTGAGGCTCTCCTGTCCCTACATTAAATATCTCATTGTTTACATCAGAAAACGCTGCTGTAACAAACGCATCAGCTACATCCGTAACAAAGACAAAATCTCTCTTCTGTGTCCCATCACCTACCACTGTATATGGTTTGCCAGCAAGCTTCTGTGCTAAAAATACACCAAAGACCGCCCCGTATGTCCCAGAAGTCCTTGAACGTGGCCCATACACATTAAACAACCTAAGAGAAACCACTTCTAGATTATAAACCTTGCCCCAATGTAACACTGTCTGTTCTCCCAAATACTTAGTAAACGCATATGGATACCGTGGGCTTATAGGGGCTGTCTCTGAAGTTGGATAAAACCCGTCCGGCGGTATTCCATAACATGAAGACGATGCTGCATATATGAGTCTTCTCACCCCTGAGAGGCGCGCAGCCTCTACCACGCACATGGTTCCCATTACATTTGAGTTATAATACTTTCGCGGCTCTACTATGGAAGGGACAATATCTGCCAGTGCTGCCAGATGAAATATAATATCCTTATCCTTAAATATAGGCAATATCTTGTCAAAATCAGAGATATCAGCCTCCACAAACTCAACCTTATCTTTACAATGTACAATATTCTCAACGCGACCAGTAGAAAGGTTATCAATAACTGTAACCCTACAACCTTCACTAAGCAGTTTATCAACCAAATGACTGCCTATAAAACCTGCCCCACCTGTTACAACCACATTTTTCCCATCCATAATGTTTTTTCCTCTTATTTATCTCGCATTCTGCACAAATCAACCTTGTTAAATAGTGAAAAATGCACAAATCAACAAGGTTAAATAGTGCAGGATGTTTTAAAAATTTTAATACACTCCTCTATTGATAACACTTTTATCCCTATAGTTCCTATCAATTTATCTATATTAAGACTCAGATTCTTAGGGCGTCTAGCTGTAAAATGAAAATCATCAATAGATCCTTTCCGAATGAGCCCTATATCTAAATTAAATGCCTGTGCTATCTTAACAGCAAATTCATACTTACTTAATGAATCTCTACTTGCAAAATGGTATATTCCTCTTATATCTTTCTCTACAGCAGTATCTAATAATTTCGCTAACTCCATAGTATATATAGAGGAAAATATAGCATCGGTAAAACCTGTGATTTGCCGACCATTGGATAACTCGTTTATAATCCATTCTGCCAAACAATGTTTATCTATGATATTCCTACCAAAAATATTGGTTCTTGCAACAATTGTGTTGTCATACCTTAAGCCCTCTATCTCCCCTTTGTATTTTGTCTTTCCGTAGAAATTAATCGGGTTAACCTCATCGGTTTCTACATAATCGCCCTTCTTTCCATCAAATACCATGTCTGTAGATATATGTATAAATTTTATGTTACTACCTTTAATAGCATTAACTATATTAGCCACTAATCTTATATTAAGTTGTTCTGCCAATTCTTTTTTTATCTCACATAAGTCTGGTAAAGCTAATGCTGCACAGTTAATAATTATCTCAGGCATAACTTCTTTTATCAATCGAACTGTGTTATCAAAAGAACGGAAATCTGCTCCTACAGTTTTGACTCCCTCAATATCTACCTTATGATTACAATATATACCTGTAACCTCAAATTTTTTTTTAAAATATAAAGCGAGATTATTGCCAAGCAGACCGCTTACACCTGTTATCAGCATCTTTCTCATTTTAAGCCTCAAATGTCATTCTGGGATATCATCCATTGCCCAGCGTGTCTTTTCTATTTCATAGTCAGCAGATATCCTATCAACCATCTCTCTTAATTCATCCACACTCAACCATTCATCATTTAAATCAGATGTATATCTAAACCCCTCCGGGCAAGGTTTACCTCCCAAAGCCTTGCCTGCATCTTTAAGAAGACCTTTTCTCAACAAAAAATTATTTTGAACAACAAAACATTCCTTAAACTGTACTGCATTACGTGCCTCGTCTTCACTTAACAGTGTTTCATGTAGTTTTTCTCCCGGTCTTATGCCGACTATCTCTATCCTACAGTCTGGAGCAATGGCCTTTGCTAAATCAACTATCTTCATCGACGGTATTCTTGGGATAAATATCTCTCCACCTTTACCTCGTGTGAGAGCCATAAGAACAAAATGCACAGCCTGATCAAGTGTTATCCAGAACCTGCTCATTCTTTTGTCAGTAACAGGCAAAACACCTGTCTTGGCCCTTTCTTTAAAAAAGGGAATTACAGACCCTCTACTACCTAAAACATTACCATACCTTACAACTATAAACTTTGTCTTGCCAGCCCCTGCAGAGTTATTTGCTGCTACAAATAACTTATCAGAGCATAATTTTGTTGCCCCATAAAGATTGATTGGATTACACGCTTTATCTGTAGAAAGAGCTACAACCTTCTTTACATTATTACTTACCGCAGCATCAATAATATTCATCGCCCCAAGTACGTTTGTCTTAATATATTCAGACGGATTTTTCTCTGCCGCAGGGACCTGTTTTAAAGCTGCTGAATGGATAATATAATCTACCCCCTCAAATACACGCATAAGTCTGTCTTTATCACGGACATCCCCTAATACGTACTCAAGACAAGGATATCTTGAAGGGTTCCATTTCTGTGCCATCTCAAACTGCTTCAGCTCATCACGGCTGAATATAACCAGTCTCTTAGGCTTATACTCAGACAGCAATATCTGCACCATCTTTTTCCCAAAAGACCCTGTCCCACCTGTAATAAGAATTGCCTTATTGTTTACTATAGATACCCCCATTATCAGCTTCTAACCTCACCTGCCAATCCTGCACAGCGTTAATCCTATCTATCCTTGGACTTACTGCAGGATTATTAACAAATACATTTTCCTTTGCTAATTCATAAATCATATCTACGACCCTACAATTCTTAATACCTTCTGTAGGCACGTTCTCTTTACATATTAAAAGAACACCTTCTTTCTTGTACTGAGATATATCGTCAATATATATAAGTCGGCAGTCATCAATCCCCATATCCCTTAAAGCCATCTCTATCAACAATGCAAAATCAGATTTGCCTAAAATAACAAAAAGCCTCTCTCCTTCTTCATATAATGTAGATACTATTCGTTTTACATTTTCTTTAATCAAACCAATAGCATTAATTGTATTAAGAGTATATTTTACTGTCTTTCGCATCTTCTCTGCTATGCCTTTAGGTGTCAAAAGGTATCTTACCTTGCGTTTATTAAGCTGGGTTATACGTATATACCCTTTAGACACAAGTCTTCTAATAAGCATATTTGTCTGACCTAAGGAAAGGTCCATATAGCGGGATAGATCTCTTTGGGTTGAACCAAGTTTAGCGCCAATAATATTGATAAGTTCAAATTCCCGTTCGTCCAACATTGCATTATTACATAAAAATTGTCCAAAATAAATATGTTCATGAAATGAACATTTCTCATTATAAACAAGCACTATACTATGTCAAGATTAAAAAAGAAAAACTCTTTATTCTTCATATAGATATAAAAAGGGACATATCTTTAACAGATATGTCCCATATCTTATTTTAATTTAAAATTTTATATTTACACCCATATTAAAATTCGTTTCCGGGGCAGGGTAATAGTATTTAGTAGTACCAAAAGAGGTAACGTAAGTTGAATATTTTTCACCTAACATATTATTAATCTCGGCAAAGACCTCTAAGTTTTTATTATTATAAGAAAATTTACTATCCAGCACATAGTAAGGTTTAAGTGGCGAAAGTGAATTAGATGTATCGCTCCCCACAAATCGCGAGCCAACATATCTACCAGTGAGGGAAAAATCATAATGGCCGCCAAAACCTACAAGTATTCCACTGTCTGCTTGATATTGCGGCACCAATGGTATATATTTACCATCATAATCACCCTCACTAAACTTGGGCTGTTGATAGGTATAATTAGAGAAAAATTCTAACTTATCCAAAAACCCAATATTAAAAATCTTCTGAAGATCAAATCTGCTACCAATCTCAATCCCTATACGCCTGGTTTTATCATAATTCTCATTAGCACCCCAACCAAACGCGCCACCTTTAGGATTATAATAAATTTCGTTATCTATATCTATCCTATAAACTGTAGCAGTTAATACTGCCTTATCATTAAAATTATGTTTAATACCCGCCTCATATTGGATTCCTGTCTGCTGTTGTAGGTCTGTGTTCAATACACCTGTAATGGAGTTATACCATTCGTCTGTTGCAAGAAAACGAAATGTCTGCTGCACATTAAAAAATACATTAGATTTATCAGCATATTCATATTTGATCCCACCCATAGACACCCATTCAGCCGGTGACTGGGTTAAATCATCAGAACCGTCTTTTCTATTAAACGTATACTCCGCCTTATGATAACGTGTGCCGCAATTTACATAAAGGTTATCAAAAAGTTCATATTCTAAGAAACCATAAATACCTAATTCCTGCTTTGATATAGTTATTTTTGTTGTGCTGCCTGACTCACGGGTCATGTCGTTTTCGTTATCATAATAATCTATACCTGTGACGAAATTTACCTGCTTATCAAATATGGTTTTATCAAATATATATTTTGCAGTAATCCCTGTAGTATCAATACTATTTTTGGTATCAGACGACCATGCTACATTGTTAGAATATGCATCTCTATTACGGAAGTTAACGTTTACAACTAATTTACCAATATATATAGGTTCTATAAACGGAGTAAGATCAAAGGCAAGATTTATAAATCTATCCCTTGTTATAGCATAGTCCTGTTGATTAACAGAACCTCGCCTACTAAGCGTTTCCATCTGAGCTGCAGTAAGACTACCTGGCATACCATATTTATCTTCATGCCAGCCTGCCTCTAAATCTAACTTTAATTTTTCTGTTAACTGATAACACAAACGAGTATTAAAATCCTTGCTTAATACATCGCTATTGTCCCTATAGCCCTTATCATTTGCATATTTAGAATAGATATAATACGATAAACCTCGCTTTTCTCCTGATATCTGCACATCTACTGAGTCTCTATCATAACTCCCATAACTAAACCCAACCTTGCCGGTCAAAGGACCTTTCCCTTTTTTAGTAATAATATTAACAACTCCTCCAACCGCATTATCTCCATAAAGAACCGATCCTGCGCCTCTAATAATTTCTATACGCTCAACAGATTCTATTGGTATCTGAATCAAATCAGCCCCTGACATATCAATAGAATTTGTCTTTCTGTCATTTACAAGAAAAAGAACACTGCTGGAAGCTGTCTCACCAAATCCGCGAATATCCAATTTTGCTGTCTTATTAGTACTATAATCATATACATTTACACCTAAAACATTTCTTAATATATCTGGGATGCTATCTGCATTAGATTCTTCTATCTGATTCTTACCTATAACTGTAACATCACCTGTAATCTTATAATCATACTGGCCTATTCTTGTTGCAGTAACAACAATAGTGCCTAAGTCGTCTTCCACCCAGGCAAATAACGGATGACTAAAAAATACTATCATGATTAATGTCATAAAAAACTTCTTCATAAAGCAATTCATTTGTAAACCTACCTCCTTTTTCTTGCAAAAAAAAATCTCAACCGTTAACCGGTTGAGAATGTACCCGCAGCCTCCTTTGGAGACCGTCTTCTTCTCAAATCTATTACTCATTTAATACCGTCTCGCGCAGTATTAAATGAACTAACTATAACGGCAGTATTCTGACTTACCCTGCACATAAAAAATATCTTTTTATAATGCTGTAATACTTTTACTATGTGCAGAGATCACAGCGGCGGGACCGCTCCTGACTCTCACAGGAATTTCCTGCCAACCCCCCAAAACGGAGTTGTTCCCAAAAGGGACCGTTATAGCGAACCTAATTGTAAAATTATCCTATCCTTAAACTGTAAAATCTATCTAAGTATATATGCAAATCTAGTATTCTTAATCCTTACTGCTATTGTTTCATACATAGCAAATAATACAGCGGTATATATTACAGTGCTTAAAAATGTATTCTTAAAAAACGGAATTGCCAAAATAAAACACCTTACAAAACCTGAGAGATTATGTGCATACATCCCAGACATCAACCATACGCCAAAATTGGATATTGCAAAGAACAGTACTGCTGATAAAATACTGTTAAAAACCACTGTCCCAAATGTCTTTCTGCCACGAAGTCTCATCCCCAACATAGCTGACAATGCTATTGCTGTCCATGTAAAAACTACAGAATTATACATACCTAACACAAAATCTGTTAAAATCATTAATAAAACAGGCATAATAACTGCATATTTCCTATTAACATATGCTCCACTGAATAATGCTAAGGCTATTACAGGAGTAAAATTCGGAATATGGAAAACAAATCTTGATATCGTTCCAATAAAAAATAATCCTAATGCTAACATCTCCATCCTCCTTAAAATTAAAAGTATAATCTTGACAATTTGTTATATCAAAAAAGTATTCCCTTGACAAGACAAAATGTCCTAAATATCCTAAAAGCTAACAATACTGTTAATCCTATAATAATAAAAACAGATATAACCCTATTGTTATGTGCTTTTATAAGATAAATAGAAGATATGATAAATGCTATTATTCCTATAGGTGTAAGTCCTATGAAATATCTATTGGATATCTGAAACCCTTCATGTAAAAGGTTTGCTCCTAATTGGAATTTTAATATTACAAGCATATAACCTATAAGCATCAAGGCAGTAAATAATAAAAAGTCTGATACCATAAGCGAATATTTATCTCTCCTAAACATTATCTGGCCACTATGTCTTCTCCCTAATATATATTGCAAAAGAATATATATCCCCAAAATAATCAATAACAATAGCCTGTCCTTAGGTATATTAGCACTGATTAACTGCAATGGACCATCTTTAAACCAAAACTGGTAATGTGGAGAATGTATATAGTAAATTACACATATAGAAGAAGGGAATGCAGCGGTTGCTAAAACTTTTTTATATAATCGAGGGAATTTTTTACATAAAATAATCGCCGTGGTCACTATCTGAATTATACTGAATATAGAACATAATGATAATAGTATATTAATCACTAAAAAAACTAAAAAATGGACTGTTTTTATATTATCTTCTCTTAACAGCTGCAAAAAGAATATTGTCTGAATAGTTGTTAAAAACATAAACAAACCATATGGCCTAGCCTCTGCCCAATATGCCCATATCATAAACGAAGACATAGACACAATAATTGAGTAAATACCCCAGAAAAAAGAATATCCCCAAGCAAAGAAGGCAAAGATTAATGTTATTGCAAGGGAGGTGAATAATATAGGATTAATCCTTAATATTATCTGAGCCCTTGGGTTCTTAAATGTCCAATATTCAGTGTCAACCTCTTCAGGTAGCCTGTAGTGAAGGATAGCGCATATACTCTTCTGAATAAGATAATAAAGCGGACAGATATTTCCTTCTTTTATCCTGAATAGAATTATATCTGCATATGAGAGATCTTCAACACTTGCAAGCTGAGTATAAATCTCATCTCTCCATAGAGTTTTGCCCTTTGCAATAAAAAAGCCAATAGCTGTGCATATACAAAATAAAAGAAAGGAAAAACATAATATTCTGATATTTCGAGAAGATAAAAATTTAATAAATGCCATTCTTACCTAAACTTTATTTTCTTCATTGCAAAGAAACACATCCTAAATAACAACAATCCATGCCTAAACCGCTGAATCTGTGTTGTTCCATATTGTCTGCTTTTATAATGAATGGGCATTTCTACTATCTTGAGATTCATCTTAACTGCGCCAAAAATGAGATCAAAGTCACCAAATGGGTCAAAATCCCCGAAATAGGACCGATTGGCAGCTAACTCTTCATAATGTCTTCGAAAGATAACCTTGGTCCCGCATAAAGTGTCTTTAAATCTCTGCCCCAACAACCATGAAAAAAATATACCGAAAAATTTATTCGCTACAAGGTTTAAAAAACGCATAGCCTCTTTTTCCATAGGATAAATAAGCCTGCAACCATTTATAAACTCACCCTTGCCTTCTTTAATTGCCTTATAAAATTTTGGCAGTTCTTCTGGGGCAACAGTAAGGTCGCCATCGAGTATCATTAATACATCCCCACTCGCCTTACTAAAACCAAGCCTTAAAGCATCTCCTTTTCCTCTAGCTGTCTGTTTAAATAATTTTATATCTTTATCCGGGTACTTTTTAATAATCCTCTCTATCTCCTCATATGTCCCATCTCTGGAACCACCCTCGACAAAAATAAATTCCTGGCTGCTTCCAAAAAATGGAGTTCGTGTGATTGCCTGCTCGATGTTGCCTTTTTCGTTACGGGCAGGGATAAAAATAGTTACAGAAAAATCTTTATCATTTCTAAATAATGGACGGGCAACAATAAAATGATTTAAGGTAAGTGCATTAAAGATAGGAAGCCTTGCAAGATATTTATTAACAATATAACTTATAACTGGAATATTAATTGGCAAAAGTGTGTGCTTCTCCTGTTTAATAGGTTCAAATCCGGAAAGGTTTAAAAAATTAAATATATCCTCTGCAGTTATCCAATTCTGGATACGTGAGGGCATACGCATATTAATCTTTTCTGCAAACCATAAGATATACTGCCAGAGATAGCTGTAATATTCTATAACAATTCTTGTATCTGAGCTACAAAACTTCTTTAAGGCCTCTAAAAATAATTGGATATCCTCAACCTCTCCTAATACTCCAGAAAGTATAACATAATCAAATTTTTCTTTTATGTTAAGATGTTCTATATCAGATGATTCAAATCTTAAGTGTGGATATTTCCCTCGCGCGATCTTTATCATCTCTTTACTGATATCAATGCCCATGCCAAAAGAGGGCTTAACAGCATTAAGCAAATCACCTGTTCCGCAACCTATCTCTAATACACGCCTCCCTTCAGGGATAAAATAACGATACTGTGCCTCTAAGTAAGAATAATAATATTGATTTTTTGCACGATAGTAATCACGTTTAGAAGCGAGGTTATTATAATGATCTGCTATCTCTTCCATTATTCCTCCTACTTAAATTCTTATCTTACAAATCAACAAGACTAAATAGTGATTAAAATATAATACTAATTCTCATTTATATTTGTCTTTTTCTTTCTCTAACAAAAAATCCCCTATCGCAAGTACATCAAAGTCTGTACGTAAAAAACAATTAATTGCATCTGACGGAGTACATACTATTGGCTCATTCTCATTAAACGATGTATTTAATAGAACAGGAATACCTGTAATCTTTTCAAATTCTGATATAAGCTGCCAATATCTCGGATTTACCTTTTTACTTACTGTATGGACACGCGCGGTCCCATCAGCATGAGTTACAGCTGGAATAACAGTTTGTTTGTCCCTACGCACATCTCCGATTAAAATCATATAAGGGGAAGGCTGCCCTTTTGGCATTATAAAATATTCATCTACCTTCTCCTCAAGCACTGAAGGGGCAAAGGGGCGAAAAAATTCCCTTTTTTTAACACGCAAATTAAGCCTATCTTTCATTTTAACATCTCTTGGATCAACTACGATGCTTCTATTACCCAATGCCCTAGGTCCTGCCTCCATTCTGCCTTGAAACCATCCTACTATTTTCCCTTTTGCAATATAGCCGGCAGCTTCTTTTGCAATGTCATCAACCTTTCTATATTTAAGTCCTGTTTTTCTAAGGGCAGTTTCTATTTCATCATCACTATATTCTGGACCAAGATAAACTGAATCGAAAATAAAATTCCTATCCTTACCAAGGATATGATGGTAATAATATAAAGCACTGCCTAAAGATGTTCCTGCATCATTGGCTATAGGCTGAATAAAAAAATTCTCAAATCCGCTGTCTTCAACAATACGCTTGTTCATAAGACAATTGAGCACCACCCCTCCTGCCATACATAAATTTGAAACCCCTGTAATATTTCTAATTCTTTGAGCTAGTCGTAATCCTGCCCCTTCAACTGTTTTTTGAAGTGCATAGGCTATATCAAAATATCTTTGATTATAAGGACTGTCTTTGTCTCTACCTGGACCAAATTTTTCAAAAAAATAATCACTCAACCATTGATTCTGACCATGCGAATGAAATTTAAAATATTTAAGATTAAGCCTATAGGTACCGTCTTTATCCAAAATAAGGATATCCTCAAACATCCTACAATACTTATCTGTACCATATGCAGACATTCCCATCACTTTCCATTCATCGAAAAAAGGACGAAACCCAAGATAATGAGTAATAGCCGCATATAGATGCCCCAACGAATGCGGCAACTTTATCCCCTGTAACTTTTCAATCTTATTCTTATTTCCTATAGACAACATCGAACATGTAGACTCCCCTCTACCATCTATCGTTAATATTGCTGCCTTATCAAAGCCTGAAACAAAAAATGCACTTGCTGCATGTGCTAAGTGATGTTCTATAAAATGTACCTTTAGGGGGCTAGATATGTTGAAATGTTGCTGAATACGTTTACCTATATTCCTCTTTAACCCTATCCTTGAAAAAAAAGTCATATCTGCACCTGCAGATGGTGCAACCAACAAATTTATTGTCTTAGGAAAATATCTTAAAAAATGCAGGACATTACCAGAGACTTCCCTCTCTGGAGACCAAAAGAATGTTATATGATCTATATCTTCTATACTTATCCCTTCCTGCTTAAGGCATATCTCAATTGCATTCTGAGGATATCTCCATGTATGCTTCTCTCTGTTAAAACGTTCCTCTTCAAGTACCCATTTAATAATTCCGTCCTTAATAAGTGCACAGGAAGCTTCATGGGCATAACTACTTAAACCTAAAATATACATATCATTATACCCTTTCCATTTATTCAGAACCTCTATTCTGCACTATTTAACCTTGTTGATTTGTGCATTTTTCACTATTTAACAAGGTTGATTTGTGAAATATAGGTTACCACCTAGAAGTATTTTGTTCATAAATCTGTTGTAACGTTTCATGCAGGTTGTATTTCTGTTTCCAGTTTGGATAATGAGAACAAAATTTTTTTAAATTACTTATATACCAAATATGATCTCCTGCACGGTTCTGTTCACGGTAATTGTAATTTAATTTATTACCTGTTATTTCTTCACATATCTGAATGGCTTCTAATATAGAACAACTATTAGTCCTGCCTCCACCTATATTATAAACTTCAGCAACCCTAGGAGACAGGTAAAAATGATAAAAGGCATTGACAAGATCATAACTGTGAATATTGTCTCTTACCTGTTTGCCTTTATATCCATAAATAGTATATTGTTCTCCTGTGACAAAGCACTTCATAAGGTATGCTAAAAAACCATGCATCTCTGTCCCTGAATGCATCGGTCCAGTAAGGCAACCTCCCCGAAAACATACTGTCTTTATCCCAAAATACCTGCCGTATTCCTGAACCAATATATCAGCAGCAAGTTTAGAGGCACCAAATAACGAATGTTTTGATTGGTCTATACTCATTGTCTCATCTATTCCATCATAAAAAGGATGGCTCTCATCTATCTCCCAACGTAACTGTTTTTCTTCTAAAGGCAAATAATTAGGTAGGTCGCCATAAACTTTATTAGTACTGGTAAAAATAAATACTGCATCTGAACAATATTGTCTGGTTGCCTCAAGTAAATTTAAGGTCCCGTTAGCATTAATATTAAAATCTGTAACTGGTTCTTTGGCTGCCCAATCATGGGAGGGCTGTGCCGCTGTATGGATTATTAATTTAATATCCTGATTATATTCGTTAAATATAGAATCTATTTGTCTTGAATCCCTTATATCTATATTTTGATGGGTATAATTCTCTATCTTGTTTTCGAGTCTCTGTCTGTTCCATAGGGTAGAAGCTTCCTCACCAAAAAAATAACCGCGCATGTCATTATCTATACCAACTATATAAAAACCCTTATCTGCAAAAAACTCTACTGCCTGTGAACCTATAAGACCAGCAGAACCAGTAATAATTGCTATATCCATCTCATTCTTTATATTAATTTTATAGTAAAAAATATTGATATTTCTTTTTTTAGTTCTATATTGAAAAGTAGTATTTGTTGTTTTAAAAAGCAATGTCTTATATATTACAGGAGAATTTTTTTTTATGCAAAAGATAACTAAACTTTTCGAAAAAAAAGAAAAAACCTTTTCTTTTGAATTCTTTCCCCCCAAAACAGAGATAGGATATGAGAAATTAATTACTACAATTGAACATCTGTCCAAACTAAATCCAGATTTTATATCCTGCACATATGGTGCAGGTGGTGGAAACAGGGATAAAACATTCCATATTGTTGAACATATACAAAACCATCATAAGATCATAGGTGTGGCACATTTAACCTGTGTACTAAATACAAAGGAAGACATAAAAAATATCCTGGATGATATAAAATCTAGAAACATATGCAATATCCTTGCATTAAGAGGAGATCCTCCTCAGGAATTCCCCAATTGGGTACCCGGAGAAAATAATTTTCAATATAGTTATCAGTTATGTCAATTTATACGACAAGAGTATGGTAATTTTTTTTCAATCGGCGTTGCAGGGTTCCCTGAAGGACATATATCATGCCATGACAGGGAATTGGATGCAAAATACCTTAAAATAAAAATAGATAGCGGTGCTGATTTTGTGATTACACAACTATTTTTCGATAATCGGGATTATTTTGAATACGTACAGCGACTTAAAAAAATAGGAGTAACCGTACGTGTTATACCTGGAATACTGCCAATAACTAATTATCAAAATCTATTAAAATTCTGTTCTATGTGCGGTGCAAGTATCCCTGAAGAAGTAAAAAACATCTTTGAGCCCCTTAAAGACAACGCTGAGGCAACCCTTCAAGAAGGAATAAAGTTTGCGATACGTCAATGTAAAGATTTATTAAAAAACGGGGCAGCCGGGATACATTTCTACACTTTAAACAAGATATCTCCTGTATTTGAAATACTTTCTGAGATAAAGAAACAAAACTAACAAAAAATATAATTATTGTTTTGTGTTTTCTTTAAAATAAGTCATATAATCTTTTGGAATATCGTTTTCTACCGCCTTGACAATACCTTCTTTATCTATAAAGACAAAAGTTGGTATACCTAATATATTATACTTATCGCTGACAAAGTTATTATGATCTAATAAAATATCAAAATCTAATCCCCTCCTTTCTGCGTATGCCTTGACTGCCCGCATGCTTTCACCACCGTCTATAAGTATCATATATACCCCATTATGCTCAAATTCTTTCTTTCTTGCCTTAACCTCACCAATGGCCTCACGACAATGTGGACACCATGTTGTCCAAAAAAATAATATAACGTTTTTCCCCTTTCTTATCTTTTCTAAATCAACCAAATCTCCCTTCAAAGAAGTCAAAACAAAATCTGGAGCCTTCTTCCCAATAATAGGATTTTTAAAAAGAAATAATACCTGTGCAGATACAGAAGAATATACAACAGAAGTTAATAAAAAAACCATTAACCATAACTTTAATAATCTTTTCATAATAATCTCCCTGTCTGTATTAAAAAATATTCTCCAAAACCTAATAGGACAGCTCCACAGAGACGTTTAATGAATCCCATCCACACCCCTGCCCTTGGCATATAATTTAAAATACTAGTGAATGTTCCCACTAATATTAAAGAAAAACCCACTCCATAGGAAAATACAAACATAAGACTTATTCCATACCATATATTATGTCTTGAAGCAATATACATCAACAACGCACCTAATATAGGGACAGAACACGCACCAACTATCATTCCCGCAGTCATACCAAATAAAATAACACTAAAAATACCTTTACGATGTAATTTAATATTGCCTTTACCTATGTTTAACGTAGGGAATTTTATAATATCAAACATTACAAACGCAAAAAAAATTAAAACATTTGCGTTTATAATATAAACAATAGGACTATTTTGTAACTGCCCAAACACCTTCCCTGTCAACGCCGCAACTACTGCCATGGAACAATAACTTACTGATAGCCCAAATACATATAATAAAGAAAGAATAAATCCCTTAAACATTGTTCCATTTGTATTCATGCCTGCAATAAAACTGGCAGTAATAGGCATTACAGGATAAAGACAAGGGGTAAAACTCATCATTACCCCAGCAAAAAAAACACTAAAATAACTCAAGATTCCTGATGGTAAATTCATATATATCTTCTATTTTTCAATTTTTTTATTGTTATAAAAAGGAACCTTATTTATAGGAAAATTTATCTTACTATAAAAAAAGGGAGATTTCCATCCTAATCTTGTTATAAAATTTTCAATCCTATCTATCCATTTAATAAAGACAAATTATACCATTAGCGGTTGAAAGGCTATCGCTCAGATGATATTATAATTTTATGTTCCAATATTTTCTCGATGGTATATGCAATCTAATCTATCCAAACTCTTGCTTACTATGTAGACAGTATATTTTAAATGACAGAAAAGATAGTATAATATGTACTAATTGTTTCGCGCAGATAAAATTTAATGTTCCCCCGTTTTGTCCAAAATGTTCAAGACATATAGCATCTGATTTAAAAGGAATAAGATGTAAAGAATGTATGTACAGATATCCAGCATTTGACTTTGCATGGGCAGCATGTTGTTATAATAACACTATACGGGAACTAATACATTTATTTAAATATAAGCAAAAGACTGCATTACGTAAGCTATTTTCTAATCTTATCATTTCCTTTATAAAGGAATATAACCTTGATATAGCACAGTTTAACGTAATTGTTCCTATTCCTTTATTTTCCACAAAACTGCGCGAGAGAGGATATAATCAATCACTATTAATAGCAAAAATATTATCTGATCAGTTTAAGATACCTGTTCTGGATAATAATCTTGTTCGTGTTAAAAATACTAAAAGCCAATCTCTGTTGGATCGAAAAGAACGCTGGACAAATATAAAAGGGGCTTTTAAAATAAAAAATCCTCTTATTTTTTCTGATAAAAGGATATTATTGATAGATGATTTGCTTACCACAGGCGCAACTACATCTGAGGCAGCAAACGTATTAAAAGATAATGGAGCAGAAATAGTAGGGGTATTAACTCTTGCTGTTACATAATAATATCTCGTATTCAAAAATATTTTAATAACCCATAATTATGAGAATTATACGAAATTATATATTAACAGAGTGTATACTGCCTTTTTTCTTATCCCTAGGAATATTAACCTGTGTATTTCTATTAGGTAACCTTGTTCAGTTAACCAACCTTGTTGTTAATAAAGGGGTAAGCCTTACAATAATAGGAAGGGTGTTTGTTCTATATATCCCTGTATTGCTTGGATATACTTTGCCCATAGCCTGTCTTATTAGTGTAGTTATAACATTCAGCAGACTATCTGCCGATAACGAGATAGTTGCTATGCGCGCTTGTGGAATACATCTAAATAAACTGCTCTATCCAGTAATAAGTTTAGGTATAATATTAAGTCTGTTTCTTATTATCTTGAATGAAAAAATTATCCCTTATGCCCATTATAAACAAAGAAGCTTATTAAAAAATTTGGGTGTACAAAATCCTACCGCCTTTCTTGAGCCAGGTATATTTATACATGCATTTAATAACTCTATATTATTTATTCATAAAATACATGATAATAAAATGTATAATATAAACATCTATCAACCTCAAAAAGACGGACATACCCGTACAATATTCGCTGAAAGAGGAGAATTTGCCCCCGTGCCAGGTAAAGATCAGATAAAATTAAAACTTATAAATGGCTGTGCTGATGAACCTAATATTAATGGTAATAAAGGCAATTTTTATAAATTAAATTTTAATACATATTTCATTACTCTGGACCTCACAAAAAAGAAAAATAAGATAGATAAAAAGCCCAAAAGTATGACATTAAAAGAATTACGTAAAGAAATAAATAAATTGGAAATGTTTTTAGTGGATACATCTCAACTTCGCACAGAATACTATAGAAAGATAACATGGTCATTCTCAGCATTTGTATTTGTTTTACTAGGATTTCCTTTAGCAGTTATCACCAACAAAAGAGAACGATCTGCCAATGTGGTAGTTGCAGTTATATGCGCTCTTTGTTATTATTTATTATCATTGGGTTGTCAGGCCTTAAGCCTGCAAAAGATTGCCTCACCAGCATTAATCATGTGGGTACCAAATGTTACGTTTTTAATTATATCATTAATACTAATTAGAAAATGCGTATCTTAGACAAATATATTAATAATTCCATAATCAAGATATTTATCTCAACTCTGTTTATTTTTTGCTTCTTATATATCTTTATTGATATAACCTCTACTTTAGATGAGATAATAGACAGGAAAATACCAATCAAAATACTAGTCCAATATTATATTTATTTTCTGCCTATTATTATAAGTCAAATAACACCTGCAGCCTGTTTAATAGCAGTAATATTTACTTTCAGCGGGCTCAATAATAAAAACGAGATCATTGCCCTTCGATCAAGTGGACTAAACTTTTGGCAGATTACAAAACCTGCTCTTATATTTGGAATATTGGTATCTGTATTAGTATTCTGGCTTAATGAGAAATATGTCCCCAAAGCTACATTAATCACCCAAAAAATACGCAATGAAAATATGATACTCAAGGCTGACCGTATATTAAAAAAACAGGAGATTAAAGACCTTACCTTCTATGGATATGGGAATCGTATATATTATATTGCATTATACAACCCCAAAACATATGATCTTAAAGGTATTGATATCAGTGAATTTGATAAAAATCAACATATAAAAAAAAGAATAACAGCCTTAAAAGGTATATGGACAGGTATTGCATGGAAGTTCTTCAACTGTAATATAGAATTATATAATCCAGAAAAAAGTAATATGCCTATAAAAGTAAAAGTCTATAAAGAAAAATTAATGAAAATAAAAGAAACCCCTCAAGATTTCGTAAAACAAAGACTCAATGTGTCTGCAATGAATTTAAAACAACTCAGGGAATTTATTGAAAAATTCTCTAAAAGTGGTGCAACAAGGGCAATAAACGAACGTATGGTAGATTATTATCATAAAATATCATATCCTTTTGCAAGTTTTTTTGTAGTGCTAATAAGCCTACCTTTTTCTATAATGATAAAAAGTAGAAAACATGCTAATCTAACCTCTCTTTTCATAGCTGTATGTATAGGATTCTTATTCTATGTAACAGATGCACTATCTATAGCTTTTGGAAAAGGCGGTGTATTCCCTCCTCTTCTTGCTGCATGGATAGCACCTTTATTATTCACCGGCATAGCCATTATACTTATAGAATCCCAACCGTAAAAAAGCTAAATCTTAACATCGTTACAAAAATTCTATTTTATAATCACTTATCTCAATTTCTGGATACCTATCTATAAAAGCAATAATATTTTGCAGGCAACTGTCAACATAACGCTTATCATTTCCTATCATGCATATTGCAAGTACTGCTATCTGCCATTTATCATAACAATCTATCTCTGCAATGGAAACATTAAATCTATCTTTAAGCTTATCTTTCGTTCCCTTTATAAGCATGCGTTTCTGTTTCAAAGACTGAGCCATACCTATAAAAAGACGTATATATAAAATACCAATATGATGAGTAGCTATATCTTCTATCATATCTTTATAATATATAACTAATAAAATTAGTCATTTTGCTTACGTTTATGTTCCTTGGCCTCCTTATATTTTATATATTTTTCCCTCATTCTTTTCAATCTAGCTGCCTTACACGGATGCTTTCTTAAAAATTCTTTTCGTTTTTCTCGTCTCTTAGCATAATCAGGATGCCTTCTAATCCAACGATTATATCTCCTCACAACCCGTGCTATCCTTCTATATGCCTTTATCAATTTCCTATCACTACACAACCGTTTTGCAATAACAGGATGTTTTAGCAACCATCCTGTATTTGAATAAAGTGCATATGCTACCCTTGGATGAGAATGGAGCCATTTCTTATCATTATAAAGCCTTGCTGCCACTTTAGAATGTTTTTCTAGCCATTTTCCACTAAAGAATAATCTTCGCACCAACCTAGGATGTTCTCTAAGATAATTTACATCATCATCCTTAACTCTATCTCTTGCAACTACAATGGATGAAGTCAATAAAAACATAAGAACAAACAACATCTGTAACCCTGCTCTTCTATTCTTCATACTCTATCTCCCATCCATTTTAATTTTTGTTAGTTAGTCTTAACAGCCTATCTTCTGCCTCCATGAAAAGTGCCCCTACCACCAAATGATGATATACCCCCCGAGCTGGCACCCATCCCAAATCTTCCTCTATCTATCTGCCTAAACATCTGCCTTATCTTTTCTCTTTTAGTTTCATCCATATTCCTCCACAATCTTTCTTTCTTTCGTAAACGTTTTCTTTTCTCCGCAGACATACGTTTAAAACGCCGATATCTCTGTCGTATCTTTTGTTTTTTCTTTTCATCAAGAGCCTCCCATCTCTTATATGCCTTACGTAATTGTTTCCTACGTTTCTCGCTAAGACGTTTATATCGAAACCAATTCCTACGTATCCTACGCTTATCTTCATTCGACATTTGCTTATATTTACGAAACCTCTCTTTTATAATCTTTTTCCTTTCCGGAGAAAGTCCTTCCCATATTTTAAGTCTCTCCCGCAACAGTTCCTTCTGTTTGGGGCTCAATTTCTCCCACTTCTTATACGCCTCACTTTTCTTTAATTGCTCCTCTTCTGATGTATCTGTGGCAGAACCCAATAACCCTTTTGCAGCATATACTGTTCTAACCGGATATAATGTCACCAAAATATATAACCCCAAAAATATTATCATATTCTTTTTTAATATCTCTCTACTCATATTATTCTCCTTTATATACCCTTTTATCTATAACATCCAAATCTTTTAATAAATCAGGATCTTCTTCTAAGAAATTTAATATTTCCAATAACTCTAAATTTTTTATTACCTCCACATCTTCCTTCGATAAAATCTCTCCTCTCTGAGTAGGCTTCTTTTTTTCTTTTGCACAAATTCCATCGTAAACTACTATATATTCCATTAAAAAAAACACCAAAAAAGCTAATATCCAACTAGCTACCTTCATTAAATTTCCTTTCTTTGAAATGTATTCTCTCTTCTTATCTGAATTTTACCTTTTTTTTACAACTCAAACAAGGTTGAATTACAAAATAAAAAATAAAGATAATAAATCACACATTTGAAAAATCTAGCTTTTCAAGGATATCCATATCTTCTAATAAATCTAAATGTGCAATAAGGTCATAATTTTCAACCAAATCAATATTATCTAACATATCAATATCAATCCCCTCTTTATTTAACTGAGAAATCACAGCATCATCACTCCCATTACGATAACTGTATAAATATAAAGAACCTGTTGCTATAATTATGATTACAAGTGTCACTACTGTTACAGGAAATAAGTTAACACGATATGGAATACCCAAGATATATTTTATCTTCCTTAAAATCCTCTCATACCATGTTTCTGACAAAGATAACCTTGTCCAAAAACGAGATATATAGCCTGGTTCAGGTTTAATCCCTTCCCATAATGATAATACATTCCATATCTTCTTATCTGCCTCAAACTGTTTATGACATTCAATACATCCCTTAATATGCATAGATATAGCATCTCGCTGTTTATCAGGCAGACTATCTTCTAGATAAGCAGGTATTAACTGTTTCACCTCATCACAATTCATCTATCAGTCCTCCTATTTATTTTAACACACAACATCAGTAAAAGTTTCGCTACATTATTAGGATTCCCCTTTCCAATATGAACTCAAAGTATTTCTTAGGTTCTCTCTTGCCCTGCTTAATAATGACTTAACTGCAGAAACTGATATCCCCATAGTAGAAGCTATTTCTTCATAAGAAAAATTCTCATATCTTCGTAAAATAACTGCAATTCTTTGATTTTTAGGTAATAAAGATATAGCAGTTCTAATTACATCTGTGATTTCTTCCCTTCTAAGATTATGATCCGCTGGCTCAGCATTATCATTCATAACATATGTATAGCCATTCAAATCCTCGTAAATAGAAGCATCAAGAGATAGTGCGCTGTTATTATTACGCCTAACTTCATTAAGACTTATGTTCCTTGCTATCGTATACAACCATGTTCGAAATTTTGCTTTAGGGATATATCTGTTCCCACTATTGTATACCTTAATAAAAACCTCCTGGGTAAGTTCCTCCGCTATATCTCTGTTGTTGGTAAATCTATAAATAAAATTCATAACACGGGAGAAATACTTTTTCATAAGATGCTCAAATGCAAATTTATTTCCTTTACTAAATTCTATCATTAGCAATGTATCTGGGTCATCCAAATATGTATCGGAAGATAATTTTTTTAATGGAGTAGATCTTTTTTTTGAAAAAAGGGAATGGATATTCATAATTATCTTTATTATATTTTTGGAAGGGAACCTGCGTAAAAATATATTTTTACTTTCTTTTCTATATTATATCCTTAGAAACTAAATTTTGTTGTCTAACAAATTCCTGTATACGATATCTCTCTACACATAAAAATGCCTTAATACGAGATATATCACCATTAGAAAGCAAAGAAGGGACGAATGTCGTCCTGAATTCATAATCAAGACCTGACTTTTTAATAATATCAATACTTCTTTTTATCTTATCAATATCTACTTTTACTCCGGCAAGTGTATTATACTTTTCAAATGGGGCCTTTACATCCATAGCTATAAAATCAACAAGACTACGATGTATACTCTCTTCCAATAAATCAGGGTTAGCACCGTTGGTATCAAGTTTTATAAAATAACCCATATCTCTTATTTGACGTAAGAAAGGGATAAGTTCTTCCTGTACAGTAGGCTCTCCTCCTGTAATTACCACACCCTCTAACTTACCACACCGTCTTTTCAGAAAATCAAGTATTTCTCCCTCTCTAATACATAGAGAAAATTTCTCCGGCAGGACAAGTTCTGGATTATGACAAAAAGGACAACGAAAATTACATCCCTGCGTAAAGATAACTGCTGAGACCTTGCCAGGATAATCAATAACTGAGGTTTTGATTAAACCGCCTATCTGAAGCATGCTCCTTCTCCTTAACCCTTCGTCTCTAATGCATACTATTTCATATACAAATTAGGGGAAGATATCTTCCCCTAATTCGTATTAATAATTTTTTAAGGATATATCATATCAAACACCTGTTGTTGCAAGGCCTCCTTTAGGCTCTGAGTTTTTTAATCTATAAGTCTTTCTTTTGTGAAATTCCTCTTGTTTGCCATTATTCCATTGCTGAACTGGCCTTAAATATCCAACAACTCGTGAATATACCTCACACTGGCTTTCACAACGATCACAAAATTTATGTTCACCAGCTACATATCCACAATTCGGACATATACTAAAAGTTGGAGTAATAGTGAAATATGGAAGCCTGTATCTTTCACATATTATACGAATAAGAGATTTTAACCCTGCCGGATCTTCTATCTTCTCTCCTACAAATCCATGAAATACCGTCCCTCCTGTATAACGCGCCTGTAAAGGATCCTGTATATCCAGGACTTCAAATATATCATCCGAAAAGTTTACTGGTAGATGAGTGGAATTTGTATAAAATGGTTCAGCACCATTACGAAAATCCATTTCATTTGCACATATAATATCTGGACAAACTTGTTTATCTATCTTAGCCAACCGATATGAGGCACCTTCCGCAGGGGTTGCCTCCAAATTATATATATGTCCTGTTTCTTCTTGTATCTCAACAAGTCTATTTCTAATGTAATCAAGGACCTTTGCCGCAAACTCCCGACCTTTTTGGGTTGATATATCTTCTCCAAAGAGGTTCAAACATGCCTCATTCATACCGATTAATCCTATAGTAGAAAAATGATTACTCCAATACTGGCCAGTTCTCTTTTTAATATTTCTTAAAAAGAACTTCATATAAGGATATAGATTATCTTCAGAGAATTTCTCTAATACCTTTCGTTTGATCTCAAGACTCTCCTTCGCAAGCTGTATCTTTTCTTCTAATTTTTGAAAGAAATCCTCCTCACTATCAGCAAGAAAACCTATTCTTGGCATATTTATTGTAACCACACCTATTGACCCGGTTAAAGGAGACGCACCAAAGAGTCCCCCCCCTCTTTTTCTTAATTCTCTATTGTCTATACGCAACCTGCAACACATGCTTCTAGCATCTTCAGGGGACATATCAGAATTAATAAAATTAGAAAAATACGGTATACCATATTTTGCAGTAACCTCCCAAAGTTTCTCTAACGCAGGATTGTCCCAGTCAAAGTCATGAGTAATATTATAGGTTGGTATAGGAAATGTAAATACTCTGCCTTTTGCATCTCCCTCACCCATTACCTCCAAGAATGCCTTATTGAGCATATCCATCTCTTTCTGAAATTCCTTATAGGTCTTATCTTGTATCTGGCCTCCTATCACAACCCCTTGATCTGCAAAATAATCCGGAACTACCACATCCATTGTGATATTAGTAAATGGTGTCTGGAATCCTACACGTGTAGGAACATTAATGTTAAATACAAACTCCTGTAAAGCCTGTTTTACTTCTTCATAACTAAGATTGTCATAATATATAAAAGGGGCAAGCAGTGTATCGAAATTAGAAAATGCCTGTGCACCTGATGCCTCTCCCTGCAAGGTATAGAAAAAATTGACCACCTGCCCTAAAGCACTTCTCAAATGTCTTGCTGGCCTAGATTCCATCTTGCCTGAAGCACCTTTAAAACCACTGGTGAGTAAATCCATAAGATCCCATCCAACACAATAAACACTTATTAATCCCAAATCATGTATATGAAAATCCCCTTTTTGATGTGCTTCTTTTATTTTAGGAGGGTATATTTTATTAAGCCAATAAACTTTACTTATCTCTGAAGAAACATATTGATTTAATCCTTGAAGGGAGAATGCCATATTACTGTTTTCATTAACTTTCCAGTCTAATTTACAAAGATACTGTTCAACAAGGTTAACATTACTTCTAGAACTTATCTCTCTAATCTTCGCATGTTGATCCCGATATATAATATAAGCCTTGGCAGTTTTCTTATAGGTAGAAGATAAAAGAACTTCTTCTACTATATCTTGTATCTCCTCAACCGTAGGATATCTATCCGTAAACAACTGCTGGGCAAGGTTTAACACCCGCAATGCCAATTTCTTTGCCATAACCTCAGAAAACTCGCCTGAAGCCTCTCCTGCCCGCTGGATTGCCCTAATTATCTTCCGGGAGTCAAAATCTTCTTCTTTGCCATTTCTTTTGATAATCCTTGTTAAAACTTCTGTTACTTTCATAAAACCCCCCTCCCTTTCTTCTCAAAAATTATATTTAATTAAAAAGACTTAAAACTTTTTCTCTATATTCAATATACACACTATATATTGTGTGTCAAGTATTTTTTAATACAATATATAGTATCAAATTATCTTTTTCTCTTAAGAAACATCAAATAAACCATGCCTTTTAGTAGTATCCTCAATATTTAATGCCTTCACCTTTTTTTTCTCTACATCATAAACTGATATCACTGGCATTCCTTTAAAATAACCTCTTATTACATCCATTTGCTCTCGTGTCAAAGCTGATACAGCTGATGGCCTCAATGGTGTATTTAATTGAATCTCATCGGGCTTAAGCATCCTAACAATATCCGAGATATCTTTTGCATACCTCTGGTTTTGCTCTATAAACATTATCTGCAATGCTAATCTTCCTGAAAAGTCCTTTTTAAACAGTTCAATCCCCTTAATAATAGAATCAAATCTTATACCCTCAGCTGGATGATTAACCGACTCCATCAACTCCTGGTTGCATACATCCAGCTTTGCCAGGACACAGTCGGACAAACATAAATCTTGCCGAACATCAGCATATTCCAAAAATGAAGAATTCGTTATAACTGCGATCTTCGCAGCTCCTATAACCTTTCTAAGACCCCTTATCATCTCTCCTAAATTAGAAGCAAGGCATGGCTCTCCTGCACCAGAAAAGGTATAGTAATCTATATTATTAGATGTATTATCAGAGAAGGCTGTTATCTCCTCCAAGATATCTCTAACAGGGACAAATTCTTGTCTTTTTAAAAAAAATTGTCTAGTGGGACCGAGTTGACAATATCTACAATCAAAGTTACATATCTTTTGATGATTTTTCGTTTTATATACCCCCTTATTATCACATGAAAAATAGATAGGATCTATCCCTAATGACACACCTAATCTCCATGAATATACAGGACCAAATATATATTTAAACCTTCTTCCTATCATAGTGATACTCTTCACATAAGTAATAAGAAAGAAAGGGCGCTCTTAAAAACAATTCCAATCCGTGGCAGTTATTGATAAAGGAGGACCCCAACATTCAAAATAGTTTACTAGCTGCAATGAAAATTCTGACATAATTACATATTAGGAAGGATACAACAAAATATGAGTTATATTATAGTGCTTATAGATAATATTTCCAGTAAAAATTATTCAAATTTCAACAGATTGGCAGGAGAATTACTAAAAAATCCGTTCTCTATCTATATACCTTCCTATCTATTGATTTTCTTTTTCCCTCTATATAAAAGTTTCCATGGATGCAATTTCAGATCATATGTCATTTCCTCCAGATTCTGCGCAGCAGCATTAAGATTTTCTAATATATCATCAACATTATCTTTATTTGTCCTTAATCTATTCTCGATGTTATCTGTTATCAAGGATATATTCCGTGTAGTATCATTAATATTTGCCAATATTTCATCAATAGTCTTACTATTATTTTTTAACCTTTCATTTATATTCTCTGTAATCTCCTTTAATTGAGTAGCTATATGTTTACCATCCCTTAACAAGCCTTCAAAATCAGGAGGCTCTTCTCCTATAATGATATCACCTGATTTAAGATATCCTGAGTCTTTTTTTGATGATATAAGTCCTATATATTTCTCCCCCATAAAACCCAAATTTTTAACAAAAGCCTTAATTCCTTTATGAAGTCTGATTCCATCTTTTATCCACAACGTTACTTCTATTAATGTTCTATCTTTTGTTTCTCGAATTGCAATATCTTTAACAATGCCTATCTCAAATCCATTAAACATAACAGGAGAGTTTAAAGCTATGCCATCAATATTCTTAAAGTAAACCCTTACAGTATAACCATTTCCCAAAAAACGAAAGTCCCCTGCTTTGATAGTCAAAAATACTAAGAATACAATAGCAACCACCACCATTAATCCTACTTTAACTTCATTACTAATCTTCATACATATAACTCCTTTTTATCTCCTCTTTCCTTTCTAAAAATTAAAGATATGTTAAAGATAACATTAAATTATTATTTAAAAAGATTACCCTATACACTAACTCCATTATCTTAAAATTATTAATCATAACAGACCCACTTAACCTAATATTACTAAAGCTTAATAGGTCCTCTCACCTTACCATTTATAAATTGTTGAACTATCTCATTACCCGAATTTCTTATCTGCTCTCTATTCCCCACCTCTAATATCCTACCATTGTAAATCATAGCCACCCTATCTGCTATACGAAATACACTTTCCATATTATGGGTTACTACAACTGATGTAATGTTAAGTCTGCGAGCCAAGTCTACTATTAATGCATCTATAACTGCACATACAATAGGATCTAGGCCTGCTGTAGGTTCATCATAGAATATAACCGAAGGATCCATTGCTATTGCCCTTGCTATACCAACTCGTTTCCTCATCCCACCAGAAAGTTCATTGGGAAAGTATTCTTCAAATCCCCGCAATCCAACTAAATCCAATTTCATACGAGCTATCATGCTAATAATCTTTGGACTCAACCGTGTGTGTTCTTTTAACGGGAGACTTACATTCTCCTCTACTGTAAGAAAATCCAACAACGCGGCAGATTGAAAACTCATTCCAAATGATTGTCTTATTTTTTCTGCCTCTATTCTATTTAAATTATTGATATCCCTCCCCAAAAAACATACTCTACCGATATCTGGTTTTATTGCCCCTGTCATAATCCTCAACAATGTACTTTTTCCACTACCCGAGCCTCCCATAATTACAAAAATCTCTCCCTTATATATATCTAAATTGATATCTTCTAGGACCTTCCTTCCATGAAAAGACTTACTCACACCTTCTATTGAAATCGCTACCTTATCTGCACTATCTTTCTTATTCTTTATACAATCACCTTTTTTCATACTTCCGATAAGCTTGTCTTTCATATTTAACTTATAATTTAATTTTTAAATAGACTAATATTAAACCCCTGAGAAAAAGTATAAGCCTGTTAAAATACAATCAGCTGCTATTATCAGTATAAAACTAATAACCACACTATCTGTTGTTGATTTACCAACACCTACCGCCCCGCCCTCTGTATTTAAACCATGATACGCACCTACCATTGTTATAATAATAGCAAATACAAACGACTTGGACAGACCTGTATAAATATCCTTAAGACTTAAAAATTTCATGGCAGTGTGTATATATAACCCTGAGTTTATTCCTAAATTAGTTACACCTATAATATATCCGCCCAAAAGTCCCCCTGCGTCTCCTATTACAGTAAGAGTAGGAAGCATAAAAAAAAGGGATATTAATTTAGGTACTACTAAATATCTAACCGGACTTATACCCATTGTTTCTAACGCCTCTATCTGTTCATTTACCTTCATTGAACCTATCTCTGCAGTAATAGCCGCACCTATCCTGCCTGCAATAACCAAAGCTGTTAATACGGGACCCAATTCTCGACAGATAGATATACTTACCAGACTGGCAACATAAATTAATCCTCCCATTTTCTGCAGCTGTATCGCAGACTGCATTGCCAATACCACTCCAGTAAAAAATATAACAAAAAATACTATAATAAGGGAGTTAACCCCCATAAATACCATCTGTTCGGACACAGCCTTCCAATCTATAGGTTTTTTACGAAACGGACATATGACAATCCAACGAATAGTCTCAGCTAACAAAAGCAAAAAACCTATAAACATACATACATTTCTTATGACACCAGCTCCTATCTTTTCCAATACCGTTAACATACTCACTCACACCTTTTAATCAAATTATTATTACCTTTATTCTGCCTTTGATTCTATAACTTTTATCGTATCTAAAAGTTTGTCTATATTAATCGGTTTTGTCAGATATGCATCCGCTCCCATCTCAAAACCTGTTTTTATATCTTCTATTTCATTTCTTGATGTCAACAATATGATTGCAACATTTTTCCCTTTTTCGTCTGCCTTAAGTAGTCTACAAAAATTATAACCATTGATAATAGGCATCATCACATCTAATATAACTAAGTCAGGCAATGTATCCATTGCTATCTGCAAACCATCAGTTGCTTCTGTAACAGCTGAGACCTCATATCCATTAGCCTTAAGCCGAGCTTCTAACATCTTTACCATTACAGGGTCATCATCAACTATTAATACTTTCTTTATCTTATTTGTTTTCGGCATAATAGATACTCTGCCTCCTTCCAATAAAAAAATTGTTAATTAAATTTTTGTTTATCTCATTTATCAGACTTCTTTTCTGTATTAACATTTTTTCCCTTCAAGACCTTATATACTGCCTTTCCCTTTTTAACACCTATCTCTACTCCTTTCTTTATCTTCTCTACAACCTCTTCCACTACATCCTCTACTGCAGGTGCCTTTTCTTCTACATATTTTTTTACTATTGGTGCCTTCTGTCTAACATTTTGCTTAACCTCCTTAGTATGCCTACCTAAATAAAATCCAACCGCGCCTGCCATAAAAAGTATTATTAAAAACCATAAACATCCTGTTTTCCCTTCCCTTCCTTCCATCATATCCACCTCCTTTTACTTAAGCTGATACCAATCAATATAATAATTATTTATAATTAACATTTTACCCTTACCATCATTATCAGAATATTTTTAAGGCAATCTGTGTGCCATCTGGCATCTCATCGTCTTTATTCTTTTTTAAATATATTGCCTTCTTAAAAAAACGTAAAGCGAGATTATCTTCATTTAAAGACTTAAGGGATAAACCGTAATAATAATAGGCATCTGCAAAATTAGGTCTTTTTTTAATACATTCCTCCAAAAAAGACATAGCATCTTTATACTTTCCAGTATGAAAAGATGCTAACCCCGCATAATAATAATAAAAACCCTTCTCATCTAATCCTTCTTTTATCGCTGCAACAGTATATCTTACAAGCTCATAATATTTCTTCTGATAATACCTGCTTAAAACCAATAGCATAAAACTATCCTTATATGCAATCATCTGCCTTAAAAAAGGATTAATATGTTTTCCTGCACAGCTTGCATAAATCTGAGTAAATATCCTAGAAGATGAGATTACTTTCATATTAATCTCTGGGATAGTATCTATTGCATGTTTAAACATATTTGATGCCTTTTCATATTCTCCCTTATGAAAATAAATTATCCCAAGATTATGATAAAACCAGATATAAACAGGATTTAACTTTATTGCTTTTTTATAGTAATATTCTGCCTTATCAATATCCCCCAAATAATAATAACAATATCCTAACATAGCATAAGAATCAGGATAAAAAACCTCTGCATGTAGTGAGGGGATATATTCATTAAGTTTATTATAAAAAAATACCGCTTTCTCAAGAACTGCTTTTGTAAAGTTATCATCCCGAACGACATGGCCATCCCCTATATTTAGTAAAAAACATAAATCTGGCCTTAATCTATCTAATACTTTTACTCGAGCGGAATAAATAACCTTGGAAGTATCAACTGAAACTATTACTATTACTATAGCACCAATATAAAATATTATATTTCTTTGAAATAGAGATTTAAAAAAGCTTAATCCAATCCTTAAAAAATTCTTCCTATGTGGATTAATTACTTGCATAAAAACCGTCCTTTAGACCAAAAAAGATAAGAGCAATAAACATTGCAAAAAATACACATAGTAAAAAATAATTCAAAAAATATTCTTCCCATGATCCGAATTTAAAATAAATTATATTCTCACCTGCTGGCAACCATATACCTTTAAATGCTATATCTGTTCTTAATACATCTACTGGCACCCCATTAATAAATGCCTTCCAGCCTCTACTATAGTTATCGCAATATAATAAAAACTTTTCTGTCTTAAAATCTGTCTTTATCTTTAAAGTATTTGCTGTATATTTTATCAAATGAAACCAACTATCCTCTTCTTGTATAATTATAGGACCATCAGATGGGATCATAGCATTTTCTCTTATTTCATCCTTTTTATAAGGAGGATAAATAAAGGCAATATCTTTATTTTCTTTAATAGCTTCTTCTATTTGTTTTGTCTCATCTTTATCTTGCACTGGAACAGTACGATTAAATATGTAAATCCTGTTACTTGCAAATCTCTTTACTATTTTAGGGTCAATGCTCGCAACTAACCTTCCATACCATTTAGTCGCATAATGAAGAGAGCCCGTTCTTGGATTTCTTTTGTAAAAAAAATCTTGATATGGTTCATCATATAAATACTCTATCTTCACACTGCTAGAATTTCTTGCCAGATAATGATATACCTCTATAGGTTGCAATACAATAAGTATCAACAGATAAAACAAAATTGGGATCGTTTTTCTAAGAAGACCTGTGATATATGATATAAAAAAAACCATACTAAGAGCTATTACGATATAAGAAGAAAATATCCCATGCCCGAACTTAAAAATCAATACTGCAAATATAAGGTGTAATACAACAATAAAAGACAATAACAAATATCTATCTCTTTTCCTCTCTAATTGCAAATTAAGAAATAACTTCATATTCTCTGCTGCAAATAATATAAATACTGGCAGCAGAACCCACCATAAAAAAAAATGAAGATTTCTAAAATATTTATAAAAAAAGATATGGTGGTATAAAAACTTATATATTGGGGCATATGGACAATGAAACAAATAGATCATTGAACTCAAAATAAACAGATAAAGAAGGAGTTTGTTCCCTTTAAGAAAGAGACCTAATAAAAGAATAATATAAACGAAAACAGGAACATACATAACTGCAAATTTAAATTTACGCAGATCATTAAATGCAGAGGAATACATTAAATCTTCTGTTATACCCCATCCAGCAATAGTGTTGTATCCTACTTCTATGCTGTTGTGTGCCCGAATTCCATTGCTCCTTGAAGGAAGAACAAACTCTGATTGCGATGATGCCTTAAAAAGCCTAATCCCAGGGATAAGGGATAAACAAAAGGCAATCAAACATATACAAACTAAAATCTTATTACTCTTTATGAAAGCAACACTATTTAAACATATATCTTTACATCTTAAAGGATAGACTCCAATAAATACCAACATAGAGATAATGACTATAGTAATAAAATAAAAAGGAAGATAGGTAGTAAAGATTATCATCACGGTAAAAATCATACCTATAAAAAAACTCCTGCATGGAGTTTGAAAAAAGGATATTATAAAAAAGAAGAACCATACCATAGGAACAAATTCAAAGATGATAAAAGAATCAAATGGTCTGGTGGCAAGAGAAGAAAACATTAAAAGCAAATATGCAACAAAGGCTGCCAGTTTATCCTGCAAGATACGTTTTGCCAACAAATAAAATCCTATCATACCGAGGTAATAATAAAGAGAAAGAAATAGTAAATAAGCTAAATGATGAGATAGTCCTAATTTCCTAAAAAGAATAATCAAAAAAAAGAAAGGATTAAAAGCCCCAAACCTCCTTAGAAAAAATTCATTCGGTGCACCACAATTCCATGCAGGGTCCCAAAGAGGGTAAATTCCCTGCATCATATTATCAATAAAAAACTTAATATGATTATAATAGGAAATAGCATCACTCTGTAAAGGTAAGCGTCCAAAGACAAAATCCCTAAAACAAAATACCCAGACTACAAAGGAAAGAAAAAACAACAATCCAAAACCAAATTTTATATCTCTTTCCTTATTTAAAATAGAAGACTGTCCCATCAAGCCTTGCTCCTGAAAACTAAACTCAATATTCAGATAATAAATATAAAAAAAAAGTATAAACCTATCAATTCTTATGATTAAGTATACTGGCTATTATAGCCTTCTCATATAACTGTGCCATGGCCTGTTGCATAGCCATATACCGTTGCTGTATAACAGCTAATCGAGCCTGTCTTTGTGCAATCTGCTGAACAACAACAGCCCTATGCTGGAGGACAGCTTGCTCTATCGCCTTCTCAACTATACGTTGAAATACAGGCTGATACACAATTGGTCTTATGACTCTATCCATCATTGAATTTAATTCTTTCTGCATAAGTGTGCCTGTCTCTCCTTCTGATATTTTATCCATGGCATAATCCATACATTGATTATAGGCCTCACGTAATATATCTTCTACAGATGCATACTTTAATCCCTGATAAGCAGCTTCTTGTATTGCATAATAAGCTATTTGAGGAAAAACATTTATATCGGATTTTTTCATGGCCCTAGTCATAACCTCTCCTACAATATGAAGATATGACTGCATAACCTCCTGTCTAACATTTTCCTCTATAGCCTTTCTTAAATCTGTTTTTTCCCATCTTTTATTAGAGGAAACATATATACCTGCTTCTTCCGAGACAGCCATAATCACATCTATAGTAAATATATAAATAATAAGACTCAGAAGACCTTTGACAAAAAAAATAATCCTTTTTCTATATCTTTGATTAAAGAAAACATACATATCTCATTCCTTTTTTAAAGTAGATTAGATAAAGAATATATATTTATTATAAAGGCATGATAATAGACGTCAATAAAATACACCTTTAAAAATTATCTCACAAAGAACCTATATAAATAATATTAATCGTTGCCAGCATATCTATTGAATCATCTCTTTGTTTGATGTAAAATTGCATAAAATGAAAAGATATAATATTCTCACATCTATACTATATATCATTATCCTAATTGCGATTTATCATAATATTGTCTTATATAATAACCATAAGGACAGTCTTGAAGAATACAAACAAAATATATGCAAAGAGGTATTTCCTACTGCAGCGAATTGTGAGAAAAAAAATACACCTTTCCCTTACTATATCGCATATAAATCATCTAAAACGAAGACTCTCTCAGATATTAAAGGTTACGCCTTTATTACAACAGAACTTGCTCCAAAAATAAAAGGTTTTAGTGGACCAATAAAAATAATAGTTGGGATATCCCCTTCAGGTAAGATTCAAAATTTAAAAATACTGGAACAATCCGAAACACCTTCCTATGTAGGTAATCTTGATAAGTTTATAGTCCAATTCAAAGGGAAAAAAGCAACAGAACCACTACGATTGGGCATAGATATAGACGGAATTACCCATGCAACTGTTACAAGCAAGGCAATTACTTCCTCTATTAGAAAAGGGCTAAAAAAATTTTATAAAACTATTATTAAAGATAAAATCTTAAAAACTGGCGCAAAAGAAAAAAATGAATCCTTCAAATGGAATGAAATTATCATCCCTTTATTAATATTTACATTAGCAATATTAAGCCTATCTACAAAAAAACAATGGTTAAGATGGGCTGCCATGTCCCTAAGTCTTATCTATCTCGGGATACTTAAGGCTGCAATGTTGTCTATTGTGCATATAGCAAACATAATCTTGCTGAGAATACCTTCATTTACATATAGCCCTATATGGTATATGCTTATACCTTTATCTCTAATAATCATTTTAATAATTGGAAATATATATTGCGGAAGCGTATGTCCATTTGGTGTAATTCAGGAAATAATATATCGTTCAGCAAGAAAAATTAAAATAAAAACCCTAAAGATATCAACACACACAGAAGAAAAGGCTCAATACGTCAAATATATTATTCTATTTATCGCTTTAATCTCGGCAATAATAGCAAACACTAGTGATATCCTAAACTTTGAGGTATTTGTATTGTTCTTCACATCAAATGCTACCTTCATAGGATGGATATTAGTTGTATCAACATTACTAATCTCTGCATTCCATTTTAGATTCTGGTGTAAGTACATCTGTCCTACAGGCGCATTTAACAGTTTGATTGCAAGGTTAAGTTTTATAAAAATAAGGGCGAGTAAAGATATATGCAAAAATTGTATGCTATGTAAAAGAGTATGTGCATTCGATGCTATAAATTATAATGACAATAATATACCCATAATCGATTATGGCGAATGTAATCTGTGTGCAGAATGTCTAAGAAAATGTCAGGTTGGTGCACTTAAATTAAAAATAAGTCATATTACAAAGTCAAAAACAATACCATTAACAAAAAAATCTCATATAAAAAATCCACAAGATAGAATATTTGTCTTGATACTTATAATTATAATATTAATGATATTATGGTTATGGATAAAAAATATATCCTCCTTTATATTAACTCAGAAATCTACTGAAGATTACTATACATATACAGAGAACCCACAACCTATATCTAAATCTATATCAAATGATAAAATAAAAAAAATAAAACAAAGAATAAAGAAAGCAGGGATTAAGCCACAACCTGCAAAATACTGGAAAAAGCTTTAAAAAACATAAAATTAATTTAATGGTAAAATCTATGAACCGTTTGCTACAATGTCAATTATGTCCTAAGATGTGTAAACTTGCAGAGGGAGAACGTGGAGACTGCCGTGTACGTATCAACCTCAACGGAGAACTTAAAACCCTTGTATATGGTGATCCATGTGCAGCGCACGTCGATCCCATAGAAAAAAAACCTCTATATCATTTTAAACCTGCTAGTATGGCATTTTCTATTGCAACAGCAGGTTGTAACCTCCATTGTAAATACTGTCAAAATTGGCAAATATCCCAACGAGAACCAGAAGAAACCTACAATTATAATATGCCTCCAAAAACAGTTGTAGTTAAAACCATTTCATCCAGATGCATATCTATAGCATATACATATTCCGAACCCATAGTTTTCTATGAATATACCTTAGATACTTCCATACTAGCTCATAAATACGGAATATATAATGTAGTTGTTACCGCAGGATACATCAACCGTGAACCTCTTATAGAACTATGCAAATATATTGATGCAGCTAACGTTGACTTAAAAGGAATAACTGAAAAATTTTATAATAATATGTGTGATGCAACACTTAAACCTGTTCTAGAAGGTATCAAGACTATGATAAATCAAGGTGTATGGGTTGAGCTTACTAACCTTATTATTCCTACATGGAATGATAGTGAAAAAGACATTCGTTTATTATGTAAATGGATTACTGATAATATTGGTGTCGATGTCCCCCTACATTTCTCTAGGTTCTGGCCAATGCATAAACTAAAAAATCTACCCCCCACTCCTATAGAAACTTTAAATAACGCTGTAAAAATAGCGAAAAAAGAAGGAATCCACTATGTATATGTTGGTAATGTTCCCGGACATCCAGCAAATAATACATATTGCCCTAATGATGGCAAATTACTTATAGAACGTAGAGGATATGCTATATTACAAAATAATTTGAAAGATGGAAAGTGCAAATTCTGTGGAACAAAAATACCCGGGATATGGTAAAATACACATCAAAATAGGAGGATATGATTTATGATCAATAAACGTATAACCCGCAGAGAATTTCTAAAACTACTAGGAATTGGGATTATTGCTATTTTTATATTACCATTTAAATATTTCTTTAAAGATGAAGATACAACAAATACCCCTATAAAAAACAAAGAAGCAAAATATTACTCCCGTGCAGAGCATCTCGCGGGCTAATACAATATTAATACTCTATCTTCTTTTGCTACATAAGATTGTAAAATAAATTTCCTATTTGATATACAATAAAGGCAAAAACCCATGCCATGGCAATAGTTCCTAAAAAAAGGAATAACGTCCATTTAAGGTTCGAGGCTGTTTCACGATAAAATACAGATATAGCTGCTATACACGGTGGATAAATCATACAAAATATCAAAAAAGAAAAGGCCTTTAATGGATTCCAACTAGGATCATTACGTATTGCCTCCCTAAGGGCAGAATGATCAGAGCCCTCTTCTAAACTATACATCGTACCAAAGGTAGTTACAACGACTTCTTTGGCAGCAAGCCCTGATATTAAGGCTATACCTGCCCGCCAATCCAATCCTATAGGTCTCAAAATAGGTTCCATAACCCTTCCTAATTTACCTGCAATACTTTGTTTCAATTGTATAGAAGCAAAATTATCGCTGTTTTTAATCTCCTCTTTGTTTATCTCAGGAAAACTAAAACCAACCCAGACCAAAATAGAAATCAATAAAATAATAGTTGCAGCCTTTTTTAAATAAAGCCGTGCCCGTGTCCATACCTTCAACAATAATCCTTTTAACGTAGGAACTCTATACGGCGGAAGCTCCATAACAAAATATGCTGGGTCTCCTTTTAAAACGAATCTCTTTAAAACCCAAGCAGAACCAAAAGCAAGACCGACACTTATCGCATACATCAAAAACATAATATTAGTTTTATATGCTTCAGGGGAAAATGCACCAATAAAAAGTGCAAATATAGGAAGTTTTGCCCCACAAATCATAAAAGGAGTTACCAGCATAGTAATCAATCTATCTTTTTTGTTCTCTAATGTTCTTGCTGCCATAATTCCCGGCACCGCACATCCATTTGTTGATATCATCATAGGGACAAAAGACTTCCCATGTAAACCAAATTTATGCATAATTTTATCCATAATAAATGCTGCCCGTGCCATGTATCCGGAATCTTCAAAAAAGGCTATAGCAAAAAACATAAAAATAATTAAAGGAAAGAAACTTAATATACTCCCAATACCCCCTATAATCCCGTCAACAATAAAAGATTGAAATATCCCTTCCGGAATAAATTTTGTAGCCATAACTGAGATCCTGCCAAAAAATATTTCCAACCCTTTTATAACTGGTGCAGAAAAAGAAAAAGTAAATTTAAAGATAATATACATCACAAAAGCAAAAATAGGTAACCCTAAAAAACGGTTTAAAACAACCATATCAATTTTATCAGAAAAATCATGGTGTTCTTCTGGCGTCGAACGAATAACCTGCGTACATGCTCCAGATATAAAACCATATCGCCTATCTGCTATAACAACCTCAGGTTCATCTTCAAACAACTCTTTTAAATATCCTCTACTCTTTTCACTCTGTTGAAAAATATCATTACCCAATGGTAACCTCATTATAACATCTATGGCTAATGAATCTGCCTCAAGTAGTTTTACTGCAAGCCACTTAACAGGATATTTTTTCAAAAGCTGCGTCTCTTTTTTTAAAAAAGTTACAAGCTTATCCAATTCCTCTTGAATCTCTTCACCATATGGAATATGAACCTTATCTCGGGTATCTTTCACTTTAACAAGATTAACAATTGCATCTAAAAGTGCATACATCCCCTTGTTTTTGTTTCCCACTGTAGGGACAACAGGCACTTTTAAAAGCCTTGAAAGTTCATTATAGTCTATTTTCTGCCCCTTCTTTTCAACAATATCTATCATATTCATAGCAAGTATAACAGGAACATCTATCTCCACAAGCTGGGTAAACAAATATAAATTCCTTTCCAAATTCGATGCATCAACTATATGTAGAATAACATCTGGCCTTTGCTGAATTATAAAATTTCTTGTAACAGCCTCATCCTCTGAATATGCAGATAAACTATATGTCCCAGGAAGGTCAATAATAGTTATATTATACCCTTTATAGCTAACACGGCCTTCTTTACTCTCAACAGTTACACCTGGATAATTACCAACATGTTGAAAGGCACCTGTTAGGTTGTTAAATATGGTTGATTTACCTGAATTCGGGTTTCCAACCAAAGCAACCACTAATTCCCGTGGACTTCCCATCATATTTACTCCTTACACGTATTTTTTTTGCTAAACCATAACCAATAGCTAAAGTTACTCCCTTTATATTTAGTGTAACAGGCCCCATTCCTGAATTATGAACAACTTTTATTTCTTCTCCTGGCAGTAGACCTATTTCCACTAGACGTTTCTCAGCCCCAAACCCACCTTCTATACAAATAAAAATAACACTTTCTCCTGATGGGATATCAATAAGTCGTTCAATCACGATATAACCTCCACCAGAACATATCTTGCTTCTTCCTTACGTAAAGATAAATGATATCCCCTTACCTTAACTTCAATAGGGTCCCCCAATGGCGCTAACTTAATAACCTGAAGTTGAGATCCAGGAACAATACCCATATCAAGTAATTTCTTTCTTAAATGTCCACTTCCTTCTATCCTCTTTACCTTTGCGTGAGTAGATGGAGATAATTTGTTTAATAATGTTTCCATAATAATATATCCTTTTGAATTACTTTAGTTAGATTAATCTAACTTTTCTTAAAAAAATTTTTACTAATTAAAAAACTAAAAAGAATAAATTGTATATCCATAATATCTCCTTTCATCAATATGAAAATTATAAAATCCATAACTACTATTTGTTATCATCTTTAAAATATCTACGCATCTGATTTATGGCAGTTAATCTCCCATTTACTGCATCTTTTTGCAAAAATCTTAAAAATTTTGTCAATCTCAAAAATGTCTTCTCCCCTATAGAATGTTCTATAGAGCATGCCTCTTTTTCTGCCAATGTAGCATCTAACATCAAAAACTCTGTTAAAAAACGAAATAATATATCGTGTTTATTTCTTATTTCTGATGCTGCCTGTCCTCCTTCGTTAGTTAAATCTACATACCCATATCTCTCATGAATAACCAATCCTTGGTCTGATAAAAATTTTATAGCAGAGTTAACCGTAGGACTTTTAACATCAAGTTTACTTGCAATCTCTCCTACCCGTGCAAATCCCTTTTCTTTCTTTAGAGAGTATATTGCCTCAAGATAATCTTCCATTGTTGAGGTTAATTTGTTCATATTCTTAATTCAAGATTCCAATTCTTAGATTAATCTTATTTTGTTAGTGCATTCTAACAAATATTTCCTCTTTGTCAATAAAATTATAAAACTTAAAAAAACTATACTTTCTATCATCCATTAAAAATGATTCAAACTACACTATAAAAACTCACTTATCTATATTTTTCATATAAGGGATTCGAATATGGAACTTAGCACACAAATAATTTATTTCCTTTTCTATTTTTTTATTATCCCCTCCATATTTAAGCAAACCTATAAGATAATATATTTTATTGAATGCCCAATTTCGTGCGATATCCTCCCCACCTTGTTCAGCCTTATCAAGTTGAGCTACAATCATAAACTCATTTTGTTCACCTTTAAGGTCACCTAACAATTGTAAGGAAAATTTATTTTCATCTGTATATTTACCGTATAAAGAAAATTCTGTATTACGAAAAAAATCAGGTAATGATTTTGGATATATCTGGGATTCATCCAATCCACTTACATGATATCGTAAATGTAAAAGAAGGGGTGATTTTATTTTACTATATAATTCAATTATCTGCCTTTTTATCATATGTGTCCTATTAGTATACTCTGCCCATCCTCTATTTTTATATGCTATGAAATCAAGAAAATATCTATTAACTCCCATTCCTCCGCTCACAGTAAATATAGGTCGTCCTCCATTATCGAGCTTAGATATATCTCTTACTATCTTTGCTGCATTTGTTTCTCCTTCTGTAGGCCGACCATCGCTGAAGAAAATAATATAAGAAGGATCTATAATTTTTTTTATCTTAATACTTTGATAAAAGGCATTATATGCATTCGTCTTCTGTTTAACTATAAGGCTATCAACAAATAATTTAGCTTGCTCTATAGCTGTCTTACTTGCCTTTACAGAATGTGGTCGAAACCATAATATCTCCCTTTTAAATGCACCTATATTAAAATAATCTCCTTTATTTAAATTTTCCAAACAATATTTTAACCCTTCTTTAAACTGATTAAACCTTTCTCTTCCTATACTAGAAGAACAATCAATAAGAAAAACTACCTCTTTCGGCATTATTGGTAATTTTAACCCATCCTTTCCTACCCGGATACCAATCTTATAATATTTCTCGCCATCTGGAGCAACATATGTCATAAGATTACATATTAAATACTGTTTTAAGTCTGAGGGCTTCGTTTTCCTTTTTATAACAGAATGTCTAATATTCGATATTCCTTTGGTTGTAATCTTTTCGTTTGAAATTAATTCTTCATTTATCCCCTTAGGAGTAAACCCTGGCATCTTATCAAAAAAATCTCTGCTAGCGTTTACTTCTTTTGTTATATCAGGAGAAGAACTCGGGCCATCTTCGCCTATTATTGAAGAAACCTCTACCAACTCCTTACGGGTCTTACGCGCATCTTTTTTCCTAACATGTTTATAATTTCTTTGATCATTCACTAATTCCTCTAAAGATTCATCTTGATGGGATGAAGAAGGAGCGGGAACAAGGGTAGTAGGCGGAGCATTAAATATTAATTCATTCTTTGCTATATGCTCTGCCTCTGAGCTTACTTCCTTCTCTAATTTAGCCTCCTCTCTATTATCAGGTTTTACAAATTTCATAGTATTAATAGAAATAACTCCTCTATTTTTAACAACTTTCCTAGGAAGATCGACATTTATTTTGTTTATCCTAAATAATCGTCGAGAACGTAGGATATTGATATGTATACTGGGTATCTCTATATCCCTCATAGTCAAGAACAAGGATATATGTACTAAAACGGAAACTGTTATTGCAAAAAATATGTCTCTTTTATTATTCATAAATTATCCTGCACAAGCAACTTTAACCGCTGCTTGGCCTCTTCAGCTAAATCGCTTTGACTATACACATCAACAATCTCTTTATATACCTTAATTGCATCTTTTCTTTTCTTCAATTCTTCCAATATCCTTCCTGCTCTAAATAAAGCCTCCGGACAATAAATATCATCATTATATAAAACAGCGACTAACATATAAAATTTATACGCCTCTTCTATATTACCTCTTTCTTGCTCAAGATTGGCAATCTCAAATCTGGCCCTCATAGTTATAGTCGCATCATCAGGATACTCAACAATAGCAGTCTCAAACTCCTTTCTTGCATCGGAATATCTTTTTAATGCAGACAGACATAATCCTTTACCGATATAAGATGCTGCCGTATATACATTCGAAGTCCGTGATAATAATACTATATTATAATTTTTTATCGACTTCTGATATTCCTTCTTTTTCCGAAAAGCAAGTGCCTTAAAATAAGCTATCTCTATATTATCTTTTCCGTCTACATCTTTCTTCTGAGCCCTTTGTAGGACCTCCAACGCTTTATCTAAATGCTCTTCATTAACATATTTCTCAGCAAGCCATATATATACCTTAATATTTAAACCACGGCCATCAAACTCTGTAATAATCTTATCATATACGTCAGCAGCCAATTGTTCTTGCCCCTGATCTAAATATATCAATGCCATATTCTTTAATGATGATGCTATAAGATCTTTACTTGCCTTTGTAAAATCTATCTTTTTATAGTAGTCTAAGGCTTCCTCTTTATCTCCCTTTATCTGCAAGTCATATGCTAAAAGAAAATATATCTTATTTAACCTATTACTCTTAGGATACTTTAATATAAAGGACTTTAAGAGTCCTATTGCCTTATCATATTCTTTCAAATCTCCATATAAATTAGCCAGACGAAACATAACCAATTCACTACGATACCAATTCTTAAATTTATTCAAATAAAGTTCGCTATCTTTAACCGCCTTATCTGTCATTCTCTCCCTAATAGCAAGCAAAATATCATTATAAAGAGACTCTCTCCTTTTAGAAAGATCTTTTCCCTGCTGAAAATATTTAAAAAATAATTCCATAGCTTTCTTATTATCTCCTGCTGCCTTTTTCGCATGCGCTGCTCCATAAAGGGCATCGTCAGCAAAATCAGAAGAAGGGAAATTATCAATAATCTGTTTATATAATTCATATGATTTTGAAAAATTAGCTAATCCATAATATGCTTCTGCTTCCAAAAATAATCTTCTATCCTTTCCTACTGTTACATCAGAAAATCCCTTATCTAATAACTCTATAGCCTCTTTCATATGCTTTGATTTAACTAATACCTCTGCCTTTTCTAATAATGCCTTATTTCTATCAAACTCACTGATGGAAGTATTAGTTAATATACTATTTAAAATCTGCTCTGCTTTTTTATATTGTGATAACTCAACATATGCTGAAGCCACAATATAATATATTTCAAAAAAATTATCCCCTTCCTTAGCTATAGCTTTATATTTATTATAAACTGAAAGTAAATCTTCATACTTAGAAAGGTCATATAAACTCAACAACAAGTTAGAAAACGCATCCTTTACAATGTCTTCATTAAGATATTTATCCAAAATACCTTTAAAGACCTGTATCGCGGAAAGATAATCTTTATTTAAAAAATATGCTTCTCCTTTTTTATAGAGAATAAAACTCTTTATTTTTTTATCATTAGTACTATTAAATGCCCTATCATAATATTTTAAGGCCATCTCAAGTTTATGATCCTTAGCCAAAATAGCTCCTGCTTCAATTAGAGCATCTACAGCACAATGACTTCCTTTTAATATAGCAACTGCCTCATCAAAGCTCTTAATTGCCTGCTCTTTATCTCCCTTACCCAAATAAGCCTTACCTTTACAAAATACTAATATCTGCCTAAAACTATCATCCAAGGACCTACTGTTAACTGAAGAAAGCCATTCTAATGCTGATGTATAGTCGTTTAAAAAAAGAAATGACTGTCCTAATCTCATTTTAGCAAGGTCCACCTTTTTTCCTTGAGGAAACAAATGTAGATACTCTTTATATTGCTCTATCGCATTATGATAATGCTTAAGAAAAAAACTACTTTCAGCCTTACCAAAATATGCCTCAGGTAAATATTTGCTTTGCTTAAAAGAACTAATAAACTTACCATATTCATCTGCTGCCATCTTATAAAACCCACGCTGAAAAAGGCCATTTGCAAAATCCAGCTGCTCAAGATCACTTGAAACCACTGGGGCCTTTGCAAAAACCGTGACGTTAAATGAAAACAGGAAAGTTAAAAATAATAAAATAATAACAATATGTGTTACTCGCTTATAAAAATCTCGCATCTTACTCCTCTTTCATAGTAGAAAAAGATATATTCCATATATCCGCAGCTGCACAAGCATCTAATACCCTTATGACATATTTATGATATGCATTCTCGTCCGCCCTTATAATTACAGCTTGATTAGGAAAAAGCGCGGCTACGCGCTTTAACATTTTCTGCAACCCTTCTTTAGTCAATTCCTTTTGATTTACAATCACCCTACCATCTTTAGTGATATTAATAATAATCTCTCCCGGACTTCTAACAGGATTGACTGACTCTGATGCCTTAGGAACACTTATACTCAACTCTGATTCTAACTGCCCAAATACAGACATAACCATAAAAAAAACTAATGTAAGAAAAATAATATCTATTAATGGGGCCATCTGTATCACAGGTCTTTGTTTCTGATACTGGGATACAACAAATTTTGACATCTCCTACCTCCTATAAAAACTATATAAATAATCAACCATACTTTATAAATCCTCAATAAGTTTTATAATTTCCGTAGTATTATTCTCTATAATATTAACTATACTCTGGACTCTACCGCGGAAAAAAGAATAAAACATCATAGCAGGTATTGCTACTATAAGACCAGCCGCAGTAGTAACCATTGCCTTGGAAACTCCACCTGCTAACAGTATAGGTTTAACAGCTACTGTTTGAAAGGCAATTACATTAAAGGCCTGAATCATCCCCAAAACCGTCCCCAATAAACCCACAAGAGGGGCGACTGTGGCAACATCTGCAAGATAACTGATATTTTGCCACAGATTGCTTATCTCTTTCCTTGCACAATCTTCCATAGCCTCACGAGCAAATATATGCCCCTTTGAACGTCTTAGTAACCCTGCCATAACAATTTTGGAAATAATATTATCCTTGGTCTTACACATTTTTTCAGCAGCTATTTTCTGCTTTCGTTCCAATTTATTTATAACCTCTAAAGTAAATTTTTCCGGAATAAGTCTAGATGTCTTAAGGGTAATAAAATTATATACTATCAATGCAGTAGCAAGTATCGATAAAAAACCTAATACAACCATAACAAAACCACCTGCCTGAACCAACTGCCACAAAGTCATTCCCTGTTCAGACTGCTGTACTGAGGCTATATATGGCTTTAATTTATCCATCCCTGTAGCTGCAAATACTGGAAAGATACTACCCACAGCCACAATAATATTAAAAAGAAATATAATTCCTGTCTTTCTCATTACAGCTCCTTTCGTTTCAAAAAAATATAAAAATATTTATAATATATTATAACAAACTCTATCTTTCCCCCACAGAAAAATTTAAATGAACATTTTTTATAAATATCAACAACAAAAATACAGAAAAATTCAGCAATGAACAAAGAAGTGCTGTTACACCTATACCAAATATAGGGATAAAAAAAGTTGCAGCCATTACGGCACCTATAGCTGCCCCCAAAGAATCAAAAGCATATAACATTCCTGCATGCATAGATATATCTCTAGTTTTGGGTTCTATTGAACAGTCTTTCTTATCTACCCTATCAGAGGCAAGCAAATACGTTGCCATAGGATATTGCATACCTCCTATAAAACCTGCAATAATAGGCAACGAGGCAAAAATACTGGCCAAAAATATGGATGAAATATACCCAGGCCTGAAGTCCCTAAAAATAATAAAAATAAGAGGTAAAAGCAAAGGATAAATACATATAGAAAGCTGAGTAATTTTATACCAATTAAAAATACTATTAAAAGTAGAAACAACAATAATCCTTTTGGCGGATAAACTTCCTAAAAATAAACCTAACATAAAAGATGCAATAATAATACTAATTTTATAATAAGCATAACCATAAAGAGATTGAAAGGCTATAATTACAATTATCTGAAAGATTATCTCTGAGAAACCTGTAGTAAGAATAGAGAAAGATACAGGGACATTAAGTCCTTTTTTAATAAAAAATAATCCACATATTAAAAATGAAACTGGTATAACCATAAGATAATAATATAAAGAAATATTTCGCAAATATGCAAAAAGTGCTTTAAAATATGTATTGAAATGAGTTGACCATAAAAGAATATCGTATAAATAAGATATTGGTCTCATGTCAGTATTAATATCTCCTCCCTTTTTATCCAGTATTTTCTGTATCTGTAACCTACGATCAGGACTCAATTGATAAGGCAAATAATATTCTCTCACATATTTAGTCTTTATCTTACGCTGTTTCAATCGTTGAACTAAGACATCTGGGAGGAGGGTAATTCCTTCTTTACTAGTGGAAGCCACAAAGACCGCTGTATCTGTAGGCACGAGCTTCACATCAGCAAAAGCTTGCTTTAATGTAGAATAAATGGAGCGTAAAAACTGTCGCTGCTCTGTGCTTAGATAATTTTCAGATGAAGACACACTTAAAGATAATATACCGGATGGGGCCAATATTCTCTTTACTTCTTGAAAAAATTCAAGGGTATAATAACGGTTTACCATTGCTGTCAAAGGATCGGGTAAATTTATAATAACAACATCGTAGTTCTGATTTGATCTCTTAACAAACATCCTCCCATCCATGTGAATAATATGTACACGGGGATCATGTAATGGCTGTATTATATCAGCAGGCAGATATTGTTGTGATACTAAGATAACCTTTGGATCCAATTCCACATAGTCAAGCCGTGCTATATGATGTTTTAATATCTCTTTCACCGCCCCTCCAATTCCCCCGCCGATAAGCAGGACTTTCTTAGGAGAAGGATGTGCCAACATAGCATAATGGACCCTTGTTTCTGCAGAAAGGTCATCTTTTGTAGAAAAGGAAAATAAACCATTTTCAAATAGATTATATTCTGTTCCTAAACGTGTAAGTACGATATTCCCATATATGGAATCCGTGATATCGACTATCGTGGTCCCTTTCCATTGTATCCTACGAGAAATTGTATCAAACCTATCAACCCATCCGAGAAGATACAAAATCAAACTGCCTAATATAAAGACTGCCAACCATATACTTCTCATCCTTACCCTACTCAAGATAAATATCCCGGCTATCAAATTCAGTATTCCTATAAAAAATATTATCTCAACAGCAGAAAAATAATGGACTAAGACATAACCAAAAATAAGTCCACCTGTGGCAGCCCCTGCTGATTCCCATAAATATAAAGAGCCAATATCTTCTATTTCTTCTGGAATACTTTTATCGTTGATAGATAACCTGCACAAAAATGAAAACATAGCACCAAAAAGAGATGCCGAAGGAGCAAGTAAAATAAAAATAGAAAGAAAAGCAGGAACAATACCTATAATTTCTCCTATATGAAGATGCATAAATTGCTTTATACATCTAGAAACAAAAATAGTTGCGGGAAGACATAGATAAAGAAAAAACTGAATAACAACCAATGCTACCGGAGATTTCTTTTGTCTTTGCCTAAGTGCACCTCCTATAACAAAACTACCTACACTTACCCAAAACAACCATACAGCAAGAATAATAGCATAAACAGTCTCATTGCCATAAAATACCGTAACCAACTCACGCATTAAAACTACTTGAACAATTACCGAACTTATCCCCAGAATAAATGCTAAGAAGGCTAGCATTTACTTTTGCCTCCCTATCATAACTAAATTTTATCGTTATATATTCTTACATTGGCTAATTTAAAACATACTTCTCTTGTGACTCAAATTTAATAATATCCCTATCATAATAATAAAGGCAAAAAAGGATGACCTTCCATAACTTATCAAAGGAAGGGTTAATCCTACAATAGGAAACATACCCATAACCATACCTATATTTATTATTACCTGTAAAGCCAAAATAGATACTATACCTACTGCTGTTAACCTACCGAAGTTATCTTTAATCTGTTCAGCAACCCGCAAACCACACATAATAAGCTGAAAGTACAAGAATACTAAAATAAGTGTACCTATAAGTCCCCATTCTTCTCCTATAACAGAAAAAATAAAATCTGTATGCCTTTCAGGAAGAAAATTTAACTGATTTTGAGTCCCTGCTAACCATCCCTTCCCAAATATTTGGCCAGATCCTATTGCAATCTTTGATTGAGTAATAGTATACCCTGCTCCTAATGGGTCAATATTAGGATTAAGAAAGACCAATAATCTATTCTTCTGATAAGTCTTAAGCATACCCCAAGCAAAGGGCAAAAAACTCACGCATATTATTAAAAATCCTAATATATATTTATATGCCAGACCACTTGCAAATACTATGGCAATAAATATACCAAACATTAATAATGCAGTCCCAAGATCTGGTTGTTTAAATATTAACAACATCATAGCTGCTGTCAGGATAAAAGGCCATATAAGATGAACAACTACCTTCTGGAGTTTATCTAACATACCAAAATTCAACCTTATACTCCTATTACTAAAATACCTACTCAGCATTAAAATCAGTGAAATTTTACTGAACTCTGATGGCTGAAACCCAACACCGCCTATTTGTATCCACCTACTTGCACCTAATGCATGTCTTCCTGCTACTAGTACCCAAACTAACAATAGCATATTTATAATATATAAAATATAGGCAACATCATAAAATTTCCTATAATCCAGTCTACTTAAAACCAACATTACAAACAATCCTATAACGGCAAAACTAAACTGATTATAAAATACCTTTACAGTAACACGCGAATTCCCTGATGCAGCACTATACAATGCAAGCAATCCCACAATAATAATTAATAATGTATATATAATTATCTTTACTCCAATATTCCTATTCATAATAACGAATTCCGCATCAATTTTAATAATAACTGCCTGCCAACAAGACATGCATTCTGACTGGACCCGCCATGCTCAAGGAAAATCGAGAAAACAATATCTCTCTTACGACCTTCCGTATAACCAACAAACCATGCATGATCCTTTTTATGAGCCGAACACTGAACTGTACCTGTTTTACCAGCAACATATAATCCATCAATATCCATTACATGAGCCGTACCAGAGGCATACGATACAACATCCCGCAAACCTTCCTTTACTATACTAAATATGGATTTATCTATCTTGATATGTCTCCTAAAAGAATATCTATCCACTGCTTTACCTGCTATAGCCTTAATTACATGAGGCTGTAATTCATATCCATCAGTAGCTATTATGCCCATCATCCTTACTAACTGTAAAGGGGTACATAATAAATCCCCCTGGCCTATAGAAAAATTTAAGGTATCTCCTATAAACCATCTGCGACCTGAAAGCATTCGTTTGCGCCGGGAAGGGACAAACCCTTTTTCCTCATATGGTAAATCTATATGCGTAAGGCTACCTAATCCAAATATCTTTGCATATTTTGTTATAATATCCGCTCCCAATATCATCCCTACATGATAATAATATACATTACAGGAATGACACAAAGATTGCACTAAATCCTGCCACCCATGAATATGTGCACATCTAAATTTCCTGCCTCCTATCTCTAAAAATCCTTTACAATTAAATCGTGTATGCTTGGTAATTTTATGATTATCAAGCGCTGCTATCGCAACTACGGGTTTAAAAACAGACCCTGGGGAAAAAACACCTTTTATTGCCCTATTTAAAAGAGGAGATAATGGATCAGAAAACAAACGTGATAATTCTTTTTCATGCTGTCCCCTATTAACAAATATATTCGCATCATAGCCCGGAGAACTAGCCATTGCCAGTATCTCTCCGTTTTTTTTATCCATAATAACAATAGCCCCGACATAGCCATTCAGCACATCCTGAGCTATTTGCTGAATGTCACTGTCTATAGTTAATGTTATATCTTTTCCTTTCCGAGGTTCTTTTATCCCCAACAACCGCACTTGTTGCCCTTTATTATTAACCTCTATCTGCAACCCGCCGGGCTCTCCTCTAAGATAAGCGTCATAATATTCCTCTACTCCAAGATATCCAACTTCTCCTAAAGGAGTATACCCATATGACTTTAATTTTTCTATTCTATATCGATTTGGTTTACCAACATACCCTAACAAATGAGCTCCATTACTACCTAAAGGATACCTACGCATAAAACTCTCTTGAATCATAACGCTTGGATAAAGATATTTATTCTCTTCTATTACAATAGCCTGTTCTCTTGTTATGTGTTCCGCAACTACTACAGGAGCAAAAGGAGCGAACTTACCCATCCTATATCTATGCATCAACACCTTTTTATCAACCCTCAAAACTTTACTTAAAAAATTAAATAATTTTTTTACATCTTTTATATCCTGCGGTGTAACTGTTATATTATAAGATGTGACGTTATCTGCTAATAATCTACCTTTCCTATCCATAATCCTTCCACGTACAGCCGGCAAAGGTACAATTCGTATTCTATTGTTCTTACTCAAATTGTAATAATGATGCCCTAAAATTGCCTGGACATAAACTAGGTCCGCAGCTATTAATAGAAATAATAAAATTATAATTATACGAATAATCCTGATACGCATCGCTTTAACCACTTAAAAACAAATGATGTTACTATAAGCGTGACCCCTAAACGTGGAAGGAAGATATCCTTTATAATACAAACTAATTGCTGTCCTTCTATACTATTTATAAGATGGGAACGAAGAATAAAATGTACTAAAAAATCTACAAAACAAACTAAACTGACAAGTAATAACTGAGGTAAGAGGGAAAGAGAATGAAATATAAATCTACGTAACAGTACTGTGATATAAAAACATACAAGAAAAGCAAAAATATATTCTCCAAAATTATCAATATCAAATGCATCCATAAAAATACCTGCACAAACCGCTGAAAAGAGTGCATAAACTCTCTCGGTAAATACAGAGAAAAAGATAACCAATAACAATAACAAATTAGGTGTAGCCCACAATCCAAAGACATTAAATAACACAAATTCTGCAACAAAAAAAATAAAAATCAATCCCAAAATTACTAAAAATCTCTTCATAGCTAACCTAATTACCTTTAATTTTTTATGCTATTTCACAAACACATTCAAATACTATAAAATAGTTATCTTGCTTTTTTATACATCAATCAAATTAAAATATTATTTATATATATTTAATTCTATTTTTAAAGATATATTATATTATAATAGTTATTATATATAAAAATATTATAAAATATAAAGAACCGTTATTTTCGTATAATCAAAACCTCTTCAAGTTGAGAAAAAGAGACTGCTGGTTGAAGGACATATTCTATATTGGTTCCTGATGGATTTTCTATCTTTTCAACGATGGTTCCTATCAATAAACCTTCAGGAAAAGACAGGCTCAACTTTGATGTGATAACCATATCTCCAATCCGTATCTTTGCACCCGGATATATATACTTAACCCTGCATCCCCCTTCTAATGTCCCTGATATCAATACACTCTCTCTAGACTCTTTAACAAGAGCCGCAACACTAAAACGAGGATCTGTTAACAGAATAACCTTAGCCTTATCTTTACTTACCTCCCCTATCTTTCCAACCACACCCAAGGCATTTACAACAGGCATACCTACCTTGATACCATCATCTGAGCCTTTATCAATAATTATAATAGAGTTCCATAGTGAGGGTTCTCTACCTATCACACTTGCTGTAACTGAGGAATATACAAGCCTTCTTTTAAAATCTAATAGTTTCTGTAATCGGGTATTTTCACGAATAATCTCTTCCATGCCAATCAAACGACGCTTTAAAGATGCCACCTCCTTCCTGAGCCGCATATACTCGTCAAATGTACGATGATAATATAATATTTTTTTTATTTCAAAGAGAGGAAAAGATATTATACGAGCCGGGAAAGAAATTAAACTTATGATTTTAAATTTTATAGATGAAAAATAGCTTGGATGAGATAATAAAAGGACGATAGAAACAAGTAATGGTATAAAATATAATAAATATCTATGCTTGATTTTAAACACTATCGTTGTCTATTTTTAGCTTATAAAGTAAGTATCTATTTTTATTATTAGTAACAAAAGTTGAGTTATCTAAAAAACTTAAAAATCTAATTTTGCGGGAACAATAATTCTCCTCCTTAAGCGAGGTGGCATATGAAGCATCTGCCCCGTACCCAAGACCACAGCAGTGAGTGGGTCGTCTGCAATATGTACTGGCAAACCTGTCTCCTCTGCTATACGTTTGTCCAGACCACGAAGAAGTGAACCACCACCTGCCATAACGATACCTCTATCAATAAGATCTGCTGCTAGTTCCGGTGGTGTATGTTCTAACGTAGATTTAGATGCATCCACTATAGCTTGCACAGGGTCATGTAAGGCTTCTCTAACTTCTACTGATGTAATAGAAATAGTCTTAGGTAACCCTGATATAAGGTCACGTCCACGTACGTCCATACTCAATTCTTCTTCAAGCGGATATGCAGAACCAATTCTTATCTTTATCTCTTCTGCTGTTCTTTCTCCTATCATTAGATTATATGTCTTACGTAGATATTCTATAATAGCAGCATCCATCTCATCACCTGCTATACGAATAGACTTAGCATATACTAACCCACCAAGAGAAATAACAGCAAATTCTGTGGTTCCACCACCCACGTCAATTATCATATTCCCTGCAGCCTCTGCAACAGGCAACCCTACACCTATGGCAGCTGCCTTAGGTTCTTCTATAAGATCTACTGATCTTGCACCGGCTCTTTCTGCTGAATCACGAACCGCTCGTTTTTCTACTGCAGTAATTCCTGAAGGAATAGCAATTACCATTGCCGGACTTATGGCAAACCTCCTGCGCTGTGCCTTCTTTTTAAAATAAGTCAGCATGGCCTCTGTTATTTCGAAATCAGAAATAACTCCATCCTTTAATGGTCTTATAGCAACAATATTCCCCGGTGTCCTTCCTAACATCTTTTTTGCCTCTTCTCCAACTGCCATAACGCGGTTAGTATCCTTCTCAATAGCCACAACTGAAGGCTCACATAAAACCACTCCTTCACCTTTAACAAAAACCAATGTGGTTGCAGTACCTAAATCAATACCTATATCATTAGAAAATAATCCTAAAATATAATTAAAAAATTTTTTTACTATCTTTATAATCTTTTGTAACATGACCCCTCCCTTTAGGATAAGGCTCTGATAAAAAAATATAAACTAAATTTATAATACAACTGGGGATATGATATATTAAAAGAAAAATACTGTCAAACCATTTTTACTAAACTAAACTCCACAAAAAATTTTAGAAATATTATAAAAGGTTATCATTTATAAAATTTTTCTTTTTAACTAATACATTTTTATTATAATAATATTTAATTTTAATTATAATCTTTTAAAAAATTTTAGGAGGCTATCATGAAAAATCCTTCATGGGTTATTGCTCTAGTTGTTTATCTTACAACTATATTCTTTCCTTTATCTAACTCTACAGCAAGTGAACAAATAAAATCACACTCACAAAAAATTTCCGTTGTTGTTTCCATATTACCATTAGCTAATTTTGTAAAAAATATTGGGAGAGACAAAGTAGAGGTTTCTGTGATGATTCCCCCAGGAGCCAGTCCTCATACCTATGAACCAACTCCAAGCCAATTAAAAAAAATTAGCAAGGCCCAATTATATATAAAGGTGGGATCTGGTATCGAATTTGAACGTATATGGATGAACAAACTCATTGCGATAAACCCAAATATGGTAGTATGTGATAGCTCTGCAGGTATCCCATTAAGAAAAATGTCTTGTAGAATACATAAACATATCAAAAAAGCAAATAAAAAGGAAACCGGCTCAAAAAGCAAACAATACTCACATAACAAACATAATGACCCCCATATATGGCTATCACCTGTAAATGCAGAGATAATGGCACAAAATATCAAGAACGCATTGATAAAAATTGACCCTAAGAATAAAGACTTTTATTCAAAAAATGCTCAAAAATTTATATCAAAATTAAAGAATCTTGACAAACAATTAAAACAAATTTTATCTAAAATGAAAAATAAATCTTTTATAGTAATTCATCCTGCATGGGGTTATTTTGCAGATCATTACGGTCTAAAACAAATACCTGTAAAAATCGAAGGGAAACAACCATCTGCAAAAGAAGTAATAAACATAATACAAACAGCAAAAAAACAAAAGATTAAAGCAGTATTCGCATCTCCACAATTCAGTCCCAAAACTGCAAAGACCATAGCGGAAAATATTAAAGGAAAGGTTATTATAATAAACCCCTTAGGAGAAAATTATATAGATAATCTATATCAAACAGCCAACGTATTGGCCTCAACTGAAAAATGAATAACAATAAAGAAGAAATAGTAAAACTAAACCACATCTGGGCAGGTTACCAAGGAATACCTGCTCTGGAAGATGTTACTTTATCTATCAAAAAAAATGATTTTCTTGGAATAATAGGGCCTAACGGTGGGGGAAAAACTACATTACTAAAGATTATCCTAGGGATTATACGCCCATTAAAAGGAGAGGTAACGATTTTTGGAAAACCTCCCCAAAAAATACGCAAACAAATTGGATATGTCCCTCAAACACGCCATTTCCCTCGAAATTTTCCTGCTAATGTGTTAGAGGTGACATTAATGGGAAGATTATGCTATAGTCGGCTCTTCACTAATTATAGTAAAACAGATATACAAATAGCTGAAGAAAAATTACAATTGGTAGGACTTAAAGAAATCAGCTACCGCCCTATAGGCGAACTGTCTGAAGGACAAAAACAAAGAGTATTTATAGCTCGAGCTCTTGCTTCTGAACCAAAATTATTGTTGCTTGATGAACCCACTGCTAGTTTGGATACATGTATTCAACAAGATATTTATGAAATACTAAAAAATTTAAAAAAAAATATGGCTATTGTTCTGGTATCCCATGATATAGGTGTAATATCTTCTCATGTGGATAAAATAGCATGTCTTAATAAAAAATTATTTTATCATCATAAAAAGGAAATAAATACGAAAGATTTAGAAGCCGCATATAAATGTCCTGTAGATATAATAGCTCATGGTGTCCCTCATAGGGTAATGAAGCAACATTAAATTTATATTTATAATATATAAGTAGATATACAAAAAATTTTTTATAAATCATGATAGAATTATTTCAATACGAATTTATGCGAAATGCTATCATGGCAGCCCTCTTAACCAGCATAGCCTGCGGTATTGTTGGTACATACGTGGTTGTCCGTAGAATAGCCTTTATCAGTGGGGGTATTGCTCATGCAGCATTTGGCGGTATCGGTATAGGATATTGGTTAGGAATAAATCCTATTATAACATTATTGCCGTTTAGTATCTTATCGGCAATAGGGATAGCAGTAATCAACCAAAAAAAACATATCCAGGAAGACATTCTCATAGGAATTTTCTGGTCTATGGGCATGGCATTAGGAATAATATTAGTAAGCCTCACCCCAGGATATGCACCTGATCTATTTAGCTATCTATTTGGAAACATTCTCACTGTCCCGTTTTCAGACATAATCCTAATGTGTATATTAGACATAATAATTATAACCACCGTTTATTTATTATATAAAGAATTTATGGCAATAGCATTCGATGAGGAGTTTGCAGAAATTTCTGGAATAAAAACAAACATCTTGCACATAATATTACTTTCCCTTATAGCAATAACTGTTGTCATGTTAGTAAAAGTGGTTGGAATCATCCTTGTTATAGCACTGCTAACAATCCCGCCTGCAATAGCCCAACAATATACACGAAATATGAAGACAATGATGTATTTATCCTCTGGTATTGGAATGTTCTCTACTCTAACCGGATTGTGGTTATCATATATGTTTGACTTACCATCAGGGGCCACAATTATCCTCTTCTCTGGATGTTGTTTTGGGGTATCCTGTCTTGCACGTAAGCTTACTCCGGCAAAAATTTAATAAGAAAGATATTTTAATATAACCTCAGCAACATGCTCTGCAATTAATCTATTCCCCTTTGGAGTACAATGACCAAAATCCCCTGCAAATCTGTCCGTAAAATACTCATCATATGTGCCTGTAGACAATGCCTTTTCAAAGATACCCTTATTATCGATAAAAATAATTTGATTAAAATTATCAACTGACCGCAACATTGCCTTTAAAGTATCTATACTCCTTAATGGATACTGCATATATATAGGTTTTATATGTCGCTTTCTCAGCATATCATTAAGCTTTAAATAATTTTTTTGTGTAATAGAATTGATATGACCTTTCCTTAATTCATCTGCCTTTTTCATATATGCAACAGCTTTACCATTCTCTCCGGCCCGTTTTAAACAATCTGACATTAAATCATATAACTCTGGATTGTCCGGCGCTTCTTTAATATTATTGTTTATAACCGACACAATCATAGGAGCCCTTTTTCTATCATTACATAAATCTAATACAGAACAACTGGCCCATGCATTATACGGGACATGTGCTAATATTGATATCAACTCGTCTGTCTTCCCCTGCTCATATAGACACTTTGCTAATTTTTTATAAAAATGTGTCTCAAGAGTAGGAATTATTTTAGAAAATATAAAAAATTTCCATACCTTTTCTGCCTCTGCATACCTGTTAGCGGCATCAAGAAACAATCCCTGAAAATACAGTTTACGATATTTTAAAGGATATTTGTTAAACTCGGCTACTATAAACTTCTCACCTGTAGAAACATTTTCATTTTTATTCCTATGACCGATTACTGTTTTACTCTTATACATAGCAGACATATTTACTCGCAATCCCAATATTATTCTCTTAAATAATTTATATACCCTAAAATCCCTTAAATATGCCAATATTTTATGCCAACCTCTTATTTTCTCTATAGGAATATACACCTTACCATCATTTATCCCCATCATAACTATAGCCATATTAGGCTTTGTTTCATCCAAAATAGCAGGCAAATGCGAAATAATAACAGGAGTAGTAGTACCAGAGACCCCCTTATTAATCACCTGAAATTTTATTCCCTTACTTCTTGCATTCAATATCCTTTCAAGCTGTCGAGGATAAGAATTTTCTCCTCCTGACATCGTAGTAGACTCACCGATACAGACGATTTTATATACACCTTGTTCTTTAGCAAGTCTATGATTACGATATTCCTGCATAGAAAGAAGAACCGCACCAGCTATCCGAAGACCTACTTCCAATAAAATAAGGGAAAGTAGTATCCCGAAGATAACTAATAAAAGCTTTTGTAAGAACGAGGTCTTCTGGGTCATCTTATTTTCAATAATGTTAGATAAATATCCTTTGCGTTTTTATAGACATCAAAAAAAAAGGTAGAAAAACTTAACTTACCAGCAAACAGATCCAAACATAAAACAGCAAGGCACACATTAACAATAATAACAATTGACATAGACAGATAATAGGAAGGTTTTATTGCAGAATCTTCCCTACCCATAATATCCTGGGCAGTTAATATAATGTGCATAGTAAAAAAGAATCCTGAAAAAAACACAAATACCTGTTCATATCCTGTTAAATTAAAAAACCGAGTAGCGATACAATACCCTCCCATCAAGACCAATACATAAAATGGCAATATATCCGTTATAAATTGGTCAAAGACAACTGCTAACTTTGCTACGCCATTGACTAATTTTTGTCCAAATTCGTAAACCCCCCACATCTGATAAAAAAATAAAAATATCAAAAAAAATGTGCCTACACCTGCTAAAAAATTATGTTTAAAATTTATCGGATAATACTCTAAATGATCGTAAAAATTTATCGTAGAGGCAAAAATTACCGGAATAAGTAAAATAGCAAGTGTGAATTTTAACACCGCAATAGGAAAATCGCCCATAGATTTATACCTCACCTATGTTTTTTAGGTAATATTTGCTCCATCCCTCCCATATACGGTCTTAAAACCTCAGGAATAATACATCCTCCATCCTCAGTCTGATAATTCTCCAATATCGCAACGACACATCTAGCAAGTGCCACACCTGAACCATTAAGCGTATGAACAAAACATGTTCTTTTCGTATCTTTAGTCTTAAATCTTATATTCGCACGCCTTGCCTGAAAATCCTCAAAATTCGAACAACTTGAAACCTCCAGCCACTTATCTATACCTGGAGCATAAACCTCTATGTCATAACACTTTGCAGCAGCAAAACTAAGATCACCTGTGGCCAACTCTATCACCCTATACGGCAATCCCAAAAGTCTTAAAATCTCCTCAGCGTTAGCAAGTAGAGATTCCAATTCATCATAAGAATCTTCTGGCCTAACAAACTTAACCAATTCAACCTTATCAAACTGATGGACCCTCATCAATCCCTTAGTATCCTTACCATATGAACCTGCTTCTCTACGAAAACAAGCAGTATAGGCGGTATAATAAATTGGAAGATCTTCCTCTTTCAATATCTCATCTCGATGTATATTAGTTACAGGAACTTCTGCTGTAGGGATAAGAAAAAAAGGATCATCTTTTAACTGATACATATCCTCTTTCATCTTGGGCAATTGACCTGTTCCTATCATAGATATCTCATTTACCAAAAAAGGAGGAAACACCTCCATATATCCATGCTTTTGAGTATGTATATCTAGCATAAAATTATATAATGCTCGCTCTAAAAGTGCCCCTTCTCTCTTAAATAAAACAAAATGTGCACCTGTTAATTTTGCTGCACGCCTAAAATCTATAATATCCAAAGACTCTGCTAATTCTGTATGTGACCTCGGGGGAAAAGAGAACCTTGGAAGCTCTCTCCATGCTCTTATCTCTCTATTACTTTCAGGCCCCCCTACAGGTACAGACTCATGGGGAAGATTTGGGATAGACAATAAAAGCTGAGCTATCTCTGCATACAATGCCTTTGCCTGAGGTTCAAGAGAACGTATCTGCTCAGCTATTTGTTTCATCGCGGCTATTTTTTCAGAAGGATCACCTTTATCCTGCAATACCTTAGATATCTCATCATTAGCCTTATTTTTTTGACTACGCAGATTATCTAATTGGGTAACCAATAACCTATATTCTTTATCCTTTTTTAATATAAAATCTAAATCAGGCCGACTATTCTTAGCAGCTAGCCCACGGCGAACACAATCTATATTATTACGTAATAAATTTATATCAAACATACCAAACTCTCTTTTCAATCTTCTCTTTCTGAAACAACTAAAAGTTAAATTATTCCAAAAGAGTTCATTGAAATATACTTCTACCTGTTTCAACTGTAAGTTTACCTAATCTATTGATTATGTCATCTCTAACATGTTCTTCTTCCAACTGCCACTGCCAATTGTCTTTAGTCGTACCGGGCGTATTCATCCTATATTCCGCTCCAAGCCCAAGAAGATCCTGCACAGGAATAACAGCTAGGTTAGCAGGTGAACGCATAGCAAGTTCTATTAACTTCCACGGGACCTCATCAACACTACATCTTGTCCCGATATAACTAAAAAAATTCTCCTTTTCTTGTTGAGTTGCCTCATTTAAAAACCATCCTTTGGCAGTATTATTATCATGAGTACCTGTATATACCACACAGTCAGGCGTATAATTATGAGGCAGATATGGATGTGTCTGCATATCTCCATTAAATGCAAACAAAAGTACTTTCATCCCAGGAAAGCCATAACGTTTCATGGCCTCTTCAACATCCTTAGTAATAATTCCTAAATCCTCTGCAATAATAGGTTTATCCGGGAACTCCGAACATAAACAGGTAAAGAAATCATCATAAGGGACACCAACCCATTGACCATTTACCGCTGTATCCTCTTGTGCTGGTATCTGCCAGAAAGCTATCAATCCCCTAAAATGATCTATCCTTAAAATATCAAAAAACTTCAAATTATGTCTTATCCTATCCAGCCACCAACTATACCTCTGCTCCTTTAGCCTATCCCAATTATATACTGGGTTACCCCATCTCTGACCAGTTTCACTAAAATAGTCAGGCGGAACACCTGCTACAAAAATAGGGTCTTCATTTTCATCCAATTTAAAAATATCAGGATGTGTCCAAACATCAACACTGTCAAAACTTACATAAATAGGCATATCTCCTATAAGACGGACACCTTTATTTTGACAGTATTTCTTTAATGAAAACCATTGTTTAAAAAATGAATATTGAAGGAATTTAACTTTCTCTATATCTGAAACATATTTCTTTATATATTTATCAATAGCCTGTTTCTGCCTATATTTTATATCATCAGGCCATTCGTTCCATGCTTTATTGGAAAAACATGATTTCAAAATAACAAACAAAGAGAAATCATCCAGCCACCCTTTATTATCCTTACAAAACCGTAAATAATCGACTGGTTTTATGAAATTACGCCGAAAACGTTGATAAGCAATATCAAAAATTTCCTGTTTCCAGTTAATAACAACAGGATAATCTACTTTCCCTTTAGGGAAACTTGGTTTAGAAGACAGATCTTCTTTCTTAAGCCATCCTTCATCCACCAATATTTCAGGGCTTATTAGGAGATTGTTGGTAGCAAAGGCAGATATACTACTATATGGAGAATTCCCAAACATAAGATCCGTAGGATTAAGTGGCAATACCTGCCAAAAAGATTGTTTTGCTGCATTAAGAAAATCTACAAATCTATATGCGCTTGGACCAAGATCTCCTATACCGAACTCCGATGGCAACGACGATATATGCAAAAGAACCCCACTTCTTCTTTCAAACATAACAAATTCCTTTTCTAAAATAAATAATAAACAAAATTAACTCTCTTTTTCTTCAGGTTCCTCATCATCCGTCTCACACTGTTGAGTTAGGTTATTCTTTTTAAAGAAAAGAATACCTAAAGGAGGCAAGGTAATAGAAATAGAATATTCTCTTCCATGAGATGGTATCTCTTCTGCCTCTACTCCTCCCAAATTCCCCATACCACTACCACCATATTCTTTTGCATCACTATTCAACATCTCTTTCCAAAATCCTTTGTAAGGCACCCCTATTCTATAATTTTCCCTAGGTGTTGGAGTAAAATTACAGACAACCAATACTACATTATTCGATGACCGTGCCAATCTTAAAAAACTAATAATACTATGCTCCCAATCGCTTCTGTCAACCCACTCAAACCCGGATGGATCAAAATCATTCTTGTAGAACTCTGGTTCATTGCGATAAAAGGCATTTAAATCCTTTACTAATTTCTGTATACCTTTATGTCTGTCATACTGTAAAAGATGCCACTCTAAACTTGATTCATGATTCCACTCAGACCACTGTGCAAATTCTCCACCCATAAATAAAAGCTTCTTTCCTGGATGGGCATACATATATCCAAAAAGCAGACGCAAATTAGCAAATTTCTGCCAGTCATCACATGGCATTTTTGTAATTAAAGATCCCTTGCCATGCACTACTTCATCATGAGATAAAGAAAGAAGAAAATTCTCCGTATAAGCATAAAGCATACTAAATGTAAGATCATCATGATGATATTTTCTGTAAATAGGATCTCTCTTAAAATATTCCAGAGTATCATGCATCCAACCCATATTCCATTTCATACCAAAACCAAGTCCGCCAAAAGATGTAGGCCTTGACACATTAGGCCATGCAGTAGACTCCTCTGCAATCATTTGGACATCCGGGAAAAAATGATATACAGTTTCATTAAGAGTACGAATAAAGGCTATCGACTCCAAATTCTCATTCCCACCATTAATATTAGGGGTCCACTGCCCATCTGGTCTTGAATAATCAAGATATAACATGGAAGCAACAGCATCAACTCGAAGCCCATCAGCATGATATTTATCTAACCAAAAAAGCGCACTTGATATTAAAAATTCTTTTACCTCATTACGACCATTGTTAAACACATAACAATCCCAATCAGGATGAATACGTTTTTGTATATCTTCATGTTCATATAAATGTGTTCCGTCAAAATATACCAAACCGCAACCGTCAGAAGGGAAATGGGAAGGCACCCAATCTAAAATAACACCTATTCCATTTTGATGGAGTTTATCAATAAGATACATTAAATCTTGTGGCGTACCATATCGATTAGTCGGTGCAAAATATCCTAATGTCTGATATCCCCATGATCCGTAAAACGGATGGTCCATTATCGGCATAAACTCCACATGAGTAAAACCCATCTGTTTTACATAAGGAATTAATTCATCTGCTAATTCTCTGTACGTCAAAAACCTATTATCTTCCCCCTCTTTTCGTTTCCATGAACCAAGATGCACCTCATATATCGATATTGGTGCATCTAATGCATTTTTAGTTTTACGAGTTTGCATCCATGCAGAATCATTCCATTGATAATCTATATCCCAAACAACAGATGCAGTATTAGGAGGGAGCTCACTAAAAAAACCAAAAGGATCTTTTTTCTCTATTGAATAATTATTGTAATTTGACTCAATATAATACTTATACAACGTAGCTTTCCCAACATATGGAATAAATCCTTCCCATATACCAGAACCATCCTGACGAACAAATAAATTATGACTAGATTTATCCCAATTATTAAAATCGCCAATAACAGACACCCTTTTTGCATTAGGAGCCCATACTGCAAAATACGTTCCACTAACTCCATCCTTTATTATAGGATGAGCACCGAACTTTCTGTAAAGCTGATAATTGGTCCCTTGTCTAAAAAGATAGATATCTTCCTCTGAAAACAAACTATAATTTACAACCGATGATAAGGAATAATTATCTGACTTTATATTAGCCTCCGTATTATTCATTGTCGCATCCATAAACAATTATTTATTTAAATTGTTAACGATGAAATAAATCAATATATATAAATGATGTCAAATTGTATCACATAACAACTAACGATTGCAACTATTTATTAAAAATCATTTAACATGTATTTCATTGAAATTTAAGCAGATATAAAAATTAATAATAATTCATTTATGCGGACATGCCGTAAATTTCTAACTATACCCCATACAATACAGGACATCCAAAAAATATACACAAAGCTTATCCTTTCTCAGCTATATCTTTTTCATCATATATCTCTCCGAAAAGTTCTTCTAAGACATCTTCCATAGTAACTAACCCAACATCCTTACCTGATGAATCTTGAACTATAAACAAATGCTGATGGTAAACCTGAAACTTCGCAAGCAAGGCATCTGCCTTGGTTTCACAGTTAACAAAAATAGGCTCACTCATAAAATCTCTGACACGGGCAGTATAATTATCTTTTGCTATCTCTCGCAATAATATACGGTGCTGAACAACTCCTACAAAATCTTTAGGATTTTTATTATATACGGCAATACGACTAAACCGTGAATTTATAATAGCATCCTTTAATTCCCCAAGAGTCTTGTTGGCCTCTAAGGCATATATTTGATCAATTGGCTTCATTATCTGATAAGCCTTAACATCATTCAGTTTAAAGACCCTATTACACAAGACCTCCTCATCTATCTCTACTGTGCCTTCTGCCCTACCAAGCTTAAGCATCATCTTTATTTCTTCTTCTGTAACCTTAGGCAATCGTTGTCTTCGTAAGAATGGATGTGTTATTTTAATAATCAAGGCAACAAATGGTCTAAGTAATATTACCACCGACCTAACAACAGGAGCGAATAACAAAGATAGTCTTGCCTTATATCTTTCACCTATAGTTTTAGGGATAATCTCAGAAACAACAATAATACTAAATGTAAGCACAGTAGAAACAAGCCCAAGCCATTGATTACCAAAACGTACAGTTACCTGCTGACCTACAAATATAGATCCTACAATATTTATTGCATTGTTAATAATCACTATTGAAGCAACTGCAAAAGATATATTTTCTTTAATCCATACCACATCATTGGCATACCTTTTTCCCTGTTTTAACATCATTCGGGCACGAACAATAGGAAGACTTAAAAATGCAGCCTCTGCCATAGAACAGAGCGCAGAGGAAAAAACTATCGTTATAAAAAGCAAAAATATTATTAACATAAAAAATATAATAGTATAACTTTACTATTCTCCTGCAAAATTATTATCTCTTCTTATATACCCTAGGCAGCCTATTACCAAGGCTGCAGACTATCTCATAATTAATGGTATCCGCATATTGCGCAAGTTCATCTGCAGATATTTCTTCTTTTCCCTGCCTACCTACAAGAGTGACAAGAGACCCTAATCGTAAACAGCGACTTCCACTATCAAACGATTGTGGCGAAATTATTTTAGAGACATCAACCACTATCTCATCCATAGTCACCCTTCCAAGAACAGCACATCTTACACCTTTAATTAAAACATATGCCTTATTAGAGAGACAACGCAGATAACCATCATTATACCCTATAGGAATAGTTGCAACAATCATATCCTTCTCCGCAATAAATGTCCTTCCATAACTAATACCCCTTCCCTTTGATATCTTCTGCAAATATATCACCTTTGACTTTACACTCAATGCCGGCTTTAATTTTATGTCTTTCCTTAGTCTGGGATGAGGATAAAGGCCATACAACATTAACCCTGGCCTAACTAAATTAAGCACATCTGTTCTGTATCCTGCCAACCCCATACTATTAGACGCATGAATAAAGGGTATAACAAAACCACTTTTATCTAAACGCACAACAAGATTATACAAATCCTTAACCTGTCTTAAAGTAAATCTACGATCTTTATCCGCAACTGGAAAATGTGTATATATACCATAAATAATAAGCCTTCTTAATCCCATAATCTTACGAATAAAATCATATGCATCTTCATGCCATATCCCAAACCTACCCATCCCTGTATCTACTTGAATATGTATATACACATTACGCCTAATCTTATAGGCATAACGATTAAGCTCTTCGGCAAAATCAAGATTTGTAACAGTAGGCATTAAACTATAATGGCAAATATCTCTTACAAATATAGGCAATGTAGTTTCAAATAGTAAAATAGGTTTCTTTATCCCTATCTTTCTTAAACGAACCCCTTCTGATACATTAGACACAGCAAAAGATTCCACGCCTTCCTCATCCAACAACTTAGCCACCTCCACCATCCCATGACCATATGCATCCGCTTTAATAACAGCCAACACACCTATCTTATGTTCCTTTGTTTTACTAGGATTATTATGTCGGGAAGGCAAAAAAAATCTGTTTCTTGAAGCAAGCCTACGTATTTGTCTAAGGTTATATTTGATAGCATCCAGATCTATCTCAGCCCATGTCAAATAATCTTCTCTTACGCTCTCTTTTAACATATAATTATCCTGATAATTTCTATCCTACACAATTTAACCTTGTTGATTTGTGCAATTAACGTTCAATCAATGCAATAAGTCTATTTTTAGAAAACTTTACTACACCCTTTCTTATAGGATACGGAGTATTATCTATAAAGATACTTCCCTCCCGAAGTAAACTAATTATATCATGATGAAACTCTAACACCTCAAATTCTCCAGTCTCCCCGGGAAGTATAACCGAAGATGCCTCTCCATCAAAAACGATTTCATTAGGAGCAACTATTAAAACTGAAAACATACTTTACCCTCTAACCTGACAATCTGCTGAATATAAATATAATGGGCTTAATTTGAACGGATTATCATAATCCTGCTTATTAAATCTCTCTGTTGCTAATATTGCCAAACATCGTGCAGAAGGCTTCCAAAACTTTTCATCTGCAAACCTTATAGCTACACCCATATTAACATCAGTAAACCATCTTTTTAGTAAAGGGATACCATCACCCACAAAAATAGTATTATGGGTTATTTTCTTTAACAATTCATCCCTACCTATTAAAAAATATTTGCCCTCTCGCTTCAAATGAGCTTGCCTTTTACGGTAAAAACCAGTATATAATAAATTCCTTTTTGCATCACTAATTGCACATATCCTAACATCCTCTTCTAATATGGACATAGCAAGAATATCCAAACTAGATACTCCAACAATCGGTTTCCCAAGTGCAAAGGCAAATGCCTTAACAGCTGCAATTCCTACCCTTAGGCTTGTAAACGAACCCGGGCCTAATCCTACAGCAAAGCCTTCGATATCAGACAAAGATATCCCTGCCTTCATCAATATCCTATTAACTTCTGGTACAAGTTGAGAACACAGCCTCCTACCTAAACTAATATTCCTATACCGTAAAATAGTACTATCATCTGCCACTGCTAAACTCAAAAGGCCTGTCGATGCCTCTACTGCTAATACTTTCATATATCTGTCCTTCTCTTTACTCTCCTTTTAAAAAGAGAAGATAACATCACTTCATACCGTTTCCCTAACGCTCTGATTTTAATCAAACGAATATCTCCTTGTTGATAAAAAATTTCTATGTCTAGATGTTCTGCCGGCAACACGTTTCCCAGTCGCTGTGGCCATTCTATCACAGAAATACCTTCACCATAAAAAAAATCATCATAACCCACAAAACTCATCTCATCATCTTCATTCATACGGTAAAAATCAAAATGATATAAAGGCAATCTACCTTCATACATATTCATCAATACAAATGTCGGACTCCGAACAATATTAGGATTTATGCCAAGTCCCTTAGCTATACCCTTAACCAGTCTAGTTTTCCCCACACCTAACTCACCTGACAGGCATATAACATCAGATTCAATTAATTGGGTTGCCAGTCTTTCCCCAAATCTTATTGTATCTGCTTCACTGCTAGATAAAAACTCCACCTTCAATTACCCCTCAACAATATATAATGATGTCAATGCTTATTGCACTATTTAACAAGGTTAAATAATACAATAAGAAGAAATAACTCTTCTAAAAGTGTTTATACCCTTTTATCTCGATAGTTTTTTTCCTCCCTTTTGTATCAAGAATACATATTCTATCCCTATTTTTCTGTGTAATCTCCCCCATCTCATAAAATGAAAACCTATGTTTAGTATCCTTTTTTAATCTTGATGCATTATCCACAGAAAGAGTAAAAAGCAACTCAAAATCCTCTCCGTCATATAATGCATGATTAATATTAGCCCCATATCTTTTAGGTATGCTCTCTTCCCATATAACCGCAGATACCCCACTTTCCTTGCATATATGCCATAAATCCGCAACTAATCCATCAGATATATCAATCATCGCTGTTGGTTTAAATTTCTTAACTAAATATCTTGCTTCCTCAATCCTAGGCTGAAACCTTAAATGCCATCCTGATTGAAACGCTCTACCCAAGGGCCCAGTAACAAAAATTTTGTCTGAGACCGATGCCCCTGCTCGCCTAACCAATTCTTTATCACAACCTTCTCCTATTAAAGATATATTTATAACAAATTTATTATGCCTTACTGTGTCCCCGCCCACAATTGAGATCCCATATTGTTCTGCTGTGTTTAGTATCCCTTTATATATTCTGCGTAAAAACCTCACATCTTCAGAGGCACTTACACCTATAGAAATAAGGGCATATCTTGGTAGCCCTCCCATAGCTGCTATATCGCTAATACTGCACGCTATTGCCTTATGACCAATTCGTTCAGGTTGCATATCTTTAGTAAAATGAACCCCTTCTATTAGCATATCTGATGTTAGCAAGAGTCTTTTTTTAGAACCTGAAACTGTTACAACAGCAGCATCATCACCTATACCGTTTATAACTCCAGAAAGTCTGTTCCTTACCTCTTTTTTTATAAGATTAATAAGGCCAAATTCACCTATATCAAATAATCGTTTAGACATAGTAACTATAAAAATTAAATCATGCTATTTACATACAAACAGATTAAGTTAATCTCATACCTCAAGGATAGAAGCTATATTTTTCTTAAAAGGAGGATATATAATGCCTTTCTCTGTAATAATTGCAGAAATCAGTTTATGATCCGTAACGTCAAAGGCTGGATTATATACTCTAACCCTACGGGGAGCAGTTATAACCTCACCAAATCTAACAACCTCAAATCTATCTCTTTGCTCAATAGGTATCTCACTGCCAGAATTAATCTTTGTATCAAATGTAGAGGTAGGAGCTACAATATAAAAAGGTATCTTGTGATACTTTGCCAGTACAGCCAACCCATAAGTACCTATTTTATTTGCTGTATCACCATTAAACGCAATTCTGTCCGCACCAGCAAACACCATATCAACTGCTGCCTGTTTCATAAGTGTTGCAGCCATATTATCGCAAATAAGGGTAACATCGATACCTGCCCGCATAAGCTCCCAAGTAGTAAGTCTTGCTCCTTGAAGAAGGGGACGCGTCTCAGATGCATATACCCTAAATCTCTTACCCTGACTATAGGCAGTATACATCACTCCTAATGCTGTGCCAAAATCTACTGTTGCAAGTGCCCCTGCGTTACATATAGTAATAATCCTTGTTCCCGAACTAATAAATCTCGCCCCAAACTCTCCCATACGCCTACATACAATCCTATCTTCTTCATAAATACTAAAGGCCTCTTTTTTTAATAATTCTTTAAGCTGTCCTACTGTTTTTCCGCTATGTTTTATCAAGACAGCCTGCATTCTATCAAGCATATTAAAAAGATTTACTGCTGTAGGTCTTGATTTTTCTATATACTTACATACCTTTCTAATATGTTTTATGAACTTAGCTGAGTCCCCCCCTTTAAATTCTTTTACACCCAGCAATACACCAAATGCCGCTGCCACACCTAATGCAGGTGCACCCCGCACACTCAGACATTTAATAGCCTTACATAGCTGTTCCACATCCCTACAGTAAATATATTCTAGCCTATGCGGTAGTTTTGTTTGATCAATTATCTTTACCGTTCCGCGAACCCAGGATATAGTTGGAGGAAACATCATATTTTGGGATTATCAAAATTTATGAGTTTGTCTCTAATCTTGGGAAAAGCGCCTCATGATCTTTAAGTAGGCGCCCCTCTTCTAAACACCCCCATGAAGGCTCTGTTCCTTCTGCCCCAAGCACATCAAGCACGACATTAATCTTAGAAGGCATAACAGGAGATAACAAAACCGCAGCTATCCTTAAAGCCTCTGTCGCTGTATAAAGGATAGTACCTGTATACTCCTTATCTGTTTTTACAACCTTCCATGGTGCTTTATGTTCTAAATATTTATTAACATTACGAACAAGCTGTAATGTCTCTTCAATAGCCTCATTAATACGCATATCCAAAATTTTATCTCTTACAACGGTATCCAGCCCCATAGCCTGTTTTCTAATAGCCTCTTCATCTGCTGAAAGCTGACCACAGTCAGGTATATGGCCCTCAAAATATTTCCGTATAAGGCCACTTACTCGATTTAAAAGATTACCAAAATCATTCGCTAAATCGCTATTATATCGTTTAATAAATCCTTCCATAGTAAAATTAGCATCCTGACCTAATACCATCTCACGCATAAGATAATATCTAACAGGATCTGGACCATATTCATCTATCAAGTCAAGAGGATTAACTATATTACCTAAAGATTTACTCATCTTTTCCTTGCCTATCAGCCACCACCCATGCGCAAATATGCTCTGCGGTAATCGAAAACCTAAGGCAAACAACATCGTAGACCAATATACACAATGTGTCGTAAGAATATCCTTACCTATAAGATGAACAGACACCGGCCAATACTTATTAAATCTCTGTTCATCCTCACCATATCCACATCCAGTAATATAATTCAACAAAGCGTCAAACCAGACATATGTCACATAATCCGTATCAAATGGGAGTTCTATTCCCCAACTCATACGAGATTTTGGTCTGGATATACATAAATCACCTAATGGTTGTTTTAAAAATCCCAATATTTCATTACGTCTATGTTCTGGTTGTATGAACTCCGGATGATTATTTATATAATCTATCAACTGCTGCTGGTACTTACTCATACGAAAAAACCAGTTACGTTCCTTCAATCTTTTTACTTCTCGAAAAACTCCTGACTCTTTTTCATCATCTGTTATAAACCGTTCTTCAGCAACTGAATACCAACCCTCATATTCATCCATATATATATCACCAGCATCATATATCTTCTGAAGCACACTCTTAACCACGTTAATGTGTCTGGACTGTGTAGTTCTAATAAAGTCATCATAGCGTATATGCAATTTATCCCAAAGATTCAGAAATCTCGGGGCAAGGTCATCACAGTGTTCCTGAGGAGACATCCCTCGCTTCTTAGCTGCCTGTTGAACCTTCTGGCCATGTTCATCCAACCCGGTCAAAAACAACACATCCTCTCCCATAGCTCTATGGTAACGTGCAAGGACATCCGCAAGAATAGTTGTGTAAGCATGCCCAATGTGGGGCTTATCGTTAACATAATAGATCGGTGTTGTTATATAAAAAATCCTGTTGGTCATTTATATTTTCTACTCCCTTCTTTAGAATTAAAAACTATATACTAACTCTAAAAATCTACGGATAAATATAAATCTATAATAAATCTCATCCTGTAGATTGCTCCTGTTTATCTTTTTTTCCCTCCGGTGTTGGGACCTTCATTTTTACTATTTGTCCGTCTCCGACATCAACATATATAATTCTCTTTAATATATTAACATCAACAACCTTACCTTTACCCTCAGGAGTCTGGGCCCTTTCTCCCATACGTGGTAAACCTTTAGCATGCTCTTTATAAACCGCAAATTCATATGCCATACAACACTTTATCCTACCACAAGCACCTGATATCCTTGATGGATTTAGCGGTAATCCCTGCTCTTTTGCCATTTTAATAGAAAGCGGATGAAATATCTTCATATATGATGAACAACATAATTGTCTACCACATATACCATAACCATCAACTATTTTAGCTTTATCTCGCACACCAATTTGTTTTAATTCTATCCTAACACGAAATATAGCGGCTAAATCTTTTACCAGACTACGAAAATCCACCCTCCCATCTGCAGTAAAGAAAAAAATAACCTTACTGCTATCAAAAGTATATTCTGCCTTAACAATACGCATCTTAAGTTTTCTGTCTGTAATCTTCCTTATACATATATTAAGTGCATCCCTTGCCTTCATTACATTGTTTTCTATCTGTTTCATATCTCCATTTGTTGCCTTCCGCAAGACCTTTCCTTTTATACCATCACATTTATCAGCCATATCTTTTGATGGATCAGAAATGACCCGGCCATATTCAGAGCCTCTGTCTACCTCAAGTATCACATAATCATTACGTTCACATTCCACATCATTTAAATCGTAACAATATACCGGACGATATGCACCTAATTTAACTTGAACTATCTTCCCCATATCTTCTCCCTGAGAAACCATATTGGTAGCTTTAAATTTAAATTTTCTGATAATAAACGACGTAAATTGATTATATACAAGCTAATTTCCTCTAACTCTGCAAAAGAAAACCTCTCTTGAAACCGTCTAATATCATGAATACGATCTAGATTAACAAAATTCTCACCATCTTCTTCTACCCCTACCTTAATCAATAGACAATCGCGTATCCAGCTCAATAATATATCAAAAAATTCTCTTGCCTTTTGTTTATCTTTACAAACCTTATCAATAAGGGTATCACTATTATAAGATAAAACAAAGGTATCAATAACCTCATTTTTTATTTTAAAAATATCGATTTGCTTAAATCTCTTTGCCTTACCTAAACACCCTTCTGCAAAATGAGCAATAAAATTTATATCATCCCCCATATCGTAACATGCCTTTAAACGTAAAGCAAGTGCTCCTATAGAAAGAGGATAAAAATGTATAAGCTGACACCTTGACTTAACGGTTGCCATAACCCTTGCAGGCCTAGAAGATGTTAAGAGCAATAAGCTAGATTTCGAGGGTTCTTCCAGAGTCTTTAACAGTGCGTTGCCACTTTCCTGTGATAGGTTTTCGATATTTGTAATAATAAATATCTTCCTATCTGATTGAAATGGCCTGAGTCGAGACTGACCTAAAATAGTTCTTATATCATCAATCTTTATAGTATCACCAAAACCACTTATAAGCCTATGAACATCTGGATGATTACCAGAATCTATCTTCTTACAGGAAGGACAATTATTACAAAACATATCCCCCCTATTATACTGAACATCTTCGCAATTAAGCATCTTGGCAACAGCAATAGCAGTTGCTGATTTACCTACATCTGCAGGACCTACAAATAAATACGCATGAGCAAGCCTATTACGTCTTGCTAACGCACCTATCCGGGATAATACAACACTATTTATATCTGTCTGAACTTTTTGAGTATCTGAAACTACCATTATACACCTAATAATCTATCAACATGCCCGCGTACACAGGCGAATACATCTTCCTCACTACCTTCAACCCTCACAAGCTTTATCCGCTCAGGGGCCTCAGCAGCTATACGCAAATATCCCTCTCTTACCCGTTCATGATAAGAAATACTGCGGAGTTCAATCCTATCCTTAGGTCTATGTATTCTAGAAAATCCCATCTTTACATCAATATCAAAAACAAAAGTAAGATCTGGAGTTATACCCTTAACAGCAAATTCACCTATCTTCTTAATTATATTAATATCTATACCATTACCATAACCCTGATATGCTAGAGTAGAATCAAGAAACCTGTCACATAAAACAATCCGTCCATTCTCTAATGCAGGAATAATAACCTCTGTTACCAGCTGGGCACGTGCAGCCATATATAATAACATCTCACACTCATCACACATCCCTGTATTCTTTAGATCTAACAAAATATCCCTTATCCTCTCACTTATATCTGTTCCACCTGGTTCTCGCACAAATAATACAGAAAACCCCATAGAACTTAAATATTTCGAAACCATCTGTATTTGTGTAGTTTTCCCTGAACCTTCTGAGCCCTCAAATGTTATAAATTTCCCTTTCATTCTATATCCATTCTACGAGTAAATACCACCCCTCCACCTGCTGTATCTATCACAGAAAGCCCAAACTGCTGCTGAATTCTTTCTCTTATAGCATCCGCCTTTACAAAATCCTTTTGTTTTTTTGCCTGTTGTCTTTCCCTTATCATGTCCTTAACCTCATCAGGAATATCCAGCTCTTGTGGCATCGTTAATCCTAAGATATCAAAAAATATTGTTATTTTATCATAGACATATATAAATGCATCTTTCTTATTTGCTGATATAAACCTTGCTCCTATATCAATGAGTTTAAACATTGCTCCAAGTGCGGCGGGAGTATTAAAATCATCATCCATAGCATCATAAAACATACGAACAATATCATCAACCTTGGCAATATCCTTATCCGATGCCTCCATAGGCTGATTATCCATCTTCTGCCAAGTATGGACCTTGTTAAAAAACTCCCCAAATGCCCTGCGCTGCTTTTGGGCCTCATTCAGCTTATCATCAGTAAAATCAATATCACTGGCATAATGGGACGAAATAAAAAATAGCTTAATATTGTCTGCTGAATATCTCTTTACAGCCTCTTCTATTGTTATAAAATTTCCCAAAGATTTAGACATCTTCTGTCCATTAATCGTAAGCAACCCATTATGCATCCAGTATCTAGCAAATTGTTTGCCTGTCAAGGCCTCTGCCTGGGCTATTTCATTCTCATGGTGAGGGAAAATAAGATCACGACCACCAGCATGGATATCCAGCGTATCAGTCTTGAGAAATTTCCTGCTCATAACAGAACACTCTATATGCCAGCCAGGTCTACCTTTCCCCCAAGGACTATCCCAAAACGGCTCACCTGCCTTTGCCTTTTTCCATAAAGCAAAATCCAAAGGGTCTCTCTTACGAGAATCCAGCTCTATTCTTACTGCCTCAAGCATCTTTTCTATACTCTGGCCTGAAAGGCTACCATATTGTTTAAATTTTCGAACACAAAAATACACATCACCATCAACCTCATATGCATAGCCTCTATCTATTAGTCCCTCTATATGAGTTATCATATCATTAATATTTTCAGTAGCTCTTGGCTCACAATCTGCCTTGCTTATATCCAACCTCTCTAAATCCTTCTCATAAAGCGTAATATTCTCCTTAACTACCTCATCAAAACTTTTATTCTGCTCATTAGCCTTTTTGATAATCTTATCATCTACATCTGTAATATTACGGATAAATTTTACATTATATCCTCTATGCCTCAGGTATCGCGTTATAATATCAAATAAATATAAACTACGTGCGTGTCCTATATGGCACTTATCATATACAGTCACACCACAACAATACATTCTTATATCTTTATCCTGTGAAGGGATCAATTTCTCCTTTTGTCTTGACAGTGTATTATAAATATACATAATAAATCTACTCCTTTATCTTCTTCTCCAATTCTGAAACCCTCTTCTCTAATCTACTAAGTGCCTGCATAACAGGATCTAATATCTTAACATGATCCATCTTATTATCTATCTTTTTCCCATCCTGTCGTGTAACACGCCCCGGGACCCCAACAACAGTAGTATTCTCTGGTACAGGTTTAATGACTACAGCATTTGCTCCTATATAAGAATTGGAACCTATCTTTATATTCCCCAGAACCTTAGCACCTGCCCCCACAACAATATTATCTCCCAATGTAGGATGCCTTTTGCCCTGCTCCTTTCCTGTCCCGCCAAGAGTTACACCTTGAAAAAGTGTCACATTATCCCCTATTATTGTAGTTTCTCCTATAACTACTCCCATACCATGGTCAATAAACAAACCTTTCCCTATCTGTGCGCCTGGATGTATCTCTATCCCTGTCAAAAAACGAGATATCTGAGAAATAAACCGTGGAATAACCGGAATTCCTAACTTCCATAAAAAATGAGCTATTCTGTGAAATATAATTGCATGTAATCCCGGATACAAAAGGATGATCTGCAGATAACCTTTTGCTGCTGGATCTTTTTCTCTAGTAGCCTGTATCTCTTCATGAAAAACAACCGCAATAAGAAGAAATAAAGCAGCGATAATAAAGATAAATATAAAAAATCCACCCATAAAATCTACTCCTTTTTAACCAATGATACTGATGCAAACGCGGCAATAGCCTCTCCTCTACCAACAGCATCCATCCCCTCTGTGGTAGTTGCCTTTATATTCACACATCCTTCTGAAATACCAATAACAGATGAAATATTATCTCTCATTCTATCTTTATAATTAGATAATTTAGGAGCTTGCACCTGTATAATCGTATCAATATTACAAACCTTATAACCTTCATCATGCATCATAGCTACTACATCCTCTAAAATTACCAGACTTGATATCCCACGAAACCTATCATCCGTATCAGGGAAAAATTCCCCAATATCGCCTTTACCAATAGCACCTAAAATAGCATCTGCAATAGCATGAACAAGGACATCTGCATCTGAATGTCCCAAAAGTCCTTTATCATAAGGGATTTCAACCCCACCTAAAATAAGGCGTCTACCTTCTTTTAACTGATGAATATCATACCCTATTCCTATCCTTACTTGCATAATCACTATTCAGTTTTGTGCAAAAATGATTCTGCTATAACTATATCTTCCTTAGTGGTTATCTTTATATTTCTATACTCACCCATCACTATCCTAACCTTATAGCCACACTGCTCCACCATACATGCCTCATCTGTGAACAATCCCCCATCTACATCTAACTGCCTCCCAAACCTAGCATATGCAGCAAGCAATATATCTCTTTTAAAAACCTGCGGTGTCTGTGCCTCCCATAATTGAGTTCTATCCAAAGTTTTCTTTACAAACCTCCCACTATTATTATCAACCATCTTTACCGTATATTTAACAGGAACAGCAACTACAACCGCATCCTCATTATAACACCTACTAATTACCTCATCTATCAATTCAAAACTAACAAAAGGTCTTACTCCATCATGGACCACCACTATATCTGTATCCATATCAAGTACTTGCAGCCCATTAAAAACAGACCTCACCCTTACCTTAGCACCAGCAACTACTTTCTTAACCTTATTTATCTTATTATTCAACACCGCCTCTTTAGCGTATTCCACCCAATCAGGATGTACAACAAGGATAACACTATCTGTTCTGTTGCTTTCTTCAAATGCCTTAAGACAATATACAAACAATGGGATATTATCCAACAAAACAAAAGGCTTTGGGACATCAGCCCCCAGTCTCTGCCCAGTACCTGCCATAGCAATAATAGCCTGTGTTTTCATAAACAAATAACATTAAATAGCTATTCTGCACAAATCAACCTTGTTAAATAGTGAAAAATGCACAAATCAACAAGATTGAATTATGCAATAACACTCTATTCTGCAAGATCCGCAAAGATTATCCTGCCTGCTTGTGTCTGCAATATAGATGTAACTACTATCTTCTTTTCCTGCCCAATAAACTCTCTGGCATTATTTACTACTATCATAGTTCCTTCTTCAGTAAATGCTAATGCCTGCCCTTGTTCTTTACCTTCTCTAATAAGTTTTACCAGAAGAGTCTCACCTGTCAAAATAAATGGTTTTATAGCATTAATCAGTTCTCGTATATTAAGTACCTCCACAGATTGCAATCTTGCTATTTCTCCAAGATTAAAATCTGTTGTACATATCCTGGCATCTATTAATTTTGCCAAATCTATAAGTTTTCTATCTACATTGCGATCGTCAAACTCTTCTGTCTCTTGTACAGATATATCTACATCAGGGTCTTTTTGCATCATTCGCAATAATTCCATACCCCTTCTACCGCGTTGACGTTTGACATCATCTGAAGAGTCTGCCAACCGTTGAATCTCATCTAAAATAAATTTGGGCACCACTAACCTGCCTGGCAAAAAATTATGTTTATAAATATCTGCCACTCTACCATCAATAATAGCAGAACTATCCAATAAAATAATACCTTCCCTCACATCTTGTCGCTTAAATTTTACATAAGGAATAATAATATTAAATTCATCTTTACCACGAAGTGCCATAACCGCACCTATATAGGAAAAGACTATAGTAAGCACGACTCTGGAAACAGATTGATAAAAGGGGTCCAAAGGCATTAATTCCAACACATCAGAAACAAGTTTTGCCATTAATATACCCAACAAAAGCCCAAATAACATACTAGATAACCCTCTGACTGAGACCCTGCGTAATCCTTTCTCAAAAAAGATAAGCAATAATCCACCACATAAACCTATAACACCACCCAGGATAGGATTCTCTTTCAAAAATCCCACATAATATCCAAGTGCACCACTTATAACAAGAAAAAAACATCTGACAAATAATAAGGTCATATATTCCCCCCTCGTGGTTTAGATAACATTACTGCTGTAGGAAATCCATAGCCTGAGTTACAGTATCAACAGGAATAATATCTATCATTTTTCCATCAAGCATATTATTGTTGTTTAAATTATTTCGTGGAATTATGCATCTTTTAAATCCTAATTTAGCAGCCTCTTTAACTCTTGAATATATTTGACTTACACTCCTTACTTCTGAAGAAAGGCCGACCTCACCTAAAACAACCGTATCAAAATCTATAGGCCTGTCAAGAAAGGCAGATGCTATTGCAATAACTACTCCTAGATCTGCAGCAGGATCTACTATCCTAACCCCACCTACTACATTTAAAAATATGTCTTTATCCTGAAGGTTGAGTCTTATCCTTTTTTCCAATACTGCTATCAATAATGCCATTCTGTTTGCGTCAAACCCTTGCGCTTTCTGCCTTGCCATACCAAAATTAGCACGACTAACCAATCCTTGTATCTCAACTAACAATGGACGGCTCCCTTCCATTACCGGGACAACAACAGATCCTGAAGCATCCTTAGGTCGCTCTGCAAGAAATATCTGAGATGGATTAGGCACCTCAACTAGACCAGTAGCTGTCATCTCAAAAACACCTATTTCATTAGTAGAACCAAACCTATTTTTAGTAACCCGTAATATTCTATAAGAAGAATATCTTTCCCCTTCAAAATATAAAACACTATCTACTATATGCTCCAAAACTTTAGGCCCAGCAAGCGTGCCTTCTTTTGTTACATGCCCTATTATAAATAAAGAAATTCCTCGAGATTTTGCCATCTGTGTCAAAAAAGAAGAACATTCTCTGACCTGTCCTACACTGCCCGGGGCAGAAGGCATATCTGTAGAATATATAACTTGTATAGAATCTACTATAACTATATGTGGAGATAACTTTTTAATATATTCTCTAATTATATTAACATCAACTTGATTAACAATATATAAATAATCCTTCCAACTTACAGTCCCACTATTTCCATTTAAATTAAATAACCTTTCTGCCCGTATCTTTGTTTGCTTAACAGATTCCTCTCCGCTAACATATAATATCTTCTTCTTTTTTGATGCCAATGCACAGGCTATCTGCATGGACAAAGTTGACTTTCCTATTCCAGGCTCTCCTCCTATTAACGTAACAGCACCAACAACAATCCCCCCCCCCAAAACACTATCAAATTCGTTAACCCCTGTTAAATATCGTCTATCTTGCTCGACACAAACATCCGTTAATAAAACCGGCCCGTCACTATTATCCAAAGTCTGTATTCTATTATTTTGGGAGTTAAAAGTATCCGATTCTTCTACAAATGTATTCCAACTATTACAACCCGGGCACCTTCCTACCCATCTGGGAGACCGAGCTCCGCAATTTTGGCATATATATACGATCTTTGTCTTCATACTATCCCTAATTCTTCATAATTTTATCTTAACAACAAACTACCTTATAAAAAAAATAACACATCCTATAGCGAATAAAATATATCCTATAAAATGAAATTTTATCAAAAATTTAATTGTAGCATTAGCTGGTAAATTTTTTGTATATATTCTATATACTATAAGATTTGCAAACGAACCTATTAAATTCCCAAATCCTCCCACATTAACTCCCCATAATAAGGCCTTCCAATTATGGGTAAAATCTGAAAATAATAAAACCGCAGGGACATTACTAATAAATTGACTTGCAATGGCAGAAAAAAGAAAAACCTCTCCATCTTTCTCTATAGAATATTGTAAAATATCTCTTAAATTATCAGTAAGGCCAAAAAAACAAAAAAAAGTAGCTAACAGTAAATAGTCTACATATAATGATTTTCTGTCAAATAGAAAGGTATATAATATAGGAATTATTCCTACATATACGGGGATAAGATGCATTATTATTAAAATAATCATAGTTAAAAAAACAATGTATATCCAAAACCCTTTCACTAACTTAACGGAAGATTTAAACATACATTCTCTCTTATCTTTATCTCTCTTTCTAATAAAAAAAATATAGCCGCATATTATAAAAATACTAATAATAGAGAAGAGATATATTTCCTTTATAAATTGGGTAATATTAATATGATAAAACCAATAAATAAATAAATTTTGAGGATTCCCAAAAGGCAATAAACTAGAACCAGCATTTGCAGCCATAGCCTCCAATATTACTATATCTGCCTTTGAAGCAATAGAAGTAGTTAAGGTCAAAGGAACCATAATCAATAAAGCCACATCATTTGTAACAACAGAAGACAAAATAGCGGTTAGAATTACAAGCTTTAAGGAAACGTATCTACCGTTATCAATAAAATTAGCGATCTTAAAAAAGAAATTGGAATTTCTCAATCCATTAACCACTACAAATAAAACAAAAAGTAAAAACAATATCTGAAAATCATCTATAGAATAAGAAGGGATTCTTTTTAAATATAAAGATGTTACAACCACACCCGATACCACTGCAAACAAAACCCATTCTTTAAGTAATACAGAAATTAAATTCTTCATATCCAAATAAATCAATCACCTATTAAAAATATTGGCGTGGAACACTACTGCGCCACGCCAATATCTTTTATATCCTTAGACATTTTCTAAAAAAATAAAATGCAAACGAATATCGTCCTAGATTGTAGAAAACTATTTAAAAATCAAAGTCTCTGCCTTACGTCCAACCTTTATCTTGCTACCCTCTTTAAACCTACCGGAAATAATTGCCTCTGCTAAGGGATCTTCTAATAACCGCTGTATAGTCCTCTTTAGAGGTCTTGCTCCAAAAACAGGATCAAAACCTTTTTCTATAATTAATTCTACTGCATCTGGAGACAATTTTACTTCTATATTTTTTTCCTTCAATCTCTCCAACACCGACTGTATCTCCAGTTGAACTATTTCATATAAATTTTCCTTCGTAAGAGACTTAAACACAATAATATCATCAACCCTGTTAAGAAATTCTGGTTTGAAGGTCTTTTTTATCTCATCTAACAGACTTTGCTTCATTTTCTCATAAGAGGCCTCTTCTTTTGGAGACATAAAGCCAAGCGATCCTTGTTTCCTGAGCATATCAGCACCTACATTAGATGTCATAAGTAGTATGGTATTACGAAAATCCACCTTTCTTCCCAAACTATCTGTAAGCCTACCTTCTTCAAACACCTGCAGTAATAAATTAAATACATCAGGATGCGCCTTTTCTATCTCATCAAGAAGAACAACCGAATAAGGTTTTCTTCTCACTCTCTCAGTTAATTGTCCACCCTCTTCATAGCCTACATATCCAGGAGGCGCACCGATAAGCCGTGATACATTAAACTTATCCATGTATTCAGACATATCTATCTGAATAAGCGCATCCTTACTGCCAAACATAAACTCTGCCAAAGCCTGTGCAAGTAATGTCTTACCAACACCTGTTGGACCTAAAAATACAAATGAACCTATAGGCCTGCGTGGGTCTTTTATCCCTGCACGAGAACGCCTTACTGCCCTTGCTATAGCACTAATTGGCTCATCCTGACCTATAACAACCTTCTTCAACTGCTCTTCCATCTGCAAAAGTCTCTGACTCTCTTTCTGTTCTAATCTTATAAGAGGGACCTTTGTCCACTGAGATACCACTTTTGCTATATCTTCATAACCTACAGCTATAGCTGTCTTATCTCTTTCCTCTGCCCACTTTTCTTTCATTTTCTCCAATTCTGCACGTTTTTCCCTTTCGAGATCTCGCATTTTCGCCGCCTTCTCAAAATCCTGACTCTTTATATAAGCCTCTTTTTCCTGTTTCAATTTTTCTATTTCTTCCTCTAACTCCTTCACCCCTGGAGGCACAACAAGTGCATTTAGCCTAGCCCGGGAACCTGCCTCGTCCAAAATATCTACTGCCTTATCAGGTAAAGCCCTACCGGTTATATATCTTTCTGAAAGTCGTACAGCAGCCTCCAAAGATTCATCAGAAAACTTTACCCTATGATGTGCTTCATATCTATCTCTTAAACCTTTTAATATCTGAATAGTTTCTTCAATAGAAGGTGGTTCAACTGTTATTGTCTGAAACCTCCTTTCAAGAGCAGAATCTTTCTCAATATATTTACGATATTCATCAAGTGTCGTAGCACCTATACACTGAATCTCCCCTCTAGCAAGGGCTGGCTTAAGTATATTAGCCGCATCTATTGCACCCTCTGCAGCACCTGCACCCACAAGGGTATGTAATTCATCTATAAATAAAATTATCTTACCCGAACGCCTTATCTCGTCCATCACAGCCTTTATACGTTCCTCAAACTGACCTCTATATTTAGTTCCTGCAATCATCATAGCAAGGTCTAATACTACTATATTCTTATCTCGTAGTATCTCAGGAACCTCGCCTTTGACAATACGCTGGGCTAACCCCTCTACAATAGCAGTCTTGCCCACTCCTGCTTCACCTAACAAGACAGGATTATTTTTGGTCCTTCGACTTAAAATCTGCAAAATCCTCTCTATCTCTTCCTGTCTTCCAATAACAGGATCTAATTTACCTTCCTTGGCTAGTTTATTAAGATTCCTGCCATATGCATCAATAGCCGGGGTCTTATCTGGTCTCTGTTGTTCCTGTGCCCCAAATCCAGGAATACCTGAACCCAACAATTCCATAACCTCATTCCGCAACCTTCCCAAGTCCAAACCAAGATTAAGAAGAACTCGATACGCCATACCCTCGCCTTCCTTAACTAAACCTAGCAACAAATGTTCAGTGCCTATGTAGTTATGTCCTAATGCACGAGCCTCCTCTGCAGAAAGCTCCAATGCCTTTTTAGAACGTGGAGTAAAAGGTATATCCCCCATAACCTGTGTTGGAGGGCCTGGTTGAACATTCTTCTCCACCTCTATTCTAATCGTCTCTAAATCAAGGCCTAACTTTTGAAGCACTGCAGCAGCAACACCTTCTCCCTCACGAATAAGCCCCAAAAGAAGGTGTTCCGTGCCAATATAATCATGATTAAATCTCCGTGCTTCTTCCTTTGCATAAATAATCACCTTTCTAGCACGTTCTGTAAATCTATTAAACATAACCACTACCCCCTAAATTCTCAGTATCCTTTTAATTTATACCTAATAAGACTTGCCCTCTTTATATCTCGTTCTGATGCATTTAAGCGTTTACCCTCTATCTTCTGAAGATGTGCTGGCTGTATCATAATAAATAACTCATTCAAAACATTCCTATCCACATCTTTAATAATATTTAAGTCAACCCCTAACCTTATCATAGACAACAACTCTACCGTTTCCTGACTAGATATAATATGGGCACTTTTCAATATACCATACGAACGGAATATTTTATCTTCTAACATAGGCCGATTTTGAACAAGCAAAACCTGTCTGGCCTGTTCCTCCTGTTCGATAATCTGCCTTATCAATCCATTAATATTTTGAATGACATCCTCTTCTTTATAACCCATTGAAACCTGATTAGATATCTGATAAAAATTACCACTGGCCTGCGTACCTTCACCATAGAAACCACGGGCAGCAAAATTCAATTTTGTAACCGCTGCTAAGACTTTATTTATCTGCTTAGTCATAACAAGGGCTGGTAAATGTAACATAACAGACCCTCTCATAGCAGTACCCGTATTTGTAGGACATGCTGTTAAATACCCCCAATGAACAGAATATGCAAACTCTATCTTTTCTGACAAGGCATTGTCCAGTGCATCCGCTATCTCCCATGTCCTATCAAGATCAAGACCAGAATGCAAAACCTGTAACCGAAGATGATCTTCTTCGTTAATCATTAAAGATATAATCTCTTCTTTTGAAACAACCAACGCCTTCCCATCCGGATTCGCAGCATGCTCATGACTCATCAAATGCCGTTCTATAAGAAACTGTTTATCTATATTATCTAATTCACTTATTCTAATAAACAATGCATCCTTTAAAATATCAATATCCTCTATCGCCTTTCCAATTATCTGCTGTATCTCAAGCAAATCCTTTTTTTTTGCCTTATTAGGAAATGGCATATTAGCAAGATTTCTGGCAAGCCTTATTCGGGAGGACATCACTATATCAGAACACTCTCCAACACCTTTTAACCATTCCCCTGTCTTATTTGCAAAATCATCTATGGTCATGATAGAAACTTCTAAAATTCTTATAATAATTCTACCTTACTGCCCCTTTTCTATTTCTCTAATCTTATCCCTCAATTCTGCGGCAAGTTCAAAATTTTCTGTCTTAACTGCATCTGCTAATCTCCGTTTCAGTTCAGCCAAATCAACCTTATTACCTTTATCTTCTTTACGTTCATGCATAATCATAACCGGAGCCTTGCCAAGATGCTGATTAGATCCATGTATCCTTTTAAGTAGCGTAGTCAAATGTATCTTAAACGACTCATAACAATGTCCACATCCCAACCGACCAAACTTACGAAACTCATCATAAGTCATTCCACAAACAGGGCATTTTACCCTCATCTCCTCAGCACCTTTAACCTTCTTGCCAAAATCAGATAACCCCGCAAGCAAATCCGCTAAACCAAACTGTTGCTCCATCTGAATACTCTTTGCATGCGCACAATCCTCGCAAAGATGCAGCTC
>CAZHWM010000029.1:0-6381 GCA_964535935.1 uncultured Planctomycetales bacterium
AACAGCTGAACAATTGGATTAAATGCTACAACGCCGATTACCATAAATCCCTAAACAATAGAGGCCAAGTCAATATTTTCAATCGTTTAACAATGAGCTGATTCTAACAAATCTTTAGCTTGATAAACTAGCAGCGTTACACAAAACTATAGCCGTTATCCTCCTATTTTTTCTCCGGGTTCTAATTTTTAATTACCCTACTATTTTTCAAACAGAACATTTAAAACCTTATTTCTTTGCGACCATTGCATAATCTGTTTAATTGTAGATGGCCTTATCATTATTTCTTCCTCATCAATAACAGACATTTTAAACCCCAAAGATGTAATAAACTTAAGGTAGTCAATGGGGCGACAGCCAGCCGTTATCAACATATCCGGTTCGAACTCTGAGATAATCTTAAGATTGTTGGCCTTTTTTAAATATTCCTCCATCCCCTTAAATGTTTTGTATTCATAACCTTGCACATCAATCTTTATTAAACGAACATTATGAAATTCTTCTAAAGAAAGGATATTTTCAATTCTATCGGCCTTAACCTTAATCACTTCAGCCAGATTCTCAGTCATTTTAGTGCACCTGTGATCCCCCATATTTCTACTGTTTACAAAGAATTCTATCTCTCCCTTATAATCGCTTGTGGCACAATTTATAGGAACAATATTATCCATTTTATTCAACTTTATATTTGCTTGAAGTCTTCGAAATGTATTAGGTTCTGGTTCAAATGCATAAACCTTTCCCATAGTCCTCTTGGCGCAAATTATAGAATAATATCCAATATTAGCCCCTATATCTAAAACATCTCCTTCAGGATCTGTAAATTCCTGTATAAATTTAGTAACAGCCTTCTCATAAAATCCGTTCTTTAATAGATAATGTGTTACCCCTGTGAATTCTAACAAATTGCAATAGTATTTACATCCTTCAGATTCAAAAATTATATTTTTTGGACCTATTGTTCCAAATATTCTTCTAAAAAATCTACTAACCAAAAGCTTTCGGATTCTGCTATCACGAGAAACCCTAAATGCCCATGCTGTTATTTTTCTAGAAAACATATGTTCCAACTCTCCCTCTTTTGATAAATTAAAGCCCTCCCCATATTATATCCTACTGTCATTGCAAAAAAGTCGAAAATAGGATGTCTATAATTTCCCTATAGGGAGCTCTTCATACTTATATTTTATAAATTTTACATAGCATAAGCGACGACTGGATTCCACTAAACATGCAGACTCAGGCTCAAATAAAACGACATTATATCCATCCTCCCTAAATGCACTCTTATAAACAATCCCCTCATACCCCGCCTTCTTAAAACATTCTGCCAAATATTGAGTGGGGATATAATTTCTGTATTCCTCACCAACTCTTACAGGTTCAGAAAAAGATTTATTAATATCTCTCCAGCCATATGACTCCCATTCTTCTGATGGCTGTTCCCATGGCTCTACCGGTTCCTTGCTCGTTACAGTAACCTCCTTACTAAATTTACGATCTTGAGATACATCAACAACTAATATATTTTTAATTAATAAAAATTCTCCTACTGTAACATCTGCATCAAGCCAAGGCCTAATCTCTGCTATAGCTGTGTCGATATTACTTGCTAAATAAAGATATGACATCCCAACAGGATTTACTCTTCCTCCAACAGCCTTATCTTTAGGCGGAGCCTTTATCTCTGAAGGAGACAATGGTTCTGGATAAGGATATTCTTGATCTTTCGGATAAACTGCCCCAATACGCGCACGGTATAATTTCATCCCTTCATTCAAATAACGCTCACGTTTTTTAGCTGTGAGTAAAACTGTCTCAATAAAACGTTCCCATTTCCGATTCAAGATATATCTATTCTGTTCCAAAATATAGGCACTAAATTTATCCCAGTCATGAGGTGAAAGAAATTTAGCATTTTCCATAATATGTCCTTCTTGCATTACCTAATTTGTAGGGCACTAAAAAATTGGTCTCCAACCATTAGCTAAATGTTTTATATCAATATCATATTAAAGCCATACTATCACGCACTCTTAGCTTCTTGTTTATCAATTATCTATAAGGAATCTCAGACTTCCGGACACGTACATTTTTAAAACCATTTTTTTGCAAAAAGCCCTCAATTACCCATTCCGGAGTATCATTCTTCGCGACTAAAATCACTTCAACTATAGGCTGTTCATTTATACTCATCAAAGGGATCTCAATATAAGGAAATATTCTATTATGCGAAAGTTTAAAAGAACAATATTTATTTTCGCCTCTCAGAAGATAAGAAATCAATCGCCATTCTTTCTCTTCATTAAAAGCATTATCTTTTAAAAGCTAGACTTTAGTAACAACTTTCGCTAGCTTTTTAAGTATTTCCACATTTTCTTTCTCATCACTCGTATATATAACATTTATAGAATCATTCCTTATGGCATTATATACTGGCTTAACAAGTTCTTTTTGTTCAAAAGGATTATATACTAATTTTTGCAAAAAAAATGTCCCTTTTTATTTAAACCTAAACTTTTCTACAATCAAGTTAAGATTTTTTCTTGAAAACCCAATAGAAACACCAGAGGCATCATCAGCATACCCGCGCCATTGGCTTAATAAATCCCCCTCTTCTGAAAGACAAAAACCTACCCCGTCAACAATTTGTTCTAAAGCCAATAATTTATCTTTCAATTGTCTTTTGTATATATTATTGTTATCGTTCTCATTAACAATACTCATAAACACCTCTGTTACCAACTTCCCTTCCTTTTTATCATTAGACAATGAAAGAGAAGACATATGTATAGATTTACTACTAACAATTAAATAAAACGATTCATTAGAACAATAGTGATATAAAATGTCTAAAGCCATATTTATAATCCTCACAACCACTGATAATTCCTCAAAGCACTTCTTGCTATCTTATACCCCAACCTTGCATAAGAAGACTTAACCGATAATTGCGAGCCCCGCGACCATGATACAGTTACATTACAAGACTTACTGCTTTCCAAAATCCTCAAAAAAGCTACCTCTTTTCTTGTCAATAAACATATCTGCTCCTCTCCGCAAACAAGAACAACCAGCAATTTTTTGTCCTTATACCTATTTAACAACTCAATATCACCTAAAGAAAAAGTAAAATTACAATAACGATCTTTCCGTCCCTGAGTTATCTTGCCTGTAGTCTTTACAAAAAGGATATAATCCTCTTTGCCTGCACTAATAGAATACATCGCCCAACCGTGCTCATCTTTATTCCTTTCTATCAACTTCAGACTTAGCTTCTTGGGATTCCGCACTATCTGCGTTAAGACAGCCCCATGATAAAGTTCATATTTGGCTATAGACATTATTAGATACCTCCAGAAAGATGATTAGAAATTATTGACTAAGTTTGATGTTATGGGTTAAGAAAGTAGGAGTCGTCCCTAATCCCTAATATTTTAAACTTTCAAAAAATCTATTATCCTCCGGCTCCTCATAAAAGTTCATTTGGACCACTTCCCCACGGCTCCAGTTATGCCAAAGCCGGCAAAAAATCGGCAACAGCTAAACCTTCATTAAAAAAACTCAATTTCTTAATTAACCCCTTTCTCCCTAATGCCTGTAAACGTTACACTGCTTTTCTCTGGTGAATATACAAATTCTTTCCCATTCCAGATATACACTTCTTTTAAAGATCTCTTATCCGAATTGCTATAATTAAATTCCGGATTATCCCAATCAGGCCTGCCTATCGTAATGATTGTAGGGGACTCTCTATTATCTACAGAATACATAGAACAAGAAGTCCCCTGCTCAAAAATCTTTTTATACATCCCGTCAGAATAACTATAAATTGTAATTTGAGTGTAATGCATTCCACTATTATCATATGCAACAATATCCGCTATGCCATCATTATTAACATCTTTCAATTCTGTTTTCTTAGGCACCTCGCCACCTACAAATGCGGCCAACAATGTCCTTGCGCTATCTTTAACCTCATATATCAACGTCAAAGCATTATGTATATGCAACCTCCCTCCAACATCTCCTACAATCCTTACTACAAGCTCATCATTTCCATCACCATCAACATCAGAATAATAATGACTAAAATATTTGCTCCAATCTTTAGGCACAACATACTGTTTATCATCTATTGTTATTTTTGCCGGATAGGTAAAAGTTTCAGCATACACATTAACTAATAATGAAAATAAAAGTATTAATACGAACATTGCCCTTATCATCTTTTGTCCTCCATAAATAGTAGTATGTGCAAATGGCACATACTAAGTTCTTTTTTCCTTAATAAGATGCGCTATACTTGTTATCTTAGCATATCTTGATATCTAAATAATCAAGATAATTATAAATATGTTATCGATACCTAATTGAATCATTCTTAATCTTTACACATTCCTGTCTTTCCTCGTTGCTTAAATGAGAAGTATCCTTATCATTTGGCTTATATGTATACCAAACAAATTTAGGAAACCCCATATATTTACTATCGGCATTCACCAGCCTTCCTTCAACTAATTCATAAACACTGTAAGTAAAATAATTATGCTCCTTGCCACTGTAAAAACCTGTGATAATAATCTCAAAATCTCCATCATGGTCTAAGTCAACAAAATCTTCTAACCCTGCGCTTAAAGTGTCATATTGAATGCCTATATATTTATCATTTGGGTATTGCAAAAAGATCTCAACCCTATCATTATAAGCTGCCAATCCATTACCTTGATAACTGCTAAATATAATGCAATCATTTAGCCCATTAGCATCTATATCCGCCTCATAAATATTACTAATAAAAGGAAGGGAAAACTCTTCTTTATCAATAAGAATCTTATCTCCCCCTTTAAGAAATATTTTAAAATTTTCAGTAGAATCGTTATATTGAAGGATATAATGGCCATCTGGAGAAATATGTAGAGATGCGTTCTTATCATCATGAACAAATTCCTTAGCCGTTAGATGAGGAGGTCTCCCTTCCTTAAATTTATAAGGGGGATAATCTTCTATATAAGCGGAAACAGAAATCGGGGAAACTGGGATTAGGGAAAACATAAGTAAAAGAATGATGATTGAGTTCATAAAATTTTGGTTAATATATTTAATGAGTATCATAGAAACATATACTCCTAATTGACCACAATACTACCTTTTCCTCATAGTATTGGAATAATTGATTATAAAGCAAGCTTATATATTTTATCTTGATATACCCCTAAGACAACCTGCCAATTGTAATCTAAAAAAATAATATTTCCCGCTTCATAAAAATTGGCCACTTCCCATGCTGCATCTCCTATCCCCTCAGAGTAAGGACCAAGAGAATCCTTAGATATCTTCTTTAAATTTAAACCTTCTATACTTGCACCTAATTTATACCTATCTCTGTGTAATCATTTATCTCCTCCTAAAAAATCAATTTCATATTTATTTCTAAATTGTATTATTCCCTCCTCCCATCTCCGATCTAAAACTATATTAAAATATTTGCAAATCGGTTCAAATACATCATGTATTAGACACAGTGTTTGTGAGGCTAAATTAATTCCAAACTTTTCACCTTCTTTTGGTTTAGAAATATAAGGAGACCTCATCATTAAATGTGACCAATCACTCAATCCCTTATAATTAATTTCATATAATTTCAACATCTTAACCTTTCGTGCTCTTCCTCGGATAGTTTTTCCATCTATTTTAGAGTGTTCTACTTCTCTCTCAAAACAAATAGTATCATTCGTTTTTCGTATAATTTCTTCACAAACTTTTCTTGCGTGCCTAATAGCATCCTTTTTATGTTTTAGTGGATAATTAAATGTATATGATGTATTTACCATCATCTCAAACAATGGTCTTATTCCTAATACTGCAAGAAGTAAATGTCCACGCTGAACAGCCTCTATAATCTGTCCAGATAATTTGCTACCAGAAAAAACAAATGTCTTGGCAACTGCTGTTACAGCTTGATTGGGATCATCTCTGTTTTTAGGACCCCTTATTCGTCTTATAATATAAAAAGCTATCTTGTTTTTTTGATTATTTAAATTTATTGCCTCTTGAATAATATTTGAAAAATGCATTTGCTTCCTTTAATTAGATAGGTCAAAAGTGTTATATAACAATATATAATTCTTCATTCCCCCTCTTTGGGGCCTAAAAAAGAAAGAAATTCCCCGATAGCTTCTCTCTCTTTATCTGACAAAGAACTATCATCTTTAAACTTCTTAGCAAGTTTTCTCAATTCGTTAATATTATAAATTCTATTCAATCTATCTAAATTAGCCGTATTAAACCTTTTTTCTATTCCTTTACAGAGAAGAAACTTGACAAAATTCTTAGCATTATTTTCAATGAGAGAAAAGATATAATTTTTCACAACATTCG
>CAZHWM010000030.1:0-52194 GCA_964535935.1 uncultured Planctomycetales bacterium
AGTATTGATGCTCGCTGTGTCAAACATAATAATGAAGCAGTTATTTTAAATATTGCACTACGTTTTTGCAAAAAAAATGGCTAATTCCATTAACCTCTCATCGAAAAAACTATCGGAATTAACCTCTTTTTCGCTTACAATATTTTATATGCTATAGTTTATACCTTACTATATTTTAAATCCTTAAGTATCAACTGGACTGCAGGCGGTTTATTCCAATCATCGATTGAAACTTCATAAACTATATCAATCGGTCTACCTGAAGATACAATAGACAAATAATCTGCCATACCAAATCCTATAACAGAAAAGGTAATATTGTCATCTGAGGCCCAAAATTTCAATGTGCCTTTTCCTAAAACACGTGGTCTTCCCTTTACGAGAATATGCTTTGAACAAAATACAGGCACAGGATTACCTTCCCCAAAAGGCTCCATATTTTTGATTAATTCAGCCACGCGCAAATTTATATCTGAAAATCTTATACATGCATCAATCACAATAGACGGCACTAAATTTTCCCGTGGCAGCATACTGTCAGCTACCTTATTTATCATATTCCGAAAAATATCTATATTATCCTCTTTTATTGTTAAACCTGCAGCACCTTCATGCCCACCAAAATGCTCGAGATATTCCGAACACATACTCAATGCCTTATGAATATGAAATCCTTTTATCGAACGTGCAGATGCAGTTCCAATCCCATCCTTAATGGATATAATTATCGTTGGCCTATAATATTTATCTGTGATCTTTGATGCTGCTATACCAATAACTCCCTTATGCCAGCCCTCTTTACTTAAAACAATTACCTTATGTTCTTTAAAATCCACTTCTTCCTCAACTATCTCCATTGCCTGACGCACTACCTCTCTTTGTATACGCTGTCTTTGCTGATTATATCTCTCTAACTCACGTGCTATAAAATAAGCCTCGTTGATATCCTTACTTAAAAACAAACTTAACGCCTTATCCGCTGCTCCCATACGACCAGATGCATTAATGCGTGGACCTAATACAAAACCAATATGAAAAGATGATAATGGTTTCCCCTTTATTTTGGTTATATCCATTAAAGCCGCCAATCCTTTATTATTAGTATTACTCAGTCCTGGTAAACCTGCCTTAACTAACACTCTATTCTCTCCATGTAAAGGTACCACATCGGCAATAGTCCCTATAGCAGATAAATCCAGTACCTCCTGGGTTATATCTCCTAATAATGCATAGACCAATTTAGCCACAAGCCCAACTGCTGCCAGATGTTTAAATGGATAGGAGCATCCCTTTCTTTTGGGATTAATAATTGCTAATGCATTTGGTAATTCGTCTGCTATAGGTTCATGATGATCTACTATAATTACATCAATACCTATATGATTCAATATTTCAACCTCTGAATAGGCTGTTATACCACAGTCTACTGCAATAATTAAAGAAATTCCCCGGAGTTTAGCATATTCAGCTATTTCGCTATTTAATCCATAACCTTCGTTTAGTCTATGAGGAATATAGTTCTCTGTATCTATTCCAAGCCTGTTAAGCATATCATAAAGCAAGGCAGAAGAGGTTATCCCATCCACATCATAATCCCCAAAGATTAATACACGTTCTTTATTTCTAGCAGCCCGCTTTATTCTATCTACCACTATATCCATATCCTTTAACAAAAATGGTGAATGTAAACCGTTACTTGACGGTTCTGACGCAAAAAATTGTCTGGTTTCCTCAGGAGACGATATCCCTCTGTTCAGAAGAAGTCTTGCTATTATAAGAGGGATATCTAATATTCTAGCTAATTTAAGGCATTCACTCTGGGGTGCAACAGATTTTATATGCCAATTTTTTTCCACAATATCTCTCCCTAACCTAGTTGTCCCTGAAAAATTCATTTTAAAATTTTCAGACTCAATTGTATTGTATAACTAAAAATCGTATAGCTTTTTTATCTATCTTTTTATTCTATCTTCGTAAAAATACTATATCCCTTCCTTAGCCAACGTTAACTATTTAAATATTACATAATCTCTTTCCGGAGATGAACAATTACAATGTTTAATCATGATAACAACATTAACTGAATATCCTATTCTCCTATAACATTCACATTTTTTCTGGTCTACTTAAACCCAAAAGAGAAAGGCCATTTGAAAGAATTATCCGTGTTGCGTTTACCAGAGCAAGTCGTTCGGAAGCCAATTTGGTGTTTTCGATAATCACACGGTGCCTGTCATAAAATTTGTGAAACAAAGAGGCTAATTCGTGCAGATAGCTTACCAAAGGATAGGGGTCAAGTTTATCATAACAAAACATCAAAATATCTGAAAAAGCACCTAACTTTTTGATTAAATCAATCTCCTCACATTCATTTAAATTAGAAAAATCATACCGTTCAATTTGTATATTTGCGGCATCTGCCTTTTTATTGATACTATGTATACGTGCATGTGCATATTGAATATAATATACTGGATTTTCTGGTGACTGTTTTTTAGCCAATTCCAAATCAAAATCAAGATGTACATTAATATGCCTCATTAAAAAGAAAAACCTCGCAGCATCAACACCTACCTCATCAATAACCTCACGCAAGCTGATATACTGCCCACGCCTTGTAGACATTGAGACTACTTCCCCATGTCTATAAATAGTTGCCAACTGCACAATCAGCACTATAAGAGAGTCTGACTCATGCCCTAATGCCTGAATAGCGGCCTTTATCCGTGGAATATAACCATGATGATCCGGTCCCCATATATTAATTATTCGATTAAATCCGCGTTCATACTTATCTCTATGATAGGCAATATCAGGGGCAAGATACGTATAACTTCCGTCACTCTTTTTTACCACCCTGTCTTTATCATCTCCAAACTGTGTTGATAAAAACCATAATGCTCCTTCATATTCCTTTAAAAATCCTTTTTCATCCAAAAAAGAAAGAACACTTCTTATTTTTTCTCCAGAGGCAACTATAGATTGATGTGACCATACATCAAAACACACTCCGAATTCCTGAAGTTCCTTCTTTATAATATTAAGCAAATACTTTACTCCAAAAGATGAAAAATCCTCTATACTAACAGAAGACTTCAGCTCAGTAAGATTAGTTATTCCTTTCTCCTGCAAAAATGCCCTAGCTATATCCTTTATGTATTCGCCTTGATACCCGTCATCAGGGAAATCTACTGTTTCCCCTAACAATTCATATGCCCGTAGCCGTATTGAGTTACCCAAAATATTTATTTGGTTGCCCTCATCATTGACATAATATTCCTTTGTGACATCAAAACCTATAAAATTTAGTATATTTGCCAATGAATCACCTACTGCAGCCTGCCTTGCATGCGCCACACTCAATGGCCCTGTAGGATTTGCAGAGACAAACTCTACCTGTATTTTCTCCTTCTTGCCAAAATTAGACCTCCCGTAATCATCTCCTTTCTTGAGTATCTCTGCAAGGATATCAGAAACAGCATTAGGTTTAAGAAAAAAATTGATAAATCCTGGAGATTTAACCTCCACCTTTTCTATAATATCTGATAAATCACTTTTAGATATATCCTCCCTAATTATCTTTGATAAGAGATTTGCTATCTCCATGGGAGGTTGCCGCAAAAATTTAGCAGATCTTAACGCTATATTAGAAGATAACTCTCCATGTGCCTTGTCAGCAGGTTCCTCTATAATAACAGAAGGGAAATTTCCCGCCTCTTTAAATGTATTTACCAATGCATTTCTTATAATATCCGACAGTTGTAGCTTTACCCTTGATATCATTATTACCTCTACTACTATCTGCTCTAGGCTTTAAAATCTATTATCTTTGCCTCCTGCCATAGATATTCCAGACGGTAAAAATCTCTTAAATCCTTCTGAAATATATGGGTTACTACATCTCCTGTATCAAAAACAATCCAATCACACCTATTCATTCCTTGTTTGCTATATATGTCAAGGCCTGCCTCTTCTAATCCCTCATCTATACCTTCTGCAATAGCCTTGACATGCCTATCCGTATTACCCGAACATATCACAAAATAATCGCAAAAATTAACCACTTTACGCATATCAAGGATAAGAATATCCTCTGCCTTTTTATCGGAGGCCAATCTCGCAATAATTTTTGATGTTTTTGTTGATGTCATCATTAGCAACTAATAAATATCTATGTTCTCAAACGTTCCGCCTGATCTTTACTTAAAACACGCCAACACTCGTGCGTACCGGAAAGAGATTTTGTAACTGCAAAAAAACGACCATTCTTCTCTTGAATAGAATAGTCATCAGTCTCAAATTTAGTTTTTGTCTTTACATCATAAAAAGACAATTTCTCCATTGAAATCTCCTTCCTATTTTAACCTATTAGACATTTATTTTTAAAATCTAAATTAACCCCCTTTAATATAAAATCAATCACTTTATGCCTAAAAATGAGCGTATCTTCTCCTCCTGTTCATCTTTAATAGGCCCCACAATAGATAGTCTAAAGTTAGCAGGATTAATAATCTCCTTTGCAACACGACTGATATCTTCTCGTTTAATTTTCTTAAATTCTCTAACCACATGCTGAATCGTCCTAACCTTATTTCTAGTAATAAGATCCTCTCCAACCCACAACATATGTTCCATAGTGTCTTCTAAGCCTAACAAAAGTTGTCCTAAAAGATAATCTCTTGCTCTATCAAACTCATTAGAAGAAACCAGAGACGTGCTAATTTTATTCAACTCAGCAAGTATTAATTTCACTGCCTCTACTATTTTTCGATTATCCACACCTGCCCGTATTATAAACACACCTGTATCATGCAAGGTTTTAACACTACTTGAAATAGAATAGGCTAATCCTTTCTTTTCTCTTAACTCAACAAAAAGGCGACTTGACATATTACCACCCAAAATAATATTTAACAAGCCCATAATATAGCGATCCTTATGATTCTCATCAAATGCAGGTATCCCTAAAGCTACATGCATCTGTTCCACATCTTTTTTAAAAAATACAGCCTTAGGTATATTTTCATATCCAGTCACTTTAAGATAATCATCCTTATTCGAGGTTGAGGCAAGCACCTTCATCTTCTTTCTTACCATCCTGACTATCTTAGAATGCTTTAATTTACCCACACCAGCAACAACAATGTTATTCGCAGAATAATACCTTTGATGAAACCTGCGTAGTGCCTTATTAGTTAACCCCATCACACTTTCAGGAGTACCTGTAAGAGTTTTACCTAAAGGATGATTAGGCCATAACAATTCATCTAAAAGTTCCAATACAAAATATTGAGGCATGTCTTTATACATCTTTATCTCTTCTAAGATAACCATCCTCTCTTTATCCACATCTGATTTGGCTATCTTAGGATACAAAACTATATCAGCCAATACATCAAAGGTCTGCTCTAAATAACGGTATGGAATCTTAGCGAAAAAACATGTCTGTTCTTCCGAAGTAAAGGCATTCAATGTCCCGCCCACGCCTTCAATCAATTCTTTAATCTGTTTGCAAGTATATTCTTTACTACCTTTAAATGCTATATGTTCTAAAAAATGAGCAGCACCTTTTACCGTATCATTCTCATATCTTCCTCCTACTCCTATCCAAATCCCTATAGATACACTTTCTCTATCCCTTGACTCATAACTAACAGTTCTTATACCATTTGAGAGTGTTGTTATTTCATACATTCCAAAATTCCCCAACCCCTTATAAACATTAAACTCGAAATAATATGTTATTTAAACCTGATTAAATTATGACTAAATACACCTATGCTGGTTTAGCTAATCCCTTTACAAATTCTGACACCTTATTTATCATATCATTATATTTTTTAGAAAAGGCTTCTATTTGCTTAATGATAGCACTACCAACAATTGCCCCATCAGCAAAATTACATATGTTCTTCACATGTGCGGGTGTTGATATACCAAATCCTACACATACGGGTTTATTTGTCAATTGTTTTATTGTCTTTACATGAGTGGCAATATCTGAAGCTATTTTATCCCTAGCTCCAGTTACACCCGTTAACGCTACATAATAAATAAATCCTGTTGAAACCTTAACTATAGTTTTCATCCTATCCTTTGTAGTTGTGGGTGAGATAAAAAATATTGTAGAAATATCAGCATTTCTTGCAAGCTTAATGAGGTTTTTGCCCTCCTCAGGTGGAAGATCCGGGACTATAATTCCATCAACTCCTGTTTCTTCTGCCCTAGAAATAAACCTTAATTCTCCATAGCGAAATACTGGGTTATAATAGGTCATCAGCACCAATGGTATCTGTGTCCTTCTACGAATACGACATACACACCTAAATATATCTTCCAATGATATATTATTCCTAAGTGCCCTTTCAGAAGACAATTGAATAGTCGGGCCATCTGCCAATGGATCTGAAAAAGGTATACCTATTTCTATAATGTCTACCCCCGCATCTTCAAAAGCTATACATAATTGTTCTGTAGCTTTAATATCAGGGTCACCTGCTGTTATAAAGGCAATAAAGGCCTTTTTATCTTTCTCTTGTAAATCCATAAACTTCTTATCTATTCTATTCATTTCATTGCAACCTTACTATAACTTTATACCAATTCTCTTATTGCCTCAACGTCTTTATCTCCACGACCTGAAAGACATACAATAACTGTCTTTTTACCATTAACCTGTCCTGCTAATTTCTTAAGATAAGCAATCGCATGTGCTGTCTCCATAGCAGGGATAATACCTTCTGTAACAGACAATAACCTTAATCCTTCTAACGCCTCCTTATCTGTTACAGACACATACTTTGCCCTGCCTATCTTTTTATAATAGCAATGTTCAGGACCTACACCTGGATAATCCAGACCTGCTGCAATAGAATGAGCTATCTTTATCTGTCCGTCCTTTGTCTGAAGAAGCATATTCTTACTTCCATGGAGCACACCGACCTGCCCATGAGATAAGGCCGCAGCATGTCTACCTGAACTAATCCCACATCCAGCAGCCTCAACGCCTATCATTTTTACACTCTCATCTTTAAAAAACGCATGAAATAATCCCATAGCATTACTGCCTCCTCCAACACAGGCAACAAGATAATCCGGTAAAATGCCTTCCTTGGCAAGAAACTGTTTTTTAGCTTCTCTACCAATAACAGCCTGAAATTCCCTAACCATCACAGGATATGGATGTGGGCCTGCTACCGAACCAATGATGTAAAATGTATTCTTTACATTTGTTACCCAATCACGCATTGCCTCATTCATAGCATCCTTTAAAGTCTTAGAACCGCTTGAGACAGGAATGACATTTGCTCCTAAAAGCCGCATTCTATAAACATTAAGTGCCTGGCGTTCTATATCCTCACTCCCCATATACACATCACATTTCATCCCCATAAGTGCTGCAGCTGTTGCAGTTGCAACTCCATGCTGTCCAGCACCTGTTTCAGCAATAATCCTCTTTTTCCCCATATATTTAGCAACCAATACCTGAGCAAGGGTATTATTAATTTTGTGCGCTCCTGTATGAAGCAAATCTTCTCTTTTTAAATAAACCTTTAAACTCTTAACTCGATTGGTTAATCTTGAAGCATAATATAGATTAGTAGGTCTGCCTGCATATTCTCTAAGATAATAAACTAATTCCTGTTTAAATCCCTTGTCCTTAATAAGCTCATTAAAAGCCTTTTCCAGTTCATTAAGGGGAGCAATAAGTGTTTCTGGTACATATCTACCCCCAAATTCACCAAAATGTCCTTTTTTATCAGGTAATCTTACCATTTTATACGTTTTCCTAAACAATCTGTTAAAACAAAGAATATATGCTTATATAATATCTCATATAATATATAGGATATGTTAAAAAGCAAGTTTTATTTTATTTATAGTAACTTATTCTCCCTTCGTATAAGAAAATTATACAATCAGTCTAATTCATATAAATTTTTAAAGATTAATTGTAAGCCAGAGTAATATTTTAAAGAAAAAATAGTATCCCTCCTAACACAATCATTCCAAAAGCCACAATAAGTTTATATCGATATGAGTTTGACGCCCTAATCGACCCTTCAACATTTATTTCCTTCACTTCTATATAAGGGATAGGTGCTCTTCTATACCAACCAATAATCTCAACACTTACATCATGGTATTGGGTTCCTCTCAAAGCACTAAATAAAGTATCAATGCTTAAACGATTAAAATAATCAAGGAATAAAATACCTGTATTATCCTCAAACAAATAATAATCGCAACGAAATAAACCAGGGATACGTTTCCCTGATATTTTACCTTTTAATCTACAAGGAACAGGACTTACTGCTGAAACACGTATATTTTTAAGCAACGCCCTAATGTTAACGGGAACAAAATTTTTACTAGGATAAGAATACAGGGTCTTTAGTAAAATACTAAAGCCTAAAAACAACAATAGGGAGGCAAAACTATAAAAAGAACGAGGGAAGTAAGCCCGCCCCACAAAAATACCCAATATTAAAGAAAACACCACCCATAAGATAACCACAATAATAGGCAGAAGATATAAGGATATATCTACGATAAAATCATCCCAAAATGTATGAGGTCTTCTTTTATCAAATACGATGTATGGTTCTTCATTAATTGAACTAGATAACCGATTAAGCATATCAACACGTTTGCTAATAAGTGGCTGAGGTAAAAACAATTCATAAAAAAGTGCCCAAGGATTCCATAATTCCCATTTAGCTACATCACCTAAAACAGTCCTATCTATATCTTCTTCACATCGTTTAACCACATCTGCCCTGTAAATAGACAAAATGTAGGATTCTTTTCTATTAGTTGTACTAAGGATCTCAAAAACACAAAAGCCTTCAGAACGTCTATAATCCTTCAAATATTTAGCTGACCTTTTCCCAGCTACGCCATAAGAAATCTTCAATAAAGCAGATATTAATGTCTCAGAAGAAGTTAACTTAGCAGCAAAATGATCTGCTATATATTCCCTGCTTCTAAAAAATGGTAAATTTATATATTTCCCCAGTCCATATAACCCATAGAAAAGACTCGATAGAATCCCAGAAATATACCCCCCCAAACCAATTCTATTTATAAAATTTTTTAAAAAAAAGTAATGTATATGAAAAAGAAGTATAGGCACAGATTGGGATAGAGTCATAATCAACATATCCCAATGCAACATATGTGAAATTTCATGAGCAACAACTGCTTCAAGCTCCTTTTCATCTAAAGTATCTATTAAACTTTGGGTCAATATAATACGACCATTACCTGGATGATGACCATATACAAAAGATAAAGGTGTTCCTTCTTTTATAACCCCTATAACCGGCGATTTAATATGATGTTGTCTACATATCTCATCTATGAACTCTTGCAAATGAAGGGGAAGCCCCAAGGTTTTCATCCATTCAACATGATAATAAACCTTTAAAATAATATCAATAAGAATAGGACTGAGTAGAATATGTAAAAAAATAAAAATTGCAAAAATAACAAATGCTAGATATAAAGGCTGATTTATCCAAGTAAAAAAACAGAGAATAATAAAAAGAAGGAATAAATATACAACTGATAAAGAAAAGGTTATTATGCCTATACCTACATTCTGAATAATCTTATCAAAAACATCTGTATAAGAAACTGTATTTTGTGTATTATCCAAATATACGGGATCTATTTCAATCTTACATCCACCTATTGAAAGTCGTTCTTTCTCTGACTTATCTAACCATATTCCTCCAGATTGGGGGCAATAATTAATATGTGCATCCCCATCAAACATAGGTATCTCAAACATCCTCTCTCCAGAAACAGGAGATATCCTTTGAGTAATCCATTTTTTCTCTAAAGCCTGTTTAAACTTCGACCGAAAACGAGATGGCATGCTTGTAAAAAAATATATCTCATCTCTATCTAACCAAATCCCCTCACACTCCGGGCACATATCAACTTCCACACCTTGTTTTGTAAGTACAGATACTAATATTTTGTCATTACATACTGGACATTTCTTTATCAATTACCCCCCCTTTGCCCTCTAATTTAATCCTATTTTATATTAAAATTTTAATTTGAATTAATTATTGACTTAAGTTATAACTCTTCAACAACATAGAGGTTCTCTTTAATCCTACTGATCCATCTATTCTTACAGGTATTTTAGCCCCTTTAGTATCAAACCATATATTATATTGTGGCGGCATACTTTGCATAAAATATGTGTCATATTCCTTTCCTGCGATCCGGATCTTGTCCTGCTTTATCAAAGTTATATCAATATTCTTGGTAGGCAAAAACATTTTAACTGTTTCCCCTATTCTAAATCTACCTTCTTTTCTGTAACGATAAATAAACCCATAAATATTATCCATTGCCCGATCCTTTTTAATAACCTGCTTACTTTCTTTTCCATTGACGTATTTTATAATCTTTACTGTACCATCTGCAGGAGAATAATCCTCCCTTATAATCTCTCTCCTACCAAATATATTTAAGTTACGTTTTACCATAATAGGATAATACGTAATTGGATCCAGGTATATCTTTTCCTCATCAAAAAACCTCGGGGCGGTAGAGGTAAAAATAATTAATAATGAATCTCTACCTTCTATGCTATTATGACCTTCAAATACAAGACGTGCCTCACCTATTTTTAGTCCAAATTTCTTTATATCATATTCTATGGTTTCTCCTTTATGAAAAGGTGTAGACCCGCCTCCCACATCATCAGCATAAATAGTATAGTCTCCAAACAGTAAAAATATTATCAATGAAACAGATAGCACCTTTGTGAGATAAAGACCTCTTAGAAAATCACGATTTATAAAAGACATCACTATTAAACCTATGTTTTATTCTAAAAAAAATAAAATAAAAAGGGAATCTTAAAGGATTAACAATCTGATCGCATAAAATATGAATACTCATCCCTACAGCAATACCAAGAACAATACCCCTTAGACTAAAAAGATATATAACCCACCATAATATAAAGAGTATTTCATAAGAATGTAAAAATAAATATATTTTTTGCTTCCGTTCATTAACACAAAAATTCACTAAGTCTGTATATTTAAAAGGGAATTTTCCCTTTGCCATATAATATTCTAAATGATGATCAATGTCTATAAGAACACCGCTCAAAAAACATGCTATTCCACTCTGATAGGAACTAACTAACATTGAGAGGATTACTCCAGAAACAAATGATATAACTACATGATGAGAAGGTTTCATAATGCATCATATTCCTTAACAAACCGCTCCAAAAGTAAAGCCCCCTTATATAAGGTATCTATAAATATATACTCATTCTCAGTATGTGCCGTGCCATGTGCACCAAATCCTGTTGCAAAAGCAGGGATACCATATTTTTTAAAAAAGGTTATTACAGTAGCCCCTTCTGATCCCTTTATTTTCGTGGTAATACCCATTCGTTTTGCCGTATCTATATAACATCTTAGGAAAGGATTATCCCTTGTAATTTCATATGGCTCCTGTATGTTATCTATCTCTAACTTAAATTTGTTCGTGACAGACCCTATAGTAAACTTTAATTTATCTAAAATTTCTTTATAATCCATACCTGGTAGAAACCTGAGGTCAACAGAAAATTCGCAAAAATCAGCAACCATGTTTACCTTATCTCCTCCATGTATAGTCCCTATATTAATAGTAGGTGCACGTAATAAACGATGCCTATTATATTTAAACTTAAGGCGTTTCAATCTGGAAATAACCTTTGCCGCTAGTTCTATAGCATTTACTCCCCTCCAATTATATGCCCCATGTGCCTTTCTCCCAAATATCAGTATCCGGGCATGTATAAGTCCTTTCTGTACTACTATTGTATCAAACTCATCTGAATCTACAACCAGTGCAAACGCCGGGGTTACTCTCATTTTCTTTAAAAGAGGAATAAGTCCATAACAACTACCTGTCTCCTCATCCACTGTAGCAGCCATAATAACATCTTTTCGTAACTTTATTTTATCTTCAACCAAGCTACGCATCAATTCCATACAGGCAGCAAGGTTCCCTTTGTCATCACTCGCACCCCTCCCATAAATCTTCCCTTTTGAAATATGACCACTTAAAGGATGATATTTCCATCCCCTTCCAAAAGGAACTGTATCTATATGGGGGGTAATCATAATAGCATTTTTCTGAGCATCCTTACGTGGAAGGCTTCCTTTATATATCGCTACTATATTAGGCCTATCTTTTGCAAACTCGTATATCTCTACATACAGGCCTAGTGACTCCATATATTTTTGGATAAACCTTGATAATTCTAATTCATTCCCCGGTGGATTTTCTGAATTGATGGATATAACCTTCTGCGTTAAAGATATGAGTCTATCTTTTTTAATCATAACATAAAACAATTAAAAATAATTATCTGTTAGCTTTTTTCGGCTAAATACCGTTCTGCGTCAAGGGCAGCCATACAACCGCTCCCAGCAGCAGTAACTGCCTGTCTATATACCTTATCCTGAACATCCCCACAAGCAAATACCCCCTCCACACTAGTATGAGTACTCCTTGGTTTTGTTATAATGTATCCTTCCTCATCAAGTTCCAACTGCCCTGAAAGAAAATCTGTATTAGGTTTATGTCCTACAGCGTAAAACATACCTGCTGCATTAATTTCAAATTCCTCTCCTGTCTTATTATTTTTTGCCTTTAAAGCAGACAAAGATTCGTCACCCAATGCCTCAATTATGTTAGTATTCCATAAAATTTCTATTTTCTCATTAGAAAAAATACGTTCCTGTAATATCTTTGAAGCTCGCATGACATCCCTACGTACAGCCATAATCACCTTACTGGCATACTTACTCAAGTGTAAGGCATCCTCTGCCGCAACATCCCCACCACCAACTACAACAAGAACCTTATTACGAAATATAGGTAACGCACCATCACACGTCGCACAGGCAGATATCCCCTTCTGCCAAAATTTGTCTTCTCCCGGAATACCCAACCTCCTTGCTGTAGCACCTGTTGCAACAATAACCGTCCTTGTTTCGACTAACTCAGCACCTGCGAAAACCTTAAAGGGTAAAGAAGAAAAATCCACTTTATCTACTGTTAAGGACCTTATCCTAACCCCACAATTTAAAGACTGCTGACGCATCCTCTGCATAAGCTCGATACCGTCTATTCCATCTGGGAACCCCGGGAAATTTTCTACTTTGCCTGTTGTAGTAAGCTGACCACCAGCAGCTACCCCAGATGCCATCATCCCTTCATATAATAAAGGTTCCAAATTAGCCCTACTAGCATAAATTCCTGCCGTATGGGCGGCAGGTCCAGAACCTATAATAACAACATTCTCCATAATCATCTCTCCTTTTTAGAACTGTCCAAAATATGATGCGGCCTTAATTCTTCAATTCCCTTAAGCGATATTTCATTACCAGCAGAAGTTATCTGTCTTAATGCATTATCCTCTTCCTTCTTTATAAGCTCATCAAGAGAACGATCAGATGCAATAGTAAACCCTGCATCCTTTATCATCTGTAAGGTCTTTCTACAGCTATCACCTGTTGCATTTAAATATCCAGCAAGAAACAAAGAATTAGCAGGATATAACGCAAATGCCTGCATACCACGCAAATATAACTCACGGCCGGCAGCAATACGAATCTCTGAGGTAGGATTAATAAAACGAAAAAAACAAAGTATCCGCAAACAATACTCTGGAGTTAAATCAGGTTTTTTGTTTAAACCTATACCCGGGATAGGGATAAAAAAATTAATAGGAATAGAATCTGCTTTAATATTTCTAAGCGTCTCTGCCATTTCTATAATATCATCAACATTCTCCCCCATACCAACAATAACACCGCTACATATCTGTAAACCTGCCTTTCGTGCAGCCTTTAATGTATTCATCCTATCAGAATATGCATGTGTAGTGCATATCTTGGAATAAAAACTACGCGATGTATTTAAATTATGATTTAACCTATCTAACCCTGCCTGTTTAAGAAGTTTTGCTTTTTCATAGTCAATAATCCCAGCAGAAACACATACCTGTATTGGATATAGCGACTTTATCTTCCTAATAAGGTTCACCAAATGCTTAATCCTAGCCAAAGAAGGACTCTTCCCAGAAAATACCATACAATATCTAAAGGCTCCCCTTTCATAGGCATCCTTTGCCTCCGCAAGTATCTCTTCATCAGATTTTAAAGGATATACTTCAATCTCTGCCTTTGACGATCTTGACTGAGCGCAATATTGACAATCCTCTCCACAATGGCCATTTTGTACGTTATTTATTATATGGATAGTAACAGAATTACCTACAAACTTCTTTCTAACCTCATAAGCAGCATTTAACAACGGCAATAATTCAATTTCCTCCGAACTCAAAATTACCTTTGCCTCATCTCGGGATAAACATTCACCTGCAATACTTTTTTCTGCTAACTGATAATAAAACTCTCTTCGCATAATAATATAATCCATATAAACAAAAAAACTTTGTTATAATAAATTTCACCTAATAACTAAAATTTAAGAATTCCCTATTATATGTTAACTCATCAGAAACATAACGGTTATCTTCTAAAGATAATAATCCTAAATTAATCTCCTTTGAACGAAATTATTTTTTAATTTATATCATGTCTCTTGAATTAGCTATTTTACTTATGATAAAACTAACCATAGCCTACTATTATAGTATCTTTTTTTATATCATAAATATTTCCTTGCACTCAAATCTTTCCTAGTATAAGAAAAAACAATTCCTTTGTAAATCAAAACATTTATATAAGTACCCACAATCGCTGAAAAGTTTGAATTAAAATACATCTCCGAACGTATCACAAAAAATATCCATTATAATCCTTACCGCCCTGCTACTACATCTTCTGGCAAAGTATCCCATGTAGTATCCTCTAATATCTCTTTTATAGCAGATATACTTGCATCCAAAAAAGTCTGGCCTTCATGTATCCTACTTCCACAATCCTTACAGTCAAATCCCTCAACTCTGGCAAGAAGTTTACGCCGCTGGGTTTCTGTAATTCCTAATGATACAAACTCTCCATATTTATCAGGGACCCCACTTATCAAAACCTTCTTTACAAGCATAGAGGCCCTTAACAAATCCCGCCATACAAACTTCCTTTCATCAGACAATTTCCTCTGAGCCGCTATAAACCTTCTATCATCAAAAAGGTTGGGTTTATTTTTCTCTTTAGCCTCATACAAATCTTCTATAAGATGCCTCTCCTCTTCATTAAGTTTTATTTGCTTATCACACATCTTAACAAAAATATCCGTAACCTTTACAATCAGTCCATTGTTTGCATCTCTATAATCACTAATAAGATTTTTTGCTATTCTAAGATTTAAATTATCCTGAGTCAATTTCCTTATACTCTCTTCTATTTTACTAAAAGGTTTATGTTTCTCCTTCTTTCTATGTATAGGCCTAGTAAGAGGAGAAAAGCAAGTTTTTAAGTAACTTAAAGCAGATAAATAATCCTTTACAAAAGTATACTTTATTCCATCAGGATTATATTTACTAAAATAATGGACCTCATCAAAATAATTCTCATAACCTGCAAAACTATAACTGAATAAAAATAAAGTAAACATTAAAATATATACGAAAATAATAGAGATTCTCATTTTAAAACATCTCCTAAGATACCCAATATAAAAACAAATATTTAAACTTTTTTACAAAACCATTAAATGATATATTATAAATACTATGCAAAAAAATCCTAGTAAGCTAAATAATAATACAAATGGATTCACATTAACCGAACTACTAGTTGCTACTGTAATATTAGGGTGTTTAGCCGCTCTGGCTGCAGTAAGATATACTACCAGCATAGAACAGACACGATACCGCGGGGCACGGGCTAACCTTATATCTATACATACCGCAGCGGATATATATAAAGAAAATTCCTCTGATGACGATTATCCTGCCACGCAATTAGGATTAACTAATATAAACAACGCCTTCCATCTACATCTATCCGACCCGGATTTTACATACACATTCACTAACAATGGTGATGGCACATTCACTGCAACTGCTGTAAGAAGTAATCCTGCCTATACATTAACCGTAGATCAAACATCTATAAGCTCAAGCAATCCTTCGTGTTCAGGAGCCTGCCCATGTACCGGGACATGTTCCTAAAAACTATTTTTTGAAAACTATCTTTTAATATGACATAAAACAATAATAATTATTTCTCTATAATCTTATCAAATTCAGACACAGAAACAGCAGGGAAACTAGAAAAAGAAATACCTGTAAGTAAACTCAATCCAAGAGAGGCCTTCATTGCTGCTTCAATATTTGGTAACTCTACAATCAAAACAAGATCATAGCCTCCTAAAAGCGCATACATAGAAATTACCTTTCCGCCTAATTCCATGATAAGCTCAACTGCCTTCTTAGTACGATCAACACTCATCTCTTTTACTGCATCCACAGAATATCTTCCCATAAGCAAAAATGTCTGCATCAGATACCCCCTCTCTTATTGTAGAAATTTAATTTGCCATTACATTACTCCTTAAGATATATTATAATTATAAAAATGTAATAGCAAAAGATAAAAATTAAAAAGAGAAATATATAAGGAGAGCTTCATATGAGACAACAAAAATATAAAGGGGCCAAAAAAGATGCTGCTCAAGGATTTACACTAATGGAGATTATAACCGTTCTTGTAGTGATAGGAATAATAACAGCAATTGCTATACCTAATTTCATAAAGGCCTATGAACGATCCTTATCTAGAAAAGCGAGATTAGATCTTATAGCGATTCATTCAGCAATGGAAATATACCGGGCTAAAAACGGAGATACCCCCGACACAGGAGGGTTTCAAGATATCTCGTATATTAATAACCTTCTATTTGATGCAAACCATCAAATAAACAACAATAACTTTGTAATACAATTAGAGAGCGAACATGGCAATATCTTTACAGCAACAGCAACACGCGCAAAGACAGGCACACTACTAACTGTTACGCAGGGGAAAATAGATGAGACAAATCCTTCCTGTTCATCTGGCATCTGCCCTTAAAGTCAGTATAATCTGCCCTAAATTTAAAAATGAAAAAATTATACCTTACCAGCTGAACCAAGTACGTTCTCATTCTTATGCTTATACATTGCAATCAATGCATCCCTTGCCGGGCCTAAATATTTTCTTGGATCAAATTCTTCAGGATGCTCTGCCATATATTTTCTTATAGCAGCGGTCATCCATAATCTGCCGTCTGAATCAATATTAATCTTACAAACAGCAGATTTTGTAGCTCGTCTCAATTGTTCTTCTGGTATTCCAACAGAATCCTTTAATGCACCACCATATTGATTAATAATCTTAACCGCTTCAACAGGGACTGAAGAAGATCCATGAAGCACAATCGGGAAACCTGCAATCTTCTTTTCTATCTCTTCAAGTATATCAAATCTTAACTCAGGAGGCACATAAACACCATCCTCATTCTTAGTACATTGCTCTGGTTTAAATTTATAAGCACCATGAGAAGTACCTATAGAAATTGCAAGTGAATCCACACCTGTCTTTTCTACAAACTCAACAACATCTTCTGGCCTGGTATAGGTTGTTTTTTCTGCTACCACATCATCCTCTATACCTGCAAGAACACCTAATTCACCTTCTACAGTTACATCATATTGATGCGCATAATCAACCACCTCTTTAGTTATCCTAATATTTTCCTCAAACGAATAATGAGATGCATCTATCATAACCGATGAAAAACCTGACTCAATACAAGATTTACACAACTCAAACTTATCTCCATGGTCGAGATGCAAGGCAATAGGAATCTCCTTCAGGCCTTTCTGTTTTGCCAAATCCTTCATCATCTCAACTGCGCCCTGCCCCATATATTTTAAAAGTATCTGATTCGCATATTTACGCGCCCCGCTTGATACCTGTAGGATAACTGGAGACTGAGTCTCTACACATGCGATGATAATCGCCTGCAACTGCTCCATATTATTAAAATTATACGCAGGCACGGCATACTTGCCAGCCATAGCTGATTTAAACATTTCCCTTGTATTTACAAAACCTAAATCCTTATAAGATGTCATGATCCTCTCCTTTTTATCTGTATTAAAAAATATATTCAAAATTTTACCTTAAACTAAAAATTAAGCCCATTCTTTTCTAAAAAAGAATGGGCCATCTCCCATTCCGTTATATTTTAGCCATCACATCTATTTTTTCAAGTCTTGTTTTTTTATATCTCCTAAATTTTTACCCTTCCATTTTGTTAAAACAAACACATTCTCAAACACCATTTTTATATCCCCATAATAATACACTGAGATACCACCATCTTCATCAGTCTCATAAGATTCAGTAGGTTCACCATATTCCTTACGAACATAAGAAAAGGTTATATTATCACCTACCAATTCTTTACTTTCTAGATCATACCTTAAATCATCCACATCATCAGTATAAACAGGACTCTTAAAACTATCATACTTCCAACTTTTCCAATACCTTTTCTTGCTAAATTCCAGCTTTAAATCACCATAATCATATACTATCTTACTCTCACTTTCAGTAATATTAGCTGCCTCACCATACTTTCGCCTTATCTCACTTAATCGTGTCTTTCCACTCTGGATGCGACCTTCTTTCAAATCATTTTTCAACCTAACAATATCCTCATTTGTGGCTAGAACCCCTTTAAGTGCCCATGATACAACAGGTGGAACATATACCATAAGTACAATAAGAAAGCTCAATAACCATTTCTTCTGTTTCATCTTTCACACCCTTTCCAGGAGGATTACAATTTCTTTTTTATTTAAAAATCTTTTATATTATATCACATTTCAAAAACATATAACTAAAAAATCAAAAAATTACGAAAAATGATACTAAAAACAACAATTCAAAAACATTAAAATATCAAAAAAATCTTACTCATTTAAAGACAATGCTATACGCTTCCTATCAAAATCTATCTCTAAAACTGTAACCATAACCTTCTGATACAAGTTAACAACCTCATGGGGATCTCTTATATATCTTGGAGATAATTTACTTATGTGTATCAATCCATCATGATGCACACCTATATCAACAAAAGCACCAAAGGCTGTAATATTAGTAATAACCCCTGGGAGTTTCATTCCAGGGCGTAAATCTTCTATTTTTTCAACACCTTCTTTATAAGTAAATAATTGAAAAGGCGGACGGGGATCTCTACCGGGTTTTGCTAATTCATTCTTTATATCTGTTAATGTTGGTAATCCTACTGTTGATGTAATATATTTGGAAAGATCTATTCTATTACGAAGATTCTCGTCGCGTATAAGATCTTTTACCGAACAACCTAAATCATGTGCCATTGCCTCAACTATATGATAAGATTCTGGGTGCACAGCACTCGCATCTAATGGATTTTCTGCATCTCGTATCCTTAAAAAACCTGCTGCTTGTTCAAATACCTTTATTCCCATTCCCGGGATATTTCTTAATGCATCTCTAGAATGAAACGGGCCGTTTTCATTTCTATACTGAATAATAGCCTCTGCCATCTTAGGACCTAAACCAGAGACATACATAAGTAATTGTTTGCTTGCTGTATTTACTTCAACCCCCACCTGATTTACACAACTCATAACAACATCATCTAGTCTTTTTCTCAGCAATTTTTGATCCACATCATGCTGATATTGGCCTACTCCTATATTTTTGGGATCAATTTTGACAAGTTCTGCCAGAGGGTCCATTAACCTGCGTCCTATAGAGATCGCTCCTCGAACAGTAACGTCAAGATTTGGGAACTCTTCACGCGCTACTTCTGAAGCAGAATATATGGATGCCCCGCTTTCATTAACCATGACTATATCTACAGTTTTAGGCAAATCAATACCTCTTACAAAAGAATCAGTCTCTCTGCTAGCTGTCCCATTGCCAATAGCAATTACCTCAACCTCATAACGTTCAACCAAGTCTTTTATAATTTTTTTTGCTTGTTCTTTTGCTTCATCTGAAGAGGCCAAATAAATCGTATCGTTGTGTAAAAATTTTCCTTGTTTGTCAAGACATACAACCTTACAACCAGTTCTATATCCAGGGTCAATGGCCATTACCCTTTTTTCTCCAAGAGGGGGAGCCATGAGAAGCTGACGAAGATTGTTGCCAAATATTTCAATGGCTTCTTTATCTGCTCTTTTTTTAAGTTCCATGCGCATTTCTGTTTCTATTGACAACGACAAAAGCCTCTTATAGCTATCTTCTACAGCCATCTTAACCTGTAAAGAATCCTCTCCATCAGCTTTTACAAACATAGGGATTAAGATATTTAATGCCTCATTTTCTGGAGGGAAAATTCTTAAAGTCAAAAATTTCTCTTTTTCCCCGCGCCGTGCAGCAAGGATACGGTATGATGGGGCTGTTCTTGCTAATTCCTGCCACTGAAAATAATCTTTATAGTTTACAGCCTCTTTTTCTTTTCCCCGAATCACTTTTGATATTATAACTGCTTTTTCCTGAAATAATTCTCTTAATTTTTCCCGCGCCTCGCTGTTTTCATTTATCCACTCTGCAATAATATCTCTGGCTCCTGCGATGGCCTCAGTAACGGTTTTAACCTTTTTCTCAGGATTAACATATTTTTTAGCCTCAGCTTCAACATCTATGCCTTCCTGAGCAAATATCTTTTTTGCCAGTGGTTCAAGTCCTTTTTCCTTGGCTACTGTGGCACGTGTACGACGTTTGGGCTTATATGGAAGATACAGGTCTTCCAATACTGACATGGTTTCTGCAACCAAAATCTTAGCTTCCAGTTCTTTTGTAAGTTTCCCTTGTTTTTTAATGGTTTCTAGTATGGTTACACGCCGTTTGTCTAGTTCTCTTAACTGGGCAAGTTTGTCTCGGATGTTAGTTATAGCAGATTCATCAAGGTTCCCTGTGGCCTCTTTACGGTAGCGGGCTATAAAAGGAATACTTGATCCCTCATCAAGCAGGCGTATAGTATTTTTCACCTTATCCTGTCGTAATCCCAACCCAATAGCAATCTTTTTAGAATAATCTTTCATCATAAATAAATTTTCTCATTTTTTTGCTGATTAATGTTAAATAAAACTTATCCCTTTGAGATAGTCATATTACTATATTATTTTATTTTAATATATGTTATAATAAAAAATATAAAGATAATATGGAAATGATATCATATGTTGAAAAATATAGCAACATACATATCAAGGGTGTAGCTATTAAAGACCAGAAAAAGGAGGATATATATAATTTTAGAATTAAATAATTATAATAAATAAAGTTGTTACTAAATAAAATTATCCGCTTTACTAAAAAACAAACTTCAAACATCCTGTTCTATGATATGAACCCCATCATAGTAAAATTTTATATGCGCAATAACAATATTATCCAAAACCACAGGAAAAGACCAACATCTCTCAGGAGGGATAAACTCTGCCACAGGTAAAATTCTTATCCGTTTTATATCTGAGAGGAGCTTCTGTCTGATAACTCTTATATTAATATTATTACCAGAATATATAGGAGCCATCCCAATCGGAAGAATATTCCCAGTAATAGGATCAATATTTATCACTGCAATTATTTTCCCGCGATATAACAATGCTGCCTTCACATCTATACCACCATCAGGGCGTAATTCACTCCATACCCTACCGACAACAAGTAAGCTATTTACCTTCTTCAACGACGCAACAGCCATAGATAACCCATCATATACCGGAGACGATGCCGGCCTAGGACTTGCTAAATTTGAATTATTGGCTCCTAACTCAGGGGGCCTTTTCTCTTCCATTTTGATATCAGGCAACGCCTCTGGAGCAGGCATAACACGTCCTTTCAGTGACGGTAACGATATAACATCAGGTTCGCTATCTCCGTTTGGAGAAAAACCTGAGTTTGCATTATTAGGAATAACTTTACCATCCGGAACGGCTGGAACTCCCCTAGGAGGAGGATATTCAGCCATTAAAGGGAATACAAACATAAATAAATATACATTAACTCCCATCAAAACTATTATAACTTTATTATTCATAATCCCCCCTTTGTTATTTTTTATATTCGCCTTTATCTTTTATCTTTAAAAATTCCTCTTCCAGATTAGAAAGCCGTCGTTTTATTTCATTCAACGTACTATATAACTCTGAAGAAGAAACATCTTTAGGCATACTTATATTTCTCTTAAAAACTAAAAAATAAATAATAAACAACAAAATACCAAGACATATAAAATTAAATGACAAAGGAGAAATTGGAGGAATGGGTGGAATATCTCTCATAATAAAATCCTCCTAAATTTATTACATTACTAAATATCCTATCTATCTATTAAAGTATAAATATATAAAATTAATAAATCTTTAAGAAAACATTAAAAAAATTTAAATTTATAAAGGAAGAGTAAAAAATACCTTAGTCCCTTCTCCTTTCTTACTCTCTATGGCTATTTCTCCACCCTGTATCTCAACCATTACCTTAGTCAAAGAAAGACCTAGACCAGTCCCTTTTATATTCCTAACCACAGGATCCTTCCCTCTAAAAAAAGGTTCAAATACATGAGACAATGTTTCTTTATCCATTCCTACACCATGGTCTATGATCCATATCCTCACATAATTAGTTATTATCTCCCACCCTAATAATATCTCACTTTCTTGAGAAGAATAATATATCGCATTAGATAGTATATTAAATAATATCTGTTCTAATAAATCTGGATCTATACGTATTTTAACAAAAGGTCCTTCTTCAATATTAATACTATAATTACAAAAATTATCATGCATAATAGATAATTTATTCTCAACAAAATTATGTATAAATTCATGTAAAATTACCTCTTGTTTATTTACATTATAAGAATTTTCTATCCTGGCTAACCCCAATAATTGATTACAAATCCTAATAAGGTGCGTAACCTCTCTATGCATCCTTTTAGAAAACCGATCTACTACTTTAGCATCATCTTGTGCTCCCCTGAGCAACACCTCCAACGAACCTTTTAATCCTGTCAATGGAGAAAGAAGCTCATGAGCTGCATTGGCCACAAATCTCTTTTGTGAGAGAAAAAGTCTTTCCAATTTAACTACCATTAAATTAAATGCTCCAGCAAGCTCACCTATCTCATCTAATCTATTGACTATTTTATCATCCAACCTATTAGAAAATTTCCCTTCCGCAATCTCCTTACAAGCAATGGATAAGCTCTGTAATCCTTTTAAATTAACGTTGATCAGCCAATGTCCTAAAAGGCCACCAGATAACAAAGTAATTACAAGCACTATAAACTGTAAAATTCCATAATGAAAAAAGATTCTATCAATATCTAATAAGGTTGTACTAATTTGAATTACTCCAAAAATCTTATCACTATAAGGGCTAGGACGTAAAGGGATTAAACATACTAATACAGGCGTTCGTTCAACTCGTGTTAAATAAGTTACCTCATTTACACCAGATAAAGCCTTTCTTACATAATACATATCAGGTAACGGAGCAACTGGTTCTTCTTTTAATCTCCTCCCAGTGGCAATAATCTCGCCATTCTGATTCAAAATTAATGCTACAGTGTTTCTCGAGGTGAGATCATAAGACAAAGGAAGGGCTATAGAATGGTCAAAAGTGAATAGAGAAACCTCATCTGTTAAGTTATGTTCTTTTAACCAATGTTCTATAATAGGTTTTGCCCGCGCACGCAGATGTTCTTCCTTATCTTTAAGAAAAAGTTGCCATATACTTCGATATGAATAATAACTTATAAAGACGGAAGAGATAAATAATAATAAAAAATAAAGTAAACTTAATTTTGTCTTTAAAGAAAAAAACCTTATCTTATTGTGGATAAAAAGCATATCCTATACCATAAATGGTACGAATTAAAGATGGGGGTCTATCCTGCAATTTCTTTCGTAAATGATTGATATGCACGTCTATGATATTCGTTCCTCCCTCATAATTATAACCTAATACACGATTTAAAAGGACCTCTCTGGTAAAAACCTTCTCAGGATAAGACATAAAGACCTCCAACAAAGAAAACTCCGTCGGAGTTAATCCTATCATTTTGCCAGACAAATACACCTGATGGGTTTCACGATTAAGAATAATATTGCCTCTCTCAATTATATTACCTTTCGTCCCTACTTTTCTACGAAGCAATGCTCTAATGCGAGCTAAAAGTTCCTCAAAACTAAAAGGTTTAATTAAATAATCATCCGCTCCCTCATCTAAACCTTTTACCCTATCAGCAATATCTCTTTTCACAGTTAAAATCAATATAGGCATATCCAGACCACAACTTCTAATACTCCGACATATATGAAAACCATCTACATCAGGAAGCATTATATCTAAAATAACCAAATCAAATACATCTTTACGTAACATTTCCAACCCTTCACATCCTTTATGCACTATATCTACTCTACTATACCCTTCATATTTCAGACCCGTTTGTAAAAAATCCCCTATCGTCAAATCATCCTCTATAATTAATATTCTTATTTCCCCATTTTCTCCCATATCTTCACATATTTTTTCACAATAGAAATTCTCTTATATCAACAATTCGCCCCTCTATAGCTGCAGCTGCTGCCATCTGAGGACTTAACAGATGGGTCCTGCCTTCAGGCCCCTGCCTGCCTTCAAAATTACGGTTACTTGTTGAAGCACACCTCTGTTTAGGAGCAAGACGGTCATCATTCATTGCAAGACACATTGAACAACCTGCCATTCGCCATTGAAAACCTGCATCCTCAAAAATTTTATCCAATCCCTCTTTTTCCGCCTGACGCTTTACACGTTCAGAGCCAGGGACAACAATAGCCTCAACTGATGGATGTATCTTTTTACCTTTTAATATAGCTGCAGCAGCACGAAGGTCCTCAATACGACCATTTGTACATGAACCTAAAAATACCTTATCTATCTTTATATCCGTAATAGAGATACCTGGCTCAAGCCCCATATATCTTAACGCTGCTTCTGCAGCAGCACGTTTAACAGGGTCGTTAAAACTATCAGGATAAGGAACATTCTCATCTACAGATACTACCTGCTCAGGACTAGTTCCCCATGTAACCTGAGGCTTAATATCCTCAGCTCTTATATCAATTACTTTATCAAATACAGCATCCTTATCACTACCCAGACTTTTCCAATATTCAACAGCTTGTTCCCAATTCGCGCCTTCAGGACAATAATCCCTACCTTTTAAATAACTAAACGTCACCTCATCAGGTGCTATCATTCCAGCCCGCGCACCTGCCTCAATGCTCATATTACAAACCGTCATCCTCTCTTCCATAGACATTGCCCTAATAGTACTTCCTGCATACTCAATAACATAACCTGTAGCACCAGCAGTACCTATTTTACCTATTATATAAAGGATAACATCCTTCGCGCTAACTCCTATATTAAGTTTTCCCTCTACATTAATAAGCATCGTCCTGGATTTCTTCTGTTGTAATGTCTGGGTTGCAAGTACATGTTCTACCTCTGATGTCCCTATACCAAAAGCTAAGGCACCAAAAGCCCCGTGTGTAGCTGTATGGGAATCTCCACACACAATAACCATACCAGGTTGAGTTATCCCCAATTCCGGACCAATTATATGCACTATTCCCTGATCAGGATGTTTTAAATCAAATAGCGTAACCCCAAAATCCTTACAATTCTTATACAATGCCTCTATCTGAATACGTGAAGTCTCCTCTAACTGTAAAATATCCTTTGTGCGGGTAGACACATTGTGGTCCATAGTAGCAAACGTTTTTTGCGGGCAACGGAGCTTCCTATTATTAATCCGCAACCCCTCAAACGCCTGAGGACTTGTTACCTCATGAATAAGATGCCTATCTACATATATAATTGAAGTCTCAGCCTCGTTTTCATAAACCAAATGGGCATCCCATATCTTTTCATACATCGTCTTTGCCATATTAGACTCCTGTTTAAAATAAATCCTATGATGTTTTTAATTGGTAAATTTAAAACCTAATAAAATTATCTATTATTCTTTCTCAATAGCAGCCATCAAAGTAATAAATTCGGCTGGAGTATATACAGGTATACGGGAATGCTTGTATCCAACAGTATCCCTTGTAACAATATACTCTATATTGAAATGAAGAGCTGCTTTGTGGATAACTGCATCTTCATAATCATTAAATTTTGAATTCAATGCATCATTCAACACTATGCGATTAACAGGGGCCATCTCAAACAAAGAAAGTATCTTATCTATACAGAGGACGGCTTTCTTTCTGCCCAATACCTTTTAAGATAAATAAAAAATTGTCGTAACTGTTGTTGCACATATAAATCCTACTATCTCTGAATGACTTGTCTTATTTGCAAAAGGCATGCGGTCAAATAAAAAATCAAGTATAATATTGGTATCAAATAATACTCTCATAAATACTTTTTTCTCAAATAGCGTTTATATCCTCTTTCAGAGACTGTTCCTTTTTTCAATATACCTTTCAGCACTCTAACCGTTGGAGATATCTCATATTCCCGATAGTTCTTTTTCCTTGCTATCATTGAAAACAGATCTCCTACAATCTTAGAGATTGATTCCCCTGTATCAGAAGAATATTGTTTAGCTGCCTCTATTAAAGGTTTATCCAACCTTAATGTCAATTTAGTGTTCATTCTACCCTCAGACAGACATGCCCTATATATATTATGATAATCATACGTCATTGTCTATCTTCTGTCAACACATCAAAAACATCCATAACCTTAGCTTTCTCTGTTAAGAAAACCTTTTAATACATACCTCAAAATCCCTCCATTCCTAAAATACTCAACCTCCACATTTGTATCTAAACGGACTGTCATCTTAAATCGCTTTACATCCCCACATGGAGACTGTGCCGTAACTGTTACACTAGAACGCGGTTTCATATTATCATCCATATCTGTTATATCAAATACCTCATCCCCTCTCAATCCCAATGTCTTTACAGAATCTCCTTTCTTAAATTCTAAAGGAAGCACACCCATTCCAACCAAATTACTTCTATGTATACGCTCAAAACTTTCAGCCAACACAGCCTTTATACCTAAAAGGGATGTCCCTTTAGCAGCCCAGTCACGGCTGGAACCTGTACCATATTCCTTGCCCGCAAGCACAATTAATGGCACCCCTGCTGCTTTATATTCAACAGAGGCCTCATATATACTCATCTTTTTCTGATTAATAAAACAATAGGTCCAAGAACCTTCTGTCCCAGGGGCTAATTGATTACGAAGCCTTATATTAGCAAAAGTGCCTCTAACCATAACCCTATCATTACCTCTACGAGCCCCATAACTATTAAATTCTTCTGGTTTAACCCCATGCTCCATCAGATATCTGCCTGCAGGGGAGTCTTTGGCAATAGTGCCTGCTGGGGATATATGATCAGTAGTAATTGAGTCTCCAACCATAACCAAAACACGAGCAGATTTAATATCAGAGATACGACATTCTTCCTGCTCTATCCCCTCAAAAAAAGGCGGTGGTTGAATATATGTGCTATCTTTATCCCATGAAAACAGACTACTTGAAACAGGCTTGATTGCATCCCACATGGCATTCGATCTGCCTACATTTTTATACACACGTCGAAATGCAGCAGCAGAAACTACCTTTGCAACTATCCTTTCTACCTCATTATCATCAGGCCATATATCCCTTAAATATACATCCCTACCTTCTTTATCCTGGCCGATAGCTTCGTTATCAAAATCTATATTTATCTTACCTGCCAAAGCATATGCAACTACTAACGGTGGACTGACAAGATAATTAGCTCTTGTATAGGGAGTAATCCTCCCCTCAAAATTGCGATTTCCACTTAAGACACTTGCCACCACCAAATTACCTTCCTTAACTGCATCTACAACCTCTTCTGGTAAAGGACCACTATTTCCTATACACGTTGCACATCCATAACCTACTATATGAAAATTCAACTGCTGAAGATACTCCAACAAGCCTGCGGTCTTCATATACTCTTCTACCACCTGCGAGCCAGGGGCAAAACTTGTCTTAACAAACCTTTTAACCTTTAACCCTTTCTCAACCGCTCTTTTAGCTAAAACTCCTGCAGAAATCAAAAGAAATGGATTGGATGTATTGGTACAACTTGTTATAGAAGCCAAAACAACAGCGCCATGCCCTATCTGCGAGTTTATCTTACCAGCAATAGTAACGGTATTAAGCTTATCTTTAGTTGGAATACCAAAACCGTTATCACTTACAGGAGCAGTCAATGCCTTATCAAATGTCTGCTTTATATCAGAAAGAAAAATCATATCCTGAGGTCGTCTTGGGCCTGCCAAACACGGTTTTACTTTGGTCAAATCAACACCTACAACGTCCGTAAACTCAGGTTCTGAAGTATCTGAAGTATAAAAAAGCCCCTGTTCTTTCATATAATATTCCACTAATTCTATATCTTCCCGTCTCCTACCAGTAAGCATGTAATATTCTAAAGTCTTCTTATCAACCGGGAAAATACCTACAGTAGCCCCATATTCAGGACACATATTAGACAAAACAGCCCTATCAGGAATACTTAAATTATCTAATCCCGGACCGAAGAATTCAACAAACTTACCCACAACACCCTTTTTACGAAGCAGATGCACAATAGTCAGAACAAGATCAGTTGCATTTACTCCAGAAGACAATGCCCCTTCAAGCCTAACACCTATCACCTCAGGGAGTAACATGTAAATCGGCTCACCCAACATAACTGCTTCTGCCTCAATACCTCCTACCCCCCAGCCTAATACACCTATACCATTTATCATAGTAGTATGACTATCAGTACCTACTAATGTATCCGGAAATACATACACCTGCTTACCTACACGTTTTTTAAGTACACCTCTGGCAAGATATTCTAAATTTATCTGATGAATTATACCTGTCCCAGGAGGGATAACAGAAAAATTCTTAAAGGCAGTCTGCCCCCACTTTAAAAATCCGTATCGTTCCTTATTCCTTTTAAACTCTATCGACATATTCCTCTTTATGGCATCCTTACGGCCAGACACATCCACCTGTAAAGAATGATCAATAATAAGGTCACATTGTACTTGAGGATTTATCTTTTTATAATCTCCACCTAGTCTCTTCATCGCATCACGCATTGCTGCCAGATCTACCACACATGGAACACCTGTAAAATCCTGCAGAATTACCCTACCAGGTTTAAATGCAATCTCCTTCCTCCTACTGCCAGCCTTTGGCTTCCATGCAAGTACCCTCTTTACATCCTCTCCTGTTACCTTAAACCCATCACAACTTCTCAATACATTCTCCAAAAGAATCTTTATAGAAAACGGGAACCTCTCAATCTTTCCAATACCCAACCTCTCAATACTGGGCAGATGAAACATAACAAACCTTCTACCAGAAGGCATTTTTAGATATTTTTTAACATTATTAGGATCAAACTCTGCCATAATTCATCTCCTGTTTACACCCTATAATAAGATATAAATAACCTCTATATTTGATTTATAAAAATATAAGACAACTTAAATTAAACCATGACTCTATACTACTATTATAATTAATACTTAGTTATACTTACCCTCCTAAACAACTAAAACTCGATTAGAATCTAATTTATCAACCCTTATATAAACTCCCAATATGAATCCTACAAATAATATAATAATAGTAGGGGGTTCTGGTAGCGCATTTACATTATTATACTTCAGTTCAAAATCTTTATACATAACGGCTTGCTGTGAATACACATATAATCCCAATTTACCTGAATCAAAATTTCCATACACATCAAAAATTGTATTATTATTTATCATAATTTTTATATATGAAGGTGTATAATTTAAATCAAAACTATACAAAACATTATCATCCCAACCCTTACCTGAACCATAATCATAGGCTAAAACAGTAATATCTCCTCCTGAATGGTCCCAAAGATTTATATCTGTGCCATGAACATGGGACAAAGTAAATCCCTCATAAGCCTTCCCACGTTTTAAGAAATTATCCGCCTGCTTCCAATCAAACAACAAATAGTCATTAGAATCTCTATATCCAAATACAAAACCTATAAAGTCATCATCGTATGTAGTATTCACACCAAAGCTACCATGAAAAGACACATTAATATAATCTTGGGGACTGAGAAAATACGCTATAGAGTCAATTCTTTTCGACTGAACAACTTCCCTCCCCCCCTGAGAAACACTCCATACTGCAGTTCTGGACCCTGCAGGAGTCCAAGTATAAAAATCTATCATCTCTGCATAAGAAAGAACACAAAAATTTCCTATTATATAGGATAAGATAATGGAGAAAAATAATTGTTTCATCCTATCTCCCCCCTACATAGGTTAAAATATTTATTTAATTACCTCATTGCTGACCGTATTAATTCTGCCGTTTCTGCTAACTCTTCATCTGAGGCCTGTCTGGCCAATGCAAAATTCAAATCATTTATAGATTCAATAGGAATTAAATGAATATGGGCATGTGGAACCTCAAGTCCCGCCACCATAACTCCTATTCTTTTACATGGTATAGCCTTTCGTATAATAGCAGCTGTTTTCTTTGCAAACACCATTAACCGACCAAGAAGATCATCATCAATATCAAATATATAATCAATTTCTTTCTTTGGAATAACTAAAGTATGACCTTTGCGTATTGGTTTTATATCTAAAAAAGCAAAAAATTCATCATCCTCTAATATCTTATGAGATGGTATCTCACCGTTAACTATACGTGTAAATAAACTAGGCATACCCCCTCCTTTCAATTAAGAAATATTACATTATTTATTAGTATTATCAAATACCCAATCATAACCAAATACCTCTAACGGCACATATTCACCTGCAAACCTAATATCTCCTGTTGCCTTATCGATTACTACCAGATAACTCCAAAATGACTCATCAAAGGATCTAGCATCAAATCTTACAAACCAATATTGCTTATACCGTCTCTCATAATACCCATACAACACCTTGGCTGATTTAAGGATGTATTTCCTTCTCACATCCGTAGAAATAAGCTGTTTTTTGGCTATCAGCACCGCTTCAGTAGCATTTATACCATTTGAAAAATCTATCTCCTCACTATATTTCTTTTTAAAAGAAACAATGGAACTACATCCTACAACAAATAAACTAACTAAAGCTATATAAATAACACGTCTCATTATATTAATCCTAAACTTATTCTATAAATCTCCATTTTGGTAATGACAAACCACAAATATTATAAAGCAATTTATCTTCCATACAGAGGTATATAATTACATCTTTATCGTGCAAACGTATCCACTTTATCATATATGAATAAATTTCCTTACGGACATCTATCGTATACCTCAACTTATTATCAAATCCTTTTAAAAAAGACTCATTCAATATCTCTGTATCTGGGAATCTGCTTTCTATCAGCTGTTTAAGCCTGCCTGTCATCCTCATACATCCAAGGCTTATCCATGCTATACGCCTACTATCAACCCTATTAAACAACTCTTCCACCACAGGCCGATAATAATCTTTCCATTTAGAAGAATAAAATATCGGGTCAAAATGAAACCCCACCCTATATCCTGCATCAATACATCTGATGGCAGCATTAAATCTCTCTTCAAGAGAAACCGTGCCAAACTCTACATTCTCTATATAATATTGAGGATTAAGCGACCATGATACGATAATATTATCTGCAGGTCTGGTTGTTGTCAATAATTGAATATTATCACTTTTAGTCTTAAACTCAAATAAAGTCGAAGGATACTTCCGAAAAAAATTAATCAATTCAACAGAATATTCTGTAATATGGTCGAATACAAGAGAATCTGTAAACTGACCAGTCCCCAGACGAATATTCTTGCGGTATTCTAAAAACCGTTCCAAAAAATCCTCTATATTCGCAGGAATAAGAATACCAGGAAAATTAATATATGCCTGTAATATACAATAAGCACACTCAAATCCACAACCGTATCCTAAATTCAAAATATGATAATTACAACTAACAGATTTTCTAGAACAAGGACAATGTTGAAAAAATTCGAACCTCTCTTTTACAATAAAAAAATCCTCTAATCTACGGTTATATTCATACTCATCAACCTTTCTACCACGAATGTATTCCTTATACGATGGAATAATAGAAAACACTGCCTGTGGAAACCGTTCTTTTAGACGTGAAACCAAGACAGTATTGGCTACATCTTTTTCTATAAAAAACCGTCTTGGGACAAATCTACTACAACCATCCAATTTATTAGCTGGGACTAATGGGCGTATCTCTAAATCAAGATAAAAATCACTGCTAAATAATTTATCTTCTGATATATCCGGGAACCTTTTTTTAAGCAGATATCTCTTTAGCTGAGAAAACCTGTGGTCTCCTCTACGAAGTGCATCATCCAAAACCTCTTTAAAATCTATCTTATACTTTTTAGCTATCTCAAAGACCAAACGGCTAATCTCACGCTGTTTATTAAGGCCAAGATAACCGCATCTATCTTTTACATATTCCTTAACAGCATCTGGAGATATCATTACAAACAGTCCCTCACATAAATATCTTATTTATCCGCTCTATATCTCTCTCTGATAAATCCCAGTTAGCTGCCATAAAATTTTGACCTGCCTGTATCGCATCCCTACAGCCTACTAAAACACTTACAACTCCGTCCTGTTGCCTTACCCAATTTAATGCAATCTGATTTAACGGCCTACCTATATCCTGCATGGCCTTAAGCCGTAAATTTATGTCAGAAAAAATCCTCCCATTATAATACTTATAAAAAAACCTTCTGACATCAGAAGGCTCAAAATCTGCTGGGAGATCTGTATACTTACCTGACAAAATACCTCCACCGAGACCACCATAGGCAAGCATACCGATCCCTGTACTTCTAATAAAAGGTAAAATATCTTTCTCTACCTCCCTAGATAATAAAGAATACCTATTTTGTGTAGTGACAATATCTACTATATCATATGCCTTTTTTAACAAACCAGTATCGAAATTACAAACTCCTATATATTTTATCTTACCCTGTCTTTGAAACTTAAGCATTGCCTCTAAAGTATCCTCTATTACAACATCTGGATCAGGCCAATGACATTGATATATATCAATATAATCAGTCCCCAACCGTTCTAAAGAATCATTTAATTCTTTTTCTATAGAAATAGGGCTTAAATTATACTTTATCCTGTTTGATCTAGGCACATCCCACACAAGCCCACATTTTGTAGCAATCACAACCTTATCTCTCCTTCCTTTTATCGCCTTTCCCACTACAACCTCTGCTCTACCGAATCCATAAATAGGGGCAGTATCTATTAAATTAACACCATAATCCAAAGCTGCTGAGATAGCATCCATACTATCACTATCCTTAGTCCCCTTCCAGCCTTCTCCTCCAAAAACCCATGTACCTAAAGATAAAACAGACACATCCAGATCAGTGCCAGAAATCTTAGTATATTTCATCATTATTCCTCCGTAGACAAAATAAGCCCTTTCTATCTAAAATTTAATAAAATAATCGTCTTAATATTTCAATTTCTCAACTGCTCTCTTATCTGACGTGCAGCAGCCACCATGTTCTTAAGACTAGGAACTACCTCTTCCCACTTTCTTGTCTTTAGCCCACAATCAGGATTTATCCATAACTGTTCAGCTGGCAACACCTCAAGTAATGCCTCTATCTGAGCAACTAATTCTGACAGCTTCGGTACCCTTGGAGAATGGATATCATACACCCCTGGCCCCACCTGCTGCTTATATCCTATCTCCTTGAATACCTTTAATAATCTGTTCCCACTTCTAGCGGTCTCTATTGAAATCACATCCGCATCCATTTTCTCTATTGTTTTTATAATATCCTCAAACTCACTATAACACATATGAGTGTGTATTTGAGTTTCTTTATTTGCAACCCCCGTAACAATCTTAAAACTATCCACAGCCCACTGTTCATATACAGGGATATTATCTTTTCTTAAAGGATACCCTTCTTTAAACGCTGCCTCATCTATTTGTATAATCTTTATACCATTATTCTGAAGATCACTTACCTCATCACTTAAGGCAATCGCTATCTGTACTGCCACCTCACTACGTGGAATATCATCTCTCACAAATGACCAATTTAAAATAGTAACAGGTCCGGTTAACATGCCCTTTACTATCTTATCAGTCCTAGATTGAGCATAACTTATCCATTTAATGGTCATAGGATGGGGCCTACTAATATCTCCATATATAATTGGCGGCTTAACACAGCGACTACCGTAACTTTGTACCCACCCATTCTCTGTAAAAACAAACCCATCCAACAATTCGCCAAAATACTCAACCATATCATTACGTTCCGGCTCTCCATGGACCAACACATCAAGACCTACCTCTTCCTGAAAGCTTATACATTCATCAATATACTGCTTAATACCTGCCTCGTATTCCCCTAAAGATATATTCCCCTTCTTAAAATCCTTCCTAAGCTTTCGTAGCTCATCGGTCTGGGGAAAACTCCCTATTGTGGTAGTAGGCAGGATAGGATATCCTAGTACCTGTCTTTGTGTCTTGATACGTTCCTCAAAGGTATCAGACCTTTGCCTTATTGTAAGATTACGTACTCGTTGCTCAACATCTGGCTTATGTATACGTAAGGACGTCTTTCTTGTCTTTATCATATTTCTATTAGCCTGAACAAACTCATTTTCTTCAACGCTCAACTTATCTCCATGAAACAACTTTGCTATAACATTAACCTCACGCAATTTTTCAAGAGCAAAACTCAACCATCCTTTAATCTCTTCATCTAATCTATCCTCATACTTTAAGGTATACGGCACATGCAAGAGAGAACAACTCGTAGATACAATAACATTATCCTTACCCACCTTATCAGCAATATCATTCAAAATGGAAACACTATTATAGATATCATTTATCCATATATTTCTGCCATCCACGATACCAGCCAAAATTTTCTTATTTTGTAACTTAGAAACAACCTCAATATTTTTCATACCATAAACAAAATCCAAACCTACCCCCCATATAGGAGAAGCAGATAGCACCTCTACAGCCTCACATGCATGCTCAAAATATGTAGAAACAATAATATTAACATTATCAGCCACAGTAGATAACAAATTATATGCCCTCTCTAGTAACTGCAAATGAATACCATCCGTATCCTTTACAAAAATAGGTTCCTCAAACTGGACAAAAACCCTCTCATCTAAAGAAGAAATATGCTTTATCAACTCTATATACACCTCAATTATACTATCAAAAAATCTAAAGACATCTTCATCTCCATCTATTGTCTTAGATAAAGACAAAAAAGTTATAGGGCCAATAATATTTATCTTGACATATTTGCCTATTTGTTTCGCCTCGTTATATTCTCTATTAATCTTAGATATATCAATCCTATACTTATCATCAGCACTAAGCTCAGCTACAATATAGTGATAATTTGTGTTAAACCATTTAGTCATCTCCATTGCCATACACTTATCATTTCCTCGTGCCATAGCAAAATAGCATTCAATTGGATCTTCAATATACCTGAACCTTTCAGGTATAGCAGATATCATTACAGCAGTATCAAGCATATTGTCATACAAACTAAAATCATTGCAACTAATAAGATCTATACCTGCCTCACACTGATAATGCCAATGTCTGGTCCTTAATTCTTTAGATACTGACTCTAATCCTTGGAGATCTATGCTTCCAGCCCAAAATTTTTCTAATGCCCTTTTAAGTTCTCTTTTCTCTCCTATCCTAGGGAACCCTACAACTGTTGTTCTAATCATCATCTCCTCCTTTTTTGTTTACGCGACAAAAATAGGTTTCACAACTATCATGGCATTCGGACTTCGGAGCTAGACATCTGTCATTCTCCGTCACCGCAGCGCGACTGTGTCTGATTCTCACAGACTTTCCCATATACGATAGTTGCCCTAAAAAATTAAAAAACATATTCCTACTTATTAGGAACATCCTCTGAATTACGCTCCTCCTCATAAGAAGGGAATCTCCCCATCAAGGCATCCTCTGCCAAGGCCTTAACCTCAGCACTAAAATCAGCTGAAATAATCCACTCCAAATATTTAGGATCTTTTTGGGCTAATTCCTGTAGGCTATATCTTTTAGCATATTTACCGAACATAATGTACAATTTACCATTCCACCACCTAAAACGCTTATCCTTATCATAAAAATGGCTATTATTCTTATAATTAAATCTCGCCAAAGACTCCACACTACTATCTCCATATCTTTCCGCCTGCACAGATAAAATTTCCAATGTCGCCTGCGTATCTGCCATAGCATTATGTGCATTCTCCATTTCTTTGCCACAATAAAACTTATACGCGGCGGACAAATCTCTCTTCTCGTTCAAATGATATATCTTCTGCACATCATATATCTTACGATTACGCCACTCAAAAGGATATCCTGCCTCTTTGATCTCTCTCTCCAAAACAGGCAAATCGAACTTTTCCACATTAAAGCCTGCAAAATCAGCATCTCCTATAAACTCCAAAACCTCCTTAGCAATCTCTCTAAAATACGGGGCATGTTTTAAATCATCATTACTTATACCTGTCAACTCTGTTATAAAACACGGCACAGGTATCCCCGGATTAACCCTCCTATCATAAAGCTCCCTGCTGCCATCTACATTACATTTTATCAATGCTATTTCTATAATCCTATCTTTATCTATCCAGAGACCTGTTGTTTCAATATCAAGAACTACTAAAGTATGCAAAAGTTTCATACCTTTCTCTTTCCCTAAAAAAGGCCTGGCAACTCTGCCAGGCCTTTTTCTTATTTATTCCAAACTATAAAGTTTGGGCTAATTACAAAGTTGAAATAACCTAACTCACAAAACTACAGCTTTACAACATTAGTGGCTTGTTCACCTTTAGGACCGTTAACAATATCAAACTCAACTGCCTGTCCTTCTTCAAGGGTCTTATAGCCTTCACCCTGAATAGCAGTATGATGAACAAACACATCTGCACCTTCTTCAGGAGTGATGAAGCCGTATCCTTTCTGGTTACTAAACCACTTTACCTTCCCTTTTGCCATTATTCACTACCTCCTTTCCCAAATATTTTCTTAGTAAATAATGGCAGCCCTGGCTTCATCACACAACCTGCAACCAAGCCGGGCAACCCCAGTAAACTATTTCTTAGACCACCGGGGCAGAAACAAAAACATGATACCACGAAGAATACTGCTATGCTGCGTTTTCTTCCACACCACTTATTTACTTTAATGTAGTATGAATAAGATTATTCTGTTTGTCAACAAAAATATTTGTTTAAATGTGAAATGATACCATAGATCATTACCCCTAATCAAAGGGATTAAAATGGCTAAAGCTAATAATTATCAATTATTCTTTAATCTTAAAATACCTAACTCTTACAGAAGACTAAAGCCGTTGACAATTAGCTTATGAAAAAAGACCTAATATTAATAAATGCCTTTTTATGATTCCACCTGTTGACTTAGAACTCCTTTTATTGGAAATTAAAATCTTTTAATCAAAATGGTAACGATGTGTGACTGTTCCCTATTTTAAATATAGGTTGTAAACTTTATACTATATACTAACTACATCCCATTAACTAAATCGAATTTTTGTATGTTTGTATGAAAACAGGTCTATAATTCCATGCTCTTTGGATTATATAAGGTGGATATATTTGCGCTTCAAGTAAGCTTATTATACTTATTATCTTGTTATTAAAAACATTCCGTCAAATCTGTAGCTAGTTATACCACTTTACGCTATTGAGCGTGTATCTAGTGAACAGGTTAGGGCAAATTCTATTCTATTGGTACCAAAGGGAAAGAGGGCAAAAATAATCTATTTTACTGTAATCTTTTTAACCTTTCCGTCTTCCCACACAACAATAGGACGGCCATCTTTTTTGTGTTGTTCTATAACTTTTTTAACAGCTTTCTTCATAGCAAGTTCGGCTTTTTGGTGCAATGTTAATCGTTTTTTCATAAACTAACCCCTGTTTTGTCCAATATCCTTTTAAATAAACACTCATTGTAAACTTTAATACACAAGTTATTTTTCTCTACAATAAGTTTTGGCTCCCTTCCTGAGTTGTCAAATAATAACCATGAATTTAACATCGACTGATATATTTTAAAAAAATTGATAAGGCTCCTTTCAAATCTTCTTTTGATATCTTCAACCGGCACATCATGTCCACCCTGCTCTACCCTATCCTTAACTCGAGCTATAGCTAATTGAGGAGAAGGTATCCATAAAAAGAAGAGATGCAATTTATATCCTTTTTCTTTTAAATCATGGAAAACCCGTAGATAAGTTTTCCCTGCAAGGGTAGTTTCAAAACCAAAGTCAACACCCCTATCTGAAAATTCTCTTATTTGTTGCAAAACAAGTTTTCCTGCTTTAATTGCAGCTTGTTGAGGAGAAAAAGGAGACAAGCCCTGGGCAATAAGATCAGCGTTTATGAAATTCAAACACTTTGTGTAGTTAGGTAAAAACTCCCTAGCAAACGTTGTTTTACCTGCACCATTAGGGCCAGCTATTATGTGTACCTTCTTCATTTTCATATATTATAACTAGAATGCCCCACTGGAAATTCCAAGTGAGGCATTCTATATAACCGCCCAGAGTTCACCTGAGCATCATATCTGGTTCTCCTTATGCAACAGGAACGAAACACATAACATCAAGCAATACAACTAGTTGTGAGAATGTATATCTATAAATGGAAAACAAATTATGTTAAATTCTATTAACCTTTTCCTAAAGAACCGAACTCAACTACCAACTTACAAAAACATCGTTTTAGATACCCTAAAAGAGTGCACACATACCTCAACGAAACCCCATCACACACCCAAAACAAGACGGTAAGCATTTCAACCTAACAATGGTCAGAATATCACAACTCATTAAAATAGTCAATAACTTGCCTCATGAGTTCTGGAAATGATACCATAGATCATTACCCATCATCAAAGGGATAGGATTAAAATGGCTAAAGCTAATAATTATCAATTATTCTTTAATCTTAAAACACCTATTTCCTAACTCCGCATATAATTTTGACCTATAAAATTGTAAAATAAAATCTTCTAAGTTTGAATCCTGCCTATAATTCCCCTCTACTAAATCTCTTAAATTGCTATATCTACACTCCCAAAAAATATCTTAAAACAATCTCCTGATAGCCTCTCCTTTTACCCAATGTTCCAATCTTTTCAAATATATTTTCTGCACAATTTCATTTAAATCTCTGAGGGCTTCTTGATACTTTGAAAAGGCATAATATTTTTTTATTAGTGATTCTGTTATTATCTCTTTACATAAATAACCACTTTAATTTATCTTTCATCCAAACAAAGTTTATGGCAAAAGCAGAAATATTAAAAGTAAAAGAATTAGCTAAATATTTGAAAATGGATGAAGTAATTAAACATAAATAGTTGTCTCCAAATCTTCTAAAATCTTCCCAAAGTCTCCACTAAATAATTTGTTCAATTCTTCCTTGCTTCCAATTATCTGTTCATAGATAGGAGAAGAAAACATATCATCAGGAGTCAATCTTTTATTCTTTATATAATTCTTAGCCAAAATACTCTTTATTCTTTCAAGGACTTTTATTTGCTCATCAGTAAAATTATAAGTTTTGATATACTCTTCAAACCCTCGTTCTATCCGTTCTTCAACAGAAGGAATCTTTCTAATTCCTATTGCATGCAAAAAGAAATCCCAGATGCTTCCCTGAGGATAATTATAAATTCTCTTAAGCTGTTCTTCATCAAGATAAATTTCAGGATTTTTCGCCCATTCTTTTAAAGTTTCTAAATCTTTATCTTCTGGCTCATAATCCGGTGTTTCTTCTACCTTTCTTTTTAGAGCTAATACATCTTCTCTGGTAATTTTTTTCGCTTCATTTTCAAACATTTCTCTTGCTTCTTCTATAGGGATATTGTCTATAACTTTGATTTTATTCCCATGAATCCAAACTCGCTGAATTAAATTAGCTGGGTCAGGATTAGGAATAAAGACCCACCTACAAGGTCCCCTTGGGCCATCACCGCCTCCACCACCTACGCCAGCAGGTTTTCTAACTATTTTTTCATTCGGTTTGGGAGTCCCTTTACCTGTATCTTTCATTTTGGCACAAAGCCCTACAAAATCTAAAATAGTAAAGCTAAACTTGCCTGTTTTAGGATCTAGTCTTGTGCCTCTACCTAACATTTGAATATACTTGCCCACAGATTTTGTTAAGGCTGAGAACCCAATATATCGGACACAAGGAATATCAACTCCCGTACTCATAATATCCACAGAAATTGCTATGTATGGTTTACGATTTGGTTTTTTAAACCATGTTTTTAAAACCTCATTCATATCGCTATTATCAGATATAATTGCTTCTGCGTAGCGTGGAGCAATTTCTTCATTATCTTCAAAAACCTTATTTATTGCCTTAGCTAAAGTTAAGCAATGTGCTTGACTTACCCCAAATAAAATCATCTTTTCCCCATAATCAGTATTTCTTTTTATTTCTTCTGCAATCCGCATTGCTCTATCCTCTGATAGATATTTCCTTTCTAATTGCTGAAGCCAAATTATTTTCTTCTTATCCAACTCTATCTTTTTTCTTTCATCCGGATCAAGAACATAATCAAATTCGATGCCCTTCTCTTCTGCTTCTCTTGTAAGATAGGTTTTTATCTCTAACACCTTATAAGGAGCCAAAAATCCTTCGTCTATCCCTCTTGCTAAATCAAATTGATAGTCTGGTTCGCCAACCTCACAACCAAATAGTTTATAAGTATCTAAGATTTCTAAATCTTCGCTAGACACCTTTACACCTTTAGCCAAAATTGCCTTCTTGGGAGTAGCTGTTAACCCTACACGGGGGCATAAAAAATGGTCAAAAATCAATTTACGGTTGATATTAATAGAACGATGGCATTCATCAACAATGAGAAGGTCATAAAATGTGTTAGTAATATTGGGGAATATATTCTCTAACGTATCAATTACAACTATATGAATATTGTAATTTCTGTACTGCTTATAATTAGAACTTTTTATCCAAGCTGCAGGAAAATCTTTGCTAATTAAACTAAAACCTTCGTCAAGTGCCTGTTTAGCCAACAGAATTCTATCTACTACAAAGAGAACTCTTTTTGCTAATCCATACTGCAATAATGCCTTTGTAAAAGCAACTGCAACTCTGGTCTTACCCAATCCCGTTGCCATATGGACAAGCATCTTTTCTTTGTCCTGTCTATATTTCTCAATTAAAGTCTTTACACATTCAATTTGGAAATATCTTTCTTTTCCTGCAGCTGGATCATATCCCCCAACAATATTGGTATCAATTATAATCTCTCGTTGTAAATTTTTTTGTTTCTCCTGTTCAATTTTTAAAAGCATCTCCTCCAAACTCATAAAACTATCAACTCGCCTAAACTCCCCTGCCTCTAATCCTCGCCAAGCAGTATCATAAAACAAAATCCTCTCGCTTGAACAGGCATATAGAAATCTTGGTTTTAAAACTCGCCAATATAAGGTTCTTAACTTATGCAAAGCCTTCTTTTCGTCTTCTAATTTATCCTCAAAAACTGCCAAGATGTTCCCATGTAAATCCTGCAGGACAATATCTGGCTTTATACTTTTATGGCCTGGAAATTCTTTCTGTTGCTCTTCGGTCAATTTATATTCTGGTTGATAAAGCAAAATATCACCTGGTTTCCAACCAAGTTTCTGGAGTTCATTTATAACTTTTAGGTCAGTTGATGTTGCTTCGTTTATGTTCATATGTATTTATAAAATATCCTCTCTTAACATATATCCGATAACAGAACCTTTTTCTATTAAGAAATTTAATATTCTCAAAACCATTCTTTTTAACTCATTTGTTCTCTTAATTTGTTCGCGATTATTATAAATGTATCTCCTAATAAGATTCTCAATATAGTAAATAGTATTAGTTTCAAGTTTCTTACCTACTAAATCGTTATTTTTTTCAAGGATATTTGAAATCCAAATTACCCCATCATTTATATATCGACTTCCAATATCATTTAGCAATTTTGAAATAGCATATAAAGTTGAAGGACAATGACCAATTTTTTGTGAAATTTCTTTAAAAAATCTTTTATTACTATCCCTCAGTGAATGCCACTCCTTAGCTGTTTCTTTCCATGGAATTTGAGCAAAAAGATAGCTTTTAATAATTTTATCTACATACCAATACCCATCCCCGTCTTTACAAATTTCAAATACTTTTTCTTTAAAACAATTCCAGACTAACCAAAAATTATCATATGTATTTAATATATCTTCAGCTAAAATAAACTCTTGAAATAAATCGGCAATGGTTTCAGATTTATTAAAGTTGTTAATGAATGGTTTTAGGTAATCATAAATTTCATCTTTAGATGAATTCAATACAAAATATGCATATATTTGTAAAAAATCATGCTTAACTTTGTAATTAATTTTTTCGTTCCTATCATCTGAAAGTATTTTGGGAACAAAAGCATAAACAACTTTTTTGACTATTTTTTTGTGTATCTCATTATTTGTTTTTAAAGAAATTAATTGGAAAGCTTTCTTTAAAATATATAAATCTAAATTTTCAATATTACCTAAATTTTCATAGGTTAATCTATTATTTAAAACTTTTTGCAAATCTGTTTGGTATTTTTTTACAAATTTATCTATTAGTTCACTTTCCTGAAATTGATAGATACCTTTTTTATAATTCTCTTGACGAAGCTTTTCTCTCAAAGATTCATATTTTGGCTTTAGGTTTAAATACCCAAACACTAATGATTGAGCATCATCAAAACTGATTTTAAACAGTTCTTTTATGGCACGCGCAGAAAAATCAGAAAACTCAGCATACATCCCTATATTGTGTGGATCAAAAAGTGTTAGTAACAAAATTGTTTTTATAGCTTCCTTTTCTTCTGGAAATTCTTTAAATAAAATTGGCAAAACAAAAATAGCAGATTCTACGCCATCAGAAATTTGATATTGATAATTAGGACGAAAAGAAGAAGTGGCTACTTCTAAAATAATATTCTTACAAAATTCTTTTTCCTCTTCTGAAAGTTTATCAATATTATCTCTTATCAAGACCGAGCATACTTCAGCAGGAATTGAATGATTAAAAAGATAAAATTCATATGAGTTAATGATTTTCATTTCTTTAATAATTTCTTTTACTTCTTTCAGTGCTTGTCTTGGATTATCTTCATATTTCTTATATTCTTTATACTTTCCATCTTTTTTCATCTTATAACTTGCCCAGAGCTTCAATGAAGTATATTTCATTGACTCAGAACTTTTTGCTAATGATTTTTCACTATATTCTTTTAAGTCAGACTCAAGTTCTGGATTAAACTGAATAGCAATGCCATCATCTGTCTGTTTAGTTGTTATCTTCATTTTCCTTCTATCCATTCTTGCAAGATAAAGCTTCCAAGTCTTATCTTTTTCAGTTTCCTTTGATTTCTCAGGCAGTCGGCTATAATAATTATCAAGAATTTTCCATAATTCTTTTTGTCTTTTCTCTGCCTCTTCTTCGCTAATATCTTTACTTCTAAAAAGTTGATAATTTAAGAAAAGATGTTCTAATCTCCATTTTCTATGTTTATCATCACAAGTTTTTATTCTTTCATCTTGATAAATTTTATGACGATAATTTAGTCCATACCCTATTGAATAATTACTTTTTGCTGTTTGATCTAAAACTAATCTACTAGTGTCATAAAAAAAGAACTCCTTTGTCTTAAAAAGAATTTTGGCAATATTAAAAGTTTTTTCAGGGTAAGCCAAAACAACACTAGCCACTACTGCTGAAATAGAAGCTGATTTAGAATTTCTGAGAAGGTATAAAAGCCAGCTCTCTAAAGTTTTGGAATCTGTATATTTCCCTTGCTCAAGAAAATACTTTTCTAAAGCCATGTGCATTGATTCTAAAGTATGTGGTGCTACTTGTGTACCTCTATAAATACACCAGAGTCTATTGCTTATGTATTGTTTTATAATTTTATTTTCTTCAATATAAATCTCTACCTCCTTAACTTCATATTTTGCAAAATCAGATTTAGCAAAACATTCGACTGTCTTGTTTGTAAAATCCAAGATAAAATCTATTGTTACCTTCAATGAAGATTGAAGAAGCCAGTATATTGGTGTTTGATATGCACTTGCTGGGAAATATTCAAGATGATCATCCTCTATGCAAAAATACTGCTCAACTCCAATACTGTTATGATGGTAATACTCATCTTTTTTAGGTGTATACGTCCAAAATAAATCCGCTAATTTTAAAATATATTCAGGTAAAATTTTTACAACTTCCAATCCTGCGAACCCATTTTCCGCATTAGGGATAAGGATCATTTTAACTAAATCGTAATACGGATCCCTATGATATTTCCAATTATTTCTCAAAATCTCTTCAAAAATTTCTTTTAACTCTTCTTTAATTTCAGATGCACCATAAAGAATAGTTTGAAGAAGATTTTCTTTAGTGTCATCACGAGAAAAATAAACATCTTCTTCAATAATCCATTGATAATATTGCAATGCAATTAGGCTTGAAAGCCTTGTGGTTTTGCCTTCTTTAATCTTACTGTTCCAATCGTGGATTATAGGCAAAACGAAACTTATATTTTTGATACCTATTGCCTTTATATTATCAAAAATAAACTTTATAAGACTTTTCCATCCTTGACCTTTTGGTCTTGTTAATACATATTTTAGAGAGAATAGGTTTAAATCCTTTAGCCCTAATTGCTTAAAGAAATCACTATCAACCTCCTTACAAGCGATCCGCAACAAGAAGGTTAATTTTTTAAGCAAAGCTTGATTATTTTCTAATAACTCGGCTTTAAAAATTTCAAAAAAAGACTCTGAATAATCCGAAAGCAAAACGGAAATTAAAATTTCATCTTTCCAATATGGCTCAATATTGCTACTAAAAGCCTCTTCGATAAATTTTTTTGTATCTTCATTATTTAATAAAAGTTTTTCCGATAGCCAATTTCTAAAACTTCTACGAATCGGAAGGGTATTACCTATTTTAGCAAAAAAATCTTCTATTGATTTTTTTCTCACAAACTCACTCTCAATAATTTTCTCCAATCCCCATTCTTCATAAATATCATGAGTAATAAAATAACCATAAGGCGATTCATAACCTAATACACCGTCACTTCTTAACTCATCTAAAATTTTTGACTCACAATTTACATTTACAAAAAAAAGCCCACTATTAACCCTTTCAAGTGCAATTTTTAAAAAGCATTGTTCTCTTTCTGGTTTTGATTTGTGAATGATTGTATTCCAAAGTTTGTTTTTAAATCCAATGTAATCTAAACTCTCCTTGTCATTATAAAATCTCAAGTACTCATTAAGATAGAACGGATTTCTAATGAGTTCTAACACTTTTTGATCTTTTGGTAATGTAAAAGAATATTTTTCTGAAATATCTATAAGTTCATTTAATGTAATATTTTGTATATTTATATTTACAGGAATTATTCCATATATTTCTGAAAAATTGGTATTAAGCACATCCACATAATTATCTCTCGTTGTAAAAATTATTTTCCATTCATTTCCAATAATAATCGACAAAAATTCTTTAAAAGGATCGGCATTTTCTAAGTCCAATAGTTTTTCTGCAGAATCTATTACAATAATTTTTTCTTTTTCATCTTTGTGTGCATCTACAAACTCATAAAAATTAAAGTCTTTAAAAAATTCATGAATGTTCCTTAAGTTACTAAACTCGGTTGCTTTAAAAACATAAAAAGGAGTCTTATTCTTTAGTTTTTCATAGTATTTTTTGACAGCTGCGGTTTTTCCTACACCTGCAATTCCACTCAAAATTATTACTCGTTCAGAAGTGTTACTTAATTTTTCTATTATGTCATTTCTGTCAATATCAAAAGTTTGTTTTTTAAAAACAAATGATATTTTTATTTCTTTTAATATATTTTCTGTATGTTTTTGTTGTTCTTCTATTAAATCAAAAATGCTTTTATCGTGTGTGAAAAAATGCTTAGCAATAATTTCATTCTCAATAGATACAAAAGGTGATTCAAAAAAACTGGCTGTTCTCCATTCTATTTCAATATTAAGTTTTTTTGCTTTTTCTTCTATTTCCTTTAATCCTTTTGGTTTTCGTCCCTTATCTTGTCCCCATTCTTGATTTGTATAAAAAATAATTTTCGTAATTTTAGCATAATCTCTTTTAGTCTTATCTAAAGTCTCTAATATTTCTTTTTTATGATTTGAAAGGGGGGTTTCATAAAATTTAGCTTGCCAACCTATAACTTCATCGCCTATTTCAATCGGATTTGTTTCTATTGCAGATTGATTTTTATAACGAAATGTTCCTTTATCTTGCTTAAATTCTTTACAAAATAACAGATAACAAAGCCACTCAAAATTTGATTGAGGATTTTCATTAAATTTTGCTTTAAAGTTATTCCAATTGGGTTTTATCATATCTCACACTTTTTTAATTCTCTCCCCACACCTCTTCCAAAATCTCCTCAATCCTTTTTTCTGCTTTTTCTTTCAAAAGTTTTACTTTTTCCAGAGCTTGCATTTCTTTGTCTAATTCCTTTACAATTTTTTTCTGCTTATCTATATTGCCAAGATAAGGGACCATAAAATTTCTTGTGTAGTCATGAGATATCTTTACCATATTAGGTGTGCCACCGGTGGGAACTTTACTAAAATATTCTCTTCCAACTCTAGAATTAAACAAATAAACAGCGAATCGAGGCAAAATTTTAGATTGATCAAAGTTTACTCTAGTCAATAAATCAGGAAATATAATTACACCTGACGGAGAAGCTACAACTATTCCTGCTAACCCCACAAGTTCTTTGGTGTTGCCTCGACTATAAAAAAAATCCCCTTTTTTTACAACAAACTTCTCAATATCAGGTCTTGTCTCACTAGTATATTTTACATCGTTGAGGTCTATTACTCCGTTTTTAAGACAACTGAGCGAAAGCACTCTAATATCTCCTTCGTTAATACATTTAGGCGACCATCCATTTTGTAGTTTTATTATAGCTTCACCCAGAGGAGATAAAGAATTCTTATCAATTTGAAACTCTGGTGTCCACCCCTTCAAAATCTTCTCCGCACCTTCAATAATTGCTTTTTGTTTTTCAATCTTCTCTACAATTTGCCTTTGAATTTCAAGAGGAGGGTGGGGAATGGAGAACTTTAAAAGGAATTTTGGTCCTTGTTCGTTTTTTATTCCTTTACTTCTTTCTTCTGCAATTGGTGCAAGAAATTTTTCGGATCTTAAAATATAAAACAAGTATTTTGGATCTACTTCATTCAGGTTTATAGAATAGACCTGATAATGAGTGGAACAGACCAAATCAAAAGGTGCTAAAGAAATAGCTCCTTGCCATAAATTTATTTTTGAGGTTACCAAGTCTCCTCTCTCCGCTTTATAGAGGTCCATCCCTGTTTGTTTCTCTTTTCTAAAGTGGATCCTTCCTCTGGCAAAATCTATCTTTTCAATTATTTCAAGACCACCATCATATTCGTCTTTCCTAATCTTGTCATATTTTGGTATTAATAACTTTTCCAGCTTAACTCTTGGATATTTAATTCCTCTTTTTAATATTTCTTTTAACTTATTTAATTTCTCATTTTTCGTATCCAATTCTAATAAATACTCTCTTGTAATATCCATTTCCAAGGCATTTTTAGGATTGAAACTTGCTAAAATACTTAGGATAGTTTCTATGTTTACTTTTTCTCCACCAAAAACAGATCCTCCAAATAATAATTGATATTTCTCATCTATACTGGTATCGTCTTTTGGCCTTATACCTTTTAAAACTTCTTTCCAATCTCTAATTTGTTCATCTGTTAAATCGCTTCTATAAGTCTGGAAATTAAAAGAATACAGATGTGATTTCTCAATACGTTTTGAAATCTCGTTCTGGATTTTATTCTCTAAAACTGTATCAAACTGTTCAATTTTTTGCTGATATTGTTTTTCTGTTATTTTCCCTTTATCCTTTTTCTCTTTTAATTGTGTTATGAGTTTATCTTTTTTAGGCTTACTTCTGATTACTATCTGCTCTCTAGTTTCTTTTCTGATTCTTTCCTTTACTCGTGGATCCAGCGTTTTTATCCACTCAGCAGGAATTATAAAACTATTTTTTGTCTCTGGTGGAACTTTCCCTTTTTTAACATAGTTTGTAAATATCTCTATTACTTCGGGGATTTGACATCCGGGAATTGGTTTTCTATTTACTCCCATAGAAAATCCATCATTTTCTATTTTGTAATACCAAACCCATTTTGTTGGCCCATCTTTTTCAAAATAAAGAATTGATGTTTTAGCCCCTTGCCCTTGCTTGCTAACAAATACCCCTTGAGGAAGGCTTATAACTGCTCTTAAATTTGCTTGTTCTAAAAGTATCTTTCTTAAATTCCTTGCTGATGCCTTATCCCAAGTTAAGAATCCTTCAGATACTACCACAGCACATCTTCCACCTTTTTTAAGCAAATCAAACATTAATTTTACAAAAAGTACTGTGGTCTCTGATTCTCTTGCATATTCCTGCCAAACATTAGGATAAGCTGGTTGGTCTCTTTCTGCTCCAAAAGGAGGATTGCTCAAAATCAGCGTCTTTGAGTTTGCGTCAATAGCTGGGTCAAAAAGCCTTAAGGAATCTCCCTGCTCTATATTGGCAGGATTTAATCCTCTTATATAAAGATTAATCGCTGCCATTTTTCGTATCATTCCCAAATATTCAATTCCGCCTATTCCTTCACGATAAAAACGATTGGCAGTGTCTATATCTGGCATTGATTCATTAAATCTTTGGAAGAATTCTTGAAAGTAAGCATTTAATTCAGGATGACTCGGAGGACACCTCAAGGAGGGCCATTTTTTATCTTTGGTAACTTTTTCTAAACAATAGTGGTATGCATCAAATAAAAATCCCCCTGTTCCACAGGCAGGGTCAAAAATAATATCGTAAAAAGTTGGATCTGCCATTGCAACCATCATTTGTCTAATATGCTCAGGTGTACGATAAAGCCCAATATCCTGTGTTCCGCCTGTCTCAGAAAGAGCAGATTCAATGGCATCTCCTAAAATATCTGTCTTTAAAATAGTTGTTTCATCTATTTCAGAAACAAGCCCAATAATCTCAGTCATATTTCCGCTTTGGACATTAGTTGAAAAACTTGAGTTAGCAAATACTTCTTCAATTAACACTAAATTATCCTGAACTTTTTGAGGAAGATTCTCTTTAAATACTTTTCTTACATTAGATAAAATCCGACTATAAAAAGGAAAGATATTTTTATTAAGATGAGATTTTATTTGTTCCCCTGGAAGGCTTAGAAGATAAGAGAATAAAAATTGATATCCTTCATCTTCAAATAGTTTTCTTAATGGCTTAAAATTCTTATCTTGCCGCAATTTAATTTCAAAAATACGAAGAAGTAAAAGCTCAATTATATATTCAACTCTCTGAACTGGAGTCCCCGCTGGTCTTAATTTATTGTGAAGGCGTTTTAAGATATTGTTTGTCCGTTCTTCTGCGTAATGTGTTGTTGACCTTGCCATAATATTTTTACCTATCCATTTTTACTACTTTTACTTAAAGACTTTTCCTCAATCCATTTGTCAATTAAATCTTTCCTAAATCTCCATTCACCACCAATTTTGGCTGCTGGCAATATTCTCTTCCTAGCCAAACGATAAACCGTGTGTTCATCCATTTTCAAATATTTAGCCAATTCTTTTACTTTTAATATTTCTACCTCCACCATATCTTTTCTCCATCTTTTATTGTTTAAAATTATACAAAATAATACAAAAAAGTAAATGATCTTTGGATGGTAATTGGAAATGATATTAGTCACCACCACCTAATCAAAGGGATGGGATTTAAAAATCCTGATATTAAAAAAATCTTAAAAATTCTTAAAAAATTTTTCTGCATTTCAAGAAGTTTATAAACATAAGACTATTATCAATAGCAATAAAAAGGTAATAATCAGAAATCAAATAAAAACAACAGCTAAGATATCATCATAAATTTAAACCTAACAATATCTATTATGCTTATAACAGTGGGTACCACTACGGTCCCATTTATCTATATCTTGCCCTTTTGGAAATTTGTAAAAAACTTGAGATTTCGTAATTCCAGTTAAAAAACAAAAAACTTCTTCATTGATAAATATCCTTTCATGACCTGTATCTACAAAAAAGAATAGTATTATCTCCAAATTAACCTATAAATTTACTTGCAATACATTTAATTACACACTAATATGTTATCCATCATGAAAGTAGCTATACTGAATCCATCATTTGGAGACAATTTTGTGCGTGTTGCAAGATGGGCGGCAAAATCACGAGGCCGTGTACAGCGCCATCCTGATTACCTGCTCACTGCTACACAAATACTTATAGATCAAGGTCATGATGTTATATTTGTAGAGGCAGCAGCACGAAATATTCCCCCTCAACAATCATGCAATATTATTTGTGATTTTATAGGGGACAAAACACCTTCCCTGCTTGTCATCCATGCAACAACTCCCTCAATTTACAACGACATAGAACAGGCAAAGGCAATAAAACTACGCACTGGGTGCAAAGTTGTCTTAGTAGGCCAACATGTAACAGCTGAGGTAGAAGATACATTTAATATAGGAAAAGGAGTGGTAGATTTTATATTAAGAGGTGAGTACGATTATACCCTCCGAGACTTGGCTAACAATATCTCTTATAAAGATATCAAAGGGATGTCATGGATAAACGATGGGAATATTATCCACAATCCAGACAGACCATTACTTGATGTAAATGACCTTCCATTCCCTGCATGGCAACTTATCAAACCAGAATGGTATCCAGATGCAGGGAAAAAATATCCTTTTCTAACACTTTTAACTGGAAGAGGCTGTAATAATGCATGTATATTCTGCAGGGACCCTCAATTAATGTATGGACACAAAGTAAGAACACGGCATCCAGAAAAAGTCGCAGATGAGATGGAATTCTGTATACGCACCCACCCTCAAATAAGAGAAATTATGTTCGAAACAGATACCTTCGCAGCTAATCCTGAACATGTAAAAGGTGTGTGTAATGAAATTATAAAACGAGGAATTAATAAAAAAATATGTTGGTCTTGCAACATGCGGGTTGATACAGAACTGTCATTGCTCCCATTAATGCGTAAGGCAGGATGTCGTATGCTAATGGTAGGATTCGAATTTGGATTTGACGAAGGGCTACGGGCCGTACGTAAGGGCAACGTAAGCGTAAAAATGGCTAAAAAATTTGCAGAATACGCCCATAAACTAGGATTTATTATCCATGGGTGTTTTATGATAGGTGCTCCTGGAGAAACAAAAGAAACAGCACGAAAAACTATAGACTTCGCAAAATCTATTCCACTTGATACAGTACAATTCTCAGGTGTAGCAGTATATCCGGGCACAAAAATGTATTTTTGGGCGAAAAAAAATAACTACCTACTTGCAAAAGACTGGCGAGAATGGTTAACAGAACAACATGAACAACGTACCCTTTTAAGTTATCCTCAATTATCCAACAAAGAAATAGATGAATATATAGACAAAGGTCTAAAGGAATTTTATCTGCGACCAAAACAAATATTACGAATGCTTGCCTCAATACGATCTATTGGTGATCTGTTAAGAAAACTATATGGGCTTAAATCATTTATTATGTATTTTAAAGACAAATTAACAGGCAAGTTAAAAATGCGAAAGATTCAAGGGAAAAAATACGCAATCTAAAAAACAGAAAAAATTAGAGGTACCTCGCATTTTACAGAGCTTCACAAAATTTCCGAAATTTTAACAGTTGAAGGCTGAAAAGGCTATTTATCAACGAGAGAGAGGATGCACCACAGACAGACGGGACACTACATTTGCTATCTCTATCGTAAAACAATATCCTTGGCGGGACAGCCTCCTATTGCCTTGAATGCCAAATAAGCCTTATCTGGTAATTC